>NZ_JAAMNL010000001.1:0-404829 GCF_011066015.1 Bacillus sp. EKM206B
CGGTAGTTCAGTTGGTTAGAATGCCTGCCTGTCACGCAGGAGGTCGCGGGTTCGAGTCCCGTCCGGACCGCCATTTTACTTTACTTTATAGTATAGAAAAGAAACATCTGGCTCGGTAGCTCAGTTGGTAGAGCAACGGACTGAAAATCCGTGTGTCGGCGGTTCGATTCCGTCCCGAGCCACTTACCCAAACGCATCTGCAATAGTAGGTGCGTTTTTTCTTTTGTTATAAAAAAGGGAGAGCCGGCTTTTCAGCCGGCCCAGAAGAAGACGTCAAACACTAGACGGCGTTTTTTTTCGTGAGGTTTCAAAAAAATATTATTTTTTAAAAGAAAATAAAAAACATGACAAAAGGATGGCAGTTCAATACGTTTTTGCGCTGTTCTCTTTAATTTTTTTATCTTTTGACCTGAAACCGTTATAATAGACGGGGAACGTTTTTCACGATCCGAATTGTGATCATCATGAAACATCAATAGATGAAATGAAGTCATTCTGGCAGGAGGAAAATCAAGATGATGGATAAGAAAATCCTTGTAGTCGATGATGAAAAACCGATTGCAGATATATTAGAGTTTAATTTAAGAAAAGAAGGCTATGACGTGCATTGTGCGTACGACGGAAACGAAGCCGTGGAAATGGTGGAGGAGCTTCAGCCTGATTTAATTCTTTTAGATATTATGCTTCCGAATAAAGACGGAGTTGAAGTGTGCCGGGAAGTCCGGAAAAAATATGATATGCCGATTATTATGCTGACGGCAAAAGACTCGGAGATTGACAAGGTCATCGGGCTTGAAATCGGAGCGGATGACTATGTCACGAAGCCTTTCAGCACGCGTGAGCTTCTGGCCCGCGTCAAAGCGAACCTGCGCCGCCAGCTTACGGTTGCGCCGGCTGAGGAGGAATCAGCTTCTAATGACATTCATATCGGTTCTCTCGTCATCTTCCCTGACGCTTATGTCGTATCAAAAAGAGAAGAAACGATCGAGCTGACTCATCGTGAGTTTGAATTGCTTCATTACTTAGCCAAACATATCGGACAGGTTATGACGCGTGAGCATCTGCTGCAGACTGTGTGGGGCTATGACTATTTCGGTGATGTGAGAACGGTGGATGTAACAGTGCGCCGTCTCCGTGAGAAAATCGAGGATAATCCGAGCCATCCGAACTGGATCGTCACAAGACGGGGTGTCGGTTATTACTTGAGAAACCCTGAACAGGACTAACCGGCGATGAATAAGGTTGGTTTTTTTCGGTCGATTCAGTTTAAGATCACGCTGATCTATGTGCTTCTCATTATCATCGCCATGCAGATTATCGGCGTGTACTTTGTGAAACAGGTGGAGAATTCTCTTCTCAAGTCCTATGAATTATCGTTAAATCAGCGGATTGACAATCTTTCCTATTATATTGAGCAGGAATATAAAGGAGATAATGACAGCACCGTCATTAAAGATGACGTCAAACGGATTTTGAATGATTTTACGAAGAATAATGAAATACGGGAGATTACATTTGTTGATAAAAGCTATGAGGTCGTCGGTTCCTCGAGGCCTTATGGTGAGGAAATAGCGGGGAAACAGACGACTGACCCGATTTTTAAACGGATTTTCTCAACAAAACAGGCCTATTCAAAAAAATATTATGATCCTAAAAGCAAAAACAGAGTGCTGATTTCAGCAAAACCTGTCGTCACAGAGAATCAGGAAGTTGTCGGCGCGATATATGTCGTGGCCAGTATGGAAGATACCTTTAATCAGATGAAAACCGTCAACTCGATTCTTGCTTCAGGAACAGGCTTAGCCCTTGTTCTGACGGCTCTTCTCGGTATATTTCTCGCCCGCACCATTACCCATCCGCTGTCGGATATGCGTAAGCAGGCGATGGAACTGGCAAAAGGGAATTTCTCCAGAAAGGTGCGGAAATACGGGCATGATGAAATCGGTCAGCTCGCAACGACGTTCAACCATCTGACGAGAGAGCTTGAAGATGCCCAAGCCATGACGGAAGGGGAGAGAAGAAAGCTTTCTTCCGTTATCGCGTATATGACGGACGGTGTCATCGCTACGAATCGCAATGGAGCTATTATTCTTTTAAACAGCCCTGCGCTTGAGCTGCTGAATGTTTCACGTGAAACGGCTTTAGAGATGCCGATTACGTCTTTATTAGGCATAAAAGAGAACTTTACATTTGAGGATTTAGTAGAACAGCAGGATTCCATGCTGCTGGAGATCGAACGTGACGATGAAACGACTGTACTGCGGGTGAATTTTTCCGTTATTCAGAGAGAGCACGGAAAAATCGACGGTTTAATCGCGGTTCTTTATGATGTCACCGAACAGGAAAAACTCGATCGGGAACGCAGAGAGTTCGTTGCCAACGTGTCTCATGAGCTGCGGACACCGCTGACGACCATGCGAAGCTATTTAGAGGCGCTTGCAGAAGGCGCGTGGGAAAACAAAGATATCGCTCCGCGTTTCTTAATGGTGACCCAAAATGAGACTGAGCGCATGATCAGATTGGTGAACGACCTGCTTCAGCTTTCTAAATTCGACAGCAAAGATTATCAGTTTAATCGAGAGTGGATTCATATGATCCGCTTTATGTCACTGATTATCGATCGTTTTGAAATGACAAAAGAACAGCATGTCGAATTTATCCGCGAGCTTCCGGACAGAAATCTGTACGTGGAGATTGATCAGGATAAAGTGACGCAGGTTCTCGATAATATCATTTCTAACGCACTGAAATACTCACCGGAAGGCGGACATGTCACTTTCTCAGTCGATGTGAATGAGAAAGAAGAGCTGCTCTATATCAGCGTAAAAGATGAAGGCATCGGCATTCCGAAAAAAGATGTGGAAAAAGTCTTTGACCGTTTCTACAGAGTGGATAAAGCGCGCACGAGAAAACTCGGCGGCACCGGACTCGGCCTTGCGATTGCAAAAGAGATGGTTCAGGCGCACGGCGGAGACATTTGGGCCGACAGTGTAGAAGGCAAAGGAACGAAGATTACATTTACTCTTCCATATAAAGAAGAGCAAGAGGATGATTGGGATGAGGCGTGAAAATATAAAAACAGTCATACTGTCAGTGCTGGTCGTCATTAGTCTTGTTTTAACATGGGGAATTTGGACATTCCAGCCCAATTTTTCAGAAGGCACGGCCTCAACCAAATCGACTGTCCGGGAAAAGCATAAAATTGATAAAACGAGCCAAAAAGTAGCGCAAACGGTAAAACCCCGGGATATGTTTATTCATACAAACGGCTCTCATTATAAAGTGGATGATGAGACGCTCTTTAATGACCTGTGGGCGGATTTGCCGCAATGGGAAGTAAAAGGGATGAAGGATATTTCCGATCAATACGACAAGCTCGGTTTTAAAAATTGGCTTTACGGCAGAAACGGCAATTCGGCAAAGCTCGATCTGCAATTCAATGACACCATTCCGATTGATTTCTTCCAAACAATGTTTAAATGGTCGAATCCGTCAATGGAATACAGCTCATTTGACCATATTGTCATTCCGTTTAATGAGAATAAGACAAATAAAAAGATTTACATGGTCTCATACAGCAAGCAGCTGATTTTGGAAGTGACTGTGGAATCGGCGAATTACCGCAATCTGATGAATGAGCTGTACAGCAAAAAGTCGAGTATGCCGTTATACCACCTCTATTCGGTCGGAAAAAGCAAAGAATTTCTCATGCCGAATGCGCGATTTAATATGAAGGAAAAAGAATTTATCACTGAAACCATTAAGACGAACCTGTTTAAGCAGACGCTTTTTAATGATCCGAGCACGGTCAGAGAAGACCCGAATTACAATCGGAATGTGCTGACTGACGGAATCAGCCGTCTGGAAATCAATTCGACACAGCGGCAGATTCAATTCCAGCATCGGAACCTGGCACAAAGCGCTTCTTATCAAACAGGGGAGCTGATTAAGAAAAGCTATAAATATTTAGAGGATACGGGAAGCTGGACGGATCATTATCAATTTTTCAATGTGAGTGATAACCAACAGCTGAGTTTCTACATGTTTAAAGACCAAATGCCTGTAATTAACAGCACGTCTAAGCCTTTCGGATCCGGACCCGTTTTGACCCTGCAATGGGCCAATGACGAGGTTCTCAGCTACAAGCGGCCGAACTATGTTCTCGGACCGAATCCGATTAAAACAAAAGACGTAAAAATGATGAACGGCAATGAGGTTGTGGCTCTGCTGGAGCAGCAGGATAAATACGACGTGAATAAAATCGACCAGATCTTCCTGGCCTATCAAATGGTCTCTTCATCAACGAATGATCTCGTTGAACTGGAACCCGTCTGGAGTATGAAAATCAACGGGAAGATCGTTCCGATTACGAAAGATCTGCTGGGGAAGGAGGAGGACGATAATGGAGTGGAATAAGACAAAAACGATCTTCATCATTGCCTTCCTCATCCTTGATATTTTTCTCGGCTATCAGTTTTTTGAAAAACGCTCGAGCAGTGAATACGAAGTGATTAAAAATTCAAATGTGGAAAAAGACATGGAGATGGATCATATCACTTTCGGCAACCTGTCTTCTGATTCCGCGACGGGCTACCGGCTGACGGCGGGCCAAAAGGTATTTACCGCTGAAGATATTGATGCTTTGAAAGATCAAAAGCCTTTAATGGAGATGCCGGAGGATGATCACAAGGTTACCACACTGAAAATGAAATTTACCGATCCGGTTGGTTTATCGAAGCAAAAACCGCAGGAGGATGCGGAATCGCTCGTCAGCTCTAAAATAACCGGCGGTGAAAAATATAAACTGTGGAAAGTCGACAAGGATAAAAAACAGATCATTTTTTACCAGATGTATGACGGCCAGTTGATTTATCAGGATTTTGACTCGTCCACGGATGCGATCGGACAGGTGATTCTGCATTTGAACGATAAAAACGAGGTCGTATCTTACGAGCAGACCATGCTGGAGTCATTCAAGCGAATCCAGACGGAGAGCCTGATTCCTGAGCTTGATGCGGTCGAATTATTGTATTCTCAAAATTACTTAAAAGCGAATTGCGCCGTTAAAAGCGTTAAGTTCGGCTATATTGCCCAATATCCGCTGACAAGTACGCAGGTGCTGGCGCCGGTATGGAGAATTACAATTGAAGATAAGTCAAAAGGGACGAAGAAAAAGACACAGCAAACGTACACTGTGAATGCATTGGAAAGCACAGTCATTGATAACAATCAAAATAAATAATGGAGTGAGACACAATGGGCTTGCAATTTAGCGTGCTTGCGAGCGGGAGTACCGGAAACGCGTTTTATCTGGAGACAGAGGAGCACTCTTTTCTGGTGGATGCCGGCCTGAGCGGTAAAGCGATGGACGGGCTGATGGAGAAAATCGGCCGCAAGATAGACGACGTCGACGGCATCTTTGTCACTCACGAGCACAGCGACCATATTAAAGGGCTCGGCGTCATTGCGAGAAAGTACGGTCTTCCCGTCTACGCCAATGAAAAGACGTGGAAAGCGATGGAGAATCAGATCGGCAAGCTGGATACCGGACAAAAGTTTTTGTTCCCGATGGAAAGCGTAAAATCCTTCGGCGGGCTTGATGTTGAGTCATTCGGCGTCTCTCATGACGCGGCCGAGCCGATGTTTTATGTTTTCCACTACCAAGGCAGAAAGCTCGCACTGATGACGGACACCGGGTATGTGAGCGACAGAATGAAAGGCATTATCCGTTCGGCCAATGTGTTTGTGTTTGAAAGCAACCATGATGTCGGCATGCTGCAAATGGGGAGATACCCATGGAGCATTAAGCGGCGGATTTTAAGCGATGTCGGCCACGTCTCCAATGAAGACGCGGCGCTCGCCATGACTGATGTCATCGGCGACGGCACATCGCGCATCTATTTGGCGCATCTGAGCCAAGACAACAATATGAAGGAACTGGCGAGAATGTCCGTGCAGCAGACATTGGCTGCGAAAGGATTTGTCGCCGGGGAAACGTTTCAGTTATTTGATACCGATCCAAAAATCCCGACGCCGCTGTGCGCCGTGTAATTTTTCCAAATGAATCATGATTATTAATCCGCGATCTGACCCACACTATAAGCAAATCGAGTACTCTTGAAAGGATTTGAGATAGGGTGGATTATAATCGCGATGATGAACAGTACGCCTCCGAACAGCCCCGCCGCAGCAAGAGAGGGTACTTTCTATCAAGTCTGATCGGCGTCATCGTCGGGGCCGCGCTCATGGCTTTCCTGCTGCCGTACTGGACAGGCGGAGACCATGGAGAAAGCAGCAAAAGCACCAGCCAGCGTCTCGGCAGCGAACAGGTGAAAACAGTCAACGTAAATGTCAATGACGCTGTCACGAATATGGTGAGCCGTGTATCAGATTCGGTAGTCGGTGTTCTCAATATCCAAAAGACCGATATTTGGGGAGAGGGCGGCGAAGCGGGAAGCGGGTCGGGTGTCATTTACAAAAAGAACGGAAACACTTCTTATATCGTAACCAATCACCATGTCATTGAAGGTGCGACTGAGATTGAGATCAGCCTGAAGGATGGCTCACGCGTGCCTGCTGAGCTGATCGGGAGCGACCGTCTGATGGATCTCGCCGTGCTGAAGGTGAAGTCTGATAAAATCAAATCGGCCGCCCAGTTCGGCAATTCTGATCAGGTCAAAGTCGGAGAACCGGTCATTGCGATCGGAAATCCGCTCGGGCTTGAATTTGCGGGATCAGTGACACAGGGGATCATTTCAGGCACGGAAAGGGCGGTGCCCGTTGACTCAAACGGCGACGGACAGCCGGATTGGAATGCGGAAGTGCTGCAGACCGATGCCGCGATTAACCCCGGCAACAGCGGCGGCGCTTTGATGGATATATCGGGCAAGGTGGTCGGCATCAACTCAATGAAGATCGCTGAATCCGCCGTTGAAGGCATCGGCCTGTCCATCCCGTCAAAGCTTGTCATTCCCGTTATTCAGGATTTAGAAAAATACGGAGAAGTCAGACGGCCTTTCCTCGGTATTGAGATGAAATCCTTAACGGATATTGCGAGCTACCATTGGAGCCAGACGCTGAAACTTCCGAAAGGCATTAAAACCGGGGCGGTCATTATGGGTGTCGACGCGTTTTCACCGGCCGGAAAAGCGGGTTTGAAAAAGCTCGACGTGATTACCGGGTTCGACGGACATAAGGTCAATGACGTTGTTGATCTCCGTGAGCGCCTGTATCGCAAAAAGATCGGCGACCGTGTGAACATCACGTTCTACCGTTCGGGAAAGAAAAAAACAGCGGAAGTCAAACTGACAGAAGCGGATCGATTACAGAAATAAAAAAACAGCCCGGACATCCGGGCTGTTTTTTATTGATTTATTTGTTAATATTATACTATTATGAAAACGGGAGGTGAAACACATGAAAACGGCTGATGTGATCATCGTATTGAATGAAATTGAAGGTGAATGTGAAGGAAGAATTATTTTAGAATGCAGAATTTAAGAACATGAAACATGTTATATTAAACGTCCTTTTTCAGGGCGCTTTTTTTATGCCGTTTTTCAGAAGCCATAAAAAAGAACTGAACGCGGGTCACAACACGTTCAGTTAAAAAATGGGTATATTTAGAAAAAGGCAGACGTGAACTTAGAACTGGTGCTGCTGAATTGAAGCGGCAGATAATGATTTTATTTGCAGATGGCTCCGTTTTCAGCGTTTACTTTCATCAATTCAGCTTAGATTCCATTTTGTTTCAGATAAAAGCGAATAATAGAAGGGGAAGCGAAAAAAATAAACACAGGCTGATACATCTAAGGAGAGACTGCATCATGGAAAAGTTGAAAGGCATCAAGCTGAGTGCAGACGGCGAGTCTGCACTCATTGATTCTTTAACGATGGGGCTTCATTACGGAACGGTCCTCGGGGAAGACAATATCGTCGAGGTGTACACCCGTTCTTTGCGCGAAAAGCTGAAGGACAAAGAACACAAGGTGATTCGCACGGTTCGGGGCGCCGGGTACAGGGTGGATCTGGCATGAAACGGCTGTACAGAACCCTGCGATTCCAGCTCCTGTTCAGGTCACTGGCGATTTTGGCTTTGCTGTTATGTTTCATCGGCGGCACTCAGTACATGTTTATGACACGGACGATGTATGAAAATCAGGCGATCAGCATTCAGAGTTATATCAATTCAATGGATCAAAGCGTATGGAGGTCCATCAAAACCCTTGCCCGTTCCGAAACACCGGCTCATCCGAATTTGATTTACCCCGGGGTGACGGTTGCTTTTATCAATCAATCATACAAGATGTCTGTTTTATCAGAAGACCCGCACGCGGGGGCCGCTCCTTCTTTCCCGAAAAAAGTGTACCGGGATGCGCTGACAGATACCATGGCGCTTCACTATCAGGTGGCTCACAATAAGGCGGGTGAGGAAATCATCGTCGTGTTTCAGGCGATTTCCGTTGACGGAAGGCAGGCGGGAGTTGTGCAGATGAGCACGCTGACCCAGCCTCTGAATGATTCGCTTTTCCGCCAGATCAGCATTTTCGCGGTGCTTTCCTTTGCGGCTTTGGTCATCGGCCTGTTTGTTTTCTTGCCGGTGATCCGGCTCACACTCAAGCCGCTGTCCCGCATTGTGCGTATGATGGGTGACATTCATGCCGGCAGTCTCGATAAACGGCTGCCGATTGATAAAAGGCAGGCAGAAATTGAGTCGCTGGGCACCTCCATCAATCAGATGCTGGAACGGATTGAAACCTCTTTTCAGGCGGAAAAAGAAGCGAAGGAGCGCATCCGGCAGTTTGTATCAGACGCATCACATGAGCTGAGAACGCCGCTTACCTCCATTCACGGCTGTATCGAAATGTTAATGTGCGGAGCGGCGGAAAAGCCGGAGCAGAAAGAAAAAGCGCTTCAAAGCATGTACGCGGAATCCGCCAAGGCGAATAAGCTGATAGAGGATCTTCTGTTTCTCGCGAAGATTGACCGGGTGCCGAGCTTTGAAATGAAAAAAGGCGCATTGGGAGACGTCATTTTGGAAATGGAGGCTCAGCTGAAGCTGCTCGCGAGAAACCGGAAGCTCGAGTTCTTTGTCGATCAAAAGATAGAAGCCGTTTTTGACAAAGACAAAATGAAGCAGGTCATTCTCAACCTCTTTTACAATGCGGTGCAGCATACGGATGAAGACACGGGTGTCATCACCGTCTCCCTGCAGAAAGACGGAGGAATCATGCTTATGATTGCAGATAACGGAACGGGAATCGCTCCGGAGCATGTGCCTCATTTGTTTGACCGTTTTTACAGGGCGGAAACCTCCCGATCCCGTCAATCCGGCGGCGCGGGGCTGGGTCTTGCCATTACAAAAACCATTATCGACAGCCATAACGGAACAATTGAAGTGAAAAGTGAGCAGGGAAAAGGCTCCGTGTTCATCATCCGGTTGCCGGGATAAACCGGGAAGCAGGAAGAAAAATCACAATTTATATATAAATTCTAAATTTTCAAAAAATAACTTGTCCTTTTCCAATATTGGTGATAATATCTAGTTATTGGTAAAGGGGGTGTGTACTGATGAAGATTGAAGAACTTGATCTTGATACAGAAACAGCAAGCTTGGTGCATCGTTGCTAGTAAAGCCGTGACTCCCCTCATTGGGGAGTTATTATCTTTCAGGGGGTATGTCATGATGTCAACGGACTGTAAGCGCTGGAAGTTTAAAGACAGCGTGCAGGTGCTGACCTACACGGCGCATATTATCATTCAATATCGAAAGGCGATTAAGCTTGCGCATACGAGTGAGATCAAAGAGGCGGTTGAACGGCTGACCATCGGCTGTGAAAAACAAGAGCTTTCTGATCTTCTGGGAGAAGAAGCGGGAAACCAGTTTTTCGATGCGTTAATGAAATTGGATGCTTTAATAGAGCCATGGCAAAACGGCCGTGAAGGCCGCATCACTGAAAAGCAGCTGTACCATTTTGAGAAATTCAACCAAAACCCCAATCTGATCCAAAACAGATTAGACGGCAGCAGGGCAGCGATCGTGGGTCTGGGAGGCGTCGGAACGATCATTCTTCAAAACCTTTTGGCGGCGGGCATGCAGCATTTTATTCTCATTGATTTCGATGCCGTATCAGTACATAACCTGAACAGACAATTCGTCTATAATCAATCTTCTGTAGGCAAATTAAAGATCTCAGAATGCAGAGATTATATTGCGGGTATCAATCCCCATGCGGACGCAGCACTTTACCATCAGGAAATGACACAGCCGCAGGACCTGCGTGTGTTAGATCCGTACGAAATTGATATCGTCATAAATGCCGCTGACAAACCCCATAACATTTCTGAATGGGTTTACCGGTATTGTAAGGAGCGGAATATCGCGTTTATGACCGGGGGGGTCGGCAGCTTCAGCGGCCAATGGGGGCCTCTGCTCACGCCTGAATCCTATCAATCCGGCGTCACCTATGAAAAAAACATGCCGGCCGGACTTCTGAACTGTTACCCCGATGAACCGATCAAAGGTTCCTTAGGAGCGACAAACGGTATTATATCCTCGTTTATGTCTCATGACATTATCACATACCTTGCAGGCGGAAGCCCGAAATCCCTGAATACCCGCATCGGCCTGGACTTTGACGGCCTTCATATTACAGAAACGAAGCTTTCTCAAAAGGAAAGCGCTTTATGAAGACGATGCATCGTACGGCGAGAAAACCGGGCGACCCTCTAAAAATAGAAATCGACACAAGCCCGATACGCTTGAACCCATTAGATACGCAGGATTACACAAGCAAGATAATGTGCAGCATTATGTATGAAAGCCTGCAGGACGGTTATAACTGCCGGATCATCCGCAAAGATCCCCGCACCTGTCAGGTGGACATTCACCCGGACTATTTAGGCGACGCCGAGGGTGTGGTTCAAACGATCATCTATCATCTGACGAAAGAAAATCAAAGCCCCCATCTCGGCAGTTTCCTGAACATAAAACAGGCCGTTCCGTATGTAAAAGGCCTCGTCTCATCCGATCAGCTCGGGGTGAACGTAACAGGCGAAAAACGCTTTGAAGTCACCTTGGACGAGCCGTCTGATGAAATAGAAGCCGTTTTGCAGAGCAGCTTTCTGATTCCGGGGACCGCCGGGGGCGATGTGCCGGAAAACGGCCCGTACCGATTCAAGCGTACGTTTGAGAAGGGGCTGGAATTTGAGCGGAATCCGCAATATAAAATGACGCCCGCGGATCACCGCACGGTTCAGACCATCCAATTTATTTTGAATGATGATCTGGAAAAAAGTATCGGGCTGTACGAAGCGAATCAAACGGACGTGACCTGCCACACCCAATTTCATCATTCAAACATGAGGTATCGGCAGTATGCTGATTTTAAAGAAAATCATTTGCCGATGTTATTTACCTTCAAGGTAAAGGACGACATGCTGAGAACTTTCATTCAGCATTATTTTGATAAACAAAAACTGGCCGGGGATTTGGGGCATATCATCACACCGACTGATTCACTGATCGGTATATGGGAAAGCGGGAGGACACCGCAGAAAGATCCGCCCCTTTTGACAAAAGAAGAACCGATCCGAATCGTTTATGCCGATTATTATCCCAACGGAGAGATCATTGAAAGGCTGGCTGGTCTGTTTCGGCGGGCCGGAGCGGACGTGTCCGTCTCCCGCGTCAGTCATTTCAATGATTATTACCATATGGATAAAAGCGGGTTTGATATTGAGCTCCATTTGTTCCTGCCGGCTTACATGCATGAGCTGAGCTATATCAAATATTTCATCCGCGACATCAGCGATCCAAAGAAGAAAAAAACGATCATTGATGCCATAGGATCTGAAAAAAAGAAGGAACTTTTTGGGTTATTCGAGAATACAACTCATTATTGCCCAATTTGTTTTGGGAAAAGTCTGTATCTGCAAGATCCATGTATAGAGGGTTTTAGTGTAAAGACTGACGGGCTCCTTTCTGTTCATGATGTTAAATGCAGATAGCTGGAAAGGGGTATTCATTTGCGGAATCGAAATTTGCTTTACTTCTCCGGTTTTTTCGGAAACTTCTTTTTCGAACGGGGAATTTGGATTTTATATTTAACAAGTATGAATTATTCATTGTTTCTAGTGGGCATCCTGCAATCGGTCCTGAATTTGGCGATGTTTCTGGCGGAAGTGCCGAGCGGCGTCATCTCGGACAGAATCGGGAGAAAAAAATCGCTCTTGCTCGGCCATTTTATGGTCATTGTCTATTTGGTGATGTTCCTGAGCTTCCATAACTTCATCGCCCTCTTCATCGCCCATATTATATACGGTATCGGGCTGACGTTTATATCAGGAACGGATCATGCCTTTTTGTTTGATTCACTGAAAGAACAAGGGAAAGAAAAGTGGTACGGCAAATCCATCGGAAATTATAACGGACTTGTCATACTCGGTCTTGCGATCGCCATGGGCATCGGCGGCTACTTGCAGGAAATATCATGGTCGTATGTGTTTATCGCCGGGATTGTGACTCAGCTGATTGCAATGGCGGTCATTACACAGCTGACGGAAATCAAATTTGAAAACAGTGAACACGAAACGCAGACGGTCGGTGACATCTTAAAAGAAGTCAAAGATTTCTTCAGGCTGAACAAAGCCTTTAAATATCTGGTGCTGTCACTCTCCGTTTTCTTTGCGATTACATCGGTTTTTTATATGTACGGACAAGATTTGTTAAGTCAGGAAGGGCTGTCCGTGCGCAATATATCCATTATTTTTGCGGGACTGTCCATCTTGCAGGCGCTGTGCTCCATCTTTTCTTCCAAGCCGGCGGAAAAATTCACGCCGAGGCGCGTGCTTCTGCTGACATTCTGTATCATCGGGGCGGCCTATCTGTTTATACCATCGGGCAGTCTGTACGTGACGATTGCAGCTTTTGTCGTCATTAACGCGCTCTATGATGTGATAGAACCCGTATCCAGTCAGGTGGTGAATAATGAGATTCCGTCCAGAACGAGAGCCACGCTGCTGTCCATTATCAGTTTGATGACCTCGCTCTTCATGTTCATTGCCTTTCCGTTTATCGGATTCTTAACGGACTATTTTGATTCAGCTTTGCTGCTGACCGCAATCGGGGTATTATCCATCTTATTGTCGCTGTTTATGATGCTCAGCTTTTACAAACTGAAAGCGAGCGTCGCCATCCAGAATAAAGTCGAGCTTTGAACCAGAATGACAAAGGGATGATGTGAGTTGCTGAATATTCATAATCTTACGGTGAATTTAGCGGGAGATACCATTTTCAAACAAGTTTCTTTTTTCATCAATGAAGGCGAAAAAGTGCTTGTGGCCGGGCCGAACGGTTCCGGCAAAAGCACGCTGTTCAGGGTGCTTTCCGGAGAGCTTGAGGCAGATGAAGGAACGATTGCGATCAACAAAGGGGCGAAGGTCGGTTTGCTGAAGCAGATCGCTGATCCCCATGAGGATCTGACGTTGTATCAATATCTGGAAAAATCGTTTGAAGCTCTCGCGGTGATCCAGAAGGAAATGAAAGCCATTGAGCTGAAGCTTTCGGAACCGATGAGTGATGACGAGCTGACTGCTTTATTGGAAAAGTACAGTCAATACACGGAAACATTTGAGCGGAACAACGGCTACCAGATGCATGCGATGATTGACGAGGTATGCAACGGGCTCAGCCTCAGCGAATTAAAGGATCAGCCGTTTTCAAAGCTGAGCGGCGGCGAAAAAACAAAAGCCGGCCTTGCCGAAATTTTAATCCGCAACGACGACGTTATACTGCTGGACGAGCCGACCAACCATTTGGATGTCCATGCGATTGAGTGGCTTGAAGGGTTTATTAAAAAATCGAACAAAACCATTCTGTTTACGACCCACGATAAAACGTTTGCCGATCAAACGGCGATGAAGGTGCTCGAGATTGACGATACCGAGGTGAAGATTTGGCCTTACGGATTCAGCGAATACCTGAAAAAACGGGAAGAATTCATCATCGCCCAGTTTGAGAAATATGAAGAACAGCAGAGAAAAATACAGAAGATGAAGGAATCCATCGCCCAGCTGAGAGATTGGGCCAACCGCTCAAATCCGCCGTCTGTCGGCCTGCACAGACGCGCGAATAATATGGAAAAGGCGCTGAAAAGGATCGAGCTGATCAATAAGCCGGTCCGGACGGAGCAAAAATTAAAAAACGCATTTCAGGAAGCGGGCGCCGGTTCAAAAGATATTGTGTTCATTGAAAACGGAAAGGTGACCAACGGATCTTCCCTTTTATATCAAAATGTGAATCTGCGCATAAAGCATAAAGACAGAATCGGCATCGTCGGCAGAAACGGCGTCGGCAAAACAACGCTGATCCGCTGTATCATTGGGGAAAGAGAACTGTCGGACGGCACCATTAAAGTGGGAGAAAATCTTAAAATAGGCTACATTGATCAAAAGAGCCATGTAGGAGATTCGAGTCAGACGATTCTGCAATTCTTTAAAGAAAATCTGCTGACTGAAGAGGGCATGGCCCGGAATATGCTGGCCAAGTACGGATTTTACGGGTCGTCTGTCTTTAAAAAACTTTCCGTCCTGTCGGGCGGTGAGAGAATCAGGCTGAAGCTGTCCATCTTAATGGAAAAAAAGCTGAATGTCCTGATCCTGGATGAGCCGACCAACCACTTGGATATTGAATCTCAGGAAATTCTCGAAAACAGCCTGATGCAGTTTCAAGGCACCATCATCTGCGTTTCTCATGACAGAAACCTGCTGGAGAAGTTCAACAAGATTTTCTGGCTTGAGAATCAAAACGTCACCATCTTTTCAGGTCCATACAGTTACGCCAAACAAAAAAAACGGCAGATTGCCGAATAAAAGGGGAATGGATATGACCATTGACAGACTGACAATCAATGAGTTATCGTACGATCTTTTTGTAAGCGAGTATGCTGATAAGAAACCTTTTATTTTGACGGGGGCAATGGATCACTGGGAATGCAGGCCGTGGACGCTTGAATACATTGACGAACACTATGGGGACAGAATGGTCACCATCCGGAAATCAGATATCGAAGGGGTCAAAACCTTTAAACAAGTAAAGCTTTCCAACTATATCGAGTACATTGATCAGAATGATGACAAATGGTACTGTGACTGGAATTTTACGCAGCTGAACCAAAATGACTTAGACCTTGTCTATTCCGCACCCGAGTATTTTACAAAAGACACATTGAGAGCGGATGAAGAAACGGGACGGGATTGGAAGTGGTTCTTTCTCGGTTCTAAGCAGACAGGCACACCGCTGCATCAGGATTTTAACAATACGCACGCGTGGAACGGCGTCATTTTCGGGGAGAAGGAATGGATCTTCTATCATCCGGACGACTCTCCGTATTTGTACGAAGGAAATATCAATGTCTTTGATGAAAAAGACATTGAGCAAAAACCGCTGGTGAAAAAGGCGTCTCCGATCCGCTTCAGACAAAAGGCGGGAGAAATCATTTACGCGCCGCGCCATTGGTGGCATCAAGTCGAGAATACGGAACATACATTGGCAGTGAGTGAGAACTTTTGGTTTACCGGAGAGCGGCTTGCCAATCAGATATAAACGAAAGGCTGAGGAGCATCTCAGCCTTTTTTTGTATGGATTCATTTCATCCGGTCCAGACCGAATTTTTTCAGGCGGTATTGCAGGCTCTGTCTGCTGATTCCGAGCTCATTTGCCGTTTTGGATATGTTATTGCCGTGTTTTCTCAGGATCTTTTCGATCATGTATTTTTCGAAGTTTTCCATTTTGTCTTTTAAATCGGTGCCGGGCTGGGTGCTTGCGGCGGCTTTGGTTTCCGTGTCAGCCGGTTTGATTTTCATCCGGTATTGATAAGGCAGGTGGGCCGCCGTAATCGTCGTTTCATCCGTCATAAAATTCATGGCGCCTTCAATCATATGTTCAAGCTCGCGAATGTTGCCCGGCCAGTCATATTCCAGGAAGAATCGCTGCACATCGTCACTGATCGAATCGACATGCATATGGAACAGGTGATTGTTTTTCTGGATAAAGACTTCGGCCAGAGGCAGAATGTCCTCCTTGCGCTCCCGGAGCGGCGGAATGATCAGCGTGACAACGCTTAAGCGGTAGTATAAATCTTTGCGCAGCCGCTCTTCTGAAATGGCGGTGATCGGGTCTTCATTCATTGTGGCGATGATGCGGACGTCAATCGGTTTGTCCTGCGCTGATCCGATACGCCTGATTTTCTTTTCCTGAAGGGCGCGGAGCAGTTTTGCCTGCAGGCTGAGATTGAGCGAGTTGATCTCATCAAGGAGCAGGGTGCCTCCCTGCGCCTGCTCAAATAAGCCGGGCTGGTCGATGGCTCCGGTAAAGGCGCCTTTTTTCGTGCCGAATAAAATACTTTCGACCAGGCTATCCGGCAGGGCGGCGCAGTTTTGTGAGATGAACGGGGCGCCTGAGCGCTGGCTGCCGTTGTGAATGCTTTGGGCGAACAGTTCCTTGCCCGTTCCCGTCTCGCCGGCCAAAAGCACCGATGATGATGTGCGGGTTGCCCGTTTCGCGTTTTCGATGACTTCCCGAATGACCGGGCTGTTGCCGAGAATACTGTCAAACGTGTAGCTGTTCTGTTCTTTCCTGTGCATGTTCTCCCTGATCAGCCGTTCTAGCTTGGTGACGTCCTTGGCGATTTCCACGGCTCCCTTGATCTCGCCGTTTTGCACAATCGGGAAGGTGTGGTTGATCGTCGTGATTTCCTGGCCTTTGTTATTGAAATAGCTTTGCTTCACGTTTTTAATCGTTTTGCCTTCTTGAAGGGCCTGAACGAGCGTGCTGTCCTGCTGATTGGAAAACATAAATACATCAGTCAGGTTTTTATGCAGGACGTCCCGTTCATCCATATCTTCAATCTGCATCATTTTCTTATTGTAAATGACGGTGCTGCCCTTCTCGTCCACCACATGCAGCCCGACATCAATCTCTTCCAGAATGCTTTGTAACACGAGTGTGTAAAATTCGCTGGTTGTGTGCAGGTCAATTCCCCCTCTCAATCGTCTTAACATTCATTATTTTAAAATAAATCGAACGGGAAACGCAAAAAAATTTTGCGCTTGGACGATGTTTAAAAATAAATGGAAATTGAGGTAATAAAACCATTGACTTTTTTAGGAAAATGGTTGATATTTAGATATATACTTAAATATCTAAATTATGTATGTATGAGAGGGGGAAAGTTTTTGAATAAAGCTTTTAAAGCACTGGCCGATCCTACAAGGAGAAGAATTTTGGATTTATTAAAGAAACAAGACATGACGGCTGGAGAAATTGCGGAACACTTCGACATGTCAAAACCCAGTATTTCTCATCACCTTACCATATTGAAAAATACTGATTTGGTTCACGATGAGAGGAAAGGCCAATTTATTATGTATTCATTAAATACCACTGTATTACAGGATCTTATAGGCTGGTTCTTTTCTCTGACTGATTCAGAACATGATAATAAGAAAGGCGGGGAATCATGAAAAAATATCTCTTTTCAGCAGGAATCATAGTTTTAACTGTTTTCACATGGGTTTGCACATATTCATCTTTACCGGACAATTTGGCGACACACTGGGGATTAAACGGAAGTGCAAATGATTACCAAACGAAAGCTAATGCGATGATGATGCTTATTGGCATCATGATTATTCTATATATTTTAATGGTTATCATCCCTAAGATTGATCCTAAAAATAACTACAAAACATTTATCCGGCCATATATGGCTATATTTAATACAATGTTTGCGGTTCTGTTTGTCATTAATCTGATTACCATCTTGACCGGTCTGGGATATGATCTCCCTATTACTCATTTAGTAACCCTTGCAGTGGGAGCATTATTTATGGTGCTTGGAAACTTCATTCAAATCGTTAAGCCTAATTTCTTTTTAGGGATAAGAACACCTTGGACGCTGAGCAGTGAAAGAGTTTGGAAGGATACACACAGGGTTAGTTCGAAACTTTTTGTCTTAGCGGGCATGCTCATGATGCTTGCAGCTTTTTTGCCGCCGGTGTATAGAGTGTCAGTCATTTTCATGGCTGCAATCGGCTGTATCATATTATCTTTACTATATTCTTACATTGTATATCAGAGACAATTGAATAAATAACTGTTGAGTAGGAGCAATCTAATTGGATTGCTCCTATTTTGTCAGCGGGAAACGCAAAAAAATTTTGCGCTTGGCTGAAGTTTGCACGCAAACTGCCGGAAAATTTTGCGGGAAAAGAAAGAATGCTGGCGAAACATCCCGTTTTTTCGAATTGGCACGGAACTTGCTTTATAAAAAGGGAAAGCAAGATCTAATGTTGAATGATTACAAAACAAGGGGGAATCAGATTATGTCAGCTTTCACAAAATCTCAAGAAATTATCAGCCAAACTTCACATTACGGCGCGAACAACTATCATCCTCTGCCGATTGTTATTTCCGAAGCGCAGGGTGTTTGGGTAAAAGACCCTGAAGGTAATCAATATATGGATATGCTGAGTGCTTATTCTGCGGTGAACCAGGGGCACAGACATCCGAAGATCATTCAGGCGCTGAAGGATCAGGCGGATAAAATCACTCTGACGTCACGCGCGTTCCATAATGATCAGCTCGGTCCGTTTTATGAGAAAACAGCCAAGCTGACCGGAAAAGATATGATTCTGCCGATGAATACGGGGGCGGAAGCCGTTGAATCCGCTGTCAAAGCGGCGAGACGCTGGGCATATGAGGTCAAAGGAGTAGCGGATAATCAGGCGGAAATCATTGCGTGTATCGGCAACTTCCACGGCAGAACGATGCTTGCGGTATCCCTTTCTTCAGAAGATGAGTATAAACGCGGTTTCGGACCTATGCTTCCGGGTATAAAATTAATTCCATACGGAGACGCAGAAGCGCTGCGCCGGGCGATCACGCCGAACACAGCCGCTTTCTTATTCGAACCGATTCAGGGAGAAGCGGGCATCGTCATTCCGCCGGAAGGATTTTTACAAGAAGCGGCCGCCATTTGTAAGGAAGAAAATGTGCTTCTGATCGCTGATGAAATTCAGACGGGACTCGGCCGCACAGGGAAAACATTCGCGGTTGACTGGGAAAATATCGTACCGGATATGTTCATCTTAGGCAAAGCGCTCGGCGGGGGCGTCTTCCCGATTTCGTGCATCGCGGCGAACCGTGACATTCTCGGTGTGTTTAACCCGGGTTCCCACGGCTCGACATTCGGCGGAAACCCGCTCGCTTGCGCGGTATCGCTCGCATCTCTTGAAGTCCTTGAGGAAGAAGGGCTGGCAGAGCGTTCCCTTCAGCTTGGCCGTTATTTTAAAGAAGAGCTTGAGAAAATCGATAACCCGATCATAAAAGACGTGCGCGGACGCGGCCTGTTTATCGGCGTTGAACTGACAGAAGCGGCCCGCCCGTACTGTGAAAAGCTGAAAGGCGAAGGGCTTTTATGCAAAGAAACACATGATACCGTGATCCGTTTTGCACCGCCGTTAATGATTTCCAAGGAAGACTTGGACTGGGCGATCCAAAAGATCACAAACGTGCTTCAAAACGCGTAAAACCTTGATGTGGCAATGCTTTCCCTCGGCTTGTATGGAATTTACAAATAAAAAATTCAGCACACTCTATTTGCGCGGCGACAGTATTTTAGTATAATGTATCTTTATGTACGAAAATGAATTTCATATAACATTCATATACAAATAGAGGCTCTTTGGACAGCAAATCGGTTTCAAAGCACCGGCTTGGTTCCAATACAAGTTGCTGAAGGGGTGCAGAATAGTGAATACAAATCAAAAAGAGAATCAGCTTCAGCGCACAATGAAATCACGCCATTTGTTTATGATTTCTTTGGGCGGAGTGATCGGCACCGGGTTTTTCCTGAGTACCGGATTTACAATTAACCAGGCGGGACCGCTGGGCGCGGTTCTGTCTTATCTGGTCGGCGGTTTTATTATGTTTTTGACAATGCTCTGCTTAGGCGAGCTTGCGGTTGCCCTTCCCGTATCAGGGTCGTTTCAGACGTACGCAACCAAATTCATCAGCCCCGCTTTCGGTTTCGCATTCGGCTGGCTGTACTGGCTCGGCTGGGCGGTGACATGCGCCATTGAGTTTTTATCTGCGGGACAATTGATGCTCCGCTGGTTTCCGCATGTTCCCGTATGGGTGTGGTGCCTCGTGTTTGTCGGACTGATGTTTCTTTTGAACGCCATTACCACAAAAGCGTTCGCTGAGTCGGAATTTTGGTTTTCCGGTATTAAAATTTTAGTCATTCTGCTGTTTATTATTTTGGGCGGCGCCGCCATGTTCGGCCTGATTGACATGAAACACGGCGAGCAGGCTCCTTTCTTCTCTCATTTTTATGAGGATGGATTGTTTCCGAACGGCATTAAGGCTATGCTTATTACGATGATTACCGTAAACTTCGCGTTCCAGGGAACGGAGCTGATCGGGGTTGCCGCGGGAGAAAGTGAAAATCCCGAGAAAACGATTCCGCGCTCTATCCGGCAGACGGTATGGAGAACGCTTGTCTTTTTCGTTCTCTCCATCATCGTCATTGCCGGGATGATTCCGTGGAGGCAGGCGGGAGTGGTCGAAAGCCCGTTTGTCGTGGTGTTTGAACAAATCGGTATTCCATATGCCGCCGATATTATGAACTTTGTTATCTTAATTGCGCTGCTCTCAGTGGCCAACTCAGGCCTGTTTGCATCGACGCGTATCTTATATGCCATGGCGAACGAAGGACAAGCCTTTAAATCGCTCGGCAAAATAAATAAACGCGGCGTGCCGATGAACGCTCTGATCGTGACGCTGGCCGTCGCCTGCCTGTCACTGCTGTCTAAAGTGGCAGCGCCGGAAACCGTTTATATGTTTCTCTTATCATTAGCCGGACTAAGCGCGCAGGTCGGCTGGATTACGATTTCCCTGTCACAGCTGATGTTCAGACGGAAATACATCCGCGAAGGCGGCAAAGTGGAAGACCTGAAGTTTAAAACACCGCTGTACCCGGTGCTGCCTATTATCGGGCTGACGTTAAACACGGTTGTTCTGATCAGCCTCGCATTTGATTCAGAACAGCGGCTCGCCCTTTATTGCGGCATCCCGTTCATGGCGGTGTGCGTTATCGTCTATCATCTGTATGTAAAAAAGCATAAGCAGTCAGAAAAACAGATAGAGCTTTAAATCTTTTCGTGTCCAAGTCATCTTTGAGAAACCCGCACAGGACAACATACAACATGTTGAGGTGGAAAAACGGATGAACAAGAATATCTCAGTTATTGGAATGCCGATGGATTTAGGACAAGCACGACGCGGAGTGGACATGGGCCCGAGCGCCATCCGCTACGCGCATCTCATTGAACGGTTATCTGACATGGGGTATGCGGTGGAAGACTTAGGCGACATCCCCGTCAATCGTGAAAAACTCAAAAATGATGAAGAGCTGAAAAATCTGAACTCTGTGCTCTCGGGGAACGAGCAGCTCGCCCAAAAGGTGGACAGCGTCATTGAGAATGAGCGGTTCCCTCTCGTCTTGGGCGGCGATCACAGCATCGCGATCGGAACGCTGACAGGAACGGCAAAGCACTATAAACAGCTCGGCGTCATCTGGTACGACGCGCACGGCGACTTAAACACGCTGGAAACATCGCCGTCAGGCAATATTCACGGAATGCCGCTGGCCGTCAGCCTCGGCGTCGGGCACGACACGCTGGTGAACCTGGGCGGGTATGCCCCGAAAATCAAGCCGGAGAACGTGGTCATCATCGGCGCGAGATCGCTTGATGAAGGCGAGCGTGAATACATTAAGGAAACAGGCATGAAGGTCTATACGATGCATGAGATTGACCGCCTCGGCATGACAAAGGTCATTGAAGAAACGATTGACTACTTGTCAGACTGTGACGGCGTTCACCTCAGCCTTGACCTCGACGGCCTTGATCCGAGCGACGCACCCGGCGTAGGCACGCCTGTCGTCGGCGGCATCAGCTACCGTGAAAGCCACTTGGCAATGGAGATGCTGTACGATGCCGACATCATCACTTCAGCTGAATTTGTCGAAGTCAACCCGATCCTCGATCACAAAAATAAAACCGGCAAAACAGCGGTCGAGCTGGTGGAATCTCTGTTAGGAAAAAAACTGTTATAAAATAAGCGCCTCCGCACCTGCGGAGGTTTTTTTGTTGCCACGAGGAAACTAGCGGGCTGCCACCCTCTTTTTGAACCTGTAAATATGATATATTTATTACACAAAATGGGAAAGGGAGGTGTCCTGACAGATGGCTGAGGTGATGGCCCACGAAACAGTTGCGAAAAAAATCAGTGACTGGTATGAGGAAATCAAAAAGCACAACACTGAATCGGCTGAGGCGTTAAGAGAACAACTGCTTACGGATCTGCAAAATATGACACAAAATCAAACGGTGCTCCTTTATTTTAATTTAATTGATTCCCGCTATAAGCTTTTGATGGAAGAGTATGAGAAAACAGACGGCATTTTAAAAACGATCCAGCTGAACGCCGATAAAGAAAAAACAGACCAGATGATTCAATACTATTATTATTTCTTTTCCGGAATGCACGAGTTTTACCGTAAACGGTTTATGAACGCCATTAATTTTTACCGGATTGCTGAAAGCAGGCTCCGGCACATACCGAATGAGATTGAAAGAGCCGAGTTTAATTATCAAGTGGCGATTGCCTACTATGAAATCCGCCAAAACTACTTTGCGATGAACCACGCGGAAAAAGCGTTGGAGATCTACAAAGCCAATGAAATGTACGCGGTCAGAGAAGCACAGTGTTTAATGGTGATCGGCTGTAACAGAATGGATTTGTTTCACTATCAGAAAGCCGAAGAGCTCCTGCAGACGGCGGTTCATCAAGCCGCCAAAGCGGGCGATCCGCATATTGAGGCGCTCGCCCACTTTAACGCAGGCATTTGCTATGAAAGACAGGAAAAGCTTGAGGAGGCGCGGGTCGAGTTTGAAACGGCTCTCGATCAAAAGGAGCATTTGCAATCAGCGTATTCGGTGCGGAGTCTGTACATGCTGGCCAGAGTGTTATTGAAACAGGAACAGGCGGATGAGGGCCGGTTTTGGCTGCATAAAGCGCTGAATGCCGCTGAAGAAAAAAACGAGCCCGTATACACCCAAAAGCTGCGCATCTTACAGCATGTCTTTATTGACCGCAATGAAGAAGCGCTTGAATCAGCTTTCGCCGAGTTAAGAAGGAAAGAGCTGTGGAGTGACGTTTCCGACTTGTCGTATCAGGCCGCTGCGCATTTTAAAAAACAGGAGAATTACAAACTGGCGGCGAAGTATTTTCAAGAATCAATTGATGCCAATGACCAAATTTTGAGATTAACGGAGGGGATTCGTAATGAAAACATGTAAATTCATTGTACTCTCAGCAGCCTTGGCAAGTCTCATTTCGATTGGATTATTTGCGCAAACTGGTTCAACGGCACAAGCCGAACAAATCATAAAACCGGCGGAAAACGGAGCCTTCGGATAATACTTCATGATACCGCTCTCAATCCGTGTTTTGTAAGGAGTGATTCAATGGCTATCACGCTGCGGCCGATGACAGGACAAGAATTTCAGTCCTATCTCGCTCATTCAACCAAGCATTACGCTGAAGAAAAGGTAAAAGCGGGAACGTGGCTGCCTGACGAAGCGCCGGAATTAGCGGAGCTGGCGTTTAATGACCTGCTTCCTGACGGCTTGGAGACGGCCGATCACTATTTATGGACGCTGACATTGGACGGAAAGGGAAATGCCGGCTGGCTGTGGCTGCACGCCGATCTGGACCACCCGCAGCAGGACGCGTTTATTTATGATTTCGGCCTTCATCCGCCTTTCCGCGGCAAAGGCTATGCAAAAGAGGCGCTCGCAAGGCTGGAGGACAAAGCCAAAGACCTGGGTGTCCGCAAGATTTCTCTCCATGTGTTCGCTCATAACGAAACGGCGCGGAAGCTGTATGAGAAGACCGGATTTCTGGAGACGGATGTCATCATGAGCAAAAAGCTGTCATGAAAAGAGGCCCGCACGATGGGCCTCTTTTGTTATTCATCTAACAATGTCATCATGTGTTCCGGATAACGCTCGCCGGCCGCCGTGCCGATCGGAAACATCTCATCCAACCGCGCCTTCACATCCTCGGGAAGCACAATGTCGAGAGCGGCGAGGTTCTCTTCCAAGTAGTGTTTCTTTTTTGTGCCCGGGATCGGAATGAGATCATCGCCATTTGCGAGAACCCATGCGAGCGCAAGCTGAGGAGCAGTGATATTCATTTCCCGGGCAATGGCGGTAAGTTTTTGGACGAGCCCTATATTCACCGCCAAATTGTCTCCCTGGAATCTCGGCGTTCTTCTTCTGTAATCATCGGCATCCAGCTGATCGGTCGACGTCATCTTTCCGGAAAGAAAACCTCTGCCGAGCGGACTGTAAGGCACAAATGAAATGCCGAGCTCACGGCAGGCGGGCAGCACATGCTCCTCTGCTTCCCTGCTCCATAAAGAATATTCTGATTGAAGCGCGGCAATCGGGTGAATACGGACGGCGCGTCTGATCGTTTCTGCGGAAGCCTCTGACAATCCGATATATCTCACCTTTCCTTCGTCTATCAGCTCCTTCATGGCGCCGACGGTTTCTTCAATCGGCACCCGCGGATCAACCCGGTGCAGATAGTAAAGGTCGATATAATCCGTCCCAAGGCGTTTCAGACTGGCGTCACACGCTTTTTTTACATAATTGGGCCGTCCGTTAATTTCGATAAACTCACCCTTTTCGCTTCGGACATAACCGAATTTCGTCGCGAGGTAAAGCTCCTTTCTGAATGGGGCGAGTGCTCTGCCGACAAGTTCTTCATTCGCACCCAATCCATATTGATCAGCCGTATCAAACAAATTCACGCCGAGATGAACGGCATGATGCAGTGTGGAAATCGACTCTTCCTCACTCTGGCTGCCATAGTATTCCGACATGCCCATGCACCCTAACCCCATTGCGGAAACCCGCATCGAACCGATCGTTCTGTCCTTCATATGTCCTCCCCCTTTCTTGTATGATAACTGGATTTCCTGATATTTGAAAATGATTTATGCATATGATTTACATATTGTTATAAAATTTTTAAAAATCTGTAAATTATCTATTTTTTTATCGCAATTCCGTCATATAATACAAATGTGGAAAAATTATACTCAAAGAAAAGAGGCGAAGTAATATGTGTAAAAAGCTGTTCAAAGCCATCCTTCCGTTTGCCCTGTCATTCACCATGGTTCTGTCATTCTCCGGTATGAATGTAAAAGCGAAAGAAACAGAAACAGCCCGCTACGCAAAAGAAATCGCAGAGCTTCAGCAGGGCACGACTCCTCAAGACGTTCTCCAATCCGCCAAAGAGCTTGCCAAACAGAAGCACGTTTCAACAGAAGCAATTCTCAAGCAGTTTCATCAAGAAATCACGGCAGACAAGGTGCAGGGAAATGTAATCGCTTCCAAAGAAGGGCTCTCTGCGATGGGCGGATCGTCAGGAACCAAAAAACTTCCGAAAAGCACAAAAGGCAATATTTATTACACGAACTCATACACCGCTTATTACAACCACGGGCATGTCGGCATGTATTCATCCGCTGATAAAATTGTTGAATCCGTGCCGGGAGACGGCGTCCGCCAGATTGCTTATAACGGCAGAGAAGTCGAAGACAATTCAATCGTCCAGACCGTGAAAGTCACCGACGCCCAAAAACAAGCCGCCGCTGACTGGGCTGTATCAAGAGTCGGTGATGAGTACTCCTTCAACTTCGTCAATAACAGAAATACGGGCCATGAAGGCGCCAAAAACTGCTCAAAACTGCTGTGGTCGGCATTCCTCTTAAAAGCCGGGATTGATATCGACTCTAATGGCGGCTTAGGCGTATACCCGCGCGACATCACAAGCTCGTCCTACACAACCACGATTCTGACCATTCACTAAGGAGAACAACGTGAAAAAAATCATCTGGATACCCTTAGTGATCATCGCCGCCGCAGCGGTTTTATGCTTCTTCTATTTCCGCACGGAAGATCCTGCGGAGGTTGCGAGAGACACATTAAATGACCCTGATTTTCTGAAAGATAAAGAGGCGCTGCTGTATTTCTCCACGGCGGCTGATCAAGACACGTTCGGCGGCGGAAAAAGCTACGCCCTCTTCGCCGATGAAAAAGGACGGCTTTCTTCTTATCACATGAAGGGGCTTGAGCTCGGATCGGCCAAAGTGCATGACGAAAGCGTCCTGCTGGAGGACAAAAAAGGAATCTACACCGTTCAAAATGGCCTTCACACATATAAAAGAGCGTACCAGCATACGGGAGACAGCGCGGGATATATCGAACGGGCGAAAGGCTTTTACACGCTGTATAATTCGGGCTACGACAAGAGCGGCGGCAGCTATCGCTCAGAGCTGTACCGCCAGATTGACGGCAGGTGGAAGCAAGACGTCATCCCGCACTACATCCGCGCTTCAGGCTTTTTTAAAGATCATCTTTTCGCACTCACGCCGACAGATGACGAAAAAGGCTATCACGTTCAAGACATTCAGGCTGATAAAGAGAAGCTCCATACAACATCAATCGCGACATGGACGTATAAAGAAGGCACGTCTGTCGAATCCCAGCTCGCCGCCGACGACAGCGCCGTCTGCTTTGTCACCAGAGGGGAAAAAGCAGATCACATCTATCAAATGGTGAAAGTCATGAAAAACAGCGGCGCCATCAAAACGTATGACATCGCCGCTTATAAAAATGACGAACAGACGATCTATGACTCCATGCCGTTCAGCTTCAAAAAAAGCTTTTTCATGGAGCAGCGCAGCTTCTATTTCGTTGACGGCTTCGGAAACGTGTACCGTATCAACCCTGAGACCGGAAAAAGCAAAAAAGCCTTCAAGCTCCCCGCATCACGAATGAAAGCCGACTTTAAAGAGCTGACCCATCAAAACGGAAAGCTGTATCTGTTTACGTACAGCTACAAAAAGCCCGCCAAAATCGAATCCTTCGACCTGAAAACGGGCAAAAAGCTGAACGACCGAACCATCCCAAACTTAAAAAACATCATCACGCCGAAAAGCCATTTCAAGCTGTATGATGTGCAGGTGATGGGTGGGTTTTGAAGAGTATAAACATTTCGGAAGAGCTTGCCGCTTTTGGTAAGCTTTTTATAATGAAACGTTACTGCAAGAAAGAAGGTGGTCATTTGAAATCATTCAGTATCTTCTTATTGTTGTCCGTCATTTGTATAACCATTGTTTTTGTCATAATGAATATGTTGATTGGATACCCTGATGTGAGTAACGGGGCATTGATGATGATTGTATATATCGTTGTGACCCTCATGATAAGACTATATAGCAAGAAAAAAGCCGACCGAACATAGAGATAGAGGAATTTAGGAGGGAGCCGATGAAGAAAAAGCTTGCCGCGGTGACCGTAACCATTCTCCTGGTTTCCGTAATAACCAACTCTTTTTTAAACGGCGGAAAGCCGGACTGGATCGATGTATGCTGTACGCTGCTGGCGTGTCTATTAGGAATTCTGTTCGTCCTTCGCTTAGAAAAAAGAGAAAACACGTAAAGAGCCGGATGCTGCAAACGCCGGCTCTTTTTGCGCGTGATTTGCCGAATTGTGGATAAAACTCAGCCCGAAGCACTACTAACATGTGTATAAATAGGTTATATTGAAAAGAGAACAATTGCTGCGTGCAAAAGAAAATCGGAGGATGTAACAATGAAAACCGCTTATTATTCTTGTGAAGAACATATCGAAACCGTGCTGGACATGTACATAGATGATCATGAGCTTCCGCCCGAAATCAGAAAAATCGAACATACTAACAGTTTATCCACAGCCTGTGAATTATGTGGGGACACTGCAACATATCTAGTAGGGAACGAATGATCCTACACAAAATACAGAAAAGATATCCACAATTGTGGACAATATATATGAATAACTTGTTTCTAAAGTGGGGATGACCTGTGAATATCAATATTGTGACCATCGGAAAACTAAAAGAAAAATACCTCAAGCAAGGCATTGAAGAATACAAAAAACGACTCTCAGCCTACGCAAAAATCGACATCATCGAACTCCCGGACGAAAAAGCCCCGGAAAACCTGAGCGACCAAGACATGAAAATCGTCAAAGACAAAGAAGGCGAACGCATCCTGGCCAAAATCAGCCCGGACACCCACGTCATCGCCCTCGCCATCGAAGGAAAAATGAAAACATCCGAAGAACTGGCCGATACAATAGATAAGCTGGCGACTTATGGAAAAAGCAAAATCACCTTCGTCATCGGCGGCTCACTCGGCCTAAGCAACGCCGTCATGAAACGGGCAGATGACAAGCTGTCATTCTCGAAGATGACGTTTCCTCATCAGTTGATGCGGTTGATTTTAGTGGAGCAGATTTATCGGGCGTTCCGGATTAATCGTGGGGAGCCTTATCATAAGTGAGTGTGTTTCCCCAAAATATCCCGAATGGGATTTAAAGGAGTTATGAAATGAAAATAAGAAAGTTAATGATACGCAATTATAATGCCATTAGGTACATAGAAATGAATGAAATACCTGATTTTGTAGTAATAGCGGGTCCGAATGGGGTTGGTAAATCAACTATTTTTAAAGCAATTAAACAATTTCAAAGGATAACAAAACGAATTTATATAAATGATTTAAAATATGGTTTGCAAAGAAGAATCGACTTTAACAGCCAGCCTCCATTTATAGATGAATTAGAAAAGGGAGAAATAGAAATTACATTTGAGTTATCTGAAAAAGAAAAAGTCTTTATCAAAACAGATAAAGACCTAATTACTGGAAAGATTGATTTTACTGATATTAATAATTGTAGATTCGACAATGAATTAGGAGAATTACTACTCAAAGGAAATAAATTTTCTCAGATTAATCATATTCATGCAAATCGAACCTTAACAGCAAAATCAAATAAGGAAATAAATCTAAGTTCTTTGGCTCGTTTCTACGACGATGAAGATAAAAATAGATTTAGAAGAAGAAATGAGAATGACGCGCTTTTTGAAAGGGTTAAAGATTATTTAGCAGCTATTTACTTCGATGATTTAATTAAGGTTGTTGAAACTGGAGAAATTGGTAATGAACTTAAGGAGTTAGTTCATATAATTAATTCGTATATAAAACCCAAAAAATTCTTAGGAGTCAAAAGAGACACTAGCGGATTAGTCTTCCCAGTTAAATATGAAGAATTAATACATGATATTGACGAACTAAGTTCTGGTGAAAAAGAAATAGTAATGTTATTTGTTAATTTAAAATGGATACAGGCTGAAAGTTATATATTTTTATATGACGAACCGGAATTACACCTTAATGCAAATCTTGAAAAATTATTATCATCACATTTAAAGCAATTACAAGGTAATAACCAAATTTGGTTAGCAACGCATTCTTATGAAATATTAGATTCTGCTAATTATAAAGATGTCTTTCAAATAGTCCATTATACTGGTAAAAATCAAATTTATAGACTTATCAGTGATGAAGACAAGTTTGAAACATTTAAATCTTTAGGAGCGAATGTGGGTTTACAGTTAATATCACAAAAAGTTATTTTTGTTGAGGGAAAAACAGATAAAGAATTTTTTCAACTATTATTTGAGGACTATAAAGATCAATTAAGTTTTGTTCAATCTACTGGTATTAACAACCTAATGAGGGTAAGTAATGCAGTAGTTGACTTGCTAACAGAAGCAAGCAAAGCATCGGATTTTTATTTAGTCAGAGATAAGGATTTTCTAGTAACATCTCAAATCGATGAGCTTAGAGTGAAACTTAACCAGAAAATTCATGTTTTAAGCAAATATCACATTGAAAATTATTTTATAAATGGTGATGCAATTTTCTCAGCAATGGCGACATTAGGTCTTCAGGTTTTTACTAATTCGACTGAGATAGAATACAGATTAAAAGAGATTGCAGATAATCAAAAAGAAGATGTTATTGCTCAATGGATTGCATTTGAATTACATGAGGAAATGAGGAAATTCGACTTTAATGTAGGTGGTAGAAACTTAGAAGGAAGACTTAAGGAGAGAGTTTGTGCGCAACGTGAACGTATAAATGAAATTCTTGATAATGACCGTATAGTCACTATATTAAAAGAAAAAAATGATTACATAAAAGAAAATTGGGATTCTATATGGAAAGATCTCCCGCCGGGGAGGGATATCTTAAAGCAATTTGTTAATGACTTTGTAGAGGGTATAAAATATGAAAGATTTATTCAATTATTAGTTAGAGAAAGTATAAGATTGAATATAGATGAAGTAAACAGCCTGAAGAAAGCAATATTGAGTGAGATTGGTTTTGATTAAAAGTTAATTTATTCAATATATATTCTCTTTAACAACATGTATAAGATGTTTGCGAAGAGCCTTATAATAAAGGTGAAAAATTAAAATAAAAGAACTAATCTAGAAGGAGATGAAAAAATACCCATCTCCTTCTAGATTAACTGAAAAATTCCAATGAAGGAGTTAAACAGAATTTCAGACTATTAGTTTCCTGTAAGCCGAAACGATGGTTAATCATTAAATCAACTAATAGGTTTCCATCTATGAGAATAATCCCACGCTCTTTGCTTTTTATTTTTGCTTTATTGGTATAATTAGATGTAGTGACAAAATAAGCACCATTGCTATGTTTCTGACTCCATGCTCCAATAAAATCTCGTATATCTTGTTCGCCTACTAGATTATTTTCAGAATATCTTTTTATCTGAACTGGTATTTCTCCTTGTTTAAGTAAAGTTCTATATAGTAAACCATCAATACCCCCGTCCCCACTTTTTTTAGTAACTTCACCTAAAGGTGCTTCTTTTGTTGTTACTAAAACGTCAATTACCAATTGTTCAAATTTATAAGGGCTCATACTCAAAAGTAAAGATTTGAGATATTTTCTTAGATTAGTAGAATACTCATCATAAACTTTTATTAACGAATTCAGTGTCTCGAAATGTTTGCTTGCAAATGGGGTTTCTTGTATCTGTAATTTCTCAAAAGCTTCTTTGTAGTTTTGGTTACACCAAAAATCACTAATGTTGGTATCAGTATTAATCACAAATTCTCTTCCGTATTCTGTTAGAAGAAGCAGTCCTCCGTTCAATTCTTTTATAATATTGAGTTCAAAAGTTTTTTCAAGAATTGGATTTACATCATAATCCTCAATATCTTCATCTAAGTCATTTTTGATATTTTTGATAAGTTTTTCCTTGGTACATGATGTCTCACTTACATTCTTTAATATTGTTTTTAAAACTTCAACAACAAAATCATTCATTGTTAACATTTTCTCTTTCCTCAATACTCTGTCTAACTTGATCCATTGTCAATAAACAATAGTTCCAGTGTTCGTTGCTTTTTGCTATTTTATCAACATTTTCATTTCTAGCTTTTGTCACAAGATAACTAACAAGAGGTTCTACCATCTCTTCAAGTTCCTTATGATTATCAGGGTCAAAACCATCTACCCATTTGTAATATCCATTGTCATTCTTTGTAACTAGCATTCGAAATGAACCCACGATAGGGTGCACTAAACCAGCGGGGACATCGAATTTCATTCCGTTTAAGCCGGTTTTTTTACCATCAGAATAGGTGGTAATATTACGAAAATTTTTATAAACTTCTTTTTTGTCTGATTTAGAAAAAGCAATAAGTGCATAATTACCAGAACTGTTTGAGTCTGTAGCACCAACTCTGTTGTATATATCAGGTATATTTTTCTCCAAGAATGTATAGATATCAAAAATTCCCGGAATTATTCCTGCCATTTTTACATATTCAGAATCACGTTCTTCTTCAGCAGCATTCTCTATTTCTTGAGTATATGCCTTTATAATTGGATCAGCACCTGATGCCCATTTTAGTGATGGAACTGAAGGTTTACGACTATATTTAGACTTTGTTGAATATTTTGGGGTTTTTTCTAGGTTAAACAAATCCATTAAACGAATAACATTTTCAACGGGCAACATTTTGGGACCATCTTCTTTTTTCTCAAACTGTTTATACATTATTCTGTTAGCGAAAGGTAGATTTGATAAAAGGTCTTTAAGTATGTCAAATCCACCTTGTAAATTTACAATTGACCGTGTTAGAACTTGTGCAGAGGTATTTCTGGCTTCGGCTAAACGAGGAACATCTGTGAAGTTAACTGTAATTTCAAACCTGACAAAAGCATCAAGTAGCTCTTCGTTCATTTTATAATCCATTACTGTATTTTTAATTATTTTATAAGTATGCCCACCATCGATATTTCCTTCATTTTCTTTATTCATAACAATTTCCAGAATTTCAGGATTGACATCGGTTTCATTTTCAAAAACTATATTACAGAGAATCGTAACTTTGTGAGCAACTAGCACTATTCCTCTATTTAATAGGTAGAAAGCTTGATTGTGAGGACGCCCATCTTTTGCTATTTCTGTATTTTTCAAACTCTGGGCAATTCTTCTTGATGGAGTGGTTTTTATATTTTGTTCTCTTGGATTCTTTTTCATAGGAATGCTTATCTCATTTCCTAATCCAAGATCCATCACATGAACGTATGCAGAATATATAAGAGTGTGTTCCCAATCATTCGATTTAGGCATATGGCCATTATTAGAAAGATATCTTCTTAAATCATGTGGATTGTACATGATTGTTATTTGATCGCTACGAACTCTTAAAATGAAGTTTTTTTCATCTTCCTCAAAGCGTTTTAGAATAATAGGCATATAATTTCTCCCCTAATAATTAATTGTTTAAAATATATTAATTTAGTATATTATACCATACCTTATTAACAAATATCTAATTGATAACTTTGATAGTGGGCAAAGTTAAAATTATTAACACTCAAAAAAGCCCAAGATATTCTTAAGCATTATCAAAAAGGTAATAAGTAACTTTTTGATAATGCTTCGATAACAACCCAACCAGTCAAATAAATACTCCAATCCCTCACCAATAATGCCTCAGATTCTATGTGAAGAGTGCTGGATTTTAATGATCCACTACCTTAGTGGCGGATGTGACAGTATCACGCATTTAACGGTAGACGTAGTACAATTGTATGGAAATGTTCGTATTCAATGTCTAGCCACTAAAGTGATTTGGCGAATTACTCCATTGTTTGTCATTATCAAAGTCTGCGAATTTTCACAACGATAAACTGTTAGACTGTACAATATACTGCGATCGCCTTATAATTATAAAAGATTTTCGAGTAATCAAACGGTGCTCATTATTCACGTACAGTTTAGCTTTCAAAGATCCAAATATTCCTCTTCCTCCCAATGCTTCCCCAACCCCAAAAAGAAGCTGTCATTCAAGAATTCCCCCTTGAATCACAGCTTCTTCCGCTTTTTCCACACGACAGTATAAATCCCTTTGCGTCACGGAAACCTAGTGGAAAAGGTTTCTGAAAGGAGGGGGCGTATGATGAAAAGTGGAAAAATTCAAAACAAAACATCTTTGGTTTGGAAGATGGCGATTGCATCTGCTGTTTCGTGGGAAGCGGCAAAACTGGTCGGCTCTGATCACCCGTATTTAGCGCCTCTGTCTGTTATCTTATGTTTGCAGCCAACGATAGATCAGTCGATTCGCTTTTCTTTTCATCGTATTGCGGGAACTGCGATTGGGATCATGCTAACATCCTATCTTGTCAGTCACTTGCCAATGAATGGCTGGATGCTGGGGCTGTTCCTATTAGGCGGAACTTACATTGCGAAGTGGTTACGAATAGATGTAACGGTTTTACATCAGGTAGCGCTCACCATTTTATTGGTCTTTACGTTTGAACGAAACTCTAAAGATTATGCATTCGACCGAATCATCGATACGGTGATCGGCGTCATCATTGCCATTCTGGTTCACATGTTCCTTTTCCCGCCGGACTACACAAAAAAGGCAGCGGACTCTTTTCAAACATTGGCTCGTCAGCTTTCCGGCACACTTTCAGACCTTTCCAAATGGGTGCAATCAGAGTGGGGACAAGGAAAAGGGAACCTTATGGCGTATAGAATGAACAATCTTCTGCAGGAGCTGCATACGGCAAAAGAGATGTTGCAAACAGCCTCTGACAGCTTAAAATTCAACCCCGTCAGAAAAAAACATAAAAATATCATTTCAAGCTATCAAATTGAGATGCAAAAGTTGAACGCCGGATTTGAGTATTTATCAAATATAGTGAAAACGTTAAAAGAATGGGAAAAAGAGGGGGAGTTATCTTCAAGTGACAAAATAGAGCTGGGGAATGATTTACAAGTGTTAAGTGAATACTTTGCGGGTTTTAAAGGCATACAGCAGGGTGAAACAGACAATTGGAAACAGAAGGAACAGGACATGTTATTGGAATCTCTCCGTTCCGACATGCTGTCGCACCCGCCGCCCGGTCATAAGGTCTATAAAGACTCTTTTTTTTTAGAAACGAAGAAATTGCTGAAGCGTTTGTAATGTTTTCCGGAATTAAAGAATACGGATATACAGATGCAGATATGATCAGGTAAAACGGGGGACATGAAATGGATGATATACACCGGATTTTGGATGTCATCGCCACTTCTAAAAAAGCTAAGGTACTGGCTACCATCATTCAAACTGAGGGGTCCGCTTATAAGAAAGAAGGCGCCTCCATGCTGATTTTAGGGGACAAAACAAGAGTCGGAATGTTATCCGCCGGTTGTCTGGAAGAAGATCTCGTTGAACGGTCAGAACAGGTCTGGACTGCAGGAGAGCCGGTGATTGTCCGCTTTGATATGAGCGCGGAAGACGATTTATCCTGGGGACAGGGCGTTGGCTGTAATGGTGTTTTGACGGTTTTTCTTGAGCCTGTAAAAGGAGAATTGGAAAGACATCTGATGACAGTCAAGACATGCTTAGATGAAAAAAAGTCTGTGACCCGAATGAAACGATTCACTAAAACGTTAGAGCCGAAGGAAGATCTGTACATAGTGGAAGACGGCAGCGTGTTTGGAACCGGGGATGTTATGGAACAAGGCTGCATTCAAAAACTGAGACAGACGGAAAAGGGAATCAAGAGGGATGAACATACCTCTGATTTATTTTTTATTCATCAGATGGTGCCAAAACCTTGTTTATATGTCTTCGGAGCAGGGGAAGATGCGAAGCCGTTAGTTTCTTTGGCAGCTGGCACTGGCTTTCATGTGACGGTGATTGACTGGCGTCCCGCTTTATGTCATCACGGCCATTTTCCTGAAGCCGGCCATTTGATAACAGGAGCACCGGAAGAAGTCATGGAAGGCCTGTGCATGACCCAAAGAGATTTTGTTGTCATTATGACGCACAGCTTTCAAAAAGATCAGATCATTTTACATACATTAAAAAACGAGAATGTGTTTTATAAAGGTGTATTAGGCCCCAGAAGGCGCACCGAGCGGCTATTAGGCGGAGCGGAGATTCCGGAGGATATTCATTCCCCTATTGGGCTTCCCATCGGGGCACAAGGGCCTGAGGAGATTGCTGTAAGCATTGTCGGCGAGATGATTAAAGAAATGCGAAAGCAAAGGTCTGCTTTATGAAAACAGCAGCCATTTACCTGGCAGCCGGTACAAGCAGACGCATGGGGACGGATAAGCGAAGTTTAGTTCTCAATGGAGTTTCCCTTGGAAGTATGGCTCTTAAAAATGCCTTGTTATCTAAATTAGATCATATTTTCGTTATTACGGGAAAGGGAGATCCACTGCATTGGCTTTCGGATTTTTTCTTTTTAGATCCCATATCAAATAAGTGGAGTCAGTCAGAATGTGAGCAAGCGGATAAGGGCCAAGGCCATTCTATACAATGCGGTTTACAAAAAGCGGCAGAGTACGAGGCTGACGCTGTTATCATTCTCCTGGCAGATCAGCCGTTTGTCACCTCAGATATCATCAATACGTTAATTGATTCCTATCAAAAGGAGCCCTGTTATTCATTTATCTCCGCTGAAAATCAACATCTTCCTATGCCCCCCATTTTATTCTCAAATCAATGTTTTCCGGTATTGCATCAGTTAAAGGGAGATCAGGGCGCCCGGCATGTCATCCGTGAAAGTATGATCAATACGGGAAAAATGATCAGCTTTCAAGACCCTTTGCTTTTTTATGACGTCGATACAGTTGAAGATTATACGCTGCTGCTGAATAAATTCGGGGAGTGAATGAGTTGGAGTATATCGGGAAGAGTGTCATTCGGAAAGACGCCCTTGAAAAAGTGACGGGTAAAGCGAAATATACGGATGATTTTCAAGAAACAGGCACATTACACGCAAAAATGCTGGTCAGTCCATATGCTCATGCCGATATTGTGTCTATGGACTTTTCAGAAGCTTGGAAGATTCCCGGCGTGAGAGCGATATTGGGTGATGAACCTTTTCCGCTTGCAGGTGAGGAAATTAAAGACAGATCGCCGATTGCTTATAAAAGGGTCAGATACCATGGTGAGCCGGTTGCTGTTGTTGTTGCGGAAAATCCGATTACAGCTAAAAAGGCAGCGGATGCCATCAAAGTTTCCTATAAACCTCTTCCCGTCGTCAATTCCCCCCGTGAGGCCTTTCAAAAGGATGCGCCGCTCGTCCATGAACATGCGGACCGCTATGAGAAGACAAAAGGTGTATTCCCGGTTCCGAAGACCAATATCGCAAACCTGGATAAGGTTAGAAAAGGAAATACTGAAGACGGGTTTAGGGAAAGTGATGTGACAGCAGAATTCGAGATTTCCTTTAACCCTTCTGATCACGCTGCGATGGAGACAAGATGCTCGATTGTTGAAATTCGGGCGGATGAGGAGATTATCATTACCACATCCTCTCAAGCTCCTTTTGCCATTAAAAAATTAATGCATTGGTATTTTGGAATCGAACCCGGAAAGGTGATCGTCAAAACGCCTTTAGTAGGAGGAGCGTACGGGGGAAAAGCAGCCGTTCAGTTAGAGGTGATTGCCTATTTGGCATCAAAAGCGGTTGGAGGCCGGCCCGTCAAATTGTTTAATACGAGAGAAGAGGATCTGATCACATCTCCCGTTCATATCGGGTTGGATGCCATTGTCAAATTAGGGGCTACAAAGGATGGAATCTTAAAGGCGGCAGACATTCAGCTTTTATTTGATGGCGGAGCGTATTCTGATAAGGAGTGGACATCAGCCGGGCTGCGGTGGTTGATTGTACGGGTCCGTACGCGATCGATCATATACGGTGTGATTCATATTGTATGTATACGAATCATCCATATCCAAGTGCATTCAGGGGCTACAGCCATGCTGAAGTGTTATTTGCCTTTGAGCGGACGATGGATGTATTGGCGGAAAAGCTGAACATGGACCCGTTAGAACTCCGCTATAAAAATGCCATTCGCCCCGGCGACACCACACCGACTCAAGTTCTTCTCAATTCAAGCACGGTCGGAAATGTGCCGAAGTGCATTGAAAGATTAAAGGAATTAATGAATTGGGACGAGGGACAGCGAATTGAAATCGATGGCCGGAAGATACGGGCGAAGGGAATCAGCTGCATTTGGAAAACCTCAACATTTGATACAAATGCAACGTCCGGGGTGATTCTAACCTTTAATCCCGATGGAAGCATTAATTTGATGTCAGGGGTAGTGGAAATTGGAACAGGGACAAAAACAGTGCTAGCCCAAATCCTGGCGGAACGAATGAAAATGGATATAAGCAAAATTCATGTAAAAATGCTTATAGATACACAAACAACACCCGAGCATTGGAAAACCGTGGGGAGCAGAGGGACGTTAATGGCCGGAAATGCCGTACTGAATGCAGCGGAGGAAGCCATTCGAAAGCTGAAGGACGTGGCATCATGTGTGTTGCGGGTTCCTGTCGAGGAATTGGAAGTGGCCGACGGAAAGGTTTATTTTATAGATCATCCTTCTGTACATGTTGAAATAAAAGACATTGCTTACGGATATACGTTTCCGAATGGAAATACCATTGGCGGCCAAATCATTGCGAGCGGCAATTACACATTAACCCGGATGACGAATTTAGACCGGGAAACGGGAAGAGGGAAGCCAGGACCCGAGTGGGCTGTCGGTGCTCAGGGAATTGAAGTTGAGTTGGATAAACGGGATTATACGTATCGAATTACAAAAGCCTATTCTGTTGTGGATATAGGAACTGTACTGAATGAAAAAGCTGCTAGGGGTCAAGTGATGGGGGGGATGAGTATGGGAATCGCATTTGGAGGAAGAGAAACCTTTGTATTTGATTCATATGGCAGAGTATTAAATCCTCAGCTTAGAACATACCGCCCCCTTCACTATGGAGAGCAGCCTGAATATATCATTGAATTTGTTGAAACCCCGCATGTGATTGCCCCTTATGGAGCGCGCGGAGGCGGGGAACACGGACTGTTGGGGATGCCGGCAGCATTGGGAAATTGCCTTTCCGCCGCTTTAGGTGTCCAATTGAATCAACTTCCTCTCATTCCCGAACGATTATGGAGGACGCAAGAGGGGTGGAAAGATGATACCGTTTGATTTTGATTATTTTAAACCGAAGACCATTCAAGAAACAATCAATCTATTTCACTCGCTTGCGGCCGAAAAGAAAACACCAATGTATTATTCCGGCGGCACGGAAATTATCACGTTAGGAAGGCTGAATATCATCTATACGGATGCGGCGATAGATATGAACGCGCTTCCGGAATTTCAAACCATCCGCTTTTATGAAAATGATCTGGTGATCGGAGCGGGCGTGTCATTAACGAAACTGGAGGAAGAAAATCCATTTCCGCTATTAAGTAAAACAGTCAGTGAAATAGCCGATCGGACGACTCGAAATAAGATCAGCCTGGGCGGAAACATTTGCGGGGGCATCTATTACCGTGAGGCCGTGCTGCCGTTGCTGATTTCTGATAGTTTGATAGGGATTGCAGGGAGAGCGGGGATTCATTACCGTCCCATAAATAAAGTATTTAACAAGGAAATACAGTTGCAAAAAGGTGATTTTTTATTTCATGTCGTTGTCGATCGAGCGTACGTTGACCTGCCATTTGTCAGTATCAAAAGAAGACAGCAGTGGAATGTCGGGTATCCATTGGTGACAGTCTGTGCGCTGAAAAAAGATGATGAGATCAGAATGGCCTTCAGCGGCGTATGTCCATTTCCGTTTCGTTCTGCTGAAATGGAGGCTGTGCTTAACGATAAAAGCCGATCAGCAGAAGAAAGAGTGCGCAGGTCTTTACAGTATGTACCCAAACCCGTTCTTGATGATGCAGAAGGCTCAAGTGAATACCGAATATTTGTCTTGCAAAATACAATTTTAGATGCCCTACGGGAATTAGAAGGAGGTCCAAATGTCTGATCCTATTACGTTGAAAGTAAATGGCGAGGAAAGACAGGTTACGGTCAGGCCGACTGATACTTTGTTATTTGCTCTTCGTCTTCGTCTCGGATTAACTGGTGCAAAACCGGGCTGCTTAAATGGGGATTGCGGCGCCTGTACGGTATTAACGGACGGGGTGCCGATGAAATCTTGCTTAATGCTTGCGGCAGAAGGGGAAGGAAAGGACATTACGACAATTGAAGGACTGATCAATACGCCGATTCAAAAGGCTTTTATTGAAAAATTCGCGTTTCAATGCGGTTATTGCACACCGGGTTTTCTCATGAATTGTCATGCTTTAGTGAATACTGAGCCGAATGCAAGTGATGACACGATAAAAAATTGGCTGGAGTCCAATATTTGCAGATGTACGGGTTATAGGGAGATTGAAGAAGCGGTTAAATCCGTTTTACATACAGGGAAACCGTAAAAAAAGAGCCCAGAGAATCATCCCTGAACTCCATATTCTTCACTTCATATACCGATACTCCCGCAGCTTCTCCAAAATCGCCACTTCTTTCATCAGTTCTTCACCGACGTTTGTTTCTTTCACTTTCTTACGCTCCAGCTCTTTGTCGACTAATCGTTTCACTGTTAAGACGTCGGTTCCGGTGCTCAGCACTTCGGCCTTGGAGTTAAAGTGTTTATGGGCGACGAGCTGCATGCCGTAGGAGTTGTATAAGAGCGTGTAGCCGGCGATGCCTGTTGTGGATTGGTAGGCTTTGGAGAAGCCGCCGTCGATGACGATCATTTTTCCGTTTGCCTTGATCGGATCTTCGCCTTCGATTTCTTTTACCGGTGTATGGCCGTTGATGATATGGCCATGATCCGGGTTGAGGCCGAATTCCTTCAGGATGTTTCGGCAGGCTGCTTCGTCTTCACGCAAATAGTAATACGGGTTTTTCTTTTCTTTATGCGTTTCCTTCTCTTTAATGAAATACCGCTCAAAGGTTGTCATGGCGCGTTTTCCGAAGAGGGAAGAGTATTCGCCTGTCCATAAGTACCAAGTCATATCTGTCGCCAGATCATCGGTTTCTTCCGGATGGGCAAACGCTTCCCGTAAGAACCGTTCAAAAACATCTAGCAGCTCTCGGCCCGCATAAGCTTTATCCTCTATCATCATCGTTTCCATGCTGCCGTTTTCATCGACGGGAATACAGCCGTGAATCAGCAGGTTGCCGTTATATTTTAAATAAAGGCTGCCTTTTTTCATCATAAAATTCATATGGCGGCCCAGCTTTTCGGAGTTCTGAACAGAGAACAGCAGCTTGTCCATGACTTCTGCTTCTTCTTCTAACAGCTCATCAGGCTGTTTGGGATTCACCGTCGCAAAGCAGGTGTTTTCCAGTTGATATGTTTTTCCGTTCAGCGTGATTTCATTGCGGTCATAATCGATCTTTTCCAGTAACAGCCGTTCCTCCATATTAAAGTTCGGCCGTCTCTTAATAATCGGGCTCTCAAGCTTGAATTGGATCATCGCGATCGCCTGATGAATTTTTGTGATTTGTTTAATCTCATCTTCCGGTCTGTTTTCGTCCGCTTTCGGGCGGAAAGACGGGTTATCATCGTAATATTTTTCGGCAAGGTTCAATAGCGGTCTCAGATTGATGCCGTAAACGTCTTCAATAATATCCAGATTGTCATAGCGGGCGCAGATGCGGATAATGTTTGCCAGGCATACTTTTGAGCCGGAATAAGCGCCTATCCAGAGAACATCATGATTCCCCCATTGAATATCCACTGAATGATAGTTGATCAGTTCTTCCATGATCTTATCCGGCTGCGGTCCGCGGTCATAAATATCGCCGACAACATGCAGATGGTCGACCACCAAACGCTGCGTGCTGTAGGCAAGGCCGGTGATCAGCTTATCGGCCTGGCCGAGCGCAATGATCTGTTCTATGATTTCGGAGTAGTATTGTTCTTTGTTGGCGGCTTGTTCTGTTTTGTACAGCAGCTCTTCAGAAATATAAGCAAATTGGGCGGGCAGTGCTTTGCGCAATTTGGAGCGGGTGTACTTGGAAGAACAATAAGAAACGAGCTTAATCATCCGGTGAATCGTTTCTTTATACCACTCGTTTAATGCCTCTTTCGTATCAAAGTCATGTTTGATCAGCTTCAGTTTGTCTTCCGGATAATAGACCAAAGCCGCCAGTTCATCAATTTCTCTATCGTAAATGACGCCGCTGAAAATATCGCGGATCTTCTCTTTTACCCTTCCTGAACCGTTCCGCAGCACGTGCTGGAATGCCTGATACTCCCCGTGCAGATCACTGACGAAATGCTCGGTTCCTTTCGGCAGGTTCAGTATCGCTTTCAGATTAATGATTTCCGTGACTACTTTTTCTTCACAATCGTATTTTTGTGCGAGCAGATCTAAATATTTCGTTTCCAATCTCGTCCATCCCCTTTTTATTTACGAGCAATTGTATGATAAAGTGAATTTAAAGTATGACATAATGTTTAAATGATTAGACCTTATATGATAGTACCGCATAACGCCTTTTTGAGACAATGAAAACGGAAAATACGGCGCTTCAGGCATCAAAAATTGGACCGGGATAACGCCGTGCAGCTCATCCCTCTATTGACAATGCATTCAAGTTCCATTAAAATAAAAAGTTAGCTGATAGGTATTTCTATCAGAAACTCAATACGTAGCAGGCTATGATTGCTGTGGGTCGAACTACAGCAGGAGCGGCTTCTGGAGAGACCGCGGGTTTTCCGCGGCGCCGAAGGGTTCACAATCTCAGGCAAAAGGACAGAAGAGTACCGAATATGTATTTGTCATGCTGTTGATTGTCAGCGGCGCAGATATAATTTGATATTCTTATGACCATGAGATTGGAGGGCATCCAATCTCTTTTTTTATTGGCTTTTTTTGCTCGTCGTTCACTAGAGAGGTAAGGAGGAGTCAGATGTGGAGCAGCGAGAGCTAAAGAGGGACTTATCGAATCGGCACGTGCAGCTGATCGCCATTGGCGGCACGATCGGCACCGGATTGTTTTTAGGGTCCGGTAAGGCGATTCAGCTGGCGGGTCCTTCTATCATCTTTGCGTATTTTATTGTAGGTATTGCGCTTTTTTTCGTCATGCGGGCGCTGGGAGAACTGCTGTTATCTAAAGCGGGCTACCAATCATTAACGGATATTGCCGAGGCGTATTTAGGGCCGCGTGCAGCGTTTGTCACCGGCTGGACCTACTGGTTTTGCTGGATTATGACGGCTATGGCGGATGTGATCGCCGTCGGTGTGTATGTGAAATATTGGTTTGATATTCCGCAGTGGATTCCGGCACTTATCTGTTTGCTCATTTTATTAGGGCTTAATCTGTTAACGGTTAAGATTTTTGGAGAATTGGAGTTTTGGTTCGCCTTAATTAAGGTAGTCACGATTCTCGCGTTAATTGTCATCGGGGTGGTTCTGCTGGTGATTGGGTTCAAAACGCATACCGGAACGGTTTCAGCGGCGAATTTGTGGGAGCACGGCGGCTTGTTTCCGAACGGATTTTCAGGCTTTTTGCTTTCGTTCCAGATGGTGATCTTCGCCTATGTCGGTGTGGAATTAGTGGGTGTGTCGGCGGCGGAAACGTCAAATCCGAAAAAAAATATTCCGTCCGCTATCAATAAAATTCCATTGCGGATTTTATTTTTCTACGTCGGAGCATTGCTCATTCTTTTATGTATTAATCCGTGGATGCAGCTGAATGCGGCGGAAAGTCCTTTTGTAAAGACCTTCAGTCTGGTCGGCATCCCGTTAGCCGCGGGAATCATTAATTTTGTCGTATTAACGTCTGCCGCTTCTGCTTGTAACAGCGGGATGTTTTCAACAAGCCGGATTTTGTATAACTTAAGCAAAACGAAACAAGCGCCTGCAAGTTTTTCGAAGCTGAATAAAAATCATGTGCCGAGCCGCGCATTATGGATATCGGTTATTGTGCTGTCAGCTGGCGCTCTTTTAAGCAAATTGATACCGGAAGCAGCCTTTGGCATCGTGACCACCATCAGCGCGATTTGTTTCATTTGGGTGTGGGGCGCGATTCTTGTCTGTCATATCAGATACAGGAAAACCCGTCCGGACTTACATGCAAGCTCGTCTTTCAAGGCGCCGTTTGCGCCGTTTATCAATTACGCCGTGCTGGCGCTGTTTGCCGTCATTCTGGTGATTATGCTGTTTGCGGATGCAACGCGCCCGGCTTTGCTGCTGACGCCGCTGTGGTTTATTGGATTATTTCTTATCTATCGGGCGAGAGGGAGAAAGACAGATTGAATTGCTTCAGACGGTGTACTGCCATGCAGTACGCCGTTTTTTGTTTTGATTGGAAAGCGAGAATATTTGTTAGAAATCAGGCTATAATGATTGTATAATTTAAAAAAAGTGTATAATTTTAAATTAAGCGAGGTGATAATATGAAGTATGAGAAGTTATCTAAGCTTTTTTATAAAATGGATGCTGATTCATATGAAAAAGAATTTAAAAAGAGAACAAGCAGCTATGGCAGTTATTCAACATCATTAAACATACGGGGGTTCCGAAAAGGCCGACCCACGGACGATTCATTTGAGCTATTTTATGTGAATACACATAAACTCATGAAGCTGAATAATGAAGTGTTGTTAAACAGTTCCAAAATTTCATCCCTTATCAGTCAGCTCCCTGAATTTGCTGTCAAACCTTATTTTGATAAATTAATTATTAATGAAGCACAGAGTAATAATGAAATTGAAGGAATCCGCAGTACAAAAAAAGAATTGAAAGAGGCTCTTAAAGCGTTAGAACAATCCGAGCCCTCACATAAGCGGTTTGTCGGATTGATGAAAACATATCAATTTATAGACCGAATTCCGTCGTTTACAAGCATTCATGACTTTAGGGAATTATATGACGAGCTGGTCGCAGATGAAATCGGAACAGAAGATGCGCCGGATGGTGAGCTATTCAGAAAAGGCTATGTTGAAGTGAACGATGGGAACATGACCACCCATATCGGCGTTAATTCTGAACAGAAGATAACAGAAGCGCTTGAGGCTTTAATTGCTTATCTTCACGATGAAACACATCCCCAGCTGTATCGTTACATGACAGCTCATTACTACTATGAATACATTCATCCTTTTTATGACGGCAATGGAAGAACAGGACGCCTTATCGTTGGGAGTTATTTGTCCCGATACTTAGAAAAATATTCAGCCATCACTTTTTCTTACGCAGTTAATAAGAACAAAGATAAGTATTATAAGGCATTAGAGGAAATTCCCGCACCTTTAAACCGGGGAGAGCTGACTTTTTATTTAATGGATATGCTGGAGTTGCTTCTGTCAGGACAAAAAGGAATTATTGAGGATCTTGAATTTAATTTAATGAAACTGAAACGAATTAGGAACTATATTGATAGCGATCAATGGGCTGATTATAAAGATGAACGTGATATTTTTAATATCATTATCACGATTAATGTATTTGTAAATGATCAGGTTACGCTGTCGGTGCAAGATTTAATGGAGCTCTCAAATAAATCGAGACATAAAATTAACAGAGTAATGGATTATTTAGAACAGCAAGGATTTGTTGAGCTGGTAAGCAGAAGGCCAAAATCTTATAAAATCAGCGAGGATTGTTTAGAGGAAATACTGCCTTCTTAATTAGTATATGTAAAAAAGCCGCCATTCATATGGCGGCTTTCACATTAATTCCGGATCAAATAATCAAATGCGCCTAAAGCGGCAGTTGCACCTGACCCCATGGAGATAATGATTTGGTTGTACGGGCCGTCTGTGCAGTCCCCTGCGGCAAATAGGCCGGGAACGCTTGTCGCGCCGCTCTTATCGACGATGATTTCGCCGATGCGGTTGCGTTCGACCGTTTCGTCTAACCATTCTGTATTAGGCACGAGGCCGATTTGGACGAATACACCTTGAAGTTCAACGTGTTTTTCTTCGCCTGTTTCACGGTCAACGAACGTAATGCCGTTTACGTTTTGGTCGCCTGTGATTTCTTTCGTTTGTGCATTTTTGTGCACAGTGACGTTTGGCAGGCTGTAAAGACGTTTTTGCAGGACTTCGTCTGCTTTCAGTTCAGGCGCGAATTCCAGCACAGTCACGTGATTGACGATACCTGCAAGGTCAATCGCCGCTTCGATTCCGGAGTTTCCGCCGCCGATAACCGCTACGTCTTTGCCTTCAAACAATGGTCCGTCACAGTGCGGGCAGTAAGCGACACCTTTGTTTTTGAACTCTTGCTCACCAGGTACGTTGACATTGCGCCAGCGGGCACCTGTTGAAAGGATCACTGTTTTACTTTTCAGTACAGCGCCGTTTTCAAGTTCAAGTTCGAAGAGGTCTTTTTTCTCAAGGCGTTTCGCGCGCTGAAGGTTCATGACGTCAATATCATAATCTTTCACGTGCTCTTCAAGGCTTGCAGCGAGCTTCGGTCCTTCAGTCGCTTTGACGCTGATGAAGTTTTCGATGCTCATGGTGTCGAGTACCTGGCCGCCGAAGCGTTCAGCGACGACACCGGTGCGGATGCCTTTACGCGCCGTGTAGATCGCCGCGCTTGCGCCGGCAGGTCCGCCGCCGACAACAAGAACGTCAAACGGCTCTTTGTCGGCAAACTCAGACGCATCTGCGCCGCTGCCCATTTTTGCGAGAATCTCTTCGATGGTCATACGGCCGCTTCCGAAAGATTCACCGTTTAAGAATACAGTCGGAACAGCCATGATGTTTTTGCTTTCCACTTCTTCTTTGAATGCCGCGCCGTCAATCATTGTATGAGTGATATTCGGGTTGAGCACGCTCATCATGTTTAATGCTTGGACGACATCAGGGCAGTTGTGGCACGTCAGGCTGATATAAGATTCAAAGCGGTATTCTCCGCTGATGTTCTTAATCTGGTCAATGACCTTTTGATCAGCCTTAGGCGCTCTGCCGCTGACTTGAAGCAATGCCAGCACTAATGATGTAAATTCGTGGCCGAGAGGAACACCGGCGAATGTAACGCCTGTGTCTTCTCCGGTACGATTAACGCTGAAGCTCGGTGTTCTGTTTAATTCAGTTTTTTCAACTGAAATTTTAGATGACATGGAAGCCAGCTCGTCAACGAGAGCCAGCATGTCCTTAGAAGTGTCATCGTCACCGGCGCTTATTTTGAGAACAATGTCGTTCTCAATTAGCTGCATGTATTGATTTAATTGTGCTTTGATATTTGCATCAAGTACCAATGGAATGCACTCCTTAGATTTTACCTACCAAATCAAGGCTAGGTGTAAGTGTTTCGCCGCCTTCTTCCCATTTAGCCGGGCAGACTTCACCTGGGTTTTGACGAACGTATTGAGCTGCTTTTACTTTGTTTACAAGGTTGCTTGCGTCACGGCCGATACCGCCTGCATTGATTTCAACTGTTTGGATAACGCCATCAGGATCGATGATGAATGTTCCGCGGTCAGCAAGACCAGTTTCTTCGTCAAGAACGTCGAAGTTGCGGGAGATCGTTTGAGATGGGTCACCGATCATTGCGTAAGTGATTTTGCCGATTTTTTCAGAGCTGTCATGCCAGCCTTTGTGTACGAAGTGAGTATCTGTAGAAACAGAGTATACTTCAACACCTAATTCTTTCAGTGCAGCGTATTGTCCTTGAAGATCTTCAAGTTCAGTCGGGCAAACGAAAGAGAAATCCGCTGGATAGAAGCAGAAAACGCTCCATTGACCTTTCAAATCTTCGTTTGTTACATCGATGAATTCACCGTTTTTGAAAGCTTTTGCTTCGAATGGCAGTACTTCTTTTCCGATTAAAGACATAATATCTTCCTCCTGAAATGTGATTTGAAATATATTAAAAAGACAAAGCATTCACTTTATCTTTCAATAATAATTCTAATTATATATAGATTATTAAATAACATTTATTTTTTGTCAAGCTATATGGGGTATTATTTTCTGTTTTTTTTTGCTTTAGATGTTTAAAAACGCCTGGTATAAGCGGTTTGGTGCTGTTTGTCATGTTTAGTGCTGGGCGAAAGGGGGATTCTCAATTGGTGAATCGAAACAGTAGGAATCACCCCCTCTATATGGCAGTATAAACCAAAGGGGGTATGATCATGCAAATAAATAACATTACTTTGTACAGTTGTGCGTTGGAGGAGACGAAACACTTCTATGAACGGGTGTTAGGTTTTTCTTTAATTGATGAGTCCGGTGATTCGTTTACCATCAAGGCGGGAGAAAGTGAGTTGGAATTCAGGCGCGCCGATTCTCACTCTCATCCGACGTATCATTTCGCGTTTAACATTCCGAATAATCGTTTTGATGAGGCGAAGGCGTGGATAAAGGATAAAGTCGTTTTTCAAACGGAAGATGGGGAGGATGAGGTGTATTTCTCTCATATTCAGGCGCGTTCCTTTTATTTCAAAGATCCGTCCAACAATCTGGCGGAATTCATCGTGAGAGAAACATCGCCGCCAAGCGCGGTACATTTTTCGATTGAGTCCGTTCTGAATATCGGCGAGGTGAATCTGACGGCTGCCGAAGTCGTATCAACCGGGAGGGAGCTGCAGCGTTTCGGCATTCCGGTGAGAAAGCATGCGCCTCTTAGGGAAAATGGGTTTCATTTTATGGGTGATTACAATGATGGGGCGTTTTTGCTTTTAGGGCCGAGCGGCCGCCGCTGGATTTTTTCTGATCAGCATGCGGAGTTCCATCCGCTGTCTGTCATTGTGAACGGGACGATCCGCATTGAGGCTGACGGAAAGGGCGGCATTGACATCAGGCGGGCACAGCCGTCATAAAAAAGCCCGGGCTCAAAAGGCCCGGACTTGAGGTCATTATTTATAGACAACACGGGTGCTGCACATGATATCGTGCAGCGTTTTTTTCTCTCCGAAGGCGCCCATGATGAATCCGATATAAAGAATGAGCTTAGATATGATATATGCGAAAGCGCGTCCGAAGGCCTGGCCGATGGATATCCGTCCGCCATCCTCATTGACGATCTTAAGGCCGAGCAATGCTTTTCCCAGTGTCCCCTGCATCTTTGAGGCCGTGAGCAGGCTGAAATATAAGATACTGATCACAAAAGAGCTCGCAAGAATCGGGATGACGCCGAACACCAGAAAAGAGATGTTAAACTGATTTTCGGTCATGAAGGGGTCAGCCGCCGCAACGCCTGCCGCAAATAAAAAAGAGACCATAAATTGAATGATAAAAATCGGAATTCCTATGATGATTTGATCAATGACGTAAGCCAGAAACCGAATCCAAAATCCTGCCGGTCTTTCCATGTATCTTTTTCTCTCCCTTGCTTTAATCTGGAATATTATACGTAATCATTCCGGATTTTGCAACGGAGCTTAAGCTTCTGCGAGCAGCCTCTTTCCCCATGCCAAGCGTCCCATGATCAGCCCGAAAGCCAGAAGGGCAAACATGATGCCGCACCACATCAGCTGATGGATTCCCAAATGTGAAATAAACCAGCCGCCCGCCGCCGTTCCGATGGTGATGCCGAGGTTGGAAAAAGAGACAAACAGGCTGTTGCCGAATTCGGGCGCCTCCTTTGCTTCCGCAGTAAGCCATGTCTGGCTGACAATGAGACCGCCGGAATGAACGGCGCCCCATACGAAGACGAGAACGGCCATCGGCGCGAAAGACGTCCCAAACCCGTATATGAGCAAGTAGGCGGCTGTATAAAGAAGCGGAAACAGGATGACGGTCTTTTTCATATTTTTATATAACAAAGCGCCGAAGACGAAATTCCCGGCTATCATAATCACTCCGAAGCTCATCAGCATGAAGCTGACCCATGTGCCGTTCATATGGGACACTCGTCCGAGGTACTCCGCAAAATAGCTGTAGACAGAAAACATGGCCGCAAAGAGACAGGTGACGGCAGCGATATTGAGCCACAAAACCGGTTTGCGAAGGATGCCGAGCTGGCTTCTGAAAGACATTTTTTCTGTGACCGGCATGGATGGCAAAAAGAGAAGAATGCCCGTGAATGCGATGAGACTGATGATAGCGCCGAATAAGAAGGCGGCTTCAAGGGAGAGACGCTCCGCCAGATAAGACGTGAAAGGCACGCCGAACGCAAAGCCGGCGGTGATGCCTGAAAAGACTTTCGTTACGGCTTTTCCGGATTGGCCGGCGGGGACAAGCCGGGCCGCGGCCGCAAGCGCTACAGAAAAGAACACCGGGTGGCATAAAGCCGGAATGATCCGAAACGCCAGCATGACACTGAAATGCGCCGTATACGCGTAGACCGCATTTGAAACGGCAAACATCAGCACCGCCAAAAGCAGAATGACTTTCCGGTTTATGCCTGAAGCAAGCAAGGTCAAAAACGGTCCCGACACAGCGACGATGAACGCGAAAATACTGACAAGCCACCCCGCTTTTGAAGCAGAAATATGAAATCTGTCCGCCACCTGCGGAAGAACGCCGATAATGCCCATTTCGGTCGTGATAATTCCGAAAACCCCTAATGCCAAAAACAGAATGAAGATGGAACTGCTTTTTTTCATTGTTATGTATGCCTCCTTTTATAACTACATATACAGAAAAATAGATATATTAGAACAAAAAAAGCCCTCCTTTCATGGTTATAGCTGGTGCTGAACATAGTCAGCAAAGGCTTTAATTTGTTTTTCATTCCTTCTGTAATAGGTCCACTTTCCGATTCGTTCAGATTCCAGCAGGCCGGCTTTTTGCATCGTCAGCAGGTAGCTGGAGATGACGGACTGCGCAAGCCCCGACTTTGCCTGAATATCACCGACGCAAATTCCGGTGCGGAAACTGAGTCCCTGATCAAGATAAGGTCTTTCATCAAAATGGTCTACCGGGTGTTTAAGCCACGTCATAATATCACTTCGTGTTTTGTTAGATAGCGCTTTATGAATCAATATCGGTTCCATAACGTTTATTATATCTATTTTTCTGGATTTGTAAATTCGTTTTTGACAAAACATTCTCAAATTAAGTGAAAATCGTGCTAAAATATAACATATTATCAGATTACCGGTAAAAAAGCCGGGTTATTGTCAGGAGGATATTCACATGAATCAAAAGAAAAAAGGTGCGGTTGCGGTGACCTTGCTTTCCGCTCTGCTGTTTTGTTTATTGCCGGTCCTCGTCTCGCTTTCTCCGCTTGCGGAAACGGGGCCGAACGCGAATCGTTTTAATTCCGCGGGCATGTGGGCCGCCGTCGGCCAGATCTTTGTTATATATGCGGTCCCGCTCATTTTGTATATTCTCGGTATTCGTGTCATGAAAATCATCATGGCCGTTTTTTGCGGAATCGGGCTTATCATTTGCGCGGCTGTCTTGTTGGTGGCGTTATTGACCGCAATTTCCTTAGGGCAGGAGCTGTCTCTTTATTACGGCCTTTTCGTTTGGTCAGGCGCGGCTTTCATCGTCAATGTGGTGTGGTATATTGCCGCGTTTCGATCATCCCCGAAGCATCAGCAGGCTATGTGACATTTGTTCTATAAATCTACCGAAAATACAAATATTTCATAGGTTAATTATGGTATGATCGAAGTGATATAGCAGCTTTTAATAGAAACGGGAGGAACTGACATTGAAAAAAAAGACAGCTTCATTGCGAATGAAAACATTGGCGGCCGGCGCTGCGGTTGCTGCGGCTTTATCTGTGGGAGCGGTTTCTGATCTGCCGGGGGCAAAATGGCTGCATCCGGCGGCTGCTCAAGCTGCGGAAACGGTATTTAAACAAAATCATGCGGCATCCGGTTTCTTGGCGGGACGGTATGACGCGCAGGCGATGTCTCCGACGATGTTCAACTGGTCAAGAGAAAGCCGGTTTACAAGCACTGCCGATGGCGCGTTAAAATGGGAAAAGAATGTCCCGGCCACCCCTCAAAACGGTGCGGGAGCCGCGGTTGACGGGGAAGGCACCGTATTTATTCAATCAAAAGACGGGAAGCTGACGGCGTATCATCCGGACGGTACTGTGAAATGGGTGACGGAAAACCTCGGGACGACCTATACGCTGACTCCGGTACTCGGAACAAACGGTGTCATTTATCTTCCATCTCACGATAAAAAACTGTATTTCATCGACAAAGAAACCGGAACCATTTTAACATCGGTTCCGCTGAGCGGAGCGCCGAGTTCCGATGCGGCTATCGGCTCTGACGGCACGCTGTATGTGTCGACGCTGGATAACTATATCTATGCGATTAAACCGACGTCGCCTTCGACATGGACGCAAAAGTGGAAGTTTAAAACAAACGGCGTGGTCGGCTCCGCTCCCGTGTTAGCGTCAAACGGCACGCTGTATACGGCAACGTACAATAATATCTTTTACGCGATCAATTCCGGAACGGGCCAAGTGAAATGGTCAAAAACGACGTCCAACGGGTTTAAAGGTTATCCGGTTATTGATAGAGACGGCACTGTTTACGCCGGAAACCAGGACGGCAACTTATACGCCTATACATCAACGGGTGCTGTAAAGTGGACGTTCCCGTTAAACGGTTTCTCCAGCTCTTCATTAGCGATCGACCATAACGGCAATGTGTATATCGGTTCCGGAAGCGGCGAGCTGTTTTCCATCAGCAAAACCGGCAATATGAACTGGTCTTTCTATACGGACGGGCCTGTGAGAACGGCGCCGCTGATTGATGCGGACGGCAATGTGTACTTCGGTTCTGACGATAAAAATGTCTATGCGGTTGACGCTGACGGTAATGAAAAATGGCGCTATCAAACAGACAGCAATGTCATTTCCTCCCCGGTTCTGGCTGAAGACGGCACGCTCTATGTCGGCACTTATACGAAACTGCTCGCATTCGGGGCAAAAAAATAATAAAAAAGAATCCGCGTCATCTGCGCGGATTCTTTTTTTATTTAGAGGCTTGAATAAATACGCCTTTTTCATGAGAAAATTCTTTAAAGCCGTACACACCGTGATATGAACCGATCCCGCTCGTATTGACACCGCCGAACGGAAGGTTGACGTCAGTGAAATGAACGACGACATCATTGACAGAAGCATTGCCGGATGTCGTATGCTGCAGCACATAATCGATCAGCTCCTGATTATGGCTGAATACATACAAGGCAAGCGGCTTGTCCCGTTCAGTGATGTAATCAACGGCTTCACTGATATCTTCGTAATTCATAATCGGCAGAATCGGTGCGAAGATTTCTTCCTGCATGATCTTCATATCAGGCGTGACGTTTGTCAGCACGGTCGGAGAAATCGTGCGGTCATGCGCATCGAATACGCCGCCGAAGGCCGTTTTCGCCCCTTTTTCAATGGCATCATCATATAGAGCTTTGACACGGTTAAAGTTGCGCTCATTGACAATCTGCGTGAATTTATTGCGGTCAACCGTATGATCATCCTCCATAAAACCTGCATTGACAATGGTTTGCAGGAGATCTGTAAAGGTGTCCTGTACATCTTCCTTCATAAGGAGATAGTCAGGAGCGATACATGTTTGTCCCGCATTGACAAATTTGCCGACGGCGATTTTTTTCGCCGCGTCCATCAAATCATAGTCGCTGTCGATGATCGTCGGGCTTTTTCCGCCAAGCTCAAGCGTGACGGACGACAAGTGCTTCGCTGCTGCCGTCATGACGATTTTACCGACATTCGTGCTTCCGGTGAAGAAAATGTGGTCAAACGGCTGGTCGAGCAGTTCTGTGGCGACATCGACCTCACCTTCAAAAATGGCGACTTCTTCTTCGTGAAATGCCTCGCGAATAACTGTCGCGGCGATATGGCTCGTCTCCATTGTAAAATCGGACAGCTTCACAATCGCGCTGTTGCCGGCCGCAATGGCAGCTGCAAGCGGAGCCATCGTCAGCATAAACGGATAATTCCACGGGCCGAGAATTAAGGTAAGGCCTTTTGGCTCGTACATTAATACGCCGTCAGCGTCGGGACTGACGGATGAGCCGACGCGTTTCGGCGCCATCCAGGTGTCGAGATTGTTCATATTATCTTTTATCGCCTTGATCGTTCCCTGCGTTTCCGCTCTTTTCACCTCATGATAAGGCTTGCGGACGTCCCGTCTGATTGCCTCGATGATTTCTTCTTCATGTGCGGTGACGGCATCTAAAAAGCGCTGAAGCTTTTCTCTGCGCTGCCCGGCTGTTGAAGCACGCAGCGTTTTTTGATTTTTTTTCTGAAGCTCAAAGACGCGTTTGATGTCTGCTTTTATATGCTGATCCATCGGTCTTCCTCCTCTGGTTGCTTTTTTGTTTCTTCAGGGCCTATTATAATGTGATGTGTTTTTGCGGCAAAGACAGCGTAAACACATCTATACGTTACCGTACAAATTGCGGTGATCTGTCTAATGAAAGGAGTGTCTCTTATGCCGGATTCTGTGACAACTGACATCAAACAAGCGCTTTTGGCCATGCTTGGAGAGCGGGATATCCGCCGTGTGACCATGAAGGACATCGCCGAACGGGCGCATGTGAGCCGGGGGACACTGTACCTTTATTACGAAGATAAATATGCGATTTTAGAGGATATAGAGGAAGAAATGAAAGACGGGCTGAGCGAAGCGCTGTATGATTCACTGAAGAATAAAGATGTGCTTCATTTACATGGCGGATGGCAAAAAGTGCATCCGACCCTGTCTTTTGTTGATCGGCATCGGGTGTTTTTTCAAACGATGATGGACCGCAATAAAATGCCCTATTTTCACTTTCATGCTTTTTTAAAAGATGTGTTCCGGCATGATGTGCTGCTGTCACCGGTCAATGCGGATTTCTCACCGACTGAACAGGATATGTACATTCATTACCGCGCTTTATACACGTATGCCATTGTGTTGTACTGGCTGAATGAGGAGCCCGGGGCATCCCCGGAAGCGATCAGCGGACAGGTGTGGGATTTGATTTCTCAAAAACGGTTTTACTGGCTGTTTGGCCGCCGGGTGCCGGAACAAGAAGAAAAAAAGCCCGCCGACCGCCGGGTGACAAGGACGAGGCAGGCCTTGCAAGAAGCCATGATCGGCTTAATGGCAGAAAAAAAAGAGTACGCGGCGATTACGATTTCCGATATTGCCCGTCAAAGCAACCTCCGCCGTGCCACTTTTTATGACCATTACGCCAACAAAGAAGCATTGCTGAAAACGATCATCCATCAATCATGCCGGGATCTGATCGGATTATTGACGGTAAAAGGAGAGCCTGCCGATTGCTCCATGGAAGAAGCGGAAGCCGCGCTCGTCCGTCTCTTTTCGGCACTGTCGGAAGGCCTGCCGCTCGTCCATTTTCTGAGAGAGGGCTCCGGAGTGCCTGACGTCATTCCGGAAATGTTCAGAGCGCTGCAATCGTTTTATCTTCATCAGCCCCTGCACATTCAGGCGGGCAAAAAACTCTATGCATATTATGTCGCGTCCATGCTCGTCGGTCTGATTCAATATCGTCTTCATGAAGGAAAAGACCACGCGCCGGACATGCTGGCCCGGGAGTTTCTGCAGTTTTTGGATGTAAAGAAGTATCGGGTGATTTTGCTGTGAGGATGATGAAAAAGAACTCAGCCGAAAACAGGCCGGGTTCTTTTTTGCTGTTTTCTTCGAGAAGTGCCGATATGAATTGTCCGGCTTTATCCCTTAAAAAAGATACCTTCCATATGACGCCTGATCAGCATTCTGCCGCCAAACATGACAAATGTCATATTCGGGGCATGATGGCTGCTACTACAAAAGCGTCTGGCGCCCCGTTATACTTGGGATCATAATGAAAAAGAAGGGACATGACATTCATGATCAATCACGCCGCAACTCAAAAACAAGCGTCTTTAAAAAAGCAGGTTGCCGCATTTTCCGGCGCCGATACAAAGCATAGTGTCATTCAGCTTTTCAACACGTTTGTGCCGTTTTTTGCCCTTTGGTTTCTTGCTTACTTCAGCCTCAATGTCTCCTATCTTCTGACCCTCGCCTTTACTGTTATAGCAGCGGGATTTTTGACAAGAATCTTTATTATTTTCCACGACTGCTGCCATCAATCCTTTTTCAAACAAAAGAAGCTGAACCGGCTGTTCGGGTTTATTTCAGGTGTGCTGACACTGTTTCCGTTCCTTCAATGGCAGCGCAGCCACTCCATTCATCATGCGACGAGCAGCAACCTAGATAAACGGGGCACCGGCGATATTTGGATGATGACCGTCAAGGAATACAACGAAGCCTCAGCCTGGACAAAAGTACGCTACAGACTTTATCGCAATCCGTTTATTATGTTTATTCTCGGCCCGATTTACGTATTTCTGATTAAAAACCGTTTCAATGTAAAAGGCGCCCGCCGCAAGGAGCGCTGGAACACCTATTTCACGAACGCGGCGATTGTCTTATTGGCTGCTGCGACGTGCCTGCTTGTCGGCTGGGAAAACTTTTTGCTTGTTCAGGGTCCGATTTTCCTTATTTCGGGGTCAATCGGCGTCTGGCTCTTTTATGTTCAGCACACGTTTGAGGATTCTTATTTTGAAGCCGATGAGCATTGGGACTATGTGCAGGCCGCGGTAGAAGGAAGCTCCTTTTACAAGCTTCCGAAGCTTTTGCAATGGCTGACAGGCAATATCGGCTACCATCATGTCCACCACTTAAGCCCGAAAGTGCCGAACTACAAGCTGGAAGCCGCTCATGAGGGGCACGAGCCTTTAAAAAACGTACCGACCATTACGCTTAAAACAAGTCTTGAATCCATGAAATTCCGTCTGTGGGATGAGGACGAAAAGCAATTTGTCACCTTTCGGGAGGCGCGGAAAAAACCGGCGCCCCATCCGGTGCCGAAAGAACCTTTAAAGAAAAATGCCTGATATGGCGCGCGGCTCTTTCTCTTATCAGAAAGGGCCTTCTCTTCATGCGTGAGGATGCAATGAAGGCGGTGTTTTGATAAAGTGATGGTAGACACAAGCAGCAGAAGGTGGAACAAAGATGAAGAAGTATTTTAAATTTCAAAAACTGAACGGGATTTCTCCTTATATATGGACGATTTTTTTCATCTTGCCTTTTTATTTTATTTTTAAAAGCTCTTCTACCTTTGTTATCGTGGCCGGCATCATTTTCACACTTGTTTTCTTTGGCGCATACCGCTTCGCATTTGTTGCAAAAGGCTGGCCGCTTTACTTATGGGCGCTTCTTCTGATCGGCATTTCGACCGGCTCAGTTATGCTGTTCAGCTATATTTACTTCGCCTTCTTTATCGCCTACTTCATCGGCCATATCCGAGACAAAGTTCCTTTTTACATCTTATATTACATTCATATCATCAGTGCGGCGGTTGCCGTCAACTTCAGCCTTGTTCTGAAAAAAGGGTGGTTTTTGACACAAATTCCGTTTATCGTCATTACACTGATCAGTGCCATCCTGCTCCCGCTCAGCATTCGAAGCAGAAAGGCACGGGAGCGCCTTGAGGAGAAATTAGAATATGCAAATGAGCGAATCGCCGATCTTGTGAAGCTGGAAGAAAGGCAGCGCATCGCCCGGGACCTTCACGATACACTTGGACAAAAGCTCTCCTTAATCGGACTGAAAAGCGACCTCGCCCGAAAGCTGATTTACAAGGACCCTGAACAGGCCCGCACTGAGCTGAAAAGCGTGCAGCAGACGGCCCGCACCTCCTTAAATGAGGTCAGAAAAATCGTCTCATCAATGAAAGGCATCCGCTTGAAGGATGAGCTCGGCAATGTTCGGCAAATTCTTGAAGCGGCAGGAATTGAATTTGTGTATGAAGAAAAAGAAGCGCCTAAACATATCTCTTTGCTGAACGAAAACATCGTCAGCATGTGCATTAAAGAAGCCGTCACCAATGTCGTGAAACACAGCGGCGCCAAAGTATGCCGCATCACCATTCAGCAGCTTTGGAAAGAGGTTGTCATTACGGTAGAAGATGACGGCAGCTTTCAATGCAAAGAAGACCGCTTTTTTTCAAAGGGGCACGGCCTGCTTGGAATGAGGGAACGTCTTGAATTCGCAAACGGCAGTTTAGCCATCGATACAGCCGCCGGAACAAAGCTGACCATGAGAATCCCGAATGATTCAAAATCAAAAGAAAAGGATGGTAGCAGATGATCAACATCTTCATTGCCGAGGATCAGCAAATGCTGCTCGGTGCACTCGGTTCGCTGTTGAATTTAGAAGAGGATATGACGGTTGTCGGTAAAGGCACAAGCGGCCAGGATGCCATCGATTTCGTGGAAAAACATGCGCCCGACATCTGTCTGATGGATATCGAAATGCCCGGGAAATCAGGTCTTGAAGCGGCAGAAGAACTCAAGGACAGCGGTGTGAAAATCATCATTTTGACGACCTTTGCCCGCTCCGGCTATTTTCAGCGGGCGCTAAAAGCAGGCGTCAGCGGGTACATGCTCAAGGACAGCCCGAGCGATGAGCTCGTCAGCGCCATCCGCAGCGTCATGAAAGGGAGACGCGTCTATGCACCTGAATTAATGGAGGACATCTATAGTGAAGAAAACCCGCTGACCGAACGGGAAAAAGAGGTGCTCGAGCTTGTCGCGGACGGAAAAAACACGAAAGAAATCGCAAACGCCCTCAGCATCAAAAGCGGCACAGTCCGCAATTACGTTTCGATGATCCTGGATAAATTAGAAGTGAAAAATCGAATTGAAGCCATTACCCGATCAAAGGAAAAGGGCTGGTTTAAGTAACCCGCCCTCAGCTTGTTCAGCCAGTGTTTTTTTTACACTGGCTTTTTTTATTATCTATCGTCACTCCGTCTCTTCCTTCCATTTCTTATCAATCAGCATTTTCCCCGGCCAAGTGTATGCCATGATGCCGCCGTCTGCGGTGATGTCTTCTCCCGTGACGTAAGAGCTGTCGTCTGAAGCGAGGAAGAGTGCGACGGCTGCCATTTCTTCCGGTTTTCCGAGCCGGCCGAGCGGCGTGATCCATTTGTTGGCTTCACGGAACGCCTCGCCCATTTCGTCTTCTGTCGTGCCTGCCAATTTATCAATGAGCGGCGTTTCAATCGTCCCCGGCGATAAGGAATTGACGCGGATTCCGCTTCTGGCGTAATCAATGGCCATCGCTCTCGTCAGGTTCGTGATTCCGCCTTTTGCGGCGTTATAGCCTGAGCGGTCAAGGTCTGCGGCCCGGCCGGACATGGAGGAGGTGTTGATGATGGAGCCTCCTTTTTCGAGCATGAGCGGAATCAGGTATTTGCTGCAAAGAAATGTGCCGCGCAGATCGACGGCGATGATCCGGTCAAACAGGTCGACCGGGTATTCATGGACTTTTCCGCCCTCTTGGTCAACACCGGCATTGTTGAACAGAATGTCAATTGTTTCGTACTTTTGCTGAATGCCGTCCGCAAAAGACTTTACGTTTTCTTCGTCTGATACATCAAGGTGAAAGGCTTCTGCTTCTCCGCCGTTTTTTCTGATGGCGCTGACGGTTTCATTCAGTTCGCTTTCATTGATATCACCGCAGATCACGCGGGCGCCTTCATCGGCGAAAACCCGTGCCGTCGCTTGTCCGATGCCTGTCGCGGCCCCTGTGATGATTGCGGTTTTGTCTGTTAATCTTCCCATATTGCGATTCCTCCTTTTTTATATCTGTTCCCGCTGAATAGGGGGATAAACATACGGAGGTCTGTTTCTAAATACCTATTAAATATGTTAATATTATGTATATACATCATTGGGAGGTTTACATATTTTGAAGATACAGCATAAGAAGGAGATAGCGTTTTATTGTTATGCCATTGTTCCTATGGGATTTGTGATTTACACCGTTATCTCTATTCTATTTCAGGACATCATATTTCCTCTCACTGTAAGAAATGTTCTGCATGAGTCTTTGCGAAACTTGGGATCTCTTATCTTATTTAGTTTGTTTTTCTACCCGTCATACATATGGATGAAGAAGGAATTCGGCCGCCGGAAAGAAGCAGAGAGGAGAGGATGATCAACATTCTCTCTTTTTTATTGATAAAATGGGTGAAATCAATCCATTAACATGTTAAATTTACAATATATGCATCTGCTAATCCTAGTTGACAATTGTCACTGTATATGATAAATAGATGCTGAAAAGATTTTACATAACATCAAAGCATAATTAAAGGAGAGATCTGAAGTGCGGAAAAAAAAGTTTAAAGCAGAATCCAAGCGATTGCTGGACATGATGATTAACTCCATTTACACGCAGAAGGAAATTTTTCTCCGCGAGTTAATTTCCAACGCGAGCGATGCGATTGACAAAATCTATTACAAGGCGTTAACCGATGATTCATTAACGTTTGATCAAGACAATTACTACATAAAAGTGACGGCGGACAAAGAAGCGAGAACGCTCACCGTCACAGACACCGGTATCGGGATGACAAAAGACGAGCTTGAACAGCATCTCGGCACGATTGCGAAAAGCGGTTCACTCGCTTTCAAGCAAGAAAATGACTCGAAAGACGGCCATGACATTATCGGCCAGTTCGGCGTCGGGTTTTATGCGGCATTTATGGTGGCTGATAAAGTCACGGTGAAAAGTAAGGCGCTCGGCAGTGACGAAGCGCATGTATGGGAGTCGGAAGGGGCTGCCGGCTACACGATCGCGCCGTGTGACAAGGAAACCGTCGGTACGGAAATCACCCTGCAAATAAAAGAAAACACAGAAGATGAAAGCTATGATGAGTTTTTAGAAAACTACCGCATCAAAGCGATCGTGAAAAAGTACTCTGATTTTATCCGCTACCCGATCAAAATGGAAGAGACGGTCAACAAGCCGAAAGAGGGCAGCGAGAACGAATTTGAAGAAGTTCAGGAAGAACAGACGGTCAACAGCATGGTGCCGATCTGGAGAAAAAACAAAAGCGAGCTGACGGATGAGGATTACGAGGCTTTTTACGCCGAGAAGCATTACGGTTTTGATAAACCGCTGACCCATGTGCATATCAGCGTCGATGGAGCGGTGCGCTACAATTCGATTTTGTTTATTCCGGAAAACATGCCGTTTGACTATTATACGAAGGAATTCGAAAAAGGATTGGAGCTGTATTCCAACGGCGTGCTGATCATGAACAAATGTGCCGACCTGCTTCCGGACCATTTCAGCTTTGTAAAAGGCATGGTGGATTCTGAGGATCTGTCGCTGAACATTTCCAGAGAGATGCTGCAGCACGACCGCCAGCTGAAGCTGATTGCGAAAAACATCAATAAAAAAATCAAAGCCGAGCTCAAGAGCCTGCTGAAGAACAAAAGAGAAAAATACGAATCTTTCTATGAATCTTTCGGCAGACAGCTGAAATTCGGCGTCTATAATGATTTCGGCGCGAATAAAGACGTATTAAAAGATCTGCTTCTCTTCTATTCATCTAAGGAGAAAAAGCTCGTCACTCTGGACGAATATGTGTCCAGAATGCCTGAGGATCAAAAGTATATCTATTACGCGTCCGGCGATTCATATGAGCGGATTGAAAAGCTGCCGCAAACTGAAATGGTGGCGGACAAAGGCTACGAAATTTTATATTTCACGGAAGATATCGATGAATTCGCGATCAAAATGCTGACAAGCTATGAGGAAAAAGAGTTCAAATCCGTATCCAGCGCCGACTTAGGCATCGACAGTGATGAGGATGAAAAGCAGACTGAAGCCGAAGAAAACGAATATAAAGACCTGTTTGAAAGCATGAAAGAGATTCTTGCGGATAAAGTAAAGAACGTCAGAGCGTCGAAACGTTTAAAATCTCATCCGGTCTGTTTTGCGACAGACGGCGAAGTGACGATCGAAATGGAAAAAGTATTAAACGCCATGCCTGACAGCCAGCAGGTCAAAGCGGAAAAAGTGCTGGAAATCAACCCGAATCACGAAGTGTTTGAGACGTTAAAGAACGCGCACGGACAAGATCGGGAAAAGCTTGCATTATACACAAATCTTCTCTACAATCAGGCGCTTCTGATTGAAGGGCTGCCGATCCATGATCCGGTCGAATTTACGAATGACATTTGCAAAGTTATGGTATGACGCCAAAAAGGAATCGCCCAGCGGGGGCGATTCCTTTTTTTATTACAGTGTGCGCTGTTTAAGAATTTGATTTTGTTTGCTGCGCTTCTTTAAGGAGAACCGTTTTTTCAAGTGCGTTTCGATTTCTTCTAAACTTCTGCCCTTCGTTTCAGGAACGATGTAAGCGGCGAAGAAGAAGGATGAGAGGCAAATGACTGAGAATATTCCGAATACCCAGCCGATGCCCATAGCGCTCAGCATAAGCGGAAATACCAGTGAAACGATCAGGTTGGTTGCCGACAGGATCAATGTCGTAAATCCGGTTGCGGCTCCGCGTGCGTTTGACGGGAACAGCTCCGGCATCAGAACCCATACGACGGGACCCCATGTCGCCTGGTAGAAGACGATATAGATGCCGAGAAACAGCACGGTCAGCCATGCTGTTGAAGCTGACAGGCCGGCCAGAAGGAGAATGGCTGATAGTGACGCCAGGCTCAAGGTAATGCCGACACTTCCCCACATCAGCAGTTTTTTCCGGCCGATCCGGTCAATTAAGATCATGGCGGTGATACACATGATGACGTTTAAGACACCGATGCCCATCGTGCCGAGAACGGACGCCGAAGTGCCGAGTCCGGCCTTTGTAAAGATGGTCGGCGCATAGTAAATCACCGTGTTGATACCGACCGCCTGCTGGAAGATGGCGAGGCCGATCCCGATCAGCAGCATAGGGCGGATCCATTTGGCTTTCAGCAAGCCGAGCGTAGATTCTTTTTTCTCGGCTTCTCCTTGTTTCATTTCCGCCAATTCAACGGCGATATCCTCTTTGTCGTGGGTCATTTCCATGACTTGTCTGGCTTCCTGCTCACGGCCGCGTTTGACGAGCCATCTCGGAGATTCCGGCATAAACGCGATTCCGATTAATAAAAGCGCCGCCGGTACTGCGGCGAGACCGACCATCCAGCGCCAAGCTTCAAACGGGGTGAATATGTAATTCACGATATATGCGAGTAAAATTCCGGTTACAATCATTAAGTTATTCAATGTGCCGAGCGTTCCGCGTATTTTTGTCGGCGCCATCTCAGATAGATAAACGGGAACCAGCGCCGTTGAGCCCCCGACGGCTAACCCGAGAATGACACGGGAGATAATCAGCATAGTGACGGTTTGCGAAGCCGCACAGGCAAGCGCGCCGATAATAAAAATGAGTGAAAGGACGAAAACCACTTTTCTCCGGCCCCATCGGTCAGAGCATGTCCCGCTTAATGCGGACCCGAAAATCGCACCGAGCAGCAGCATGCTGACGACCAATCCCTCGGTCAGCGTGTTTAAAGGAATATCATTGTTAATAAATAACAAAGCCCCTGAAATCACACCGGTATCATAGCCGTAAAGCAGCCCGCCTAATGCTCCGAAAAAGTAAATCAGGTATTTTTTGGTGTTTTTCTTCACAGATGATCCTCCTCATCTTTTGGAACGCATAATAGTTTATTTAGATAACTATTTCATTCCCCGAAGAGAAAAATATAAACATAAAAAAACACGCCCCTTTTAAAAGGCGTGTTTTTTTCTTAGGAAAACAGCTTGTCGATAAACGCGATTTCTTCAGCAGATAGCGTAATGGAGGCTGCTTTCATGTTGTCTTTTAATTGATCCGCGCGTTTGGCGCCTGGAATCAGGATATCGATTTCAGGTCTCGCCAAGTACCAGGCAAGCACGATATGCGCCGTATCGGCATTGTGCTTTTCGGCAATCGGTTTGAGCTGGTTGACTTTTTTGATGTTTTCTTTAAACTGCTCCCCTTGGAAATGCGCCTGATCATTGCGCAGGTCGCCTTCAGGGAAGGTTGTGTTCTCGTCGTATTTGCCGGCCAGCAGTCCGGATACGAGCGGGAAGTACGGAATGAATGAGATGCCGTGTTCTGTCGTATAAGGGAAGAAAGTCTTTTCCGCCTCACGGTTCAGCAGGTTGTATTCTCCTTGAATCACGTCGACTAAGCCGTCTTTATTGGCTTCTTTCAGCTGTTCCAAAGAGAAATTGGATACGCCGATGGAACGGATTTTTCCTTCTTTTTTCAGCTCATTCAACGCTTGAACGGCTTCGTCCTTCGGCGTGTGCTCATCCGGGAAATGGATGTAGAATAAATCGATGTAATCAGTCTGCAGGCGTTTCAGGCTGTCTTCGACCGATTGTTTCAAAAAGGCCGGTGAATTGTCGAAAACAAAGTCATCGCCTTCTTTTCTGTGAGCGGCTTTTGTGGCGATGAAGACATCCTCGCGGTTGCATTCTTTCAGCACCTCGCCGATTAATTCTTCAGAACGGCCCACACCGTAAATATAGGCGGTATCTAACATGGTAACGCCGCTTTTAATCGCTTCCCGGACCAATTCTTTTCCCGTTTCTTCATTCAGATTCGGATAGAGATTGTGTCCGCCGACCGCATTTGTTCCCAAACCGATCGGAAATACTTTTAGGTCAGTTTTGCCGATTGTTACTTTGCTCATGTTTTCGCCCCCTGAAAAAATTGGATATCATAGCGACTGCCGGAAAAATACGGCAGCGTTCTCTATTAACTATAACGCTATGCCAAGTGAATGTCGATTTGATGCTCTTGGCAATACTTCGTATATTCCTCATCCAGCTGCTGAGAAGTGACGATGCTGTGAAGCCGGTCGAAAGGCGCGTATGTCAAAAGCGTGGATTTGCCGAATTTGGAATGATCCGCGAGCAGATACACTTCGTTCGCCTTTTCGGAAATTCTCTTTTTCACCTCGTATTCCAGTAAGTCGGAATTCGTCAGGCCGTGGGTGATCGTTGTCCCGGTAGCGGACATGAACGCCTTGTTAATGTTGTATTTATTGAGTGTGCTCGGATCATCAATGCCGACAAACGACCTTGTCTTCCGTTTGTAGTTATTGCCGATGATGATCAGGTCGATATTTTTCATGGATGAAGCCGCGTTAATAATATCAAGGCTGTTCGTCAAAACCGTTACATTCTTATCGGGATCAAGCGTCTCCAGCATCGATTTGGTCGTCGTGCCGGAATCAATAAACACAAGATCGTGATCCTCGATAAACCGTGACGCATAGCGGGCGATTTTGATTTTTTCATCCTGATGTTGAATGGTGCGGTTCTCAAAAGGGACGAGCACAGATTTTTCGGCTGATGTCACGCCGCCGTACACCTTTTTGATAACCCCTTTTTCCGCAAGCTTATTAATATCGCGTCTGACCGTGTTTTTAGAGACGTTGAATACCTCGCACAACTCATCCAGCGAAGTGGCTCCGTGTTTGAGAATGTATTCTTCCATCTCCTGAATCCGCATCAGTTTCATAAAAAAACTCCTTCTAGAATTCTTAAAGTAATTAAAATATATAATAAACACCAGAAGTTAATCAATAGTTACTTAACAAATGATAAAAAAGAGGGATCATCCCCTCCAATTCGACACGGTTCTCCAAGTTCCTGTTTTCCCGATCAAAAAAAGTATGATAAAAATAATGAAAAAATTTTGATTTTTTAGATTGACTTGAAGATGTGTTGGGCTTACAATGTAACCAAGAAATGACCAAAATATAACCTGTAAAATCAAAAGTGAAAGATGTAACCGTTTGCTTTTTCCGGTACATGACCAACTTTTACATGGGAAGATTGGGAGTCACCATCATTTTAGCATTTGTAAGCGTTTAATTCATGTCTTTTATATGTAAAAGATGAATATATTCATCCGTTATTACCCAGCTGAACAGGATGTTTACTATTTAAGGAGGCAATGAGAATGGCAGAGATCAGAAAACTGAAAAACTACATCAATGGTGAATGGGTTGAAAGTAAGACAGATCAATATGAAGACGTTGTCAATCCGGCTACAAAAGAAGTGATGTGCCAGGTTCCGATTTCTACGCGGGAGGATGTGGAATACGCCGTCCGCTCAGCGTCAGAGGCGTTTCAAACATGGTCAAAGACGGCAGTGCCGCGCCGTGCGAGAATTCTATTTAACTATCAGCAGCTTCTCCAGCAGAACAAAGAAGAGCTTGCCCGTCTGATTACTTTGGAAAACGGTAAAAACACGACGGAGGCACTCGGTGAAGTGGGACGCGGAATTGAAAACGTCGAATTCGCAGCGGGCGCGCCGTCACTCATGATGGGCGATTCACTTGCCTCCATCGCGACGGATGTAGAGGCGGCGAACTACCGCTATCCGATCGGGGTGGTCGGCGGTATCGCACCGTTCAACTTCCCGATGATGGTCCCGTGCTGGATGTTCCCGATGGCAATTTCGTTAGGAAACACGTTCATTCTGAAGCCGTCTGAGCGCACGCCGCTGTTAACGGAAAAACTGGCAGAGCTGTTTGAACAGGCCGGTCTGCCGAAGGGCGTCTTCAATGTCGTGCACGGCGCGCATGACGTCGTAAACGGCGTTCTTGAACATCCGGATATTAAAGCCATCTCATTCGTCGGTTCAAAACCTGTCGGCGAGTATGTTTTCAAAAAAGGCAGCGAACATTTGAAACGCGTGCAGGCGTTAACGGGCGCGAAAAACCATACGATCGTGTTAAATGACGCCCACCTTGAAGATACGGTGACAAACATTATCGGCGCGGCATTCGGTTCGGCAGGAGAGCGCTGCATGGCATGCGCGGTTGTGACGGTTGAAGAGGGAATCGCCGATGAGTTTATGGCGAAATTACAGGAAAAAGCAGCGGACATCAAGATTGGAAACGGACTGGATGACGGCGTGTTCTTAGGCCCGGTCATCCGCGAGGACAACAAAAAACGCACGCACAGCTATATTGAAAAAGGCATCGAAGAAGGAGCGAGACTTCTTTGTGACGGACGTGAAAACGCAACGGAAGACGGCTATTTCGTCGGACCGACGATTTTTGACAACGTGACGACGGATATGACGATCTGGAAAGATGAAATCTTTGCGCCCGTTCTGTCGGTCATCCGCGTGAAAAACTTAAAAGAAGCGGTGGACATCGCCAACCAGTCTGAATTTGCGAACGGCGCGTGTCTGTTCACTTCAAATGCGAACGCGATCCGCTACTTCCGTGAAAATATTGACGCGGGGATGCTCGGCATCAACCTTGGCGTGCCGGCGCCGATGGCATTCTTCCCGTTCTCTGGCTGGAAGTCTTCTTTCTTCGGCACATTGCACGCAAACGGAAAGGACAGCGTCGACTTCTATACACGTAAAAAAGTCGTGACGGCACGATACCCGTCTCCTGACTTCAATTGATCTGACAGCCGGCCCGGACGGCTTTGTGATTCCGTCCGGGTTTTCTTTTACCATCAATTAAGGAGGAATAAACATGAGTCATTTGCTGCGCAAACCGCAGGCCGATGAGATTTCTCAAGGCGTGAACATCATACATGACGTCACTTCAGCCAATTCAGACCTCAAATACGTCGGATTTAAAGTCGTTGACCTCACTCCCGGTTCCGCATATACAGAAGATTTGAAAAAGAAGGAGTGCTGCATCGTTGCGGTAACGGGAAAAATCACCGTCACTGATTATGATCAGACATTTGAAAGCATCGGCACCCGTGAAAGCGTATTTGAAAGAAAACCGACGGACAGCGTTTATGTGTCCAATGACCGCTCTTTTGAAATCACAGCGGTCAGCGGGGCGAGGGTCGCGCTGTGCTATTCTCCGTCCGAACACCAGCTTCCGACAAAGCTGATTAAAGCGGAAGACAACGGTGTGGAACATCGCGGCAAGCTGGCAAACAAACGAACCGTTCATAATATTCTCCCCGATTCAGATCCATCGGCAAACAGCCTTCTCGTTGTTGAAGTTTACACGGACAGCGGCAACTGGTCGAGCTATCCGCCTCATAAACATGACCAAGACAATCTGCCGGCTGAATCCTTTTTAGAAGAAACCTATTACCATGAAACGGACCCGCCGCAGGGTTTTGTCTTCCAGCGTGTGTACACGGACGACCGCTCGATTGACGAGACGATGACCGCAGAAAATGAAAACGTTGTCATCGTGCCGGCGGGCTATCATCCGGTTGGTGTTCCGGACGGGTATACCTCTTACTACCTGAATGTAATGGCGGGACCGACACGAAAATGGAAGTTTCATAATGATCCGGCCCATGAATGGATCCTGGAACGCTAACAAGTGAGGAGTGGCAGATAACGATGAAATATACATTTAATGAAGAAAAAGAGTTTGATATTGTCGCGATCGGACGCGCGTGTATTGATTTGAACGCTGCGGAATACAACCGGCCGATGGAAGAAACGATGACGTTTTCTAAATATGTCGGCGGCTCCCCGGCAAATATTGCGATCGGCAGCGCCAAGCTCGGATTAAAAGCCGGTTTTATCGGCAAAATCCCGGACGATCAGCACGGCAGATTCATCGTTTCTTATATGCAGGGAAAGGGCGTTGATACGTCACAAATGACCGTTGACAGAGAAGGGCGCAAAGCCGGGCTCGCTTTTACGGAAATTCTCAGTCCTGAAGAGTGCAGCATTCTGATGTACCGGGATGACGTGGCGGATTTGTATCTTGAGCCGTCCGAAGTCAATGAAGGCTACATCGCAAACGCGAAAATGCTGCTCGTATCAGGTACGGCGCTTGCGAAAAGCCCGTCGCGCGAAGCCGTCTTAAAAGCGGTGCATATCGCAAAAAAACATGACGTAAAAGTCGTGTTTGAGCTCGACTACCGTCCGTATACATGGCAATCGGCAGAAGAAACAGCCGTGTACTACACGCTGGTGGCGGAACAATCCGATATCGTCATCGGTACGCGTGACGAATTTGACGTAATGGAAAACCGCAGCGGCGGAGATAACGATGAAACCGTCCGCCATTTGTTTGCGCACTCCGCTGACCTTGTCGTCATTAAGCACGGCGTTGACGGATCATACGCATACAGCAGATCGGGAGAAGTTTTCCGGGCGCATGCCTATAAAACAAAGGTGCTGAAGACCTTCGGAGCGGGTGATTCCTATGCGTCAGCCTTCATCTACGGACTTGTCAGCGGCCGGGATATTGAAACGGCTTTAAAATACGGGAGCGCTTCCGCTTCCATCGTCGTCAGCAAACACAGCTCCTCAGAAGCAATGCCGGCTGCCGGTGAAATCATCGAACTGATTGAAGCGCAGCACAGTCTTAACGGTAAATAGAACGTATAAAAGGTGGGATCGTTTGTGGGTAAGACAATTCGCTTAACGACAGCACAAGCGCTGATTCAATTCTTGAACCGGCAGTACATTCATGTTGACGGAAAAGAAGAGCCGTTCGTTGAGGGCATCTTCACGATTTTCGGCCACGGAAATGTGTTGGGGATCGGGCAGGCGCTTGAGCAGGACGCCGGGCACCTGAAAGTCTATCAAGGCAAAAACGAACAAGGCATGGCGCATGCCGCGATGGCATACAGCAAGCAGATGCTGAGAAGAAAAATTTACGCGGTATCGACATCGGTCGGTCCGGGTGCCGCTAACTTGACGGCTGCCGCGGGTACAGCGCTGGCCAATAATATCCCGGTGCTGCTGCTTCCGGCCGATACCTTTGCGACGAGGCAGCCTGACCCGGTGCTTCAGCAGGTGGAGCAGGAATACAGTGCCGCCGTCACAACAAACGATGCGTTAAAGCCCGTGTCCCGCTATTGGGATCGCATCACCCGCCCCGAGCAGCTGATGAGCAGCTTAATCCGGGCGTTTGAAGTGATGACAGATCCGGCAAAAGCGGGCCCGGCGACCATCTGCATTTCTCAGGATGTAGAGGGAGAAGCATTTGATTTTGATGAAAGCTTCTTTAAAAAACGCGTTCATTACATTGACCGGATGCAGCCGAGCGAGCGTGAACTGAAAGGCGCCGCGGAAAGAATTAAGGAGAGCAGCCGTCCCGTCATTTTAGTGGGCGGCGGCGCGAAGTACTCCGGCGCGCGTGAGGAATTAATCGCGCTTTCTGAAACATACGGCATTCCGCTTGTCGAAACGCAGGCCGGCAAGTCAACGGTTGAAGCCGATTTCGCCAACAATCTGGGCGGCATGGGCATCACGGGCACCCTCGCCGCAAACAAAGCCGCCCGCCAGGCTGATCTGATCATCGGTGTCGGCACACGGTACACGGACTTTGCGACATCCTCGAAAACGGCGTTTGATTTTGACAAAGCAAAATTTTTGAATATCAACGTCAGCCGCATGCAGGCTTACAAGCTTGACGCGTTTCAGGTCGTAGCCGATGCGAAAGTGACGCTCGGCAGGCTGCACGGCTTATTAGACGGATATAAAAGTGCATTCGGCACGGCGATTAAAGACTGGAAAGATGAATGGCTGGCTGAACGGGACCGGCTCGGAAAGGTCACTTTTACACGTGACGCGTTCAAACCGGAAATAAAAAACCATTTCTCACAGGACGTGTTAAACGAGTATGCCGACGCGCTCGAGACTGAGCTGCCGCAGACAACGGCGCTGTTGACCATCAATGACACGATTCCTGAAGACAGCGTCGTCATCAGTTCGGCGGGATCTCTTCCGGGGGATCTGCAGCGGCTGTGGCATTCCAATGTCCCGAATACGTACCACCTCGAGTACGGCTATTCCTGCATGGGGTATGAAGTATCAGGCACGCTCGGCCTCAAGCTGGCCCATCCCGACAAAGAAGTCTATTCACTCGTCGGCGACGGAAGCTTTCTGATGCTGCACTCAGAGCTGATTACCGCGCTTCAATATAACAAAAAAATCAATGTCCTGCTTTTTGACAACTCGGGATTCGGCTGTATCAACAACCTGCAGATGGATCACGGGAGCGGCAGTTATTTTTGCGAGTTCCGCACAGTGGACAATCAGATTTTAAACGTTGATTACGCGAAGGTGGCAGAGGGCTACGGCGCTAAAACATACAGAGCCAATACGGTTGAAGAACTGAAAGCGGCGCTTGAAGATGCGAAAACGCAAGACGTATCCACTTTAATTGAAATGAAGGTTCTGCCGAAAACGATGACGGACGGCTATGACAGCTGGTGGCATGTCGGCGTGGCGGAAGTGTCGGAGCAGAAAAGCGTTCAGCGGGCATACGAAGCGAAAGAGACGAAGCTGAAGTCTGCAAAGCAGTACTAGAGGGGAGGCATCACGATGGGCAAACAAGATATTCTGTGGGGCATCGCTCCCATTGGGTGGCGCAATGACGATATGCCGGAAATCGGAGCCGGGAATACGCTGCAGCATTTGTTAAGCGATATTGTTGTCGCCGGCTTTCAAGGTACGGAAGTGGGAGGGTTTTTCCCTAAACCCTCCGTCCTGAATAAGGAGCTGGCTCTCCGGAACTTGCGGATTGCGGGGAAATGGTTCAGCAGCTTTATCATACATGACGGTATTGAAAAAACGGCTGAACAATTTACAGAACACTGTGATTATTTGCAGAAAGTCGGAGCGGATGTCGCCATCGTTTCTGAACAGACGTACAGCGTTCAGGGCTTGGACATTGATGTGTTTAAGGAAAAACCGCACTTCTCAGATGAAGAATGGGATACGCTGTGCCAAGGCTTGAACCGTCTCGGGAAAATCGCTGGCGAATACGGGCTGGACCTCACGTTTCATCATCATCTCGGCACAGGCGTCCAGACGGCGGAAGAAGTTGACCGGCTGATGGATGGAACGGACCCGCGGTATGTCCATTTACTATATGATACCGGCCATGCCTATATCTCGGACGGAGACTATATGACGATTCTCAACAAGCATATGGATCGGATCAGACACGTTCATTTCAAGGACGCGCGGTTTGACATTATGGAGCGGTGCAGACAGGAAGGCAAGTCATTCAGGCAGTCGTTTTTACAGGGCATTTTTACGGTTCCCGGAGACGGATGCATCGATTTTACCGAAGTATACCGAACGCTCGTCCGTCATGATTATTCAGGCTGGATCGTCATCGAAGCCGAACAAGACCCGGCAGTCGCCAATCCGCTTGAGTACGCGCTGATTGCAAGAAAGTACATCGACAGTGAACTGCTTGATCCTGCAAATTAGAGGGGGACTTATATGAATAGTGCCAAGGCGGAATCAGCTTTCAGCAAAAGGACCATCGCCGCAGCATTAGCAAATTACATTGATGCAGGTTCCATCGTGGCAGGATCAGCGGGTTTATCTATGTGGGTCAGCTACTTGAAGCTGTCCGACAGCCAGATCGGATTGCTCGGCGCCTTCAGCGCAAACGCGATATCAGCGGCCATCGGAGCGCTGCTCGGCGGGTATTTGGCTGATAAGGTCGGCCGAAAAGCTGTATACACAAACAGTATGCTCGTCTACGCCTTAGGAATTTGTTTGGTTTTGTTTGGATTCAACTTTCCCATGCTGTTATGCGGATACATGATTATCGGGATTTCTGTAGGCGCGGATATTACAGCTTCATGGACCATTATCGCGGAAAACGCCCCCGAGAAAAACCGGGCGAGGCATTGCGGAGTGGCGCAGGTGGCGTGGGCCGCAGGAGCCGTTGTGGTTCTGCTGTTATCCGTTTTGGTCGGTGACCTCGGGCTTTTAGGAAATAAAATTGTCTTTGCGCATCTATTGGTGATCGCCCTGATCACATATGTGATAAGAAAGCGTTTACCTGAGTCGGATGCCTGGAAAAACAGTGAAGATCGGCCTGCCGCCGTGAAAAAAACATCTTATTTTGACCTGCTTCAGCCGAAATTTTTCAAGAACATTTTGTTTTTAATGGGTGTGTTTCTCGTATGGAATCTCGCCGCGGGCGTCATGGGATTCTTCATGCCGTACATCTACCAGCAGGTCGGCGGCGTATCCGCAAATACGGCCAACATTCTGCAGATGGCCCTGTTTATCTTCACCGGGCTCGGCGTCGCCTGTATCTTCATGCCTTTCGCAGATAAATATCGGAAAACGGTGTTCGGAATCTGCGCATGTATGGCCGTTGTCGGCTGGTCGCTGTTTTTACTGCCGTTTCAGGGACTCCCGATGCTGCTTTTGTTTGTTTTAGCGATCGGCATCAATAACGGAGCCGGCCAGCAGGCGAACTACCAACTGTGGGCAAGCGAGCTGTTCCCGACAGAACACAGAGCGTCAGCACAAGGGCTCATGTTCTTTCTCGTCCGTATTTCAATCGGAATTTGGAGTTTATTTGTGCCGGTCATCATGTCACAATTCGGCATCGGTTTTATGGCCGGTATTCTGCTCATATGTGTGACGGCCAGTATGATCATCGGGCTTGTCTTCGCTCCGAATACGTCCGGCAAGTCGCTTGAACAGATACAGGAGGAACTGTACGGTGCTCCTCAGGACGGCAGCGAGAAAAGAAAGACGAGAACCATTATTTGATTATCAGAAGGAGTGGCGATCAATGAATTTACGTATAGGTGTTATCGGAACCGGTGCTATCGGAAAAGAGCACATCAACCGCATCACAAATAAGCTGTCCGGAGCGGAAATTACCGCTGTCACAGATGTGAATCAGGAGGCCGCGCAGCAGACCGTTCAGGATTTCAATTTGAACGCCTCCGTTTATCCTGATGACGACAGCCTCCTCGCTGCTGAAAACGTGGATGCCGTCTTAGTGACAAGCTGGGGACCGGCTCACGAGTCCAGCGTTTTGAAAGCGATTCAGCACGGCAAGCACGTGTTTTGTGAAAAGCCGCTTGCGACAACGGCAGAAGGCTGTATGCGCATTGTCGAGGAAGAAATGAAGACGGGAAAACGATTGGTGCAGGTAGGTTTCATGCGCAGGTATGACAGCGGTTACGTTCAGCTGAAAGAAGCGATTGACAACCGCGTGGTCGGCGAGCCGCTGATGATTCACTGTGCGCACCGCAACCCGACAGTCGCATCCAATTATTCAACGGACATGGCCGTCGTCGATACGCTCGTTCATGAAATTGATGTCCTCCACTGGCTCGTCAATGACGACTATGAATCCGTACAGGTGATCTATCCGAAGAAATCAAAAAATGCGCTGCCGCATCTGAAAGATCCGCAGATGGTCATCATCGAAACAAAAGGCGGCATCGTCATCAATGCCGAAATCTACGTGAACTGTAAATACGGCTATGACATTCAATGTGAGATCGTCGGGGAAGACGGCGTTATCAAGCTCCCGGAACCATCAAGCATCAGCTTGAGAAAAGAAGGGAAATTCAGCACCGATATCCTGATGGACTGGCAGCGCCGATTTGTGGCTGCGTATGATGTGGAAATTCAAGACTTCATTGATTCGATCCGTAATAAAGGCGAAGTCAGCGGTCCGACGGCATGGGACGGTTATATTGCCGCGGTGACAACTGATGCGTGCGTAAAAGCTCAGGAATCCGGGCAGAAAGAGCCTGTGGCGCTGCAAGAGAAACCGGCATTCTACCAATCATTTACGACTGTGAACAAATAATAGATCGGGAGTGAAAGAAATGAAACTGGCCTTAGATCCATCCATGTACCGCGATGATTTAACGTTAGAAGAAATGGTCTATAAAACGGCGGAGCTCGGATACGAATATATCGAACTGTCCCCGCGCGAGGATTTTTGTCCTTTCTACAAATATCCGAAAGTCGATTCAGCAAAAATCAAACAATTGAAGCGCCTTTTAAAGGATACAGGTGTGAAGCTGTCCTCTCTTCTTCCGCTTTACCACTGGGCGGGTCCTGATGAAGACCGCCGACAGGCCGCCGTGCGCAACTGGAAACGGGCGATCGAAATTGCGGTTGAACTTGAAGTGGATTTGATGAACAGTGAATTCAGCGGTTCAAAATATGATCCTTTGACAAGTGAAGAAAAATTCATCAAATCCATGGATGAACTGCTGCCCGTCTTTGAAAAAGAAGGCGTTAAACTCAATCTGCAGGCTCATCCATACGATTTTATCGAAACGCACAAAGGTGCGATGGATATGATCCGCGCGCTTGACAAGGATTGGATCAATCTTGTCTACTCGACTGCGCATACGTTCTTCTATGATGACGGAAAAGGCGATATTGCGACCATGTTTGATGAAGCCGGCGACCGCCTCACACATGTTTTATTTGCAGATACTTTTAATCATAAAGCGGCGCATGGCCTGCGCTACATCGTCAACCCGCCTGACGCGAAAGTAACGGTTCACCAGCATTTGGACATCGGGCAAGGCGAGGTTGATTTTGAGACGATTTTCAGAAAGATGAGAGAGATGAAATTCGACGGAATTGCGACGAACGCTGTTTTTGCTTGGGTCGGTGAAAGAGCGGATGAATCAAGCCGAACCACGCTTAAGAAATTAAAGGAAGAATTAGGTATGGCATAAGCTGAGTATGGAGTTCGGCGGAGCGGGGCAAACAAGCCCTCCTGCCGGACTCCCTTCATATCGAAAACGCGGATGGGAGAGGCTGACATGAAACTTTGCTTTAATGAAGCGACTACGCTGGAGAATTCAAACCTGAAACAGGATTTAGAACTGTGCGAAAAGCACGGCTATGATTATATTGAAATCCGCACAATGGATAAGCTGCCGGAATACTTAAAAGACCATTCACTGGCCGATCTGGCGGAATATTTTCGAACCCATCACATTAAACCGCTTGCCCTGAACGCACTGGTTTTCTTCAACAACCGTGATGAGAAGGGCTATAGGGAGATCATTTCGGAATTCAAAAGCATGATGGAAACCTGCAGGACGCTCGGCGTGAAATATGTAGTGGCCGTGCCGCTTGTGACAGAGCGGAAAATCTTGAAAGAAGAGATCAAAAAGAGCAGCATAGAGGTGCTGACTGAGCTTTCGGACATCGCGGAGCCGTACGGCGTAAACATTGCCCTTGAATTTGTCGGCCACCCGCAATGCACGGTCAATACATTTGAACAGGCGTATGACATCGTGAACGCTGTCGGCCGCGATAATGTCGGACTGGTGTTTGACAGCTTCCATTTCCACGCGATGGGCTCCAATATTGAGAGCTTGAAGCAGGCGGACGGAAAGAAAATTTTCATCTATCATATCGACGATACAGAAGACTTTCCGATCGGCTTTTTAACAGATGAAGACCGCGTCTGGCCTGGACAGGGTGCGATTGACTTAGACGCCCATCTGTCAGCGTTAAAAGAAATCGGATTCAATGATGTTGTCTCCGTAGAGCTGTTCAGACCTGAATATTATAAGCTGACTGCGGAGGAAACGATCAAAACGGCAAAGGAAACAACGGAAGCCGTCGTATCAAAATACTTCATGAAGGAGGCGTGAACATGGCTTTTGTCACCATGAAACATCTTCTTGCAGAAGCGAAACGGGAGCATTATGCAGTCGGCCAATTTAATATCAACGGCCTCCAATGGACGAAGGCGATTCTGCAAGCGGCGCAAAAGGAGCAATCGCCGGTCATCGCCGCGGCTTCCGATCGTCTGGTCGACTATTTAGGCGGATTTAAAACGATTTCCGCCATGGTCGGCGCGTTAATGGAAGAAATGGCGATTACCGTTCCCGTCGTGCTCCATCTTGATCACGGAAGCAGTGCGGAACGCTGCAGACAGGCCATTGACGCCGGATTCAGCTCAGTGATGATTGACGGCTCCCATCATCCGATTGATGAGAACATCGCGATGACAAAAGAAGTCGCCGATTATGCCGCTAAGCACGGCGTCTCAGTAGAAGCAGAAGTCGGCACGGTCGGCGGCATGGAAGACGGGCTGGTCGGCGGGGTCCGCTATGCCGATGTCGCTGAATGTGAGCGGATCGTCAAAGAAACCAATATCGACGCGCTGGCCGCCGCCCTCGGCTCCGTCCACGGCAAATATCAAGGTGAACCGAATCTCGGATTTAAAGAAATGGAGGCTATCTCCCGCATGACTGATATTCCTCTCGTTCTTCACGGAGCATCCGGGATTCCGCAGGAACAGATCAAAAAAGCCATCACGCTCGGCCACGCGAAAATCAATATCAACACGGAATGTATGGTCGCCTGGACAGAAGAAACACGCCGCATGTTTCAGGAAAACGGAGATCTGTACGAACCGCGCGGCTACATGACACCCGGCATTGAAGCCGTGGAAGAGACAGTGCGAAGCAAAATGAGAGAGTTCGGATCAGCCGGTAAAGCTGTAAAACAGCAGGTCGGCTGATGAAAAGCACTCACAACATCGTGAGTGCTTTCGTCTTTCCGTTTATGTCCTTCTCGCGTTTCACCAAAGTATCACAATCAAATCAACCTGTTCATCTTTACAGGCTCTTTCAATCCAAGCGATTTGTTACAGCTTGCCCCCCTCGTTTACTATAGTTATGAAAACTAGAATTCGTTATTATCCTTTTCTTTATCGATGACGTCGGTAACTTTCTTTTTTTTTTTTTTTTGTTAAAATAATCCATAAGTCATGTATCTTTGTCTTTCGCAGTGATTTCATTATTACCTTGTCTCGAATTCTCATAAGTACCGCATATACCCTACGTAAGGTCTCGTTTAGTAAAATTTCTTATTCCGTAAACCAGGAGACCGAGACATGTTATTGCCATAATTGAGTAAAATAGGAAGTTTGATTGAATCGGTGATTCATCTTCGGGTGACATTGCTAACATAGGCTGTGTCCATGGATATACTTGACCTAATGGTGTACTGGCAATAATAATGGCCGGTAATGTAAAAACAATGCTAACAGCGAGTGGTATGCCAAATGTTTTAGACCTAATTGAAACAATAAGCTGCAATAAAATTAATGGTAAACAAGCTAAGATCCCTCTAATTCCATAACCTAGAATTGAAAGTAAAGGAAGACTCCCGCTTATGCCTAACATATAACCGAATCCAATAAATAAGAGGATTAAAATGAACATACTAATGAATATCATGCGGACCACTGTTAGAAACTTTCCCAGAAAGATATCTGAGTGTTTGACTGGTAAGGCTAGAAGTTGTTTCCAACCGCCTCCTACATGTTCGCCCCTGCAAACAAGGGCGGCGAAAATTCCCACTACGATAGGCAATACAAAAGGGCCCATAAATAAGGCAACTTGTGTCCAAGCCTCTACCCAGGGATTGTCTCCAGGATTCATAAAAAGGTTATAGTTTTTAATAAAGTTCGTGTATGCCAGGGATACACCTAACAAAGGCCCTAATAAATAGATGATCCATAACTTTGATCGCTTAAGCTTTAAACGTTCTACAAATAAAATGTTTTTCAAGTATTTCGCCTCCTTTTTACAAAGCATCCCGTTTAGCAAAATGAATAGAGCCTAGAAATAATATAATTATCCCTAAGAAAAGGCTAATGCAAAGGTAAGATGAAAGATCTGGGTTATATCCTATACCTTCATACTGCAGAATGACTGTCGAAGATTGACTAGGATAAGCCAGCGGAAACCATCTCGTTGATTGAGCAGCTGCCAAAAACAAACCCATTATAGATGATATTGATCCTACAAGAATTGAGAATGCTTGGTTGCTAAACACCATAGATAACCATATCTGGAATGCCATTATAGGCAGTACTGTAACTAACATGCTGTAACTATCTCCAAACAAAAGTCCCCAAGGTACACTACCTTCGAATCCTACCAGTTTGCCTAGCAGTACCATGCCGAGCAAGAAGATTGTTGACGAAATAAATAAACTGACTACTAAGCAAATAAATTTACTTACATAAATTCGCATTCTAGATACGGGAAAAGAAAGGGTTTGCTTCCATCCGTTTGCTTGATGTTCTATATTTGCTATTATTGACGCAGAAAGTGTTGCGGCTAATGGAAAACCCAGACCAAATAACAAACTGTTATCATACAGTAAATACATCCACATTGATCCAGCATGGAACATTTCAGCTTGTTTTTCCACGTATTCAGATCGATAAGTAAGATTTACCAACTCATATGCTATAATGAGTAAGGGAACCAATAAGACTACAATCAATAACGACGAACGTTTCAGTTTTAATTGATCTGCCCATAATAACTTTTTCATAGACTTCCCTCTGTACCAGTTAATTCTAAAAAAATATCCTCAAGCGATCGTGTCTTTTCTTCAAGTCGAAATACAGACAGCCCTGAATGAATAAGTATGGAATTGATTTCTGAAACAAATTCCGGTTCTGTTTGAGATAGCCACAAATCATTTTTTTGTAAATCAACCTTTAATCCTTTCCTGTTTAGTATTGTTTTTGCTTCGATTACGTCACTAACACCGACTTTTAATAGTGGTTTTCGTTTTTGATGTAAACTTGCAATCGAGTCCTGGAAAATCATCCTTCCATTGTTGATAATCCCCACTTGAGTAGCCATTTGATCTATTTCACTCAATAAGTGGCTGGATACAATAACACTCATTCCCGATTTAGGCAATTCTTTAATTAGCTCTCTTATTTCTTGGATACCGGATGGATCTAAACCGTTTGTCGGTTCATCCAGAATTAATAAATCAGGACTGCTTAACAGGGCAACTGCAATTCCCAAACGCTGTTTCATTCCAAGGGAATACTCCTTAGTCAGTCGATTTGCTACTTTAGATAACCTTACAGTTTCCAATACTTCATTGACCCGTTGTTCCGGAAGTCCTCGTAACCTCCTAACAGCTTCTAAGTTTTCGTAACCTGTTAAATTACCATAATAAGTTGGAGATTCTACCAGTGACCCGATTCTTTGCAATATCTGCAAACGATTCTTGTTTAGGTTTTGGCCAAAGATTTCGATGTTTCCTTTTGTTGGTTTAACTAAACCTAATAACATTCGGATGGTTGTTGTTTTACCAGCACCATTCGGTCCAAGAAAACCATAAATTTCGCCGCGCCTAATCCTTAAGTTTAATCCATCAACTGAAGTATGCTTTTTATACTTTTTAGTTAGATCGTGTGTTACCACTATTTGATCATTCATTTGTCTCTCACCTCACTTTTATCATAAGCGATGTTCTTTAAACACAAACGAAACTCTTCCTAAACATTCACTTAACGACATCCCTGGTTTATTGACTGCATATAGTAAAATTGATTATTTGATAAGAATATTCTGAAATCTAAATAAAAGCTAAATTCTTTCCTTTTCTAACTCTTATGTATTCGATTTCATTTAAAATGAGAAAAAAAGGAGGGTAACTTATGACGTTAGAAGAGAACAAAATCCTCATGGTGGATGATGACGAACATATCTTAAACTTATTAATAACTTGCTTTGAAAAGGAAGGTTTCAGCAATATTTCCACAGCTATGACAGGGAGCGAAACCCTTCTGAAAATCGATCAGGAACTTCCAAATATTATTTTATTAGATGTCATGCTTCCGGACACTGATGGCTTCACCTTATGCAGCAAAATACGCTCGCATACAAATGTGCCGATACTCTTCTTAACGGCAAAAACAACAGATTTAGATAAATTGCAAGGGTTTAGTTTTGGGGGAGATGACTATATTACTAAACCATTTAATCCACTAGAAATTGTAGCTCGTGTAAAAGCCCAATTAAAGAGAATGACTCAACTCTCTTCTTCTTACCCTCTAAAACAGGTATACGATTATGAATATTTTAAAATAGATCCCAATACCGGCAGACTTGTTGTTAACGGGACAAGAATCGATTGCCCTGCTCAGGAAATGAAACTTCTGATTTATTTCTGTGAACATCCCAATCAAATTTTAAGTAAACACCAAATTTATAAAGATGTGTGGGGGGAGTTTTATGGCGGAGATAGTACTGTAATGGTACATGTAAGACGATTACGTGAAAAATTAGAAGAAGACCCGAGCAGACCAAGATGGATTAAAACGGTTCGAGGACAGGGCTATATATTTGAAGCAGAGCCTATAGATGAGGATTTATTTTGAAGCTGAGAAATAGGATAGCATTTTACTTCGTATCGAGACTTTTTTTACTCATGTTTATTTGGGGTCTGCTCATTGTGGGCAGTATCATATTTTTCAGCCTCGTCTTAGGTCAGAATAAAATGGAAACGTCGCACTTATCCTTAAAAAAAATTGTTGACCAAACAGTTGTTGCAGATAAACAATTTTCAATAAATACGAAAGCAAAAGAAGATTTATTAGAGAACCGAATGTGGATTCAAATTTTAGATGAACAAGGAGATGAGGTTTTTTCTTTTAATAAACCTAAAAATATACCTAAGCATTATATTCTTGGAGAGTTAATATCAGATTACATGTATCCTGCCAAAAAAGGTTATCAGTTATCTACGTGGTATGAAACGAAAAACAATCAGGATTTAACATGGGTATGGGGAAAACCGATGGAAAAAAATAACCCTTTTTTCTATTGGGTGAATAACTTGTGGATAGTTTCTATTATGATGGCAGGGATTGTAATTGCAATATTTTACGGAAAAAAACTAGGTGCTCCCCTGCTGTTTATTGTATCTTGGATTGAGAATTTGTCTAAAGAAAAATATGAAGAACCTTATGATTGGAAGTTTCATTCAAGCAAATATAGACATAATAAATCTGGATATAAGACCTATCAAGAATTAATGCAAGCTCTGTCTGAACTTACCTCAACGCTTCAAAGGAATAAGGCTGAGAGAGAGTTGTTGGAAAAAACAAGAGAAGAGTGGATGGCCGGTGTCTCACATGATTTAAAAAACCCTCTTTCGGTTATTAAGGGATATACGGTTCTTTTATCTTCAAATGAATATGAGTGGGAAAATCAGCAAGTGCGTGATTTTTCCTTAATAATGGAAGAACGTGTCGAATATATGGAAAAGCTGATTGAAGATTTCAACTTAACTTTTCAATTGAAAAATGAGTCGCTTCCAATCCATCTTGAAGAAAAAAACGTAGTGAAAGTAATTCATGACACTTTAGAAAAAATGAAGTTGCTACCGGAGTCAGAAAATAAGAGATTCGCTATAGAATCCAGTCACAATAAGATACTTTTTAATATGGATGAAAGGTACCTAAAGCGCGCAGTTGAAAACTTGATTGCTAATTGTATTAAACATAATCCTCCGGGCACTAAAATAAAGGTCATATTATATCATGACGTGTTACATGACAATCAAATACAAATTATAATAGAAGACGATGGGATAGGAATGGACGAAGAGACGGTTGAATGTTTATTTGATCGGTATTTCAGAGGGACAAGCGCTTCGTCAAATAACTCAGGGACTGGATTAGGAATGGCTATTGCTCAACAAATTATCAAGGCACATGGGGGAAATATTGATATATATAGTCAGCCGGGAATTGGCACAAGATTTAAAATTACCTTTCCGAGTCCGCCATCTAAGTATAACAATGTCAATTAGAAATAATCGATCTTACATTGAGAAAGGGAGAAGCGGGTCTTTTACAAAGGCCCGCTTTCTCATGTTGCAGAGAACCGATGAAAGCATTATGATGGGGGCATCAAATAATGAGGGCTCCAAAAAGCCGTATCCTTTTGGAGGATGGTTGCATGAATAAAATCATGATTGTGGAAGACAGTGAAGACATTCGCGGACTATTGCAGAATTACCTTGAAAAATACGGATATCAAACCGTGGCTGCTGCGGATTTCACGGCTGTTCTTGATGTTTTTTTGCGGGAAAAGCCTGATGTGGTGCTGCTTGATATCAATCTGCCGTCTTATGACGGCTATTATTGGTGCCGCCAGATCCGCCAGCATTCTACAAGCCCGATCATTTTCATCTCAGCCAGAAGCGGGGAAATGGATCAGGTAATGGCGATTGAAAACGGCGGAGATGATTATATCGAAAAACCGTTTTCCTACGATATTGTGCTGGCGAAAATCAAAAGCCAGATCCGGAGGGCGTACGGAGAGTACGCCGCCAAGCAGGGAGAGAAAGTGGTTGAATATGCCGGTGTGCAGCTCTTTGTGGAACGGTTTGAACTGCGCTTTCAGGAAGAAAAAAGCGAGCTTTCTAAAAAAGAAAGCAAGCTTTTGGAAGTGCTGCTGGAGCGGGGAGAAAAGGTGACGGGAAGAGACCGGCTCATGGAAAAAACGTGGGACACCGATATTTTCGTCGATGATAATACGCTTAACGTGTATATCACGCGGCTCAGAAAAAAACTGCGGGAGCTCAATGCGCCTGTTTCCATTGAATCGGTGCGGGGCGAAGGCTACCAGCTGAGGGCGCTGTCATGAAGCTGTTTCTCCGGTCTCATGCCGTGCTGATTCTGCTTTTTCTCCTTCAAGGGCTGTTTGTCTTCTTTTATTACTGGTTTGCGGGTCTTCATTCTTTTTCCCACCTGTTTTACATATTGGGCGTGCAGCTTCTTATTTTGGCGGGATATCTTGCCTATCGCTGGTACAAAGACCGCGGTGTGTATCATTGGCTCAGCTCGGAGCAGGAAGGGACGGACATCCCGTATCTCGGTTCTTCAGTGTTTTGTTCAGAGCTGTATGAAAAGCAGATGGAGCTGACCCGGATGCAGCACCAGAAGCTCCATGAGACCGAAGCCAAGCTTGACGCGCGGGTGACGTATATGAACCAATGGGTGCACCAAGTAAAAACGCCGCTGTCAGTCATTAATTTAATCATTCAGGAAGAGGATGAGCCCGTCTTTGAACAAATCAAAAAAGAGGTCCGGCAGATTGAATTCGGGCTGGAGACGCTTCTTTATTCTTCAAGGCTCGACCTGTTTGAGCGGGATTTTAAAGTTGAAGCGGTTTCCTTATCAGAGCTTCTCCAATCGGTCATTCAAAGCTATAAACGATTTTTTATTCAATACCGCGTCTATCCGAAAATGGATATTCGCGATGATCATCAGATTTACACCGATGCGAAATGGCTCAAATTTGCGATCGGCCAAGTGGTCACAAATGCGGTCAAGTATTCGGCAGGCAAGAGTGACAGACTTGAGCTGAATGTCTTCCGCGATGAAGACAGGACGGTGCTTGAAGTCAAAGATTACGGTGTCGGCATTCCCTCGCAAGATATCAAGCGGGTGTTTGACCCTTATTACACCGGCGAAAACGGACGGCGTTTCCAAGAATCTACGGGAATCGGCCTTCATCTCGTCAAAGAAATTACGGGCAAGCTCAATCATACGGTGGACATCAGCTCGTCCCCCGGTGAAGGGACATCGGTCCGATTTTCATTTCTTACAAAAATGTAAGACTGCGTTAAGAAAACAACATAGCTCGTTTTGTTTCCCCTTGATAACATGGATTTATGTCAAGGGGATTTTTATGTTAAATGCCCCGGCACTACATGAAAGCAGCCCAGACCAACAAGAATAAAACCATAAGGAGGATTTTCATGGCGAATATGCTTGAAGTCAAACATATAAATAAAACCTATAAAGGACAAGTGTCCTATCAAGCTTTAAAACAAATTTCGTTTTCAATAGAAGAAGGCGGGTTCACGGCGGTGATGGGACCGTCCGGCTCCGGAAAAACAACGCTTTTGAATATCATTTCAACGATCGACCGGCCGGATTCAGGCGATATCCTGATTCACGGAGAAAACCCGCACCGGCTGAAGCGGACAAAGCTCGCTCATTTCCGCCGCAAGCAGCTCGGATTTGTGTTTCAGGATTTCAACCTTCTGGACACACTGACGATCGGTGAAAATATCATGCTGCCGTTAACGCTTGAAAAAGAAGCGCCGTCTGTCATGGAAGAAAAACTGCACGGCATCGCGGCAAAGCTCGGAATCGAAGACCTGCTCAACAAACGGACGTTTGAAGTATCCGGCGGACAGCGCCAGCGGGCCGCCATCGCAAGAGCGGTCATTCATAAGCCGTCACTCATTCTGGCCGATGAACCGACGGGAAACCTTGATTCCAAAGCGTCAAAAGACGTCATGGAAACGATGCAGAGCCTGAACCAGGATGATCATGTCACGGCTTTGATGGTGACCCATGATCCGGTTGCGGCAAGCTACTGCCGCCGCGTCATCTTTATAAAAGACGGCGAACTGTTTAATGAGATTTACCGCGGGGAAAACCGCCAAGTCTTTTATGAGCAGATTCTTGATGTGCTGTCTATGCTGGGGGGAAACGCAAATGACCTTTCTTCAGTTCGCTTATAAAAACGTCACGAGAAACAAAAGGGCCTATCTTGCTTTCTTTTTAAGCAGCGCTTTTTCCGTTTTGATTTTCTTTACCTTTGCGATGTTCCTGTTTCATCCGGCACTAAAGGAAGGCTACCTGAATAACATCGCCAGAAAAGGCTTAACCGCCGCGGAATGGATGATCTTTGTTTTTTCTTTCTTATTTGTTCTGTATTCGGTTAACGCATTTTTGAAATCGAGAAATAAAGAATTCGGCATCCTGCTGATGCAGGGCATTACGCCGGTGCAGCTGAGAAAGCTCATTACGGCGGAAAACATGATCATCGGCGTCATGTCGATCGCAGCGGGGATTATCGGAGGCTTCATTTTTTCGAAAACGTTCTTTACGGTCGGCGCTTATATTTTAGAAATGGACGCGCTGCCTCTGTACATGCCTTGGAAAGCGCTCGGCATTACGGCCGGGGGATTTCTGCTCTTATTTTTCCTTTTATCGCAGTTCACGATCCTTTTTGTCAGATCAAATACGGTGATCAAATTAATAAAGGGCACTGACAAGATCAAGCCGGAGCCGAAGCCGTCCGTGCTTCTGTCTATATTCGGCATCGCCTGCCTGTGCGGCGGGTACGGCATGGTTTTAAAAGGCAATGTCCATGGGACTCAACCGTTTATCATTTTACTGCTTACCGTCATCGGCACGTATTTCTTTTTCAGCCAAAGCAGCATCTGGATTCTGCGCGCGCTGAAGAAGTGGAAAACCTTTTATCTGCGCGGGAAAAATGTCATTTGGGTTTCTGACCTTGTCTATCGATTAAAAGACAACGCCCGCCTGTTCTTTATCGTCAGCATTATTTCCGCGGTAGCGTTTACGGCGACGGGCGTGCTCGCGATGTACAAATCGACTGTCGGGGCGGAAGAGTCCGCTTATGAGATGGAGTATTTATCTTACAGCGGCAACCCAAAAGAACAGACTCATTTGAAAAAAATTGACCATGAACTGAAAACACACGGCTTTACGTATAAGAAAGACAAAATAAATGTTTCCTATGTCCGCTATCAGGAAGGAGAAACTGTTCCCCCTGTTTACATGATCAGCAAATCGGATGTGTCAACATACTTCCATGTCAAGCTGAACGGCCTGAAACATGATGAGGCTGTCTATTTCCCGGGCACGTATGACCGCAATTTCAAAAACGAAGCGCCGGATCAGCTGAAGCTGCTGAACCAAAAAGGCAAGCCGTCTGACCAAAAACTGACGGTAAAAGAAGTCGAAAAACCGCTGATTTCATTAAATGCCGTCATTGCGGTGAACGATCAAACCTTTGATCAGCTTAAATCACTCGGTGAAAAAGCGTCATTATACGGCTACAGCTATGATCATTGGAAAGACAGTCTTGGGATCAGCCAATCCTTGAAAAATGAGATTTACGGCAACTATATCGACGTGCATTCTGATTTTATGGCAAAAGCCGGGACGTACTATGATACGGTGCAGCTGCAGAGCCTGAGTTTATTTATCGGCCTGTTTATCGCAATTGTATTCTTTGTCGCGGCAGCAAGTTTCTTATATTTCAGGCTGTTCACTGATTTAGATGAGGACCGGGAGCGCTACCGTTCACTGGCTAAAATCGGCCTGAGTGAGCGTGAAATGGCACAAAGCGTGACGATACAATTGGCGATTCTCTTTTTCTTTCCTTTCGTCATTGCCGTCATGCATACGCTGTTTGCCTTGAGAACATTGGCCGTGGAAGGCTATTCCGATGTAGCGGGGCCGCTCAGTCTGACCATCGGAGGGTTTTTCATTTTTCAGCTTCTGTTCTTCCTCACAGTGCGGTCAAGCTATATGAAAAAAATGAACAAGTAAGGGGAGTGCACAGATGAAAAAAGCATTGGCAATCCTGGCCGTCTTGGCGGCCGCTGCCGTCATATTCGGACTTCTCTTTTTTCATAACGATGTTACAGACAGATTTAATCCGTTTATTCACCAGCAAGATGTCTATGTGCAGATTGATCGAGATGGCAAACATCTTAGCCCGGGCGGTACTGAGTATACATTAGACGGATACAACGCATCCGGGAAAAAAGAAGAAGTGACCTTTTACGCCGCGAAAGACCTTCGGAAGAACGCGTATTTGAAGGTGAAGGCGAAAGGAAAGTATGTCGAGACCTGGGAAGAAGTCAGGTTTGAAGATATGCCGGGCTCCGTACAGTCAAAATTAAAGTGAACAGGAAAAACGGCACAGTGTCATGACTGTGCCGTTTTTTTTATTTTTTATTTTCTTCAGCCCGTTTGATCAGCATGTCGGTGATGATATCCATCTGTTTGCTGACGGCAATCGGGTCATACGGATAGAAGGTGTTGAAATCGTTGATAAAGACACGATTGTTTTTTACGGCATCGAGATTTTTCCAAACGGATGAATCTTTCAGACGCTCAAATGTTTTGCTTTCTCCATTCGGATTGTAATCGGTAATGAACATATAATCAGCCGCATATTGAGGGATGACCTCTTGGGAAACCTGTTTCATGGCGCCCGTTTTCATGATGTCTGTTTCAATTTTGGCCGGCGCTTTCAATCCGAGCGCGTTATAAACGGCTTGGCCGCCACGGCCGGAATTGTCATTGAAAATCCAGATTTCGCCTTTATCCGTCGTTTCATAAAGGCCGACTGTCTCGTCTTTGCCGATCACGTTTTTGAGGCGCTTTTGATTCGCTTCGGCTTTTTTGTTGAAGTCTGCCATAAAGCTTTTGGCTTTATCCTTCGCCCCGGCAATGTCGCCGAATAGGCTGACCGTATCTTTCGTATTCTTTGCGGTGTTAAAAGGAATGACAATCGTCGGTGCGATTTTCGATAGTTTCTCGTATTGGTCATCCTTCATCAGCACAATTAAATCAGGCTTCAGCTGCATCACTTTCTCCACATTGACGGGATTGCCGATGTCTGTGATGTTTTTTAGCTGTTTTTTGATAAACGGATTTTTGAAAGCCCATGAGCCCGCCCCCACGACATTTGCGTCAACGGACAGCAGCTCACCTGCATAAAAGTCAGTGACGATCCGTTTCGGATGTGCGGGTATGTCAATATTTCCTTTTGTTGATTCATATGTACGCATGTCTGTCTTTCCTTTGCCTGATGCCGATCCGTTGTTTTCCTTCGCGCCGCTGCAAGCGCTTAATGCGAAAACAAGCAGAAGTGCCAGGCCGATCAGCCATGATTGTTTCTTCATAATGATCCCCCTATTTCGGTGATAATGATTATCATTATTAATATAGCAGGAAGACGTCATTCCGTCTATGTTTTTTATAGAAAACCTTCCTTGATTATCCATGTTATAGTAGTAAAGGAGGAATGAATGTTGATTACGAAAAGAGGGACTTGGTGGGAAGTGCTGCACAGCTGGTGGCTGCTGCTGACTTTTGCTCCGTTTGCGCTGACCGCTTTCTTGGCCTTTTTCTATATCGGCTACCGGGCTAAGAACAAAAAATGGCTGAAATACGGACTTATCTATTTTATTATTTTAGCAATTGCTTTTGTGCTGCCGAGCACGCCGGGCGTGTATATCGTGCTGCCTTTATGGGTCATCTCCATCATCCACGGGCTGAAAGTGCGGGCGGCTTATTTGATACAGCTTGATGTGTTTAAACAAAACGTCGAAGCAAGAGCGTTTGAAGCGGTAAGGCATGAGGCGGAAGCAAAATTCGGCGGAAAACCCGCTCATCGCATTGATCTGACAAAACAGAGATAAAAACAAATGACAAAGCCGGTATCTCGCGCTTTGTCATTTGCATGACCGGCCTATTGCTGGTATGAATGCTGCTGAAACGGTGTGTGATGCTGTGTTTGCGGGAATGAAGAAACATTAGCGTTTGCCATCGGTGCAGGCATGTGTCCGCTTACTTCCTGCTGAAGCTGATTGCACACATTCACGATTTGCTGGCATTTTTGAATGGCCGCTTCATGCCCCTGCAGCGCTTGCTGAATGGTATGAACGGCATGCTGTTCATGGTTAAGCATCTGCTGAAGCATTTGAATGTTTTGCTGTTCCTGCTGGAGCATTTGCTTGTACTGCTGACTGCTTTGCTGTGTCTGCTGAATAAGCTGCTGTGCTGTTTGGCGGCATTGCTGCAGCTGATTTCCGCTGTATTGGTTTTGATACATCATGAAAACCTCCTAGAGTGATTGATTTTACACATTTATCATGTGAAAGAATAGGAGAGGCATTCATGCAAGAAAAGGATTCAAATATTTACCTGTTATGTACAGAGCGGAATACAAGGCTCGGGATGGCCTGTCGAGCTTTGTATTCCGGCCCTTTTTCTCAGAAGCCGCCTTCTGTAGCGTGAAAAGGAATATTGAGTCTGTTTTCGACTGCGCGCAGGCGCTGATTCAAACGGTTTAAGCGGCGGGTATGGATTTCAATGGACTGGCTCAGCCGTCTGATCTGCTCATTCATACGCGTGATTTCCCGGTTTTGGCGCTGGTCTTCTTGTGAGAGGCGGGTGAGCTCTCTCGTTTGCTCGGCGTTTTGTCTTTCAAGCTGGGCGACTCTCCGTTCTAAACCTGTCGGCTGCCGCTCTTCGGACTGAGGGGGCGCATAATAATAGCTTTCCTGCTGCTGATACGGCTCATACTCAACGCGGTTCACTTCGTATTCCTGCTGCTGAGGGAAATAGGCAGGCGGGGTGTAGTACTGATATGGGTTCATTCATCATTCTCCTTATCTAGTGAAGTCTTTATACACTATGTAGTCAATTGCACAGTGCCACGGCATCCGCCTAAGTTACAGGCGTAAAAAAGCTTCAAAGGAAGGTGATCATGTTGCGGAACATACGGATTTTCATCATGACGGTTCTTGTTTTCGGATGCGTCATGATAACAGGCTGCTCGCAAAAGAAAGCAGACGATACCCCTTTTTATTACGGGACATGGGATGCAGGGCTGAAGCCGGGCCCGATGGACGGGGTCAGATCTGAAACCGTCACGTTTACGAAAGACAGCGTGCTGACAAAGCAGGTCATTCAAGGCCGCGGTGAGGTTGCCATGCCCTCAGATGTGTACAAGGTGATCTCTCAGAACACGGACGGGACGATCGAGATTGAATACCTCGGACATCCGCACCCCGTCAAAAGCACGTTGAAAAGAGGAAAAAACGATACGCTCATTTGGAAGATATACGGAGAAACAAAAACAATGACAAGAATAAAAACCGGCGGGGAGGATGCACATGAGAAATAAGGCTGCCGACAGACTCGTTTTGACGGGTGTCATCGTACATATCATTCAATGGTTTTCACTGTTATGGTTATTTTTTATGCTTTTTGATCAGTTCGGGCGTTTTACCATTTACAATCCCAATGTCGTAAACGGAAGCATGCAGTCTTTTTCATTCTTTGATATGATGCGCGCTCTTCTGTTTTCCGGCACGCTGCGGAATACGCTCCTGCTGTTTCTGTTTGCGGCGCTGCTCATTTACTTGTGGGTGAACGCTCTGTTTATCCTGCTGGAAATCGTTTCTTATATCATGATCAGGCGGAACAGCCGTTCATTATGGGCATACTTTCCCGCAGCGATGGGAATAAAGCTTGCCCTTCTGGACATAGCGGCCATCCCTTTCTTTGCGGCGGGGCTGATGCTCTTGAAGCAGAAAACAGATGACGGCGGCGAACAAGCTGACAAGGGGAAAAGACGGCCCCGCATCCGGAGGCAGGCCCGGTTTACGAAGAGAAGGCGGAGAAACTTGTCCGTTTGATTTTTCATTGAAACGAAAAAACGATATGATGAAAGCATAAGAAGAAAAGGATACAAAGGAGATGCAGGATGTACAAGTTAATCGCAATAGATATGGACGGAACACTACTAAACGATCATCATGAAGTGACGGCTGAAGTCCGCGGGGCGCTTGATGCCGCCAAAGCGGAAGGGGTCAATATCGTCCTGTGCACGGGCCGGCCGATCGGCGGCGTGCGTCGGTATTTGGAAGAGCTGAACTTACAGGAAGAAGGCGACTTTGTGATTGCCTATAACGGCGCACTCGTCCAAAATACGTATACAAACGGTGTCGTGGCCGAGCAGTCATTAGGTTATGAGGATTTGAAGTCGCTTTACGAGCTGAGCTTACAGCTGGATACTCCGATGCATTACTTTGACACAGCCAATCTGTACACGCCGAACCGGGATATCAGTGAATACACGGTATACGAATCATACATTACGAAAGTGCCGCTTCATTTCCGCACGATCGATGAAGTGCCGAAGGATATTCTGATTCCGAAAGTCATGTTCATTGACGATCCGGACAAGCTGGAGAAAGCGATCGCTTCCATTCCGGAATCATTCAAGGAAACATACACAATGGTCAAAAGCGCGCCATTCTTCCATGAGATTCTTCACCCGAAAGTCAGTAAAGGAAACGCAGTCAAGCTGCTGGCCGAAAAACTCGGCATTGAACAGAAAGACGTCATGGCAATCGGCGATAACGGCAACGACATGTCCATGATTCAGTGGGCCGGCTGCGGTGTGGCAATGGCCAATGCCATCCCGGAGGTAAGGGAGATTGCTGATTTTGAAACGAAATCAAATAACGAACACGGCGTGGCACATGCGATTCAGGAGCTTGTGCTGAAAAAATAGGCACCCCATCAGAGGGTGCTTTTTTACCGCGTGTTTTGGTGATATGATAAGCGGAGAGGGGAGGCGCGACATGGATCGTGAAAAACAGCAGCTCAGCATAGAAGCGGCAAAACTATATTATCAATCAGATTACAGCCAGCAGCAGATCGCCGAACGGCTTGATCTGTCACGCCCCACCGTTTCAAGGCTGCTTCAGTACGCAAAGGAAAAAGGGTATGTTCAAATTCGCGTCATGGACCCGTTTGAGGACCTGGACGAACTCGGCGCGAAGCTGGAAGAAAAATACGGGCTGCTTGAGGCGCACGTCGTCTTTTCTCCAAGCGACGATTACCAGGCCATTACACATTACTTAAGCCGCTATGGCGCAGACTATATGCATAAAACCGTAAAGGACGGCGATATACTCGGCGTAAGCTGGGGGACGACGATGTACCAGATCGCAAGCCGCATGGAGCCGAAGCAGGTAAAGAGCGTTGAAGTCGTGCAGCTGAAAGGCGGCATCAGTCATTCCAATGTCAATACGTACTCGTCAGAAACGATTCAGCTGTTCGCCGAAGCATTTCAGACCATGCCGAGGTATTTGCCGCTGCCGGTTATATTTGACAGCGCCGATGTGAAACAGATGGTCGAGCGGGACAGACATATTAAGCGGATCATTGAAATGGGCAGACAAGCCAATATCGCCCTGTTTACGGTCGGAACCGTCCGGGATGAGGCGCTGCTTTTCAGACTCGGCTATTTCCGGGAAGAAGAGAAACAATTGCTGAAAGCACGCGGAGTCGGCGATATTTGTTCGCGCTTTTTTGACGAGGAAGGCAGGATTTGCAGCAGCAGCATTAACGGCAGGACGATCGGAGTCGAGCTCAGCGACTTGAAAATGAAAGAACGTTCGATTCTGGTGGCGGGCGGCAGCAGAAAATGCAAGGCCATTCACGGTGCCCTGAAAGGAAAGTACGCCAACGTTTTGATTACCGATCAGCATACGGCCAAAAAACTCATTCAAGAATTGTGACAATTCATGAACATAATTTCAATTACCAATTTACATATGTTCAAAATTCGGTTATTCTAAACGTATCCTAGGAAAAAGGAAGTGCATACAATGTCAATTGCAAGTCAAATAGACCATACTGCTTTGAAACCGCATACACAAAAAGCGGATATTTTACAACTGATAAAAGAAGCAAAAGAATATAAATTCGCTTCCGTTTGTGTAAACCCGACTTGGGTCAAACTCGCAGCGGAGGAACTGAAAGGCACTGGAGTTGACGTTTGCACCGTTATCGGATTTCCTCTCGGCGCAACGACATCGGAAACAAAAGCATTTGAAACGAAGGATGCCATCTCAAAAGGGGCAACTGAGGTTGACATGGTCATCAATATCGGCGCATTAAAAGACGGCGATGATGAAGCGGTTGAAGCTGATATCCGCGCGGTAGTTGAAGCAGCTGATAAAAAAGCGCTCGTCAAAGTGATCATCGAAACATGCCTTTTAACAGATGAAGAAAAAGAGCGCGCGTGCCGCTTGGCGGTATCCGCAGGCGCAGATTTCGTCAAAACGTCTACCGGTTTTTCTACAGGCGGGGCAACGGCTGAAGATATCGCTCTCATGAGAAAAACAGTCGGACCGGACATCGGGGTCAAAGCATCAGGCGGCATCAGAACAAAAGCTGATGTTGACAGCATGATCGCTGCGGGCGCGAGCCGGATCGGCGCAAGTGCGGGCGTCTCTATCGTGAGCGGCGGGGACAGCGGCAGCAGCGACTATTAATCAGCAGTGCGGAAGCTGAAAGCTTCCGCCATCCTCTTTCTTTGTTGATGCATAAAAAATTGTAAGCGAATACAAATAAAAGGAGAACACATATGAAGTATCTCATCGGAATTATCGGAATCATTGTGTTTTTAGGTCTTGCCTGGCTTGCCAGCAACGGCAAAAAAAGAATCAGAATCCGGCCGATCGCCGTCATGCTCGTGCTGCAGCTGATTCTCGGTTATATTCTCCTCAACACCGGTATCGGGAATTTTCTTGTCGGCGGTTTTGCAAAAGGATTTAACTACTTGCTGGAATATGCATCAGAAGGGATTAACTTTGTATTCGGCGGGCTTGTGAATGCGAAACAGACGACGTTCTTCATGAGCGTGCTTCTGCCGATCGTCTTTATATCCGCTTTAATCGGAATTCTGCAGCATTGGAAGGTCCTTCCCTTCATCACGAAGTATATCGGTCTTGCGTTAAGCAAGGTGAACGAAATGGGGAAAATCGAATCTTACAACGCTGTTGCATCCGCGATTTTAGGGCAATCAGAAGTCTTTATCAGTTTGAAAAAACAGCTCGGTTATCTTACTGAACAGCGCTTATATACGCTTTGCGCGTCCGCAATGTCGACGGTCTCAATGTCGATCGTCGGTTCTTACATGATGATGCTGAAGCCTGAATACGTCGTGACGGCGCTTGTGCTGAACTTATTCGGCGGATTTATCATCGCTTCTATCATTAACCCGTACACCGTCAGCAAAGAAGAGGATTTGATCGTCGTTCCTGAAGAAGAAAAGCAATCCTTTTTTGAAGTGCTCGGTGAGTATATAATGGATGGATTCAGAGTCGCCGTCGTCGTAGCGGCGATGCTGATCGGATTTGTCGCACTCATTGCCCTGGTCAACGGCGTTTTTAACGCGGTCTTCGGCATTACATTTCAGGCGCTGCTCGGATATGTATTCGCGCCGTTTGCGTTTTTAACCGGTATTCCGTGGAATGAAGCGGTGAGCGCCGGAAGCATTATGGCGACGAAAATGGTATCGAATGAATTTGTGGCGATGCAGACACTCTCATCCGGCGATTTCCATTTCAGTGCGCATACACAGGCAGTGGTATCTGTATTCCTTGTCTCATTCGCGAATTTCTCCTCTATCGGAATCATTACCGGTGCGGTGAAAGGGCTGCATGAAAAACAAGGAAACGTCGTCGCGCGGTTCGGGCTGAAGCTGCTGTACGGCGCAACACTCGTCAGCTTCTTGACAGCGGCGATCGTCGGATTGATTCACTGAACATAAATGAAGGACAGGTGATAGATCATGAGAATGGTAGATCTTATTGTAAAAAAACAAAATGGAAAAGAACTGACAACAGAAGAAATTGAATTTTTCGTAAAAGGATACACGGACGGAAGCATCCCTGATTATCAGGCAAGCGCACTGGCTATGGCGATTTACTTTCAGGATATGACAGATCAGGAGCGCGCAGATCTGACAATGGCGATGGTGAATTCAGGGGAAACGATTGATCTCTCCGCCATTGAAGGCATTAAGGTCGACAAGCACTCTACGGGCGGGGTCGGCGACACGACAACTCTCGTACTCGCACCGCTTGTCGCGGCGCTCGGCGTTCCCGTCGCTAAAATGTCCGGCCGCGGTCTTGGCCATACGGGGGGAACCATTGATAAGCTGGAAGCGATCGAAGGCTTCCACGTGGAATTATCAAAAGATGAATTCATCAAGCTTGTGAATCGCGACAAGGTAGCCGTCATCGGACAAAGCGGCAATTTGACGCCTGCCGATAAAAAGCTGTATGCGCTGCGTGATGTAACGGGTACGGTGAACTCCATCCCGCTGATCGCAAGCTCAATTATGAGTAAAAAAATCGCCGCCGGAGCAGATGCCATCGTGCTTGACGTCAAAACGGGAGCCGGTGCGTTTATGAAAACGGATGAAGACGCCGTGAACCTCGCCAAAGCAATGGTCCGCATCGGAAACAACGTCGGCCGCCAGACGATGGCCGTGATTTCTGACATGTCGCAGCCGCTCGGTTTTGCGATCGGGAATGCCCTGGAAGTACAAGAAGCCATTGATACGTTAAGAGGGGAAGGGCCTGAAGACTTAAACGAACTCGTCCTCACGCTCGGCAGCCAAATGGTCGTATTGGCGAAAAAAGCTGAGACATTGGAAGAAGCGAGAACGAAGCTTCAGGAAGTCATGAAAAACGGCAAAGCGCTTGAAAAGTTCAAAGAGTTCCTGAGCAATCAGGGAGGAGACGCTTCTGTTGTTGACGATCCGTCCAAACTTCCGCAGGCGGCGTACAAAATTGACGTTCCGGCGAAAGAAGCGGGTGTCGTTTCAGAAATCGTCGCCGACGAAATCGGCGTCGCAGCGATGCTGTTGGGCGCGGGACGTGCGACAAAAGAGGACGAAATCGACCTTGCTGTCGGCATTATGCTCCGCAAAAAAGTCGGTGACAACGTCGAAAAAGGCGAGCCGCTCGTCACCCTTTACGCCAACCGCGAAAATGTTGAAGACGTGACCGCCAAAGTCTATGACAACATCCGCATCTCAGAAAAAGCGGAAGCGCCGAAACTGATTCATACGCTGATTACGGAATAAGAGAAGAAAGGCACATACCTCATCAGTATGTGCCTTTTTTTATGGCATGGTTTTATCCAAATGAATGTCACGGACGGATTGTTTCGGCTGTTTCTTTCTCAAAAAACGAATGAGATAGCACAGGATCATACAAGGAATTCCGCAGAAGAGGGCGATTCTTTGATTGGGATCAAATGCAAGGCCTACGCATGAAGCGAAACATAAGATCACAGCGGCGATCGGAACGAGAGGGTATAACGGTGTGCGGAAGGTCAGATCCGAGACGCGTCCGCCGTTTTTCACATAATGTTTTCGAAATAACAGCTGAGACAGGGCGATGCTCATCCATACCACGACGCCGGCAAATCCGGCTATTGCCACAAGCACCACGTAGACCGTGCCCGGGGCGGCGATGCTTGAGATCAAGGATATGCAGGAAACGGCCATGCTGGCGAGCAGGGCATTCAGCGGAATGCCTTTCGGCGTGACTTTTTTGAACCGGGCGCTGATCATGTTTTCATTCGCAAGGGACCACAGCATCCGGGTGGAAGCATACAGTCCGGAGTTGGCGACCGAAAGCAAAGCCGTTAAAATCACGAAGTTCATGATATCTGCGGCGTATGGGATACCGATTTGGGAAAAGACCGCGACAAACGGACTTTCAATCACACCGGCTTCCTTCCAGGAGATCAGTCCGGACAGCACAAAAATGGCGCCGATAAAAAAGATGACCGTTCTCCAGGCGACATTTCGGATCGAACGTGGAATATCTTTTGCCGGATTGGCGGTTTCACCCGCGGTGATTCCGATCAGCTCCGTCCCTGAAAAGGCGAAGCTTACGGAAATCATCGCGATGAAAACCGCAAGAAAGCCGTTCGGAAACAGCCCGCCGTGTGAGGTGAAATTCGACAGCATCGGAGCTTCACCCGAACCGTGCAATGAAATCAAACCGAACATCGCGGCGCCGCCTAAGATGATAAATAAAAGGATGGTGACGATTTTGACGCTGGAAAACCAAAACTCTGTTTCTGCAAACAATTTAACGGAGAATGCATTGGCGGCAAAAAGGAGAGCCGCGAAAATCGCGCTCCACATCCAGACGCTGCTGTGGGGAAACCAGCGCTGCATGAGGATACCGGAAGCTGTAAACTCCGATCCTACCGTCACCACCCAATTCACCCAATACATGATACCGACCATAAAACCCGTGGACGGCCCGATAAACGTTGTCGCATACGTTTGAAATGAACCGGTCACAGGCATGGCTACTGACAATTCTCCGAGACACTGCATGACAAGATACATCATCAAGCCCCCGATCAGGTAAGCGGCGATCGTCCCGCCCGGCCCGGCCTGGCTCAATGTATACCCTGTGCTCAAAAACAGCCCCGTGCCGATGACCCCTCCCAATGAAATCATAAATAAGTGCCTGCTTTTCATCGTGCGCTTGAGTTGATTGCCGCCTTGATCAACATCCATCGTGATCTCCCCCTTTTTGCGTGGCGTGAGAATCTTCCGGCAGCCGAGAGCACGCGTGCCGGATTTGACTTTAACGTGACAATTTAAATCCCTTTAATGCATGTAAAATGACGTGTGCGGCTGCCCGGCTTGTCATATCGCGAAAATCAAGTGTCGGATCAACCTCAACGATCTCAATACCCGAGATGTCAGCCTCACTGGCTAAAAACCGGACCGCCTGAAGCAGTTCTTCGGTATACAGGCCTCCGGGGCCGATCGCGGGGCAGCCGGGCGCATGAGCTTGATCCAGCACATCCATATCAACCGAAATAAAGATGGCGTCGGCTCTTTTTTGAACGGCCGGCAAGACATCTTGTATCGTTCGGAGGAGCCCTTTCTCCCGGATCATCTCCATTGTATGCACGTCTGCCTGCCGCTCTTTTACATATTGTTCATATGCCAAGCTGTTGCTGAACTCCCTGATTCCAAGCTGAATCAGGTTTTGTCCGCTTATGATATTTTCATCTAACAGCCGGCGGAATGGCGTGCCGTTTGTCGGTCCTCCGTCTTCTGTGTTGCGGACGTCGTGGTGGGCGTCGAATTGAAAGACGGCTGTTGTTCCTTTCGTTTCCGCAATGGCTTTAATGGTGGAATAACTAATGGAGTTGTCGCCGCCGAGAATGACGGGCACCCAGTCAGGTTGGTCCGTCAGAATGTCATGAATGGTCCGATAAATGTGTTCGTGAGATGTGACGACATCCGTGACGTGAATCTGAATATCGCCGATATCGTACAGATGGTCAATGACATGCTCCCGCAGCTCCGCGGAATAAGCGGAAATCCCGCCGAGCGCCTGGCGGATCGCACCGGGTGCAAAGCAGGCGCCGGAATGGCTGATTGACGACTTAGAAAGCGGAACGCCGATCAAAGCCGGCCCTTTGATCGGTTGTCCCGCCCACGCTTCCGTCACATCGCCGATCCTTGTCACATGGCGGTCGTTGAAGAGGGAGCCGGCTTTTTGCAGAAACGGATACTTATCCAAGAGCGGCTCCCTCCCTTGAAACGACCGTCTTTCCGTTCTTGATGACACGGCGGACATGATTGACGCCGTAATGATACGGGATATACATGTAATTCGGCGCTTCCCAAATGACAATGTCAGCCGCCCGTCCGGCTTTAATTTGTCCGGCCTCTTCGCCTTTTCCGATCGCATACGCGGCATTAACGGTGACAGCGTGCCAGATTTCTTCCGCGGTCATTTTTAAATGAAGCGCGGCAATCGACATAATGAGCTGGAGATTTTCCGTCGGTGAGCTGCCCGGGTTGAAGTCAGTCGCCAAACTGACCCGTACGCCCGCATCAATCATCTCCCGGGCTCTCGCATAAGTGTGTTTGCCGAGATAGAAAGTCGTGCCCGGCAGCAGGACGGCGATCGTTCCGGACGCCGCTAGCTTTTCGATGCCTTCGTTAGACGCCCCCACCAAATGATCGGCAGAAACAGCATGCAGTTCTGCCGCCAATTCCGCGCCGCCGAGCGGGTCAATCTCATCAGCATGGATTTTCAGGCCGAAACCAGCTTCAGACGCCTTTTTCAGGTAGTTCCGTGACTGGCTGACCGTAAAAACGCCTGTTTCTGTGAAAATATCGGCAAATTGCGCGAGGCCTTTTTCTTTTATTTCAGGCAAAAGCTGCAGCATGCGATTCAGAAATTCGTCAGGGCTGTTCCGGTACTCAGGCGGAATGGCGTGTGCCCCCATAAAAGTTGTGACAAGGTCGACCGGCTGGCGTTCGCCCAGTTTTTTGGCCGCAGTCAGCTGTTTCAGCTCCGTGTCTTTGTCGAGTCCGTACCCGCTTTTTACTTCCGCGGTCGTGATGCCGTATGACAGCATGCGTCCGAGGTGAAAAAGCCCTTTTTCAATCAGTTCTTCTTCGGAAGCGGCTTTCGTGTCTTTGACCGTTGACAAAATACCGCCGCCTTGCGCCAGAATATCCAAATAGGACATGCCCTGAATTTTTAAATTCAGTTCTTTTTCCCGGGACCCTCCGAATACAAGATGGGTATGGGGATCGACGAGGCCGGGGGTGACGAGCCGTCCCCCGCAGTCGATGATGTCTCTTGCCTCGTATCCTTCCTCCGCTCCTTGATGTCCGGCAAAAACAATGCGCCCGTCGTGAATGCCGATGACGGCATCTTCCGTGACACGAAGATCCTGCATGCTTCCGCCTGATCGGGGGCCGCCGGATTCCATCGTCAGCAGCTGGCCGATGTTGGTGAGTATGGTATCTATTTGTTTCGGCATGTTACCGCTCCTTTTTCATCGGTATCATAATGTCTTGTTCCTCGGCGACTTGAGCCGCTTTTTCATAACCTGCGTCCGCATGGCGGATGATGCCCATTCCCGGATCGCTTGTCAGAACGCGGGAAAGCCGTTGTTCCGCAAGGATGCTGCCGTCAGCGACCGCGACCATTCCCGCGTGAAGGGAATACCCCATGCCGACGCCCCCGCCGTGGTGAAAAGAAACCCAGCTTGCGCCTGAGGCCGTGTTGATCAGCGCGTTCAGCACCGCCCAATCGCCGACCGCGTCGCTTCCGTCTTTCATCGCTTCTGTTTCCCGATTCGGAGAGGCGACAGATCCGCAGTCTAAATGGTCTCTTCCGATGACAATCGGGGCTTTCAGCTCGCCGTTTCTGACCAATTCATTGATGGCGAGCCCCATCTTTTCCCGTTCACCGTAGCCGAGCCAGCAAATACGGGACGGCAGGCCTTGGAACGTGACTTTTTTCTGCGCCATGTCAATCCAGCGGTGAAGGGCTTGATTTTCTGGAAACAGCTCTTTTAATAAAGCGTCCGTGCGGTATATATCTTCAGGGTCACCGGACAGCGCAGCCCAGCGGAACGGCCCTTTTCCTTCACAAAATAAAGGCCGGATGTAGGCGGGAACGAATCCCGGAAAATCAAAAGCATCGGCGAGACCCTCATCTTTGGCAGCCTGGCGGATGTTGTTGCCGTAATCAAAGACGACGGCACCTTTTTTCTTGAAGGCGAGCATGGCTTCCACATGCTTTTTCATACTCTGCTTGGAAAGCCTTACGTATAAATCAGGCTGATCCCGGCGCAGGCGGTCGGCCTCCTCAAGTGAGTATCCTGCCGGAATATAGCCGATCAGCGGGTCGTGAGCGGAAGTCTGATCGGTCACGATGTCAATATGGACACCGCGGTTCAAAAGCTCATGATGCACCTCTGCCGCATTGCCGAGAAGGCCGATCGATAAAGGTTCTCCGGCTTGTCTGGCTGTTTCGGCCCAGCGCAGCGCTTCGTCAATTGATGCGGTTTTCCGGTCGCAATAGTTTGTTTCTATCCGTTTATCAATCCGTGTTTCATCCGCTTCAACGGCGATGACGACGCCATCATTCATCGTGACGGACAGCGGCTGGGCGCCTCCCATTCCGCCAAGTCCGGCCGTCAGCGTAAGGGTTCCTTTCAGACTGCCGCCGAAATGCTGTCTCGCAAGCTCCGCAAAGGTTTCATAGGTGCCTTGCAAAATACCTTGTGAACCGATATAAATCCAGCTGCCGGCGGTCATTTGCCCGTACATCATCAGTCCTTTTTTCTCAAGGTCATGGAAATGCTCCCAATCCGCCCATTTCGGCACGAGGACCGAATTAGCCAGCAGGACGCGGGGCGCGCGGCTGTGCGTGCGGAACAGTCCGACCGGTTTTCCGGATTGGATCAGCAGTGTTTCATCATCTTTTAACGTTTTGAGGGAGCGCTCAATTGTGTGAAAAGCTTCCCAGTTTCGCGCGGCCTTGCCTATGCCGCCGTATACGATCAGATCCTCCGGCTTTTCGGCAACCTCCGGGTCAAGGTTGTTTCGGAGCATGCGGAGCACGGCTTCCTGCTCCCATCCTAAGCATTCAAGTTCGGTGCCGCGGCCGGCGCGGATTGATTTCTTTACATCAGTCATCTTGTAAGTCCCCCTTCATTGGTCATCAGTTTTTGGTGATGCTCATTCGGCAGAAAAGACTCCTTCTTCAGCCAGTCACTCAGATGCTCGATGTCATAAGAAAACACGCGGTCTTCTTGTATGGACGGCACGATGTTTCTCATTTCGTGATAGAGCTGTTTTGTGTACGAGGCGCAATGTTCCGCACCCCGGTACTCCACGGCCTGCAGCGCGCAAATGGCTTCAACGGCAAGCACCCGTCTCGTATTCGCAATGATCTGGTAGGCGTGCCTTGAGGCGATGGTTCCCATGCTGACGTGATCCTCCTGGTTTGCCGATGAAGGAATGGAATCGACACTGGCGGGATGGGCCAGGGTTTTATTTTCTGACACGAGGGAGGCCGCCGCATATTGCATGATCATTGCTCCGGATTGTAAGCCGGGCTGAGGGCTCAGAAAGGGCGGCAGGTCATTCAGCTGCGGATTCACAAGCCGTTCGATCCGGCGCTCAGAAATATTCGCAAGCTCGGCCGCCGCCACTTTGAGAAAATCCATGGCAAAGGCGATCGGCTGTCCGTGAAAGTTTCCGCCTGAGATGATTTTGGCGCCGTCTTCGAAAATGAGCGGGTTATCTGTCGCGGCATTCATCTCAATTTCTAATTTTTCTTTTACATACGCTAATGTCTGCCATGATGCGCCGTGGACTTGAGGAATACAGCGGATCGAATAGGCGTCCTGGACACGCAGCTCCCCTTGGACGGTCGTCAGCTTGCTGTCTGACAAGTAATAGCGGATTCGCTCTGCGACATCCATCTGTTCCTGATAACCGCGGGCGGCATGAATGTCCTCGTCAAACGCATCGATAATGCCCTGAAGGCCTTCGATCGTTAAGCTCGCAATCCGTTCCGACTGATAGGCCAGCTTTTCGGCCTCGAGGTAAGCGATCAGTCCCATCGCGGTCATGGCCTGCGTTCCGTTGATCAGCGCGAGTCCTTCCTTAGAGGTCAGGACGGCCGGCTGAAGGTTTGTCTGTTCTAAAGCATGAGCTGTCGGCATCCGGGCCCCTTCGTAAAAGACTTCGCCTTGACCGATAAGCGCCAGTGCGAGATGAGAAAGCGGCGCCAAATCCCCGCTCGCCCCCAGTGACCCTTGCTGCGGGATGACCGGGTGAATTCGTTGATTGAGATACGCGAGCAGTTGATCAATCAGCTCAGTCCGCACGCCGGAAAAGCCTTTCAGCAGGGCATTGGCGCGCAAAAGCAGCATGGCCCGCGATACAGATTCCGGAAATGGATCACCGACGCCGCACGCGTGAGAAAGAATCAGATTCAGCTGCAGATCCGCAGCGTCTTCTTTTTGAATCAGCACATCGCTGAACTTGCCGAATCCCGTCGTAATCCCGTAAATGGTCTTCTCTTCTTGAACGATCCGTTCAACCGCCGCCCTGCTTTTTTTCACACGTTCCATGCTTTCGGCAGATGCTTGAACCTCTTCAAAATCAAACAGCACACGCTGGGCATCTGCGGTTGTCAGTGAGGAACCGTCTAACGTTACCATCATTTCAACCCCTTTTTCTTTACTTTGGTAAAGCGCCCATACAAAAAGGAGCTATGCCATGAAAATGATGTTTCATGCATAGCCCCCTATCATCTGAAATCTATGGGCTGATTCATATGTGATTAATTCCGACTCCGAATGTTTCGTGCTCAAGCCCCTTAATCGGAGCTCCGATCGTACCGTAAAGGGAAACGGCGATCCAATCGCCTTCCGCCTCGCTTTCATACGGATTTCCCCGCAAGACGGCAAACTTCAGGCCCACGGTACGAAGCAGCGAGCCAAGCAGCATTTCGCCCCGCGTCACTCCGTGCAAAGCTTCCATTGTGGCATGATACAGCGCATGTGATTCGCGATAACCCTCAGATTGAATGACGCCGCTCTTTTTGGAAGCGGTTTCAATTGCAGCTACCACCTTATGCGCATCCATTGAACCCACCCTGCCGAGACAGACTTTCCAGCCGTCCCGTTCCAGCCGTCTGATCTGCTGGTTTTCTTCAGTCTCATGAAGCAGAAGAAGGACGGACAATCGCCCGATGCGGCGGTCTTTGTGTAAGGTCATATATGCTTCACTCAATTCTTAAATATTCTGATAACTAGTAACTGTTTTTTATATTAAGTGTTTGCGAATCAGAAGTCAAAACTTTTTTTCCAGTCTTTCACAAATCAGATTGCTATCGAAGTAAAGCGGTACATCGTGAAGCCGGCGCTGTTGATCACATATTTCCGCCATCCGCATCATAAAATGGAGCGTTGTCTTGAAAGCGTTTTAAGAAAAGAAGAGAGCGAGGAGATTTCAGAAAATGAAAACCAGTTTCTTTCGTGTGTGCCTGGTCTCAGCAGCGGTCATCGGGTTCACTCTGCCGCAGGCAAAAGCCCAGCACCCGGTTTTTTCAGAGGTCAGCGTGCATGATCCGTCCGTCATTAAAACAGGCGATACATACTATGTATTCGGCTCGCATTTGGCTTCCGCCAAGTCGAAAAACCTGATGCAGTGGCAGCAGATATCTTCAAGCGTCAATCCCAATAATCCCCTGATCCCGAATGTCTACACCGAATTAAAAGAGACATTCGACTGGGCCCAGTCTGATACGCTGTGGGCGCCGGATGTGGCTCAGCTGGCTGACGGGAAATATTACATGTACTATAACGCCTGTAAAGGAGACTCGCCGCGATCCGCTCTCGGTGTCGCCGTGAGTGACAAAATCGAAGGACCCTACAAAAACAAAGGCATCTTTTTGAAATCAGGCATGGAAGGAAAAAGCGAAGACGGCACGACGTATCATGCAAACGTTCACCCGAACGTCGTAGATCCGCAAACGTTTTTTGACCATAAAGGCAAGCTCTGGATGGTGTACGGCTCTTACTCCGGCGGAATTTTCATACTGGAAATGAATCCGAAAACCGGTTTCCCGCTCCCGAACCAAGGATACGGAAAAAAACTGCTCGGCGGAAATCACAGCAGAATCGAAGGCCCGTACATCAGCTACAATCCGGAAACGAAATATTACTATCTGTATCTGTCATTCGGCGGACTTGACACAGCCGGCGGTTACAATATGCGTGTGGCGCGCTCCAAAAATCCGGACGGTCCGTACTATGACGCCGCAGGTCATAACATGCTTGATGCTAAAGGAAAAGACGGCAGTTTCTTCGATGACAGAGCAATTGAACCGTACGGGGTTAAACTCATGGGCGGCTATAGCTTCGCCTCACAATCTGAAAAAGGCACGGGCTACGTCTCACCGGGACACAACTCCGTGTTTTACGACGGGAAAACGAAACGATCATACCTCATTTTCCACACCCGTTTCCCGAACAGAGGAGAAGAGCACGAAGTCAGAGTGCATCGGCTGTACATGAACAAAGACGGATGGCCCGTTGCAGCGCCGTACCGCTATGCGGGAGAACCGGATACACAGATATCGGCATCCGCCGCATCCGGAGCCTACAAACTCATCCAGCACGGAAAAGACATCACAGCTACGATCAAAACCCCAAAAAACATCCGGCTTAACAACGACGGCACCATTTCCGGGGAAATGACCGGAACCTGGACAATAACCGACAGCAGCAAAGCCCGAATCAACCTGAACGGCACAAATTATGACGGTGTCTTCCTGAAAGAATGGGACTCAGCGAGAGAGAAAGAAGTTGTGACGTTTAGTGTGCTGAGCGGTGATGGGGAGGCTGTTTGGGGAGTGAAGTGATAATCAGAAAAACGCCCCTTTCTTTTGTGAGAAGGGCGTTTTGTCTTTAATATGCTTGATCTTTAATCGGCACAAGAGGAAGTAATTTGTTCATTTCAATAGCTTGAATCATCTTTTGAGCAATTTGTTCAACAACTGGGACAGCTACACTGTTACCAAACTGCTTATAGGCAGCCGTATCCGAGACAACTATTTTAAAATGTTCAGGAAATCCTTGGAGACGAGCGCACTCTTTGGGGGTTAATCTCCTAGGGTTTTTATTTTCTTGCTCAATAAGGATCTCACTACCATCTTTATAGTATCTCGCAGATAGAGTTCTACTCGCAGAGTTCAGATCAGCTAAACTATAACCAAAACCATTCCCTTTTTTAGTATGTTTTTCTTTGTATGATTGTAGATAACCCCAAAGTTTATCACTTAGCGTATACTTTTCATGGACATCTTTCTCCAATATAGAAGAAAGAGTCGGCCCTTCCTTGGGCATATTAGGAAATTTAAATTCAATAGGCTTTTTAAAACCGACAATGTAAATGCGCTCTCTTTTCTGAGGTACTAATCCTTTTGCATTTATAACTTCATCATAGACTGTATATCCTAGCTCATTCTCTAAAACATTCTTTATTACTTTGTATGTTTGTCCTTTATTATGGCTTTTGAGGTTTTTAACGTTTTCTAACAAGAAAGCTTGCGGTCGTTTTTCCTTCAAAATTCTGGCTATATCAAAGAATAAAGTTCCCTGAGTTTCATCAAGAAATCCATGCTCTCTCCCAAGAGATTTCTTTTTAGATACTCCAGCAATACTGAACGGTTGGCAAGGAAATCCTGCTAGCAATATATCATGATCTGGTACGTCCTTTTCATCTACTAATCGAATATCTCCCAGCGGCTTGTCCCCAAAATTTGCTTTATAAGTCTCTTGTGCTTTTAAGTCCCACTCGCAACTGAAAACACAGGTACCATACGGTTCAAAGGCTAATCGAAGGCCTCCAATACCTGCAAATAGATCAATAAAACGGTACAACATATTAACACCTCCCGAACTTTTGTTCTTATTGGTATTATATCAAATATATTTGAAATATGGTTAATATTCATGTTAAGATATTTTGATACTTTATCATAATACTTCCTGCAAAGGAGAGTAATCAAGTGGAAATTGCAATATTATATTATAGACAAAATGAGAATGAAAGTGAAGATGAGGCTATAAATAATATTAATATTCTATTAAAAAAATATATTCAAAAAAATTATAACCTTAAGGCTGTCTTTTTTGATTATATAGATTCGCGTAATGAATTCTATAATCTTTTAAATATTTCATTAGATGATGTGGATGTAATAATCTTGCCCAATGAACTAAATGATGACTTTGACAATAAGTTACTTTCAGAGTTATCAAAATCTAGAGAAATTGAAATTAAAGTTTTATAACAAAATTTTATCGTAGAAAGTATAAAATATATAAGTCTACGAGTTTAGGGCTATTCTCCGAAAAATTCCTCACTACATATTCTACATTTTTATATTTTTGATTGTTTACCATATTTCAATGATTTGAAGGTGGAGATTTAATGAAAAGAGGTTATTTATCACAATACTTTGAAGGTGTAGCAATTAAAAAACTGCGCGCTGTAGAAGCGGACTTTTCCAGATCTAACCAGCATGAACTTAATGGAGTTAGCATGCTCCGTAATTTACTTGGATCTTGTAGACTAAATGATTATCCTGTTCGACTTATTTGGTTAGGGGGAGAAAGTGATATAAAAACAGTACATAGTACTGTAACTTGGTATAATTCAAGAGAGAATCAAACTCACCGATCTGCGGAATACAGACTTTATTTTAAGAAAAATGATGTTATGGATTTAGCCCATGAAGGGGATTTATTAATTGCAGCTAAGAGGCCAAACGGCGATTTCTTTATGATTGTGGTTCCATCCGGCAGTACTTTTGAAAGTCAATTGCTTTGGTTATTTGGTTTTTCAGAGGATTACAATTTGAACACATTTAAATTCCGAAATATAGAAGAAAATAATCTTCAAATAAACTTTGCTGTTCGTTTTATTCTTGAAGAATTAGGTATAGAAATTGAAGAACCAGAACCGGATTATTTGGATTCTTTTTTAGAACCATATTATAATGTAGGTTTTCCAACAACAGCAGAATTTTCAGAACTCTCGCGTCAAATTTCGAAAAATGTTTCTCCTTTAGAAGAGCCCGATAATACATTGTTGCAATGGATAGAACAAGAAGAGCGACTGTTTAAACGGTTGGAAAGGCATATTGTTTCGAAACGGTTAGACCAAGGATTCTCAGGCGATGTAGATGGTTTTATAGCCTTTTCATTAAGTGTGCAAAATCGAAGAAAGGCGCGTGTAGGATATGCTCTTGAGAATCATCTTGAGGAAATTTTTAATAAGCACAATCTAACTCTATCTCGGGGAAAAGAAACTGAAAATAAAGCAAAACCCGATTTTATTTTTCCGGAAATTCACTCCTATAGAGATCCGGAGTTCCCCAGTTCTAAACTTACGATGTTAGGTGTTAAATCTACCTGTAAAGATCGCTGGAGACAAATATTAAGTGAGGCTCAACGTATTCAGACTAAACATCTGTTTACTTTGGAACCAAGTATTAGTATAAATCAAACAAATGAAATGCAAGCAAAAAAGGTGAATTTAGTCTTACCACAAACCTTACATAATACATATAAAGAACAACAAAAAAAATTTCTAATGAATTTAAAGGATTTTATTAAGCTAGTAAAGAATCGACAAGGACAGCTTGGATAGCCGAACCATCTTTATGCTAAAGTCGATAGGTAACTCAAGGGTCAAAAAGTCTATACTAAATTCCAATATTAAAAGATATGATGCAGAAAGCAATTGGTGTTTGTGATATAGGGATTTTGCCTTATTTAAGTGCCTTATTCAAAGTGACTCCATTTTTTTAAAAGCTGAAGGTGCAAAGGTGTGAATTTAAACATACTTGAATTATAAGAATGTCTACTGTCAAACTACAGTATCAGAGCAAAAGCTTGTATGAAACAATTACGACATACAAAAAGCTTTGCTCTTCTATATATAGACAGTTTGTAGAAATAGATAACAAAAGAATGGCAGTTTGATGCCATTCTTTTGTTGTGTATATATTTAATTAACTTACATCTGGCTTTGTTGGTATCCCGCTTAGTGTAATATTCCTGATGTAAGCGTTGACACCCAATAAATCCAGTGCTAAAGTATACATATCAACCCAATATCATTCACCTAGGATTGTTACTGCAAACCGCAGGCAAAACCTAAATTGCGTCAGACAGGGGGAGACTCCCGTGTTCTGTGCAGTTTGGGTTTTTTTTATACCCTTTTTTCGGAGGTGATGCTGATTTCATAACAAAAAAAGCCGGAGAAAGGCGGGCACCTTTCGTCCGGCGGTTCCCCCATTTTTAAGGAGGTATACTCATGGACTATCATAAAATATCAAAAGAGATTTTACAACTTGTCGGCGGGGAGGAGAATGTTCAGAGTGTCATCCATTGCATGACGCGGCTTCGTTTTAATCTGTATGACAATGCGAAAGCAGATCGGGACGGGCTGGAACAGACGGAAGGCGTGATGGGGACAAATATCAGCGGCGGGCAATTTCAGATCATTGTCGGCAATGATGTGCCGAAGGTGTATCAGGCTTTGATGGAGAGCAGCGGGCTCAGTGATGAAAGCGCAAACAAAACTTCGAAGCAGAAGAAAAATGTGCTGAGTGCCGTATTTGACGTGATTTCCGGTGTGTTTACACCGATTCTGCCGGCCATTGCCGGAGCCGGCATGATAAAAGGGCTTGTCGCGCTAGCGGTGACATTCGGCTGGATGTCGGAGAAGAGCCAGACTCACAGCATTCTCACGGCTGTCGGTGACGGTGCGTTTTATTTTCTGCCGCTTTTGCTTGCGGTAAGCGCGGCGAGAAAATTCGGATGTAATCCGTACGTGGCGGCCGCTGTGGCGGGTGCGATCCTGCATCCGGATTTAACGGCCCTGCTTGGGGCAGGGAAAAGCATCTCCTTTATCGGTCTTCCTGTAACCGCTGCCACGTATTCATCGACAGTGATCCCGATTTTGCTGGCGATATGGCTGATGTCCTATGTAGAGAAAGGAATTGACCGAATCACGCCTTCTTCTTTGAAATTGATTGCCGTTCCGATGCTTACGCTTGTGATCGTCGTGCCTGTCACCTTGATCACAGTCGGCCCGCTCGGCGCGATTCTTGGGAATTACCTGTCTGTCGGCGTCAATGATTTGTTCAATCATGCGGGTATTGCCGCGATGATTCTGCTTGCCGGCACATTTTCCCTCATTATTATGACCGGGATGCATTATGCGCTTGTGCCGATCATGATCAATAACATTGCCCAAAACGGACATGATTACATTCTGCCTGCGATGTTTTTGGCGAATATGGGGCAGGCCGGCGCGTCATTTGCGGTTTTCTTAAAATCAAAAAACAAAACCTTCAAATCGCTGGCGTTTACGACGGGCATTACGGCATTGATGGGCATTACCGAACCCGCGATGTACGGCGTCAACATGAGATTGAAAAAACCGTTCGCGGCTGCTTTAATCGGCGGCGCGGCAGGCGGAGCTTTTTACGGTGTAACGGGTGTCGCTTCTTACATTGTCGGCGGAAACGCCGGTCTGCCGAGCATTCCGGTCTTTATCGGGCCGACATTTCTTTACGCGCTGATCGGGCTTTTTATCTCATTTGCGGCCGGTATTGCGGCGGCACTGCTGATCGGGTTTGAGGATGTACAGTCCGAACGGGACAAAGCGTCTGAAACGCCGGGGGTGACGGCAGGCGGAGAAATCATTCACAGCCCGATTAAAGGCGAAGTGAAAGCATTAAGCGAAGTGAACGACAGCGTCTTTTCCGGCGGAATGATGGGAAAAGGTTTTGCGATTCTGCCTGAAGAGGGCGCGGCGGTTTCTCCCGTAGAAGGGAGGGTGACAGCCGTATTTAAAACAAAGCACGCCATCGGCATTACGAGCGCCCGGGGAGCCGAGGTTCTCATTCATATCGGGCTTGATACCGTCCGGCTGGATGGCAGGCATTTTGAGATGCACGTCAAAGAAGGCGATACTGTCGCGCCGGGAGATCTGTTGATTACTTTTGATATCGACGAGATAAAGGCTGCCGGTTTTGACGTGATCACGCCGGTCATCATTACGAATACGGATCAATATTCATTTACAGACGTGAAAAAAAGCGGAATGGTCAAACCGAACGAAGCGCTTCTGGCGTTATCCTGAAAAAGAGGTGGAGAAAACATGAAGAGATTTCCGGAAGGTTTTTTATGGGGCGGCGCAACGGCTGCCAATCAGATTGAAGGAGCTTATAAAGAAGGAGGCAAAGGACTTTCTACGGCGGATGTCTCCCCGGACGGCATTATGTCTCCGTTTCATGAGACAGACGATGCGCTGAATCTGTATCACGACGCGATTGATTTTTATCACCGCTATCAAGAGGATATCGCCCTGTTTGCGGAGATGGGCTTTAAAGCGTTCCGCACCTCCATTGCGTGGACGAGAATCTTTCCGAACGGTGATGAAACAGAACCGAACGAAGAAGGGCTGCAATTTTACGACCGTTTGTTTGACGAATTGAGAAAACATCAGATCGAACCGGTTGTCACGATTTCTCACTATGAGATGCCGCTCGGTCTTGTGAAAAACTACGGCGGCTGGAGAAACCGCCGGACGGTCGATTTCTATGAGCGGTACGCCCGCACGGTTTTCACCCGTTATAAAGACAAGGTGAAATATTGGATGACCTTCAATGAGATCAACGTCGTTCTTCACGCTCCGTTTACAGGCGGCGGTCTTATATTCCGGGAAGGCGAAAATAAACAAAACACGATGTACCAAGCGGCCCACCATCAATTTGTGGCAAGCGCGCTGGCGGTAAAAGCAGGCCATGAGATCATTCCGGATTCACAGATCGGCTGCATGATCGCCGCGACGACGACGTATCCGATGACGCCGAAGCCGGAGGATGTATATGCGGCTTTGCAAAAAGAGCGGAGCACGCTGTTCTTTTCTGATGTACAGGCGAGGGGCAGCTATCCGGGCTATATGAAACGCTTCTTTAAAGAAAACGGAATTACGATCGAGATGAAGGAAGGAGACGAGGCGCTCCTGAAAGAACATACGGTGGATTACATCGGCTTCAGCTACTACATGTCGATGACGGCCAGCACGGCGCCTGAGGATCTGGCGCAATCTAAGGGAAATCTTCTCGGCGGCGTGAAAAACCCGTACCTGAAATCTTCCGAATGGGGCTGGCAGATTGATCCGAAGGGCTTGCGCATCACCTTAAACACGCTGTACGACCGTTATCAGAAACCGCTCTTCATCGTCGAAAACGGACTCGGCGCGGTTGATCAGCCGGAGGAGGACGGAAGCATTCAGGATGACTACCGCATCAATTATCTGCGTGATCATTTAATAGAGGCAAGAGAGGCGATTGAAGACGGCGTCGACCTGATCGGCTACACGTCGTGGGGGCCGATTGACCTCGTCAGCGCCTCAACGGCAGAAATGAAAAAACGCTACGGCTATATCTATGCCGACCGCGGCAATGACGGAAAAGGCACGTTTGAAAGAAAGAAAAAGAAAAGTTTTTATTGGTATAAAGACGTCATCGCCACAAACGGAGAAAGTCTGTAAGCGCAATGTTCCGGAGAAAGCCGGCAAAATTGACATTCAGCAAAGAGAGGAGGACAATAAAAGCAGAAAGGCGGGATTCATATGTTTAAAAAAATTCTTGCAGCAGTAGACGGTTCAGACATGAGCAATAAAGCCCTGGACGCAGCCATCCATCTGGCGAAAGAACAGCAGGCTGAACTCACCATTCTCTATGCGGGACGTGAAGCCGTTGTCTCCACATCAGCTTTAACCGGGATTGTCTATGTTCCGGAAAACTTCATTGAAGACATCAAACATGAAGTCGAGCAAAAAGGAGCAGCCATTCTGGAAGATGCCAAGCAGAAAGCGGCAGAAAGCGGAGTAAATGCGGAAAGCCTGTACGTCCAAGGCGAACCTGCGCATCAAATTTTAAACATAGCAAAAGAACAGCATTTCAATCTGATTGTCGTCGGAAGCCGCGGAATCAGCGGATTTAAAGAAATGATGCTCGGAAGCGTGAGCCATAAGGTCTCACAATTGTCTCCTTGTCCTGTACTGATCGTTCATTAAACAGAAGACCCTGCTGATGCGGGGTTTTTTTCATGAGAAAAGACCGCCGGCTTTCGAAAAATAGGGTGATTTCTTCCTCTGAATCAAGTAAAATGGCTGTTAGTATTTGTCTGAATAAACAGTCAATGGTATGGGGGAAGCAATCAATGCAAGCTGAACAAACATCAAATGCCGTCATCAAAATAGTCATTTCCATGATCATTTTCGGATCAATCGGCTTTTTCTCAGAACATACGAATGTGCCTTCAATTGAACTGGTCTTTGTGAGATGTCTGTGCGCCTCATTGTTTCTGGGCGTTTGCTGGTTTGGTTCCGGACGGTACCGCACCGAACAATGGAACCGGCGGGAGGTGCTGCAGACACTGGCCTGCGGATTTTTTCTCGTGTTAAACTGGGTGTTTTTATTTAAATCGTTTGAGGAGACATCAGTGACGATAGCGATTTCCGTTTATCATTTGGCTCCGGTTCTCGTCCTTCTTCTAGGGAGCCTTATATACCGGGAGAAACTGCATATTGTGTCCGTCACTTCCATCGTGATTTGTTTTCTGGGCACCGCCCTGATTTCCGGCATCAACGGAAATACATCATTTTCTCAGCTGATGGGATCGGGTATTATTTGGGCCGTGCTGGCCGCCCTTTTTTATGCTTTTACGACACTGGCCGGGAAAGGCATCAACAGCCTCAGCCCATACGCCGTCACCTGTTTGCAGACCGGGTTGGGCGTTATCATTCTTCTCCCGTTCGTCCGTTTCGGCGCTTTTTCTGATTTGTCGCATGTGAACTGGATCATGATTGTGTCGACCGGTATCATTCATACGGGAATTGTGTATTTGCTCTTTTTTGACAGCTTGCGGTTTTTATCCACCCGGTTTATTTCAATCATCGTATTTCTTGATCCGGCGGTGGCGATTGTGCTTGACACCGTATTTACGGGATTTCGCCCCGACCTTTATCAATCTTTGGGGATTGTATTGATTTTTGCGGGAATGGCGCTGTCCCTGATTCGAAAGCAAAAAGCCGTGCCGGCGGAAACTCAGGCAGACAGCACCCGTATATAGGCGGCCGTACCGGCTGTTTTTTTTGTTTTGGGGCTTTTCAGCTATAACGAAAAAGCAGACAAACAGATCATGGAAAAAGAGGATAGTAATTGTATAATACTTCTTGTGTTTACAATTTAAGAAATTAAAGGAGTGAAGGGCATGATAAAGAAGACGCGTCATCTCGCTTTCTTGGCTGCACTCGGCTTTGCGCTTTGTCTGGCCATCGTATGTTCCGTATCAAAGCAGGCAGAAGCGGCAGCGGCTTATCCGGATGTGATGCAGGGACTTACCGGATTCGCGGGAAATGCGAAGGATCATAACGGAAAAGCAAAATCCGCCGTAACGGGAGGCCAGGGCGGCCCCGTCGTCTACGTCAGCAATCTCAATGATTTGAAAAACAATGCGGGCGGAACGGATCGCAAAACCATCGTCATCACAAGTGATATTTCTTCCCCGGGTAAAGCCGTCGTGACAGTCGGCGCCAATAAAACCATCGTCGGCTCTTATACCAGCCACAGGCTGACCAACATCTATCTGACCACCGGCTCCGGCTCAAACAATGTGATTTTCAAAAATCTCATTATCAGCCATAGTGCCGCCATTACAGGCAACAACGACATTCCGATGTACATAGCGAACGGACAGAATTACTGGATTGACCACGTGTGGTTTGAAGGACACAGCTACAATCCGAACAGCCACAGTGATTTGGGAAAGCTTCTGTATGTCGGCGCCAAAGCGGATTTTGTGACGCTGTCTAACTCTAAATTTACAGACCATCTGTACGGCCTGATTCTCGGTTATCCGAATGATGATAACGAAGGACGCAATTATATCGGCTATCCGCATATGACGATCACCAACAACTATTTTAATAACGTCTATGTGCGTTCACCGGGCCTGATGAGATACGGCTATTTTCACGCGAAAAACAACTATGTGACCAATTTCAATTTAGGATTCACCATTCATACAAACGCGACTGTCTTCTCAGAAGCCAACTATTTCGGTAACGGAAATGAAAAAGGCGGAATGATAGACGACTACGGGACGGCCCAATTCACCGACACCGGTTCATTCCCGTCGCTCAAGGCCCCGAAATCACCGCGCACCGGCTGGAATCCGAGATCAAATTACAGCTACGGCACCCTTTCAGCCCAGGACGCCAAAAACTTCGCCCAATCTTACGCGGGAGCGCAAAATACAAATCTCCGCTATCCATAATACGAAAAACCGCCGGCTGCCGGCGGTTTTTTTTTATATGAATAAAAGGTTCAAAATCCCTATAATCCTTAAAATAACCTTAAATACCTAGGAAAATATTGATAAACAATTTCAATAATATTACTATTGTTAAGCCTATATTACAAAAGAAGGAGGAGAACCTATGAAAATAGGAAAAAAGAACAAGTGGAAAAAATGGCTGGCCGGCACTCTTGCGGCAACGCTGATAATTTCCATTGCGCCTGCCGATGTGTTTGCGGCAGAAACGCGTGAAAAAGAAGATCAAGCGAAAACCGCCGCCATTCCGGCCGCAGACCCGGAAAAAGATCTTCCGGCGGAAAAAGCATCTGAGCAGATGCCTTTTGATCAAAAAGATATTAATCAAGACGGTGAGATCACGTCTGAAAGAACTGAGAATTCAAAGCTTTACTATGAAGGCGAGGGTGTGTACAAACAGGAAATCTACACAGACCCCATTCATACGAAAGAAACCGCCAATGCGGACTGGGAAGACGTTTCTCCTGAATTGAAAACCGGCTCAAAGGAAGTCGGAACGGAAAATACAGTGCTGAATTCCGATTTTCTGAAGCAAATGAAAAACGGATTATACGCTACATTTGAACACAATGATCATAAGCTCACATACTCATTAACCGGCGCAAAAGGCCCCGATCAGGCTGCAATTACTCCGACAGATGCCTCAGCAAAAGTAAGGGAAGACAGCAACGAGCTTACGTATCAGCAAGTGTTTCCTGCTATTGATTTACAAACCTACACATTTAACGAAAACATAAAAGAAGACCTTGTGCTTCACAAATATGAAGGCTACAATTCCTTCACCTTTCAAATCAAAACCGACCTTCAGGCTAAAGAACAGGAAGACGGCTCGATCGCGTTTTCTGATGATAAAGACAATGTCGTCTACACCGTGCCGAAGCCCTTTATGACCGACTCAGATCTCGACGAAAAGTCAGGTGAAGTCAACAGGTCAGAAGATGTCAGCTTCAAGCTTGAAAGAAACAGCGAAGGCTACTTGCTTCATGTAACGGCCGATGAAAAATGGCTGAAAGATCCCAAGCGGGTTTATCCGGTATCTATTGACCCTTCAACATCAGTATCTGTGTCATCCGATACCTTTGTCATGAGCGCGTACCCGACGACAAACTACTCTGCAGCATCGCAGAAATGGGATGCCGGATTGAAAGCGTACGTGCTGAAAACTGGATATTATGACGGCACAACCGGAACGAACTACGCTTTTATGAAGTTTGATAATCTAAAGCCGATCAAAAACATGACGGTGACGAAAGCGACGCTCAAAGCGTACACAGCCCACTCCTATTACGGATCAAAAGCGACGGGGCTTTGGCTCGACACCGTTAACAGCAATTACGACAATGCCAAGATTACGTGGAAGAACAAGCCGGGCTCCAAAAACATCGGCAAAGCCGAGGTCTATAAAGGCCAATGGGCAAGCTTCGATGTCACCTCCGCAGTCAAGTCGTGGAACAGCGGCGGCGCCAATTACGGCTTTAAGCTTCACACAAACGGAAACGGAAAAGAGTATTGGAAGAAGCTGATGTCATCAGCAAACTCTGCTAAAAAACCATACATTGAAGTGACATACACGATTCCGAAGGCGGACACGCCGTCTGTCAAAGCGTATCATAACGGAGATTCGACAGGATTTTTCAATATCAGCTGGAAAAAAGCTGAAGGCGCCAAAAGCTATAAAGTCTGGCTTTATAACGGGAAAGAATATCAGGCCATTCCGGTCGGCAATGCAACCTCTTGGAGCACAAAAGGAAAAAACATCTGGCCGACAAAAGCGGAAATCGACTCCGGCAAATATAAGCTGCATACAGACGGAAAAGGCGGAAGTGAATTAGCGCTTAATCCTTCGCCGGTCTATAAAAACGCCGGCGGCAGCTATCCGGCAAGTAAAAATTACTGGGTCGCGGTCAGCGCGGTGTTTGACCAGGGAGAAGGCGCCATGTCTGCGGCCGCCAAGCCCGTCATTCCGAATATCGGAAGAGTTCAGAAACCAAGCACGAAAGGCTTTAATAACAACAACGCCACAGGCTGGTTTGATCTTTCCTGGAAAGCCGTATCAGGCGCAGCCGGGTATAAAATGCAAGTCTTTAACGGCAAAGGCTTTGAAACGCTTGACCTCGGAAATAAAACATCCTGGTCCACAAAAGATCAAAACATCTGGCCGACAAAGGCGGAAATCAGCGCCGGAAAATATGCGCTTCACCTGAAAGACAAAAAAGGCGCGGAATTGCCGATCAACCCGGGCCCCGTTTATAAAAACGCCGGCGGAGATGCGAACCGGAAAACCTACGGATTTAAAGTCATTGCTTATAACAAAGACGGAGAAGCGATCGCCTCACCGGAAGCGAGTCCGGCGCTGCCTGATATCGCAAAGCCGAAAAACCTGACAGGCTATGTCTATACGAACACGAAATCGAGCCAAACGGGTTATGTCAATCTCATATGGGATAAAGTCAAAAACGCCAAAGGCTACAAAATCAACATCTACAACGGAAAAGACTATCAATCATTCGATGTCGGGGATACCGATCATTGGACGACCCAAAACAAACGCATCTGGCCGTCAGCTGATGAAGTGAAAGCGGGAAGATTCCAGCTTCACACGGACGGAAAGGGCGGCGAACTGGCGCTTGACCCTTCACCTGTTTACGATAACGCAAACGGCAATTACAAAGGGAAGAAGAACTATTCCTTTACGCTGACCGCCTATGACGCAAACGGTGACAGCATACCGACGGCACCTTTTAACCCTGTTTTCCATGAAGGGGCGGAATTCCTCGGAACGGAAGAATTCTGGTCTATTATCGACATTCCGGACGGACAGCTGAACGGCGCGACGGGAAATGTCATCGTCAATGAGGAAGATATGTCAATCGACGGACGCGGGCCGGGGCTCGGGCTCTCCCGGACCTTCAACAGCCTTGACAGCTCTGACCATATGTTCGGCCAAGGCTGGTATGCCGATGCGGAAACGTCGATCCTTTCTGAAGACGGCAGAGCCGTTTATATTGATGAGGACGCGACAACACATGTCTTCACGAAAAAATCTGACGGCACGTATCAGCCGCCGACGGGCGTTTATCTCGAACTGACGGAAACAAGCGATCAATTTGTATTAAAAACAAAAGATCAGACGAACGCTTATTTCAGCAAAAAAGGCGGCAAGCTCCAAAAAATCGTTGACGGACACAACAACACAACCGTATACGAATATAACGACAGCAATCAGCTGACCGCCATAACAGACGCATCAGGGCGCAAGCTGACATTTACCTATGATGAAAACGGCCATGTCACATCTCTTACAGGGCCGAAAAACAAAAAGATTTCATATTCATATGACAAAGACCTTCTCAAAAAGGTGACGGATACTGACGGCAGCGTCACAAGCTACGACTATGATGCCGAAGGGCGCCTCGTCAAGCAGTATTCCGCAAACAGCACGGATGACAAACCGCTGTTCACTGAATACCAATACAGCGGCCACCGTCTGACCAAAGCCGTCAATGCGAAAAAAGAAACGTACGACTACAGCTATGACGCGGACAAAAAAACGCTGCTCATGACGCAGCCGAACGGCCGCAAAGTACAGTACGGCTATAATGAGGCGGGCAATCCGATTCAGATGATCGATGATGCCGAAGGGCTGAAAATCACGACCAACACTGTATACGAAGGCAACAACGTCATTCAGGACACCGATCCGAACGACGCGGATGCGGGCAAAGCGACAGAAAGCTATCAATATGATAAAGACGGCAACGTCACAGCCGTAAAAGACAACTACGGCACCGAAACGTATCAGTACAACAAAAACAATGACGTAACGAAAATGAAGGACACCGAGGGGAACGTCACTGACATTGCGTACGACGGACTTGATGCCGTTTCTGAAACGGATCAAAGCGGAAAATCCTCATCCGCCGCCGTGTATGACAAGTACGGAAATCTCATTCAATCAAGCAAAGAGCTGGCAGCTTCGGCAAGTCTGCTGAAAGACGGCAGCTTTGAAGGAACAAAGCTGGGCTGGAATCTCACCGCTACGAGAGACAGCGGAAGCATCGCGTCTGTCAAAGGAAGAAGCGGCGCGCTGTCCGGACAAAAAGCATTGGAGATCACCTCACAATCCGCTTCAGCCGGAACAGAGCACGGCCATGCGTCCGCAACGCAGGAAGTGCAGCTAGAGCCGAATACGACGTATACACTCAGCGGCCAGATCAAAACGGATCTGACAAAGGCAAGAGCGTATTTCAACATTGATCTGCGTGACAAAGACCAAAAACGCATTCAATGGATTCACAATGAATCAGGCGCATTAGCCGGAAAGAATGACTGGACGAAACGGCAGATCACCTTTACAACACCGGCCAATGCAGGAAAAGCCATCGTCTATATGGAAGTGGATCATAACGACAAGGATGGCAAAGGAAAAGCGTGGTTTGATCAGGTTCAGCTGGAAAAAGGCGAAGTCTCTTCAAGCTATAACCCGGTGCAAAACAGCAGTTTCACGGCCAAAACAGATGGCTGGAGCACAAGCGGAGCCGCCGCTGACCTTGATGAAGGCTTCGATGATGACAGCTCATTAAAAGCGTCCCGCACAAATGCATCACAAGCCAATGCGGCCGCAAAACAAACCGTTACATTAGGCCAAAGCGCGGACGATAAGCCGGTATATATCACGCTGACGGGGATGTCCAAGGCTGACGGCGTAAAATTAACGAACGACAATGATTACGCTCTTCAGGCTGACGTCACTTATGCGGACGGCACGACGGGCGTCTACACCGCCAAATTCCCGCAGGGGACACAGGAATGGAACCGGGCAGCGGCAGTCATTCCGAAAACAAAGCCGATCAATAAAATCGAACTCAGCATTCTGTTCCAAAAAAGCGCCACAGGAACGGCGTGGTTTGATGATATCCGTTTAATCGAAGGAAGCATCCTGACGAAAAATACCTATGACGAAAAAGGAAACTACGTCACAAAAGAAGAAGACGAACTAGGGTATGCAAGCACTGCTTCATATGACGAGACTGGAAAGAAAATGTCTGAAACCGACGCGAAAGGCGAAACAACCGCCTACGAATACGATCAGGCCGACCAGCTGACAAAGCTGACCCTGTCAAACGGCACATCCATCCTTCACAGCTATGACAAGGAAGGAAATGAGCTGACAAAAACGATTCGGGCCGGTGCGGACCAGACCTATCAATATGAATATGACGTCATGGGCAAGCTCGTCAAAACAACCGACCCGCTCGGCAATGTACTGAAGAGTGAATATGACGCCAACAGCAACTTGACGAAAACCGTTTCCGCCAACGGCAATGAAGTGTCGCTGACCTATGACGGCACCGACCGGGTTAAGTCAAAAGCGTATAACGGCACTGAAAAATACAACTTTACCTATGACAAAAACGGCAATGAAACATCGGTCACAAACAAAGAACAAAATACAACGAAAAAACGCACCTTTGACAACAAAAACCGCCTGACCGAATTAACCGACCACGGCGGCAGCCAAAGCTGGACGTATCCGGCTGATTCGGATAAGCTGAAAACTTTCTCATGGAGCCACGGCGGCCAAAAAGGAACAAACAGCTTTACGTACAACAAACTTGATCAAATGATTGAAATGAAAGACGGCACTTCAGCCTATACATTTGATTACGATGAAAACGGCAATGTCCAGACATTCATCAGCGGAAATGAAGTCGGCACGAGCTTCTCATATGATGAGCGGAATCTTGTCAGCTCTCTTCATATCGGAGCGAAAAACGGCGGCAGCATCTTCCGGGAAAGCTATGAATACGACGCCAACGGCAACCGCACGGTCATCGACAGCTCAGCGGGCGGAAAGGTGCAGTACGAATACGGCAAGCTCAACCAGCTCGTCAAAGAAACTCATGAAGACGGCACCGTCATTCAATATACGTACGACGGCTTCGGCAACCGGACAAACGTCACCACCACAAAGGACGGCGCAAGCAAATCAGTCAACGCTTCCTTCAACATCATGAACCAGCTGACGAAGGTGAATGACGAAGACCTGTCCTACGATAAAAACGGCAACCGCACATCCGACGGCAAATACACATATACGTGGGACGCGGAAGACAACCTGACCGCCGTCACGAAAAAAGGCGAAGACAAGCCGTTCGCAACATACAAATACGATGAAAAAGGAAACAGAATCCAAAAAACCGTCAACGGAAACGTCACGAACTACTTCTACGACGGAGACAGCTTGAATGTCCTGTATGAAACAGACGCCGACAACAACGTCACTAAATCATACACGTACGGTGACAGCGGCCAGCTGTTATCCTATACAAAGAACGGCAAGAAATATTTCTATCACTACAACGCACACGGCGACGTCATCGCCATCTCAGACAGCACCGGAAAAACCGTTGCCGAATATCAATACGATGCATGGGGAAATCCGACAAAAACCGAAGCGAGCGACGAAGTAAAAGACAACCGCTACCGCTACGCAGGCTACCAATACGACGAAGAAACCGGCCTGTACTATCTCATGGCCCGCTACTACGAACCAAGAAACGGCGTATTCTTATCACTAGACCCAGACCCGGGCAGTGACGGCGATTCGCTGGATCAGAATGGGTATGCATACGGAAACAACAACCCAGTCATGAACGTCGATCCGGATGGGCATTGGGTGTGGCTTGTGGTAAATGCCGGATTTGCAGCCTATGATGGATATAAAGCATATAAATCAGGTAAAGGATGGAGAGGTGCAGCCTGGGCTGCGGCTTCGAACTTTGGTCCTGGGAAAATATTTAAGGGTGCTAGTCGGATTTATAAAGCTGCTAAAACATATAAACTATCTAGAAAAAGTGTACGGGCTAGAAGAGGCGCGTATTCTAGATATAGTAATTCTTCGGGGAAAAAAGCGATAACTAAAAATAGAACAACTAATATAGGCGCTCGTACTTTTGAAAAAAATTTGAGGAGGCAAGGATGGCGAAAGTCTATAGCTAGAAAAGGAAATGAAATAAAAGGTATAAGTATGCATAAAAATGGGAGGCGATATTTTATTAGACGTCACTCTAAAGAAGGTTCTCCTACGGCAGATTATTATCCGTACGGAGCAAAAAGAGCAAAATTAAAAATTAGATTAAGGAGATAAAGGAGGCAAATTCACGATGCACAAAAATTTCTTTATAGAAGATAAACATCAATTAAAAAAGTTCAAGGAATGGGTAAATCAAACCTTTAAAACAAGTGAAATGTTTCCTGATCAAGTCTTTCATGAGCAATATAAATATTTTTGGTTTCAGGAATTTTCTGCATTGTGGGGCGACGAAATTTGGGACACGTTAAAGTTACTGGCAAACTATTATTCTGATGCTCAAATTCTTACAGCAGTTCTTGATACGCCCCCGGAAACGTACCGTAACTTTTCAGACTACTACAATTGGATATGGACTCCCTCTTCCTTAACGAAAGAAGAGTATTCTGAATTATTATGGGCTGAACCTAATGGCGTTCGTCCTGGAGAAATAGGTTCCATTCAATTTACGACAACGACGGTTGTATGGTTATCCCCTTCTCGAAAGTGGGCGATATGGGGGAATATAGATAAAGAAATATGTATTCTTGGACTTGTAGATAGGCAAACAGAGCTATTGGAAAAGACAAATTGGAGAATCGTGGATCATGAGGTTTTTGAATTACAAGAGCAAATTTATGAAGATGGTATTATACCGAGTGAAGTTGAGTGCAAGATTATCCGAAACTATCAAACAAATTAGTGTTTTTAGGTAACAGAAAAGTGAGATAAAGGCAACTTTTTAACCTCTGCGCGTACAGAATTCAAACACGCTATTATTCAGGGTATGAGCGGTATGAAATAGAAAAGAAAGAAGGCCGTTCTATTGGGATATTGGGAAGAAGAATATAAAAACAAGAAAGTTTTACTTAGTGATGAAGGCTTAGATATATGTTTTGATGCTGTAGAAAAATTTTGTGAACGATATAAGAGAGATCTGGGCAGAGAACCGATATTAGAAGAATTCTTAGCAACTTTAGTTACCGTAATGAATACAAATGGAGATTCTTCTTTCACGGAGTTAGTTGATAAGCGAATAGTAGAAATAAAGCCAACGACCAGGAAAGTGAAACCAATAGCTAAAGTAACACCGGGAGCTGTTATTCAAATACCTTTGGATAAGATCGGGAAGTATACTTATGCTTGGGTCATTGAAGGTGATCTATCAAAAAATAAAGACGATGACATTCTTATTCAGTATTATAATATTTTCACTGAAAATACACTTAGCAGAGAAGAAATCATTCGTCTAATGAAAGAAGAAAATAAGAAAATATTTGCGGCTAATACCGGGCACACAGGTTTTCTGCAAGGAGATTGGAAAGTAATATCCAAGATGCCTCAAGAGATAATAGAGAAAAACAGTCATTCTCAATTAAAATTTGTTTTATATGAAGACGGTAAATATCTCATAAGTGAAGGCGATTCATTTGCATCAGAAGATGAATTAGCAGAGGCAGATGAGAAAACAGGCAAGGACATTCCTAACCCATTAGGTATATTTGGACATTCATCTGTAGAATCTATTCTCTATAAATATTTTGAAGGAATGTCAATGGAAGAAATCATAAAGAATGAATTGTAAATGGCTGATTCCGTACATTCTTGCAATTAATATTAGAGGATAATCGCTGTAAAGATACTGACAGTAGTAAATGTTTTGAATGCTGAACGAGACATAATATGAAAAAAATCAACCTGAATTCTATTGCACAGAAAGAGATCTTACAAATAGAAAAACAATTTGAACGAATCGCATTAAACAAAATAAGAAACAATCAAGAAAAGTTTAGAAAAATGGGATTGAAAATTGAAGCTGCTTTTGGAAGAGTCGGAGATGAAAAAGAATTAGGAAACGAAGTACAGCCCTCAGATTGTTTTGAGAATAGTTATAACTCATTAATATTTTTTTTCTGTAGCTTATTTGGATGGTACCGACTTTCATGATAATGAAGATGGCTATTGTATAGACCATTTAGATATATGGATTTGTGAAAGAAGGTTGTTTTCGGGGAAAGTGGGATATTTAACAGATTTAGAAAGTGAAGAGGAAATAGCAAAAGAAATCCAAGATAAGATAAATCAATTGTTTTTAGAAGCTACAGATATAATAAAAATATTAAAAGAGTAATTTATGGCTTCTTTTAGTTATTTTTAGAGAAGAGATTTAGAGAGGTTACCAACCTCTCTTATCTTATATGATAAAAACCAAACTACACACGGAACACGTGGAAATAACATATCGCTGAGACGAAGTAAAAGACAAGCGCTACCGCTAACAGGCTACCAATACGACGAAGGAACTTATTCTATCTCATACGATTTACAGTGTATAAAAGATAGAAGGAGAGAATTAAATGTACTATTTTTATGAAATATCAACTCTCAATGACTATGATTCGGTTGAAAAAGAGTATAAAACAATAGAGGATTTAATATTTGTTATATTAAAAAATATGGAAAATAAACAATACGCAATGTATTCTTACTCTGTTTCAAATAAAGATAGTGATACTTGTATATTCTCAGCGAGCTTAAAAACAAATACTTTGTTTAATAAAAAAATCTCATTTATAAAAACCTCAGCAGAAGAGTACAAAAATACAATGATTGCGCATGAAAATATAATCTTATTGGAAAAAGATGTTGAGTTAAAAGATATATTAAATGGAGCCCCTTTAGCAGAGAAAACAATTATTAAAGATTTACTGGATTATGTTCTTTATCATATAGAAATAACAGATTCCGAGACAATCAGAATAGGATCTAGACATAAGGAAAATATTATAAATATTATTAAATAATGGCATTAAATAAAAAATAGATGAGCCTGTTGATCATCTTTTGGTTAACAGGCTTTTTAAAAAAAATTATAGATAATAAGTGGGTAGGTGATTAGAACTGAGACAGTAAAAGGTGACAATCGATTTAAACTTAGCTTGAATTCCAGAGCGTCATTCAAATCATTTACTACTAAATTAAAGCTATTAAGTAGAGAACGAGGAGACAGCATGGCCAAAATCGGAGACGGTTGTCTGGAACTTGAAATAACACCGAGAAGGTATCATGAGGCGAAGGATGATCCATTTATCTCAACAACGTTTGAACTGTTGGAACATAATAAAGCAATCGCCCGCGATTACTCTGCCGTTTTATTAGAAAGTGAATATAAAATGCTGATATCAGATATTGAAGCATTATCAGCAGGCAATCAAGACAGGATACGTTTAGAAACAATTGAACCATTTTTTATCCTAAGTATTGATAAAGAAAACGAACATTACAGATTTATCATTAGATTTATGGAGAATCATTCAAATACAACCTTCTATAAATTGAACTGTAATGAAGAAAAGCTAGAAATTTTCGTGAAGACTTTAAAATCAGATCTCAAAGACTCCAAAACTTTATTAGGGAGATAAACGGTGTACAAGACAATTAATGAATGGGTAGATTATATAGACGGAGGGTGCGCTGTCCTTCATTTAGACTTTCATGTGTTTAAAAAAGAGCTTTCACTTAAGATTCAGGTCGTTGAAAATAAAGCCGAATGTACGCATAACATTCTTTTTCAAAATGCAGCATCTGTTTATTTTAGTGCAGATATTGGTGATATGAGATTAGAAAAAATAGATCCGGAAGAATACAATTGGCAAGTATTTGAGATGAGTTACCACCCGGAAGGAATCGGTAATCTATCAAATGCTGTAATTCCGGAGTATCAATCAAATGCTAATTTTCTTATAAATATGAACAGCATGCTGATTGCTGTAGAAGCTGAAACAGTTCGCTTTGACGACCAATCATTTTATGCGTATCATCCGAAATCATAAATAAACAAATAAGAGAGGTTCCCAGCCTCTCTTTTCTTACATAACGAAACCGTTTACGGAGGTAAACATGAACACTCCTTTAAATTTACAAAAAGAATCATTGAGGGCTATAGGGAATCTGAATGTGATTAATCCGCTTAAATACAATTCGATTTATTCATGTGATCTAGTGAGTAAAGATACTTTTTCTCAATTAATGAATGACTTAGAATTCGAAACAGTTCTTATAGAAGTAATGGCATTTCCTTCTTTTATTGAAGAGCGGAAGAAGAAGGTTGAAAAGAAAATGATAAATATGAATACTGTATCGAAAAAGTTCATTCATATTGAATGTGCCCTAACCAAAGAACAATTGATGGCAGATCACTTATTAGATGAATTATATTTTTTATCATCGATCAATGATTTTGTTGTTATAATAGCAAACCCTGCCAAAAATAAGTCCTACATGAACCTGAACACTCAAAAGGTTGATGTAACTACTGAAAATAATGAAAAAATCATTTGGTTTGAATACGATGCAGCAAATTTATATATCATTGATTAATTTAATATAAATTCCAGATTCTTAATCTATGGAGTGTTGCTGATGTTAGAACTTATCGCGGAGCGGGTTGGGTCATATAAAAGAGAGCACATCATTTATTTCAATGCGGGTCGGGATGATCAAGTATTTATTGTGTCGGTGCACGATCACAAAGTAATATTGGAGGTTATGAAAGGCAGCTCTCTTTTAATCAAAAAAGAGTTACACGGATTTTCTGAAGATGCCCAATTCTATCTCGTTGATTCGTATGATAACACAATCGTGATCGTTTATCTGGAAAATCATACGTGTCAATTGGCAACATACTGCATAAACAGTAATAAAATCAATCCGATTTGTTCTTTTCTATTAAGCGCCAATGTATTTCATCTGGGTGAGGATGGATTATTATGGATCGGATTAACGGACGAGGGTATGTATGATGAGAGAAACCCTCAAGGGAAAGCGATATTTGCTTTTCATGCAGAAGACAGAACGTTTTATTTTGAAGACGATTTTAAAGAAATGATGCATGAATGCTATGCCGTACAATCGATCAAATCTGATTTGTATGTATGTTTCGAGGGAGAGGATTGCTGTGTCATCGGGCATTATCAGATTGGACAGGACAGAATTCGTACTGTTGCAGAATATGTGCTAAACGGCGATCAATACTCCTATTGTGACCAGCTGTCCGTTTCGAAAAATAGGGTGCTGCTGATTCAGAGTCACGAGGATACCCTATTTGCATTTCATGAAGAGAACAAAGGCTTATCAGAGACTGACGTCATGATACACGGTATTGATAGAAAAGGAGAAACAACGTACAGAGCCGTACAGGACCGCATGTTTATCTTTCATGATAACGATTTATATCTGGTGAAGTATTGATTAATCCTATGCAGATGGCTTTTTTCAGCCATCTGCATATCATTTTACAGAGTGAACGATCGATATAAATAAAATACCATCCAAGACTCAAGGGGTAATTACATGAAAATAAAAATGAATAAGATAGTCGAAGAATCAGTAAAAGGATGTTTTTGTCATTTTGATAACTGCGGGCATCTGTATCTCGGACGGCATCAGAATGACGGGCTTTCGTTTACGATCATCGATGAATTAGGTGATATTCGAGTGATTCTGAGATGTTAAGATCCAACAGATATTCTTTAAATGATGACGTCATCCGAAACCTGAAATTATACAAAAAAGAATTAGAGGGTCCGCTGCCTTCAGATACAGGGAGATTCGAAGAAGACTTTGAGGGGGTTGCCTGCGCGGGGGATTTTTATGAGTATTTCGCGCTTGTCTGCGGCAGCTTAGATTTTGTTTTGGCGAATAAACAAATGCCTGCGCGGCAGCGTAAAGCTTTATATAAATCCTTTTTTGAGCTGTATCCGCAATATGCGCAGCTGAAAAATGCTTTAACGGATTATCCGGAGCTCAGCCGGGAAATCGGGCGGCACGAACGGGTGAGAAGGCTGTTGGTAAGCATTTTAAACAAGAAATGAAAGGCAGGATTCTGACGTGACAGAACCCACAAGAGCAGAATGTGAAGAAGGCTGGTCTGATCCTGAACGGTCAAGCGGCGAGGGGAGAAGTGCCGGATTGGGCGTCTGAGTATGTGAGTGCAGATGATCCGGCGGTTGAGGACGAAAACGTTTGGGAGATGCTCGTGTAATTGAGCGGGTTTGATCTGAAAGATTCGCCTGATGCGTATCTGAAGAATTAAAAGATTGGATGCAGTCATATAAAGAAATTCATGGGGGTTTGTAAGAAAAATTCATTTGAGTCAGACATGCCAATTCAGCTTAAAAAAAGGAGACACAAAATGGAATGGCACAAACATGAGAAAGCAGTTCTGCTGGGGCCGGATTCGCCGGGTTGTTTTGAATTGACGGAGTTTACGTTCTATACCGGGTATAACGAGTATTATGATAAAATCCCGGTGTTTGAGCTGAAGCTGACTGATGGACAGTATGATGCCGTGCTGCGTTTTGAAGGTGTGAGGGCTGCCCGGCTGGATGATCTTGAAAGCATCACCGACATCCATCTGGATATCAGCCCGGTCGACGGCGGCTGGGAATCGATCCGCTATTATGTCGATGACGGGGAAGGAAGCATGAGCTTTTATTGCGCCAAATGGGTCGTGCTTGACATGAAGAAAAAGCAGTCCCCCGAATGGCCCGGCAAAACGTCAGGGTAAAACGGCGGCATTTCGCGTATAATGAGGGGAGCCGGACAGAGAAGGAGTTTAGTCATGAATGAGTTTAATGAATATGCGATCAGCCCCGAAATCCGACGGGCGCTGAATGGCTTGCAATACACCGAGCCGACTGAAGTGCAGCGGCGCGTCATCCCCGCCGCGCTGCAAAAAAAAGACCTCGTTGTCAAATCGCAGACGGGCAGCGGCAAAACCGCAGCTTTCGGCATTCCGATCTGCGAGCTTGCGGAATGGGAGGAAAACAAACCGCAGGCGCTGATTTTAACGCCGACCCGCGAGCTTGCGGCGCAGATTAAAGAAGATATCACGAATATCGGCCGTTTTAAACGGATAAAAGCCACGGCGGTTTTCGGAAAAGCTTCTTTTGACAAACAGAAAACCGAACTGAAGCAAAAAAGCCACGTCGTTGCCGGAACGCCGGGGCGTGTGCTTGATCATATAGAAAAAGGGACGCTGCCGCTCGAACGGCTGGCGTATGTGGTGATTGACGAAGCGGATGAAATGCTGAATATGGGATTTATTGAACAGGTGGAAGCCATCATTCAGCATCTGCCGAAAAACAGAGTCACCATGCTGTTTTCAGCGACGCTGCCGGATGACGTCGAGAAGCTGAGCCGCACATATATGAAAGACCCTGAATTGATTGAAGTAAAAGCGGAAGGCCTGACGACAAAAGACATTGAGCATTTTGTCACCAGAACAGAAGAAGAGGACAAAACATCTTTGCTGAGTGATGTCCTGATCACCGAAAACCCGGACAGCTGCATCATATTCTGCCGGACAAAAGAAAGGGTCATCCAGTTAACCGATGAGCTGGACAGGCTGGGCTACCCTTGCGATAAAATTCACGGCGGCATGGTGCAGGAAGACCGCTTTGACGTCATGAATGAATTCAAGCGCGGCGAGTTCCGCTATCTCATTGCGACCGATGTTGCCGCCAGAGGAATTGATATTGAAAACATCAGCCTCGTCATCAATTATGATATTCCGCTTGAAAAAGAAAGCTATGTGCACCGCACCGGCCGAACGGGGCGCGCCGGACACCGCGGACGGGCCGTTACGTTTGTGACGCCGTCTGAATCGCGTTTTCTGAATGACATTGAGACATATATCGGTTTCCGCATCCAAAAGCGGGAGGCGCCGTCTGAGAAAGAAACAGCGGAACGGAAAGCGGCTTTTGCGGAAAAACTGAACGCCCGCCCAGACGTCAAAACAGACAAAAGCGAACAGTTAAGCAAAGACATCATGAAACTGTACTTTAACGGCGGGAAAAAGAAAAAACTCAGAGCGGTCGATTTTGTCGGAACGATTGCGAAAATCGACGGCGTTTCAGCCGATGATATCGGGATTATCACGATTTTGGACAACGCATCGTACGTCGAGATTCTGAACGGCAAAGGCCCGCACGTTCTTGACATCATGAAAAATACGACGGTCAAAGGCAAAAAACTGAAAGTCCATAAAGCCAAGAAATAAAAAAGAAAGCCTGCCGCGCGCAGGCTTTTTTTTACGCCGTCTCCTCGGGGACGAACGCAAGAATGCCAATCCCGATTACAAACAAAATGATCAGGCTGAACACGGCGGCTGACGAATTTCCGGTCAGCTGGGCGGTCACGGCAATCAAAAGCGGGCCGATAATCGAAGCGAACTTGCCGAAGATATTATAAAAGCCGAAAAACTCATTGGCGTTCTGTTTGGGGACAAGCTTTGCAAAGTAAGAGCGGCTCAGCGCCTGAATACCTCCTTGGGAAGTGGCGACAAGCATAGCCAAAACCCAGAAATCAAAAGCGGAATCCATAAAATAAGCATACGTGCAGACAATCATATACACGCCGATTCCGGCATAAAGCATCGTTTTTCCCTTAAACCGTTCGGCCAGCCGTCCGTACAAAATCGAAAAAGGCGCGGCGACGACCTGAGTGACAAATAAAACAATCAGCAGATTTGCCGCGCTGATGCCGAGGTCAGCCCCGTATGACGTGGACATTGTAATGATGGTGCCGACCCCGTCGATATAGAAGAAATAGGCGAGCAGAAACAAAAACAGCGCCCGGTGCTTCCTGATCTGCTTCAGCGTGCCGGCCAGCCGTTTAAAACTGCTGATTACAAGCCGCGGCTCCCTCTCGATATAATAGCGCTGGCGGACGCGGAGAAAGAGCGGGATCGAAAACAGCCCCCACCATGCCGCCGTAATCAAAAAGGCAATGCGGCCGGCGGCCTGGGCGGACAGCGGAATCACCTCCGCTTGAGCTGAAAGAATCACGGCAATGCTGAGGAGAAAAGGGATCGTACTGCCGATATAGCCCAGCCCAAACCCCCTGGCGGACACCATATTCATCCGCTCCTTTGCGGCCACATCAACGAGAAACGCATCATAAAACACATTAGACCCGGCAAAGCCGATCGTGGAAATTGTATAACAAATTAATAACAGCATCCAAGATTCACCGGGAATCAAAGCCAGCGCGGCGGTGCCCGCCACACCGATCAGAAAAAAGAAGGCAAAAAACCGTTTCTTGCATCCTTTGTAGTCGGCAATCGTTCCTAAGACGGGGCCGAGCATCGCCAAAATAAAAGTCGCGGCGGCAATCGTATAGCCCAAATAAGCGGTAGAATCAGCCGCGCTGACACCGTTTTCCGCCGCCGCGGCTTTAAAAAACAAGGGGAATACCGCCGTCATAATAATGACCGAATAAGCTGAATTGGCCCAATCATACAGCATCCAGCTGCTTTCTTCTTTCGAAAACCGTTTCATCACACACGCTCCTTCCCAAAAACCGGTTCTCTGCATTATATGCGTCGCTGCCTCATCGTTGGACAATGATTTCTGAACGGCGTTTTCTGATTGACCTGGAGATATTGACCTAGTTCAAAAAGGAGGTAAAATCAAGGTGTAGCAGGTAAATGGTCAGGCGGGAGGGAGACAGAATTGAAGATTGCGAAAGTCATTAATAATAATGTCGTCAGTGTGCTCAAAGAAGGCAATCAGGAATTGGTTATCATGGGCCGGGGCATTGCTTTTCAAAAGAAAACGGGAGACCCGGTAGATGAAGCCCGCATTGAGAAAGTGTTCACGCTCGATAACAAAGATGTATCCGAAAAGTTCAAAACCCTTTTGTATGATATCCCGATCGAATGTATGGAAGTATCCGAAGAGATTATCAGCTATGCGAAATTACAGCTCGGCAAAAAGCTCAATGACAGCATCTATGTGTCGCTGACCGACCATATTAACTTTGCGATCCAGCGCAATAAGAAAGGGCTGGATATCAAAAATGCCTTACTGTGGGAAACGAAACGGCTGTACAAAGACGAATTTGCAATCGGCAAACAAGCGTTGGCCATGGTAAAAAACAAGACTGGCGTGTCTCTGCCGGAGGATGAAGCAGGCTTTATTGCGCTGCATATTGTCAATGCCGAGCTGAATGAAGAGATGCCCAATATCATCAACATTACAAAAGTCATGCAAGAGATCTTGAGTATCGTAAAATACCATTTTAAGATTGACTTCAACGAGGAATCACTTCACTATTATCGGTTTGTCACCCACTTAAAGTTTTTCGCGCAGCGTCTTTTTAACGGCACACATATGGAAAGCCAGGACGATTTTTTGCTGAAGACAGTGAAAGAAAAGTACCATCGGGCGTATGAATGCACGAAGAAAATCCAAACATGCATTGAGAGGGCGTATAAGCACAAGCTCACCAGTGACGAGCTGCTGTATTTAACGATTCACATAGAAAGGGTAGTCAAATAAGCATAATGAAAGCGTTGGCATTTTTTTCTTCATTCACATATGATCTTGCTAGGATTGTTACTGATAAGCAGGCAAAACCTAAATTACAATGAGCGCTGATCATTTCTGTTTGTGCTGATGGTAATTTAGGTTTTTTTAAGATTCATTATTATCATTATTCTGACCGATGTCCCCTTTTAACAGAATCATGTATGATCGATAAAGAAATCGTTTTCAAAGAAAGGGGAATGCCGACATGTTTTATCGTATGAAACGAGTGCTGCTGCTTCTTGTCACTGGATTGTTTTTGAGTTTGTGTGCGATCACTTCTACTGCATCAGCTCAAACAGGCGGATCGTTTTTTGAACCTTTTAACAGCTATAACTCCGGATTATGGCAAAAAGCAAATGGTTATTCCAATGGAGATATGTTCAACTGCACGTGGCGTGCAAATAATGTATCAATGACGTCATCAGGTGAAATGCGTTTGGCGCTGACAAGCCCGTCTTATAACAAGTTTGACTGCGGGGAGAACCGCTCCGTTCAAACCTATGGCTACGGACTTTATGAAGTCAGAATGAAACCGGCTAAAAACACAGAGATCGTTTCATCGTTCTTCACTTATACAGGTCCAACGGATGGCACTCCTTGGGATGAGATTGATATCGAATTTTTAGGAAAAGACACGACAAAGGTTCAATTTAACTATTATACAAATGGCGCGGGAAACCATGAGAAGGTTGCGGATCTCGGATTTGACGCGGCCAATGCCTATCATACGTATGCGTTCGATTGGCAGCCAAACTCTATTAAATGGTATGTCGATGGGCAATTAAAACATACTGCGACAAGCCAAATCCCGACAAACCCGGGAAAGATCATGATGAACTTGTGGAATGGGGTAGGTGTCGATGACTGGCTCGGTTCCTACAATGGTGTAAATCCGCTATACGCTCATTATGACTGGGTGCGCTATACAAAAAAATAATGTACAGAAAAGGATTTCCGCTGGCGGAAATCCTTTTTTAATTAAAACGAAATAATCCCAATCAAAAGCGCCGCAATCGTCATCACAATCGTTGTCCCCACGGCCCATTTAATAGTGAATTTTTGATGATCGCCAAAGCTGACGCCCGCCATTCCGACCAATAGATAGGTGGATGGCACAAGCGGGCTGAGCAGATGCACCGGCTGGCCCAGCAAGGAGGCTCTTCCGATTTCAGCGGCGTCTATTCCGTAAGCGGAAGCGGCTTCGGCGATGATGGGAAGCACACCGAAGTAAAAGGCGTCATTTGACATGAAAAAGGTGAAAGGCATGCTGGCAATCGCAGTGATCAACGGCAGATGCGAGCCCATGGCATCAGGGATGAGGGAAACGAGAGAATGCGCCATCGCATCCACCATTTTTGTGCCGGAGAGAATGCCTGTGAATATGCCTGCCGCAAACACCATTGAGACAACGTTTAACGCATTACCCGCATGCGCTGAAATCCGTTTCTGCTGCTCTTTGACATTTGGATAGTTGATCATCAAGGCGATGGCGAACGCGATCATAAAAAGAACAGGGATGGGAAGCAGGCTGGTGATCAGCGCGGCCATCAGAGCGACAGTCAGCAACAGGTTGAACCACTGGAGAGCGGGGCGCTTCAGCGGCGCCGCCTCCGGATCAGAAGACGGCGCATGTTCAATCGAAATGATGCCGAGCCGCTTCCGTTCTTTTTTTCCGAGGAGATAAGCAACGGCGATCACCCAGAGAACGCCGGCAATCATAGCGGGAATCAGCGGCGTAAAGACTTCCGACGTGTCCAATTTCAAGGAAGCCAAAACCCTCGCCGTCGGCCCGCCCCACGGAATAATATTCATGACTCCCGAACCGAGCATCGCAATCCCCGCCAGCACCAAACGGTTCATGCCGAGCCGTTTGTAAAGGGGCAGCATTGCCGCAATCGTAATCATATACGTTGTTGTCCCATCTCCGTCCAGCGAAATGGTCATCGTCAGAACCGCTGTGCCGAGGGCGATTTTTAACGGGTCCCCTTTGACAAGCGATAGAATTTTGGCAATGAGGGGATCAAACAAACCTGAGTCAATCATAATGCCGAAATACAGGATGGCGAATAACAGCATGATCCCGGTAGGAGCGAGGTCTGTAACACCTTGAATCATCATCTCGCCGAGATCTTTGCCAAATCCGCTGATCAGGGCAAACACAACAGGAACGACAATCAAAGCAATAAGAGCGGAAAGCCGGTTAGACATAATAAGATACATAAAGACAATCATCATCACAAAACCGAGTATGGCAAGCACGATATGACCTCCCCTGTTCAACAGCTGTATTAGTAAGCGCTTTCACAACTTATTTCTGTGAAAATGGCTTATTTCAAAATGTGTATGACCGCATATGTAAATACAGACCTAAAATCCTAATGAGCGGATCAGCAGTTTATATGAAGAACGCCGCGGGTAAATGTGCTGTAGAATGTTTCGTTTTAAAAGGGGGAACTGACATGAGTGATGATCAAAACAAACGAGTAAATGAACACTCAAAGGACGAACAGCTGGAGCAGTACCGGTCTGATAACAGCGGCAAAAAAATGACGACCAATCAGGGGCTTCGCGTGTCTGAGGATGAGCATTCTTTAAAAGCGGGCGTCCGCGGCCCCACGCTGATGGAGGATTTTCATTTTCGTGAAAAAATGACGCACTTTGACCACGAGCGGATTCCGGAACGGGTCGTTCATGCGCGCGGGTACGGCGTTCATGGGCATTTTCAGGTGTACGAACCGATGACGGAATATACACGGGCGAAATTTTTGCAGGACCCGTCCGTCAAAACGCCTGTTTTCGTCCGTTTCTCAACAGTGGCGGGCTCCAAGGGGTCAGCCGACACTGTCCGTGACGCCAGGGGATTTGCGACGAAGTTTTATACTGAAGAAGGGAACTATGACCTCGTCGGAAACAATATTCCGGTGTTCTTCATTCAGGACGCAATCAAATTCCCGGATCTCGTTCACGCCATAAAACCGGAACCGCACAATGAAATGCCGCAGGCTGCGACGGCTCATGATACGTTCTGGGATTTTGTCGCAAACAATCCTGAATCCGCGCACATGGTCATGTGGACGATGTCTGACCGCGGCATCCCGCGAAGCTATCGGATGATGGAGGGCTTCGGCGTGCATACGTTCCGTTTCGTCAACGAGAAAGGAAAAGCGCGCTTTGTCAAATTCCACTGGAAACCCGTGCTCGGCGTTCATTCCCTCGTATGGGATGAAGCGCAGAAAATTGCCGGGAAAGATCCCGATTTCAACCGCCGAGACCTGTGGGAAACGATTGAAAACGGCGGCAAAGTCGAGTATGAGCTCGGTGTTCAGATGATTGACGAAGAAGATGAATTTAAGTTTGATTTCGATATCCTTGATCCGACGAAGCTGTGGCCGGAGGAGTTGGTTCCCGTCAAGCTGATCGGAAAAATGACCCTTGACCGCAATCAGGACAATGTCTTTGCGGAAACGGAACAGGTCGCCTTTCACCCGGGAAATGTCGTGCCGGGCATTGATTTCACCAATGATCCGCTTCTTCAAGGCCGGCTTTTCTCTTATACAGATACACAGCTCATCCGTCTTGGCGGGCCGAATTTTCACGAGATTCCGATCAACCGGCCGGTCTGCCCGTTCCATAACAACCAATACGACGGCTACCACCGGATGACGATTAATAAGGGCCCTGTCGCCTATCATAAAAATTCCCTGCAGAACAATGATCCGTCGCCGGCCTCAGAAGAAGAAGGCGGATACGTTCATTACCAGGAAAAAGTAGAAGGCAGAAAAATCCGCCAGCGCAGTGAGAGCTTCAATGACTATTTTTCTCAGGCCAAGATGTTCTGGAACAGCATGTCTCCCGCTGAGAAAGAACATATCATCTCCGCGTTCTGTTTTGAAGTCGGAAAAGTGAACAGCAAGGATGTGCAGCAGCAGGTGGTTGATGTCTTCAGTCACGTCGACGCCGGGCTTGCCGAGCGTGTTGCGAAAGGAATCGGCGTGAACCCCCCGCCGAAGGACCGTGAATCTGATGAAACGTTCACTTCCCCTGCCTTAAGCCAGGAAAACACGGTGAAGACGGCAGCGACAAGGCAGGTTGCGGTTTTAACCGACCACGGGTTTTCTGATGAGAAAGTCAAACAAGTGCTTGATGCATGCAAACAGGCGGGAGTCAGAGCCGATATCATCAGCCCCGCGCTTGGGACCGTGAAGGGAGAAAACGGTACGGAGCTGGAAGCGTCAGCCACTTTCCTGACAGCGGATTCCGTCCTGTACGACGCTGTTTTCATTCCGGGCGGAAAACAAAGCACAGACAGCCTCAAAGCCCAAAAATCGGCCAGAGACTTCGTTAACGAAGCCTTCAGCCATTACAAAGCGATCGGCGCCTCCGGTGAAGGAAAAGAACTTCTCGCCCTCGCCGCCGGAACCGAAAACGGCCCCGGCCTTGTTCCGGACGGAAACTGCGAACAATTTCTGAAAGCCGTGGCTGAGCATCGGCATTGGGATAGAAACATATAAGAATGAAAAAGCGCCTTTTATGAGGGGGGCGCTTTTTTCTTGTGAAAGTGAAATATCTGAACGAAGCATTAATATTTGGAGAAAACGAAAATGGCTTCCGTGCAAATCCGTACCTTCCGCTGTCCGGGACATTCAGACAACAGTTTTAGAGAGTCAGGGCATTGCATTATTTAAAGGGTTCTGACTGCTGGTGAAATGATCTTTGGTTTACTTCCGCTCTTTGTTTGTGTATCTTAGGGGTAGATTTTCTGGAGGAGCGAATAATAGTGAAGCCGTTTACCGAAAAACAACTCGAAGAATATTACCGGCGTGACGAAAACATGATGATTTTGGTGTTTGCCCAATGGTGCGTCAATCATGACCTTGATCCGATGGCCATTTACAGCAAGGCTTACCCCGGACAGCCTTTAAACGAAGAGCTGCGAAAAACGGCTGAAGAACTTGTCGTGCCGAAGGAGGAATCAGAACGGATTCCTGATCAAACCGTTATCGGCGTTTTGGAGATGTTCGGCAACTCCGATTTGGCGGAAGCCGTTTATGAAGCCATTGCGCAAAGACCTTCACGGTAAAAGAGGCGTGGATTTTCCATGTCTCTTTTTTTATGGAGAAAATGTGAAAGAAGGCCCAGAAACAATTTGCTGATCTGCGCTGTCTATAGAGTGTAATCCGTTTTCAAAAAGGGAACGGTAATGAAAAGGAGGAGTTGTGATGAAAAAGGCATTCAAAATGATGGCGGCTGTGCTCTTAACCGTGCTGACAGCCGCGCCGTTCGGAGGTTTCGCGCCTTCAGCCGAAGCCGCGCAAACCGCAAAGCCCGTTGTCAAAAGCCATACGTATAAGCATGTAAAGCAGCTGACATACCCCGAGGTCACAAATACGGGAAACGCATCTTTTGAAAAGAAAATCAATCAGGACTTTAAACGTTATATTGAACAATCGTACAAAGAATATGTGAAAAACAAAAAAGACGGTGAGAAACAAGGCTACAAAGCGGAATACCAGGCAGATTTCAAGGTGAAGTATAATCAAGACGGCAAGCTCAGCATTCAGACGGAAGACTATAGTTACACAGGCGGCGCACACGGGCTGACATCCGTTCAGACCTTTAATTACGACCTGGCCGCAAAAAAACGGGTCACACTCGATAATGTGCTGAATACAAAAACGAAAGCTAACAAAACGAGAGACTATCTTTACGGCTACATCAAGAAACATGACGATCTGTTTGACCAGGACGTTAAAAAACAGGAGATCATCCTGAATAACGAAAGACCTTTCTTCTTTACGAAAAACGGCATTGCCGTTGTGTTCGGACAATATGATCTCGGACCGTACGCGGCAGGAATCCGGGACGTTTTCGTACCTGCATCCGTCTATCAATAAAAAAAAGCGATATCACTCCAAAACGGAGCGGTATCGCTTTTTTTCTATTACCAGACAAACAATCCGACAATCGCCGCGCTCAATAAGGAAACGGCAATTCCGCTGACAAGCAGCTTCCAGACGTTTTTTCCGATGATGGCTGATTTTTCACCATCAAGCAGAGATTGATAAGATCCGTAGATCATACCGATGGTGCTGAAGTTTGCGAATGATGTCAGGAATGTCGTAGCCACGGCAATCGTGTGCGGCGGAAGTGAATTCAGCTGCCCTTTCAGATCGGCCATTGCCACAAATTCATTCGTCGCGAGCTTGATGCCCATCAGCTGTGCGACATACATCGCGTCATGTACGCCTAATCCGAGAAGGAAGGCAAACGGACTGAAGATGTATGAGAAAATCTTTTGAATGGTCAACCCGTGCATGAACAGTCCGAGTACGCCGTTTAACGCGGCCGTTAACGCCACATAGCCGATTACCATCGCTAAAATGACAATGACCATGTTCATGCCGACAAGCATACTGTTAGAAATCGTGGAGAAGAAGTCTTTTTTCTCCGCTTTTGAAGGAACGTAAATAATATCATCCTCTTTAGAAACGTCCACGGGATTCAGCATATTGGCGATTAAAAGCGCGTTTAAGCAATTCAGCGGGATGGCTGTAAACACATAAGTGGACGGAACCATCGTCAAGTATGATCCGATGATCGAGCCGCTGATGCTGCTCATGCTCATCAGCCCGAATGTCAAAAGCCGATTGTTGCTGACGGCGGCAAGCTGCTGGCGGATGACGGCTAAAGCTTCCGTATTTCCTAAAAACATCATCTGGATGGAGAAAAAGCTCTCCAGCTTCGGCAGACGGGATATTTTAGAAATCAGCCAGCCGATTTTATCAATGAGCCACGGCAGAATACCGAAATACGACAGCATATCAAAGAAGGTCACGACGAAGATAATCGGCAGCAATGCGCTGAAGAAAAAATCAACCGTCGGATTGGCCATGACAGACGGAAAAGCGAACGCAATCCCTTGACTGGCGCAGGAAATCAGCCATGTAAAGAACGCGCCGATCTTCCCGATGACAAAGCCGCCGACTTTTGTCCCTAACATAAACCAAGTAATCAGAAACTCAAAGACGAGGAGCATGACAATCGGACGCCATTTAATCTTCTTCTTGTTGGGAGAGCATAAGAAAACAACAGCCATGACAACAATGAGACCGACAATGTTCAATAAAAAGTACATGTGAGCAACTCCTATAAGGGTATTATGGAAATAAAAAAAGCTCTTATTCGTCACAAATTCCTGAAAGTCAGAAAGTGTGATAAATAAGAGCCAAAAGAAAAGAATAGACAGCGTCATATGCTTTTCACTCGTTCAAATTTATGCAAACTTTCTTGTAGTCTAGTCTTTTACGGCACTAGGTAGAAACAATCAGACCATATTACTGATCATATACAAGAATAACGATATTACATGAGATAGCAGTATTTTATCGTTTCAATTTTTGAAAATCAACCTTTTTAGATATTTTCAAAATAATAAATTTATATTATAAATAAAGAAAATAAAGGATGTCCATAAGTAATTGGATAATAAAGGTATAAAAAACCTGAAAACCGTTCCGATTCATTGTAAAGACGGGATCCAGCTGATAAAATGGATCTGAGGGCACAGCCTTCAAAAGACGGCAGAAAAGGGGTCATTTTCGTGATCATCCAGTTCATTCGTTACAGATAATGAGAGGTATAGATGAATAGGTTAAACCTTCCAATTTGGCGAGGTTTATTTGTCTATGCCTTTTTCATTTCATCGGAATAACGAATGAATGAGGTGTTTTTTTGACGTCTATAAAAAGAAAACGCGCGGAATTACTGCAATCATGCCAGTCCGTGTTCAGGTGTCCGCTATGCCGGTCGGCCATGGCGGTCTCACAATACCGAAGCTTGATTTGCGGACAGGGGCATACATTTGATATATCAAAACAAGGATATGTGAATTTCCTCAATAAATCGGTCAAAACCCGCTATGACAGGCAGCTGTTCGAAGCGAGACGCGAGCTTTTTGACAGCCGGGAATTTTTTGGGCCGGTTCAAAAGGAGATCGCCGCCATCATCACCCATATTCAATCTCCGCAAACATCAGCGGCGATATTGGATGCGGGGTGCGGAGAAGGGTCTCATTTAGCCGCCGTATGCAAATGGCTTCAGCCTGCTTTTTCCATGACGGGAATCGGCATTGATCTCTCGAAAGAAGGTGTGCTGCATGCCGCAAAGGCCTTCGGGAATCATATGGTTTTTGCCGTCGCTGATGTGGCGGATGCGCCGTTTGCCGACAGCCGTTTTGATGTCGTAATGTCTGTTTTATCACCTTGGAATTACAAGGAATGCAGCAGGCTTTTACGAAAGGGCGGCACAGTCATTAAAGCGGTGCCGCGGCGTGATTATTTGAAGGAAGTAAGGGAATTCTTCTTCGGAGACAGCCCTCGGCGGAATGACACCGCCGATTCTGCGGCCGGACGATTCCAAGCGGGCTTCCAAACCTTTGAGCGTAAACGGCTGTGTTACACAAAGACCTTATCGCAGCCTGACCTCGAGCGGCTTGTGAAAATGACGCCCTTAACATGGAAATGTACTGATGACAGCATCCGGCGGTTTATCAGCCGGAAAGAGGCTGCTGTCACGATAGATATCGATATTTTAATCGGAACCGATCCGCTGTAAAACGGAAAAGACACGCTAATCGCGTGTCTTTTTTTTATTTCCAGACTTCACCGGCAATGTTGACGACATGGCGCAGTTTCGCCCATTGCTGTTCTTCTGTGATCAGGTTTCCTTCCTCAGTGGAGGCGAATCCGCATTGCGGGCTGAGGCAAAGCTGGTCCAGGCTGACATATTGTGAAGCTTCTTCAATCCGGCGTTTAATCGCGTCCTTGTCTTCAAGTTCGCCATGTTTTGACGTAATCAAGCCAAGCACAAGCTGAAGATCAGAGCGTTTGACATAACGGAGCGGTTCAAAGCCGCCGGAGCGGGAATCATCATATTCCAGGAACAATCCGTCAAGGTCAAGCCCGTCAAAAATCGTTTCAGCCGCTGCATCATAGCCGCCTTCAGCCGTCCATGTGGATTGGAAGTTGCCGCGGCAGATATGCATCGTAACCTTCAGATCGTCAGGGCGATCCTTGATGGCGTCATTAATGGAAGCGGCAAACAGCTTGCGCAGCTCATCCGGCGTCGTGCCGAAAGCTTCAATCTGACGAAGCCCCGCTTCTGATAAGAAAACGGCCCATGCGGTGTCATCGAGCTGAAGGTAGCGGCACCCGGCGTCATAGAAAGCTTGAATCGCTTTTTTATACGCTTTTGACACATCGTGCTGAAATTGTTTGTAATCATTCTGGTAGGACGCTTTTTCCAATTTTCCGCGGAAAAACAGCATATTCGGACTTGGGATGGTCATTTTCGGAACAGCATCGCCGGCAATGCTGTGCAGGAATTTATAATCTTCGAGCATCGGATGCTGAGAAAAATCAATATCTCCCGTTACTTTAATGCCGCGCGCTTTCGTCTGTACGTTGTGAAACTGAATGCCGCTTTCAGGCGTAAACGCTTCGACGCCGTCTAAATTTTCGAGAAAATCAAAATGCCACCAGGCACGGCGGAATTCGCCGTCAGTCACGACATTGAGGCCGGTTTCTTTCTGCTTTTTCACACTGCGGATGATTTCTCTGTTTTCGATTTCGCGCAGCTGTTCTGCCGAAATCTCACCCGCCGCTCTTTGCAGGCGGGCTTGCTTCACAGCCGCCGGCCGCAGCAGGCTTCCGACCTGATCCGCGCGAAACGGCGGGTTTTTTCTTAGAAGCGTATGCAATGGTTGTTCTGTGTTTTGCTGTGACATGAACGATTCCTTCTTTCCTGATGAAATATAAAAAAACTCTTCCCTCGGATAGGGAAGAGCTTGCGTCCGCAAATCTCAACCTTATCTTCAGGATTTAGCACCATTCTGCTGAACAGCGGTTGCCGGGTATCATAGGGCCAGTCCCTCCACCTCTCTTGATAAGGAAATATGCTATTTTTCAGAATAAACTGTAATACTCTTAATCTTAGTATATTATCTTATATTGTCAATATATTTCGATAAATATTTTTATTTATCACCCTCAAATAGAATCATATCTATCACAATGGCGATCGCGAGACAAAGAACGATATCCTCTTCCTTTTCAATCTGCAAATGATAGGAATCGCCCCAGCTCATCCATGATTTGGTAACGGTCATCCGGTTTGATTTTCCGTCTGTCACTTGAAAATTCCGGCCCCACACATCGCCGGTAAGATCCCAGCCGAGTCCGGAAATTTCAAATTTCGGTTTGAAAAGCGTGACTTTCTTGATGACTTGGCAGACGGGTTTGCCGCTGACGGAAATCTCGTAACGGGGAACGAACGACATCAGTTTCTGATTGACGCTGGCGAGTATGCGGCCGTCCAAATCAGTCAGCTTCAGTTCATCACCGAATGAAAACAGCTTTCCTTCAACATTGTAGACTTCTTTTCCGCTTTCAAGAAACACTTGAAAACGATTCTTAAACGTAAACATTCGCTCTTTGATGTAAAAATGGTACATAAAAAAACTCCTTTTTTATGTTGTACGAAAAAAGGAGGCGGTTGGTTTCATATCGGGCGGGTACATAAAAAAAAGGCTGCCGATTTTGCGGCAGCTGTCGTTTTTATGATAGCGGCATCCGGCGTTTTTGACGGATCGCATTTAAATCAATGATGTTATTCGTGTCGGCAGCTGTCACCAGCGGGCTTGTCTTTGGCGTTTTCCGGCGGTTGTCCTTACTGAAAGAGAAAACAAGATACCCTGTCAAAGCAGCAAAAATAAGTAGCATCATTTTACATACCTCCCAAAAAAAGTTTTGGTATTATTATTGTACGAAAAAACAAACGAAAAGTATTCAAACAATTGTCACTTTTTTAAAAAATAACGTCATTTTCCGTAAAAATGACTATGGGTTGAAGAAATTTTGCTCTTGTTGTGGTTCTATAGATTGTATCGGCTGATGAATGATGATCGTTTATATAACTTTTTCACTATTTTTTGTAAGTGTCTAATTAACTACTTCAGTGTTTTCGTTTGCCTTGTGTTATTCAGTACCCTAAAAAACCTTATCATATGCAAAATAACTGCTTCTAACAGATGACTGCGGGATGACAGCGCTTTCTTTATTTTTTTAAAGAAAACGAGATGTTATCTTAAAAAAATCGTTTGAACATTTTCCGCAGCTTTTTAAACGGGTTTGATTTCGTCTCCAGAACACGCGGGTCTTTTAAGGTTTTTTTCAATTCTTTCGCTACAGTCCCTCTTGCCATAGTCTTCACTCCTTCTTTCCAATTCATACCTTATATACGGAAAGAAAGAAGGAAAGGTTTCATGTGAAAGAAAAAAACCAAAGCAGGGGGCTTTGGTTTTAAGCGCGCTCTTCAAAGAGCCTGGCGATTTCAACAATGACGTTTACCGCCTTTTCCATATGATCGACGGAAATGTATTCATATTTTCCGTGGAAGTTTTGGCCGCCCGTGAAAATGTTCGGTGTCGGCAGCCCCATGTAAGAGAGCTGTGATCCGTCGGTTCCGCCCCGGATCGGTTCGATAATCGGTTCGATGTCGAGGTTTTTCATGGCTTGATAGGCGACATCGACTATCTCTTTGACCGGTTCGATTTTTTCTCTCATGTTGTAATATTGATCACGCAGTTCAAGCTTGATGCTTTCCTTGCCGTATTTGGCCGCCAGCGCATCGGCGGTTTTCTGCATATATTCTTTTCGTTCTGCAAAGCGGTCTCTGTCAAAGTCTCTGATGATGTACGACAGGGCGGCTTCAGAAACGTCTCCGTTCATGGAAAGTAAATGATAGAAGCCTTCATACCCTTCCGTATATTCCGGCGCTTCTTCTTTCGGCAGCGCGTGATGAAATTCCATCGCGATTTTTGAAGCGTTGACCATTTTGTTTTTCGCCGTTCCCGGGTGGACGCTTTTTCCGTAACAAGTAAGCTTTGCGGCGGCTGCGTTAAAGCTTTCATATTGCAGTTCGCCGAGGGGGCCTCCGTCTATCGTGTAGGCGAATGCGGCGTTGAAGCGGCCGACATCGAATTTGTGAGGGCCTCTGCCGATTTCTTCATCGGGCGTAAACGCGACCCGGATCGTTCCGTGTTTGATGTCCGGATGTTTGATCAAGTACGCCATTGCCGTCATGATTTCGGCAATGCCCGCTTTGTTGTCGGCTCCGAGCAGCGTCGTGCCGTCTGTTGTGATCAGCGTCTGGCCTTTATAGCGGGAGAGCTCCGGGAATTGCTCAGGCGACAGGACGACATTGAGTTTGTCATTTAAAACGATATCATGTCCGTCGTAGCTCTCAATAATCTGAGGATTCACATTTTTCCCGGTAAAATCAGTCGCGGTGTCCACGTGGGCCAGAAAACCGACAGTCGGCACGTCTTTATCCGTATTCGCCGGCAGAGTCGCCATGACGTACCCATTGTCATCGACTGTGATTTCTGTCATGCCGATCGACTTTAATTCATCTGCCAGCATGTTGGCCAATGTCAGCTGGCCGGGGGTTGAAGGGCAGTTTTCATTGTTTTCGTCAGACTGTGTATCGACTTTTACGTAAGAGGTAAAGCGTTCAATGATTTCATTTTTCATACCGTCATCTCCTTTGTCTTATCTTACCATGCGCGGGGGAGGGATTTCTATTTCGCAACCCGTTTGAATCGAGGGCTCTGTGTATTACGCGAATGAAAATAAATTATGAAGAAACGATGACTAAACGATTAAACTTTTTGGAAATGGATGATTGAGGAAGAAAAAACCGATATAATATGGTCAATTCATTCAATAGGGGAGGCTTTCTTCATGGCGATTTTAGTGACAGGCGGAGCGGGTTATATCGGAAGCCACACATGTGTCGAGCTGTTAAACGGCGGCTATGACATCGTGGTTCTGGATAATCTGTCAAATAGTTCACCGGAAGCATTGGAGCGTGTGAAAGACATTACCGGAAAAGGGCTTGTATTTTATGAAGCGGATCTCCTTGACCGTGATGCCGTTCACCGGGTGTTTGCTGAAAATGAGATTGAAGCCGTCATTCATTTTGCGGGATTAAAAGCCGTCGGTGAGTCTGTGGCTGTTCCGCTCCGTTATTATCATAATAATCTGACGGGGACGTTTATTTTATGTGAAGCCATGCAGGCACACGGTGTGAAAAAAATCGTCTTCAGTTCTTCAGCGACGGTTTACGGCGTTCCGGAAACAACGCCGATCACTGAGGATTTTCCATTAAGCGCGACCAATCCTTACGGGCAGACAAAGCTGATGCTGGAACAGATTTTACGCGATCTGCATAAAGCGGACTCTGAATGGAGCATTGCGCTGCTCCGCTACTTTAATCCGTTCGGCGCGCACCCGAGCGGGCGGATCGGAGAAGACCCGAACGGCATCCCGAATAATTTAATGCCGTACGTCGCCCAAGTCGCTGTCGGCAAGCTTGAGCAATTGCAGGTGTTCGGCAATGATTATCCGACAAAGGACGGCACCGGCGTGCGGGATTACATCCATGTCGTTGACCTTGCCGAGGGTCACGTCAGAGCGCTTGAGAAGGTGCTGAACACAACAGGCGCGGATGCCTATAATCTCGGCACGGGAAGAGGCTACAGCGTTCTTGAGATGGTCAAGGCGTTTGAAAAAGTATCGGGAAAAGAAGTGCCGTACCGTTTTGCCGCCCGGCGCCCGGGAGACATCGCCGCATGCTTCGCAGACCCGGCAAAAGCAAAGGCTGAATTAGGCTGGGAAGCAAAGCGCGGGCTTGAAGAAATGTGCGCCGACTCTTGGAAGTGGCAGTCCTCCAATGTGAACGGGTACCAGGTGTAAAAAGAAAGAGACCTTCAAATGGTGAAGGTCTCTTTTATTACGGTCATTATTTAATTTTCACTTCAACATCGTTGCTGAACTTTAATTTCCAAGTGCCTTTAGAGTATGCGTTTTTATCAACTTCAAAAGCTTTTACGTCAGTAACTTTAATGTTCGGGTTCAAGTCACTTAAAATTTTACTGTTGTCTACTTTTGTTTCTGTTGCATAGCTTGAAGAAGCATCAATATCTGAATCATAGGATGTTCCTTTAGAATCTACTAATTTCGCTCTTGGAATGGAGAAAGAGCTTAACGGCTTGTTTGAAACATTTTTAACTGTGTATTGAACAGCTACGATAACGCCGCCGTCAGATGCTTTTTTCTCGACAAATTGAGAGCCTACTGAATCTCTTTTTTCCACTTTCGTAACAGTAACTTCTGTTTTTTCAGTCTTAACAGTGTCACCGATGTTATACAGTTTTTCCTTGGATTCCGCAGCTTTTGAAGACGCGGTTTTAGATGATGAAGATCCGCCTCCGCCGCCGATGTTTACGAGAATGATAATAACCACTACTGCCAGAAGCAATGTGATAATTTTATGTCTCATAAAAAAGTTTCTCTGATCTTTACCGCAGTTTGGGCATTTTTTAACGCCTTTAGCGATTTCTTTGCCGCATGCCTTACAAGACACCAGGTTGCCTGCCATAATATTTCCTCCTATGTAAACTATTTCTTGAAAACTACATACTATAATGCCTGTAAAATAACCTATAGTCAATAATATTTTGAGAAAAAAAGTATTTTAATGATTTTTTAGTCATGTATTTTAAGGACCTTTTTTAGTATCGGCAGTTCGTTCGAATTTTTTATACGTTTATGGAAAAAAGAGTGGTTGAACATGTTCGTGATTTCCCGTATAATCTTGAAAGATATACAAAAACTGAACATAAAAAACAGTGGTTTTCTAGGGTTCCGCAATGCTGAATTGGTCTGGACCGAGAGAAAACACACAGCAGGTTCCTGCTGTGACACGTTGGGATAAAAGCCCGGGAGTTTCTGCTCTTTTAATGAAGAGTGCTCTCCCGGGCTTTTTTGATTTTATATAAAGGGAGTGTCTGGGATGAAAAAGAGATTGCTGGATGTGCTGATGCTGATTATTGGGGCTTTTATCTTTGCTTTGGCCGTTAATTTATTCGCCATTCCGAATGATCTTGGAGAGGGCGGGGTAACGGGAATCACCCTGATTTTGTACTATGTGTTTGAATGGTCGCCCGGGGTGACGAATATCATTTTGAACGGAATCTTATTGATTATCGGATACAAATTTTTAGACGGAAAAACAACGCTTTATACGATCATTACCGTTGTCGCCAACTCACTGTTTCTGCATCTGACGCATGATTGGCACTCGCCTTCACATGAACTCATTATTAATACTATTTTTGCGGGTGTGTTTGCCGGTGTCGGAATCGGGATCATTATTCGAGTCGGAGGCACGACTGCGGGTTCTGCCATTTTGGCGAGGATTGCGAACAAATATCTCGATTGGAATATCAGCTATGCGCTTTTGTTCTTTGATCTGATTGTCGTCTTCAGTTCTTATTTCATCATCGGTGCGGAAAAAATGATGTTTACCATTGTCATGCTGTACATCGGAACGAAGGTGATGGACTTTATCATTGAAGGCCTGAATACGAAAAAAGCGGTGACGATTATATCTGAGCATAAGCACGAAATCGCCGAACAGGTCAACACGCTTATGGACAGAGGGGTTACGCTGCTGTCGGGTAAAGGAAATTACACGGGGCAGTCGAAGGAAATTTTATATATCGTCATCCAGAAACAAGAGCTTTCCATGCTCAAAAAAATTATTAAAAGCTGTGATACAAAAGCGTTTGTCATTGTTCATGATGTGCGTGACGTCTTTGGTGAAGGCTTCGTCGATATCTCTAAATAAAAAGGATCCCTCTGCCGGCGCGGAGGGTTTTTTTCTTATGCCGGCAGAAGCTGTTATGATCCGTTTCCCGGGAAATAGCCTGAAAGCTGTTTCTTAAAACGAAGTGGATACAATCGGCCGGACGTTTTATACTGAAAATATGATAGAGCGATAGAAAGGAGCGCATATGAACCCGTTATTGGCAATTTACCCGAGGGCTGTGTTGTCTGATACGTGCTGTACGGCGGAGGATGTCTTTTGCTTTTATGATGAGAAAAGGCGGGTCTATGTCGCCATTCCGAAGGAGGATATTACCCCGAAGGAGAAACTGCTTCTGGAATCATTTTTGGCGCCTGCTGAAGAAAAAGGCGTTTTTTTTCCGGAGACGGCGGCAGCAAAGAGGTGGCGGCGGTTTCTGCTGGAAGAAGGTCCGGTGCCTGATGTCAAGGAGCCTCGTGTCCGTTTTATCCATTATGACTTATTGGGAGAACGCGACTGGGGGGCATTTACGGAAGCGCTGCGCCATTTCTGGCCGGTTTCATATACAGTTGTCCGGACGGGAAGGGATCAAGGCGTGATTGTGGAGGAAGAAAAGCTGGAAGCGCCAGATTCGGATGACATCGCATCTTTTGTGAAGATTCTCGAAGGCGATTTTTATTTCAGTGTCCGTTTTTTCATCGGAAGGTATTATGGCGCGGGAGAACGTCTGCGTCTTCATTATCGGAGAGAACAGCAATATTGTCAGATTGGCCGGCGTTATCTCCCGCAGCTGAGCACGCTGACCGCGGAAACGGTATTTCCGGCCATGCTCACGGAAGAAAGCAGAGAAAAGCTCTCAGCCTTGCTTCACGAAGAAGCGGCGCTGCTGTTTCAGAAAGAACCGGAGCTGAAGCATACGATTCAGACTTTTATTGAACATAACTCGAACATGTCGCTCACATCGAAAAAACTGCATTTGCACCGCAACAGTCTTCAATATCGGATTGATAAATTTGCGGAACGCTCGGGTATTGATATTAAGACATATCAGGGCGCCCTGCTGGCTTATTTCATTTGTCTGCAGTATGAAAAATCACATTAAATGGGAAATGTGCACGAAGGCAGCGGACTTTTTTTATGAACATTGCCTATATCCGCCGCCGTCTGCCACTGTTACAATCCTATTTAAGAAAGCGTTTACAAAAAAAGGGGGAGATGACATGGCGGAACTTCGGCTGGAGCATATTTATAAGTATTACGATCAAAAAGAGGCGGCTGTCGATGATTTTAACCTTCATATTAAAGATAAAGAGTTTATCGTGTTTGTCGGTCCGTCGGGGTGCGGCAAGTCGACAACATTGAGGATGGTTGCCGGGCTGGAAGACATTACAAAGGGCGATTTCTATATCGGTGACACGAGAGTGAATGACATCGCTCCTAAAGACAGGGATATCGCCATGGTGTTTCAAAACTATGCGTTATATCCGCACATGACGGTCTATGATAATATCGCTTTCGGTCTGAAGCTGAGGAAGATGCCGAAACCGGAGATTAAAAAACGGGTCGAAGAAGCGGCAAAAATGCTGGGGCTCACAGAGTATCTGCACCGCAAACCGAAGGCGCTCTCCGGCGGGCAGCGGCAGCGGGTTGCATTAGGACGGGCGATTGTCAGGGACGCCAAAGTGTTTTTAATGGATGAGCCGCTGTCAAATCTGGACGCAAAGCTTCGGGTGCAGATGCGGGCAGAAATTATTAAGCTGCATCAAAGGCTGCAAACAACCACAATCTATGTGACGCACGACCAAACAGAAGCACTGACGATGGCGACACGCATCGTAGTCATGAAGGACGGAAAAATTCAGCAGATCGGCACCCCGAAAGACGTGTATGAACATCCCGAAAACGTATTTGTCGGCGGGTTTATCGGCTCCCCGGCGATGAACTTTTTCAAAGGAAAGCTGACGGACGGCGCCATTCAGATCGGTTCGGCCGCTCTCGGCGTGCCGGAAGGGAAAATGAAAATGCTCCGGGAAAAAGGGTATGCCGGCAAAGATGTTATCTTCGGCATCCGCCCGGAAGACATACATGACGAGCTGATTGTGGTAGAATCCTATAAGAATTCATCCATCACAGCTAAAATCAATGTCGCGGAATTGCTCGGGTCAGAAATTATGGTTTATTCCCGGATCGGGGATCAGGATTTTATCGCCCGGATTGACGCCCGCCATGACATTCATGCCGGTGAGGAATTGACCGTCGCTTTCGACATGAATAAGGCTCACTTTTTTGACAGTGAAACAGAAATCAGAATCCGCTCATAACGCAAAGCCGGACAGCTGGATGTCCGGCTTTTTTGATGTAACAATTTATGACGCATAACCGATATAAAAAGTAAATAGAAGACAGAAAGCAGGAAAACGATGAAACGCATAATCATGTGCATGTGCCTTTTGGCTGCCGTGTTTACGCTTGCCGCCTGCTCGGGCCATGAGGCAAGCGCCGAACAAAGCATTCCGAAGGCAGAAGCGCACCACGATAAAAAGTCTGTAAAGCGCCAAATCAAAAAGGAGCCGGATACGTCCGCCTGGGTTAAAACGAAAGGAACGGCAAGACTGCCGATTCTGATGTACCACAGCATTTCTGAGGGAAACAGCCTGCGTGTGCCGAAGGAAGAATTCCGGCAGCATATGAAGTGGCTTCATGATCACGGCTATTATACGATGACTCCTGAAGAGGCCTATCTGATGCTGACGGAGGATAAGGAGCCGCGTGAAAAATGTGTTCTGATCACATTTGATGACGGCTATACCGACAATGTGAAAGCGGCCTATCCCATTTTAAAGAAATACAAGATGAAAGCGACAATTTTTATGATCGGAAACTTTATCGGGCATAAGAATCATCTGACTGAGAAGCAGATGAAGGAGATGGCCGCCCACGGCATTTCCATTCAGAGCCATACGATGAACCATCTCGAATTGAACGGGCTCACACCGCAGCAGCAGCGACGTGAAATGAAGGACTCTAAGCGTTTATTTGATCAAATGTTCGGACAGCGGACGTCTATGATCAGCTACCCTGTCGGACGATATAATAAGGAAACATTAAAAGCCGCCGCCGCGTCAGGCTACCGTATGGCGGTCACGACGGAGCCGGGAGCGGCGTCAAGAGATCAGGGGCTTTACGGGCTTCACCGCGTCCGTGTGTCGCCGGGCATGTCCGGCGCGGCATTCGGCTCTTATATTCAAAATGTGATGAAATAACAGAGCCTCCGCATCATGCGGAGGCTTTTTTCAGTTTAATAGAATTGATGAAGCAGCAGAAGGGTGACGCTCACGGTAATCGCTCCGCCGATCCTGGTCGACACTTGGGCGAACGGCATAAGCTCAAGCCGTTCAGCGGCGCTCAAGATCGCGACGTCGCCGGTGCCGCCCTGGCCGGAATGGCAGGCATTAATAATCGCCGTCTCAATCGGGTACAGATTCAGCCATTTTCCGGTCAGAAAACCGACGGCCATCATCGTGACGACGATTGATAAAATGGTAATGATGTTGCTGATCGTAAACGCCGCAATCAGCTTGTCCCACGGTGTCATTGAAACGCCGATCGCAAATAAGAGCGGATAGGTCACGGCTGTCGAGAAAAAGCGCGAGACGCCGAAGGCTCCGTTTTCAATCGAAGCCGGCGCCAGCCTGAACAGCTTAATGAGAACGGCAAGGACGAGCATCACGACAGGAGCCGGAAGCTGAAAGAAATCATGCGCCAGCATGCCGACCAAATAGAGGGAAACCGCTAAAATACCGCCCGAAGCGAAAAAGGACAAATCAAATGTTTTATCATTGGCCGGCTGTTCCAATGCGGGAGCGGAATGATCAGACTTATCAACCTTCCCGTTGCCCGTCCATTTCGGTTTGCGTTTCCCGATGACATTCAGCAAACCCGATAACATAATGGCGCACAGGCTGCCGAGCATGATGGACGGCAGCACAAGCGCAAAGGCGTCTCCCTGGGACATCGGCATAATATCGGAGTAGCCGATGGATAAAGGAATCGCGCCTTCACCGACACCCCCCGCCATAATCGGAACGACAATATAAAGCAGCGTGTGCTGAAAGCCGAGCCCGAGCAGCGTCCCGACGCATAAGCCGACGATGGCGGCCGCGATCGAGCCGGCGATCAGCGGAATAAAAATCTTGACGAAAGCTTTGACGAGCGTCTCTCTTTTCATTCCGAGAATACTGCCGACGACGATACCGGCAATAAATAGATAGAGAAAGTTGGAGCTTTCCGTGAATTCTGTTGTTGAAGTAATAATGTCTTTCGGAAGCAGGTGGTAGTAGACGACAGCGGATGGAATAAAGGTTGCGAGAATCGCAGGGCCGCCGATGGACCGCACGATCGGAATGGATTTTCCGATCTGGCCGAAGGTAAATCCGAAAAAACTCATGACGGCAATTGATGTCAGAATGTCGCTTTTTACATCACGGCTCATGACAAACACCGTAATAAGCAAGAAAAGCAGGATATAGATAGGAAGAGGAATAATGCCGATTCTTATATTCATTGCTCTGGCAAACCAGTTATCAGTCCGTTCCTGTTTTTGGATTGAATCCGTTTGCAATTTTGGTTGAAGTTCTCCCATGCTTGTTCCCCCAGTCGTTATGTAGTGAAAAAATATCCCCATTTAAAGTATACTAAAAAATTTAAATTGTTCATATATTATGAATTTACTAGAGGACATGCTTTCTTCACATTTTCTTTCTCAAAATGGCGATTTGGCGGGCTTTTTCGCCGAGAAAAGCATTTTGTTCGCCACACGAATAAAAAAGAGGTACGATATCAAAGGGACAAATATCCTAGGCGCTGACATAAAATCTCTACAAATCCGACAATAATCGGTCACAATTTCAGCCTTATTTTAGGTATATTGATCTTTTTTTTTAGGCTGAATCGTTGTAAAGTAATGATATTGAATCATTTTTATGACAGCCGCTGTCCCCCAGGGTGTACAGGCTGATATTTCAATAGTTTTGACGAATTTGTGAAACATTGAGCAAATATATCATTTTTTGTGAAATACCGAGCAATGATCTCGTTATGTTTGTGAAATGTTGAGCAATTTACCAGATTGGAGGAAAAACATCATGAGTGAGTTGGTATTAGCCCGCATTCAATTTGCATCTACAACATTGTTTCACTTCTTGTTTGTGCCTTTGTCTATCGGGCTTGTGTTTATGGTTGCTTTGATGGAGACGCTTTATGTTGTCAAAAAACAAGAGACCTATCTCAAAATGGCTAAATTTTGGGGGCATCTCTTTTTAATTAACTTTGCTGTCGGCGTCGTCACAGGGATTCTTCAGGAATTCCAGTTCGGTCTGAACTGGTCTGATTATTCCCGTTTTGTCGGAGACGTATTTGGAGCTCCGCTTGCGGTTGAAGCGCTTTTGGCGTTTTTTATGGAGTCTATTTTTATCGGATTATGGATTTTCGGCTGGGACCGTTTATCTAAAAAAGTGCATTTGCTTTGCATTTGGCTTGTGTCCTTCGGAACGATTATGTCATCTTTCTGGATTTTGACGGCGAACTCATTCATGCAGGAGCCGGTCGGCTTTGCGATTAAAAACGGCCGCGCGGAAATGAATGATTTCGGGGCGCTTTTGACAAACCCTCAGCTTTGGGTTGAATTCCCTCACGTCATTTTCGGGGCGCTTGCGACGGGTGCTTTCTTTATCGCCGGTGTCAGCGCATTTAAATTATTGAAGAAAAAAGAAGTGCCTTTCTTCCATAAATCTTTCAAGCTTTCGATGATTGTCGGTCTGATCGCCGGTATCGGCGTTGCGTTCAGTGGACATATGCAGGCTGAGCATTTAATGGAATCGCAGCCGATGAAAATGGCTGCCAGTGAAGCGCTTTGGGATGACAGCGGTGATCCTGCCGCGTGGACGGCTTTTGCGAATATTGATACGAATAAAGAAAAAAACACATCAGAAATTTCAATTCCTTACGCACTCAGCTACTTGGCTTACCAGAAGTTCAGCGGCAGTGTGAAAGGGATGAAAACACTTCAAAAAGAATACGAAAAAACGTACGGAAAAGGCGACTATATCCCGCCTGTTAAAACGACGTTCTGGAGTTTCCGCATTATGGCGGGCGCGGGCGCGCTTATGATTTTTGCCGCGATTGCCGGCTTTATTCTGAACCGCCGCAAAAAGCTTCATACGAGCAAGTGGTATTTACGGGGCATGATCGCACTGATCGCATTCCCATTCATTGCGAACTCTGCCGGTTGGATTATGACTGAAATCGGCCGCCAGCCGTGGACGGTCATGGGACAATTGACGACCGCACAATCCGTTTCTCCTAACGTAACGACGGGATCTCTGCTGTTTTCAATTATCAGCTTCGGCGTCATGTACTTGATTTTAGGCGCTCTGCTTGTTTTCCTATTCGTTCGTGAAATTAAAAAAGGTGCGGACCATGATGATCATAAGGATGTTCCTGTATCAACGGATCCGTTCAGTCAGGAGGTCTACCATGGGGTCACTTCATGATCTTTGGTTTATACTCGTTTCAGTTTTGTTTGTCGGATTTTTCTTTTTAGAGGGTTTTGATTTCGGTGTCGGCATTTCGACCCGATTTCTTGGCCATAATGAATTAGAACGCAGAGTGCTGGTTAACACCATCGGCCCGTTCTGGGATGCGAATGAGGTGTGGCTTATCACAGGTACGGGAGCGATCTTCGCGGCATTCCCGAACTGGTATGCGACGATGCTGAGCGGATATTACATTCCGTTTATCATCATTCTTCTTGCTTTGATGGGGCGCGGCGTGGCATTTGAATTCCGCGGCCAAGTGAATAATCTGAAATGGGTCAAAACATGGGACTGGGTGATTTTCTTCGGCAGCCTTATCCCGCCATTTGTATTCGGACTTATTTTCACAAGCTTGTTCCGCGGTGTGCCGATTGACGGACATATGAACATTCACGCAGGTTTTTCAGATATTGTGAACGTGTATTCCGTTCTCGGCGGAGCAGCCGTCACCCTTCTTTCATTCCTGCACGGTTTAATGTTTATCACCCTGCGCACGATCGGTGATTTACAAGAGCGTGCGAGAAAAATGGCGAAACGCGTAATCGGTGTTATCTTTCTTGTTGTACTTGCTTTCTTTGCGATGTCTGCATACGATACGGATATGTTTACACGCCGGGCAAACATCACGATTCCGGTATTCGTGCTGATTGTCATCTGCAACGTTCTTGCCGTTGTGTTCATGAGCAAGAAAAAAGACGGCTGGGCATTCGGTATGACCGGCGCGGGTCTTGCTTTGACAGTTGCGATGATTTTTATCTCTCTGTTCCCGCGCGTCATGGTCAGCTCGCTGAAAAGCGCGTATGACTTAACAGTAGCTAACGCGTCTTCCGGTGATTATTCACTTAAGGTCATGACAATTGTCGCACTGACTCTGCTGCCGTTTGTCATCGGCAGTCAGATCTGGAGCTATTATGTCTTCCGGAAACGCGTCAGCCATAAGGAGCCTATGACTTATTAATGGGAAAAGACCTGTTTCTTTATAAAGGAATGAAGCGGATTCTTGCGATCATTACGGGATTAACGATTATACAAACGGCCGCCATCATCTTGCAGGCGGAATGGCTGAGCCAGGCGGTAACCGGATTATTTAACGGGAAGCGGATTGCTTCTCTTTATCCGGTTATCGGCTTTTTCCTGCTTGCGTTTTTGGTCCGGCATGCGGTGACAACGGTCCGGCAGAAAATCGTGTACCAATATGCCGCGCAAACCGGCGCAGACTTAAGAAAAAGATTTCTTGAGCAATTGTTCCGTCTCGGCCCCCGCTTTGCGAAAAAAGAGGGGACAGGCCGGATGGTGACGCTGGCGATGGAAGGCATCAGCCAGTTCCGCCGTTATTTAGAGCTGTTTCTGCCGAAAATGGTCAGCATGGCGATTGTGCCGGCGGCCGTTGTTATTTACGTGTTTTTTCAGGATAAGACATCGGCATTGATTCTGATTCTTGCGCTTCCGATTTTGATTGTATTTATGATTCTGCTCGGACTTGTCGCACAGAAAAAAGCTGATCGCCAATGGAAGTCCTATCAGACGCTTTCCAATCATTTCGTGGATTCGCTCCGCGGACTGGAGACATTGCGGTTTTTAGGATTAAGCAAATCACACAGCAAAAATATCTTTCATGTCAGTGAGAGATACCGCAAGGCGACGATGAGCACGCTCCGGGTCGCGTTTTTATCATCATTCGCCCTGGATTTCTTTACGATGCTGTCGGTGGCGACAGTGGCGGTGTTTCTCGGCTTGCGGCTGATAGACGGACAAATTCTGCTCGGACCGGCATTGACCGCGCTCATTCTCGCGCCTGAATATTTTCTCCCGGTCCGCGAAGTGGGGAATGATTACCACGCGACGTTAAACGGGCAGGAGGCGGGGAAAACCATTCAAGCGATTTTGGCGCAGCCCGGTTTTAAAGAAGAAAAGCCGCTCGAACTTGATACGTGGACTGACGGGGATGAACTACAGCTTGCGCGTTTGTCCGTCCGAGAATCGATGTCTGAATTTCATCTGTCCTTCAAAGGGAAGAAGAAAATCGGGATTATCGGGGAAAGCGGTGCGGGAAAATCGACACTCATTGATGTGCTGGGCGGCTTTTTAGAGCCTGCGTCCGGTGAGATCAAGGTAAACGGTGAATCCCGCTCGCATCTGCAGTCGGACGGCTGGCAGAAGCAGCTGCTTTATATTCCGCAGCACCCGTATATTTTTGATGACACGCTTTTGAATAATATCCGGTTTTATCATCCTGATGCTTCGCGTGAGGAAACGGCGCAGGCCGCTAGATCGGCGGGTCTTTCCGAACTGATCCGTGATCTGCCCGGCGGTCTTGACGGCCGGATCGGCGAGGGCGGACGGGCGCTCAGCGGAGGACAGGCTCAGCGTGTCGCGCTGGCCAGAGCCTTCTTAGGAAACCGGCCGATTCTCCTTTTGGATGAGCCGACCGCTCACCTTGATATTGAAACAGAATATGAAATAAAAGAAACAATGAAAGACCTGTTTGAAAACAAGCTTGTTTTTCTGGCCACTCACCGTCTTCACTGGATGCTTGAGATGGACGAAATTATCGTGCTTGATGACGGCGCAGTGGCGGAAATCGGCACCCACGACGAATTGATGGCGAAACAAGGCGTATACGCCAAACTTGTAAAGGCGCAACTGGGGGAAAGAACATGAGAAAAGAAGAATGGATTCTGCCGTATATGAAGCAAAATGCCCGTTTGTTTGTTCTTGTGATTTTTTTAGGCGCGGTGACGATTTTTTCGGCGGCCTTTCTCATGTTCACTTCCGGTTTTTTGATCTCTAAGTCGGCGACTAGGCCTGAGAATATCCTGCTGGTGTACGTTCCGATTGTAGCCGTGCGGACCTTCGGGATTGCCCGTTCAGTCTCACGGTACGCCGAGCGTCTGACGGGGCACCATATCATTTTGAAAATCGTGTCCGACATGAGGGTGCGGCTTTACAATATGCTGGAGCCGGCCTCGCTCATGCTTTCATCCCGCTTTCGGACGGGCGACATGCTCGGCATTTTGGCTGAGGATATTGAGCATTTGCAGGATGCGTTTTTAAAAACGATTTTCCCTGCGGTTTCCGCTTTGCTGCTGTATGCGGCATCCGTTATCGGACTCGGCTTTTTTTCCTGGCCGTTTGCCGCTTTTGCGGCGATTTACCTGTTTATATTGGTTGTATTGTTTCCGGTTGTGTCGCTTCTTGTGACGAGAGCGAAAAACATGAGGCTGAAAAGCGGCCGGAATACGCTCTACAGCCGGCTGACAGATGCCGTGCTCGGCGTGAGCGACTGGATGTTCTCGGGACGCCAGGCGGCCTTTATTTCCTCTTATGAAGAGAAAGAGAAGGCATGGTTTGATCTTGAAAGCAAACGTCAGCGGTTTACGAGATGGCGTGATCTCGCCGCGCAATGTCTTGTCGGCGGCTTCATATTGATCATGCTGTTCTGGACGGCGGGTCAGTATGCGGACGGCAGCATTGCCAACACGATGATCGCGGCCTTTGTGCTTGTCGTATTTCCATTGACGGAGGCGTTTCTGCCCCTTTCGGATGCGCTGACGGAAGTGCCTTCTTATCAGGATTCCATCAAAAGAATGAGTCAGGCGGCTCCGGAGCTGCGAAGTCGTGAGGTGAAGCAGACGGATGAGAAACTGGATGTATCTGATGTGACACTTACATTTGATAACGTGACGTTTTCTTATGATCAGCACAGTCATGTGCTTGACCGTTTTTCCTTCACTCTCCGCCAAGGTGAAAAAATGGCGCTGCTCGGCAGGAGCGGCTCCGGTAAGTCGACCTCTCTCGCTTTAATTGAAGGCGCCTTAGTTCCCGATTCGGGCAAAGTGATGCTGAACGGGCTGGAAACTGCGGCCGTGCAGGAGCAGATTTCCTCAGCGGTGGCCGTTTTAAATCAGAAACCTCATCTCTTTAACACGAGCATTATGAACAATATCCGGCTCGGAAACGGCAAGGCGAGTGATGAAGATGTTAAGCGTGCGGCTCGGCAAGTGAAGCTGCATGATTATATTGAATCACTGCCTGACGGATATGAAACGTCCGTGCAGGAGACGGGGATTCGTTTCTCAGGCGGGGAACGGCAGCGGATCGCGCTTGCCCGTATTCTTCTCCAAGACACGCCGGTCATTATCCTTGATGAACCGACGGTCGGCCTTGATGCGGTCACTGAACGCGAATTGCTTGATACGATTTTTGATGTCTTTAAAGAGAAAACGATCCTCTGGATTACACACCATTTAGCTGGTGTGGAAACAGCTGATAAAATCGTCTTTTTAGAAAATGGAAAAGCAGAAATGGAAGGGTCCCATCAAGAGCTGCTTGCAGAAAACGAACGGTACCGGAAGCTTTACCGTCTTGATGTTCCGATCAGAACATAAACAGCCGCAAACGAGCGGCTGTTTTTTTTGTGCGGTTTAAAATCTCTTCTTGTTTGGAATATAAATAGGAGACAGAAGAGGAGGTACAGAGATGAATATAATGGATTGGACGGAACAGGATGTGAAAGATACGCTGCCGAAGCGGGAGGCAGACAGCCATAAGGGGACGTTCGGGACGGCGTTATTGCTGGCCGGCAGCGAAGACATGCCGGGAGCCGCCCTTCTGGCCGGATTGGGCGCGATGAGAAGCGGTGTCGGCAAGCTCGTCATCGGTACATCGGCAGGCGTCATCCCGCTTATCGTCCCGGTGCTGTCGGAAGCGACGTACTGGCGTGACGGCTGGAAAAAAGCCGCGGCGGGCCAGCCCGGGGAAACCATCCGGGCCGCTGCCATCGGGCCGGGCCTTCCTCAAACAGACGAAGTGCAGCAGGCGGCTGATCAGCTGCTTTCTGCCGATTATCCCGTCATACTGGACGCGGGCGCCATTACGAAAAGAACCTATCCAAAGAGGAAAGCCCCCGTGATCTTGACGCCTCATCCCGGCGAATTTTCCAGAATGACAGGCCTTCCGATTCAAGAGATTCAGCAGAACAGAGCGGGATTTGCCTCGGAATGGGCGGAGCGGCTTCATGCCACGATTATCCTGAAAGGAAACGAAACCATTATCGCTTTTCCCGACGGGGAATGCCGCAGGAATACAACCGGAAACGGCGCGCTTGCAAAAGGCGGGACCGGCGACACGCTGACGGGAATGATTCTCGGCATGCTGTGCTGTCATCAAGACCCGAAGCATGCTGTATTGAACGCCGTCCGCCTTCACGGTGAATGTGCGGAGTTATGGACGAAAGAGCGCTCCGCCCATACCTTATTGGCGCACGAACTTTCTGAACTGCTGCCGCGTGTATGGAAGGAATATGAATAAAGAAAAGGCGTCTTCATAGAGAAGGCGCCTCTTGTTGTTTTACCCTTGATTTCATCAGGACATAATACAGCAGCGACGGAACGGCCAGGCCGATGACCCAGGCAATGTCGCCTCCGCCGAATATTTCAGCGAGCGGCCCGATGTAAAAGGATGTATTGATGAATGGGATTTCTAATATTATCGACAAAACGAAGGCGGCCGCTGTAATCCAATTGACCCTGCCGTATTGTCCGTTGACGTCAAACATCGATTTGACGTGGTATTTTCCGCGGCGGATAAAATAGTAATCCACGAGGTTGATCGCCGTCCATGGAATTAAGAAATAACTGATGAAAAAGATGAAATTTAAAAACAGTTCCATGAAATTGCTTTGGCCCAAGAGACTTAATACAGTACCCGCTGCCGTCACACAAAGGATCATTACCACTCTCGTTTTCGGCGTCACCTTCAGTTTTAAAAACGGCTCCAAAGTAGTCGTCGTTGACATAAAGGCTCCGTATAAATTAAAGACGTTGATCGCCATTTGCCCGAACAGGACAATGATCAGCATAATAAAGGAAAACGGACCGAACAATCGGACAATCTCATTTCCCGCATTAGCGGTAAATTCCGGGAGCGCCGTCGTCAAAATGGCGCCGAGAAGCATCATCCAGATGGAACTGACTGACGTACCTGCGTAGCTGTACCAAAAAGTATGCGATGCCGGTGTTTTGACCGGCAGATAACGGGAATAATCTGCGACATATGGCGCATATGCCAGCTGCCATGTGGCCACCGCGCTGACCGCCACTAGGAAAACAGGCAGGTCTAATGAGCCGGGCACCCAGCTTCCTGAAGGAATCGGCAGTTGAAAAATAAGAATCGTTGCAGCAAAAAAAACGGCAAAGGAGGTCCAAGAGAGGATTTTCTGCATTTTATGAATCAGATCATGACCGTAGATCGTGAGTAAAAAACAGATGGCGCTTAAGCCGATAATACACCATGAAGCCGGAATCGGTACAAAGCTGCTCAGTGTACCGGCTGCGAGAATTGTACTGCTCGCAAAGAAGCCCAGGTAGATAAACATGACCAAAAAGAGGGGCAGAATCGCTCCGATCACGCCGAATTGCGCGCGGCTTTGAATCATTTGCGGAATTCCGAGCTGAGGTCCTTGTGCGGAATGAGACGCCATAAAGATTGCGCCGATAAAGGTCCCGATAATAATGGCGGCGATACTCCAAAAGAGATCGAGTCCCATTGTAACGGGCAGTGTGCCTGTGACTAACGTCGTAATATGCATATTAGCCCCGAACCAGACGGGGAATAAATCTTTAGCCTTTCCGTGTCTTTCGTCATGCGGAATATGTTCAATCGTTCGCCTTTCTACTTTCAATAGATAATCTCCTCCGTATGTTCTTCTTTAACATAAAGACATAGCTTAACAGATTGACCTGCCGTTTACAAATTCCAGCATGCAGGAAAAACATTGTAAAGCCTCGTTGACAGCCGTTCAAAAGTTTTTTTGAAAAACGGAACAAACACTGCCGCCAAAACGATTTGCCGGGGTTTAAAAGGCATGGATATGCTTACGGACTAATATGTATTAAGGAGAAATGTGTCAATCTTTTGACGAATGGAGCCATTATTCGTTAAGCTGAAAGAATAGTTTACTTTGTGTAAATTTCATTAATGAAAAGGGGATTGATAATATGTGTACAAGTCTTACATTGAAAACGACAGACGGTAATCACCTATTGGCGCGAACGATGGATTTTGCATTTCAGCTCGGTACGGACGTCGTGCTTTACCCTCGTCAGTACAGCTGGAAAAGCGAAGCTGACGGCAGGATGCATAAGACGAAATACGCATTTATCGGCATGGGGAGAAATCTCGGCAATTTTCTGTTTGCCGACGGCGTAAATGAAAAGGGGCTGTCGTGTGCGACGCTGTATTTTCCGGGCTTTGCGGGATACGAGAAAGCGGAACGGGAGGGCACCTGTCACATCGCTCCTCATGAGTTTGTCACCTGGGCCTTATCAAACTGTGAATCTCTTGAAGACATAAAGGAAAAGCTCTCAATGCTGACGATTGTAGAGAAGAAGTTAATGTTATTGGATACGGTGCTGCCTCTTCATTGGATTTTATCAGACCGCACGGGCGGCTGCATTGTCATCGAGCCGACACCGGAGGGAATGAAAGTATATGACAACAAACCCGGAGTGATGACCAACAGCCCGGAATTTCCTTGGCATGTGACCAATCTGCGCCATTATATCGGAATCAGGCCGCAGCAGTCAGAAAGCAAAACATTGGGCGGAATGACATTAACCGCTTTCGGCCAAGGATCTGGAACGATCGGGCTTCCCGGTGATTACACGCCGCCATCCCGATTCATCAGAGCCGCTTATCTGAAAGAGTATTTAGAGCCTGCCGCTCATGAAACGGATGGCGTTACGGCCGCTTTTCACGTGCTGTCCAATGTGAATATTCCAAAAGGCGCGGTGATCACAGAGGAGAATGAAATTGATTATACGCAGTATACGTCGGTCATGTGCTGTGACAGCGGGAACTACTACTTTCATCTGTACGACAACCGGCAGATTCACAAAGTAAGTTTATTCCATGAAGATCTTGAACGTCCGGAGCCGAAAGTATTTGCGGCCGCGGCGGAGCAGAATATACAGGAGCTGAATTAGCCCATAAAAAAACAGGACGCGATTGTCCTGTTTTTTTATTTAATACGGATCAGACGGATGGCTTTCCTGTTCAGCCTGCTTTGCAGCCTGTTCCGTATCAGTAGTGCCGATCGGCCCGTTGCTGTTGTTTTCGGAAACCTTTTTCAGCCCTTCCGCAACACGTTTTCCGTAGTCCGGATCAGCTTTTGTGAAATTCTCAATCATTTGATCCTGAATGTCTTTCCGGCAGGAAGAAAGCGTATTGACCAAGTTTGTGATCAATTCGTTCCGTTCAAATTCCGAAAATCTGCGGTATGTTTCTCCGGCTTGGCCGAAATTATTCGACCGGTCGATCGCTTCCCGCTTCACATCGCCTTCGACATGAGGTGTATGGTCTTTCCCATCCTGCTTTGCTTCGTTGAGTCCTCCCATAATGGACGGCTCATAGTTGACATGCGGGTTTTGTCCTTCTGCCCGATCGACCCGATACTGCATTTGCCCGCCTTCCTGGTTGGTGGCGACATGCTTTTTCGGCGAGTTGATCGGAAGCTGCAGGTAATTTGCGCCGACCCGGTACCGCTGGGTATCTGAATAGGCGAATGTCCGCCCCTGAAGTAATTTGTCATCTGAAAAATCAAGGCCGTCCACAAGCACGCCCGTTCCGAATGAGGCCTGTTCCACCTCGGCATGGTAGTTTTCCGGGTTTTTGTTCAGAACCAATTTACCGATCGGCTTCCAAGGGAAATCGTCTTTATACCACAGCTTGGTCGGATCAAGCGGATCAAAATCCAGCTCGGGGTGTTCGTCATCAGTCATGATTTGCGCATACACTTCCCATTCAGGGTAATCGCCTTTTTCAATCGCTTCATACAAATCCTGTGTCGCATGGTTAAAGTTTTTCCCCTGAATCTCTTCCGCTTCCTTCTGTGTCAGGTTGCGGATGCCTTGTTTCGGTTCAAAGTGATATTTGACGAGCACGGCTTTTCCTTCTTCATTGACCCATTTGTAGGCATGGACGCCTGAGCCCTGCATCTGCCGGTAGTTGGCCGGGATGCCCCACGGCGAAAACAAGAAAGTGATCATATGAGTCGCTTCAGGTGATTGGGAAATGAAGTCGAAAATACGCTCGCCGTCCTGAATGTTCGTAACGGGATCAGGCTGAAATGCGTGCACAAGATCCGGGAACTTCAGCGGATCACGGATAAAAAAGATTTTCAGGTTGTTGCCGACCAGATCCCAGTTGCCGTCTTCGGTATAAAGCTTAACGGCAAAACCCCGGGGATCACGCAATGTTTCCGGGGAATGCTTTCCGTGGTTGACGGTAGAAAACCGCACAAACGCCGGAGTTTTCGTTCCTTTCTTTTGAAACACTTTCGCTCTTGTGTATTTAGAAATCTCCTCGTCTCCAAAACTTCCGTAGGCCTCAAAGTATCCGTGTGCGCCGGCGCCGCGCGCGTGAACGACGCGCTCGGGAATCCGTTCGCGGTCAAAGTGGCTGATTTTCTCCAAAAAATCATAATTCTCCAATGTCGTCGGTCCTCTATTGCCGACTGTCCTGACATTCTGGTTGTCAGTGACCGGATGGCCCTGCCGGTTTGTCAGCGTGTCTTCTGACTCGCCTTTACCGGTCGTCTTACTGGAAAGCGTTTCTTCGCTGTTTTTGTTATTTTCCATTGTTGAACCCTCCTTTTTGAACGGTAACAATATGCCCAGCAGAGCCGTTTTTTAAAACCGATTTTCAAAAGAAGCGGTTATTCCGCGATCGGCGTCAAAGATCCGCCGTTCCATATTTCGCCCTTGTTCAGTGTCCAGCTGTTTTGATAAAGGCTTTGCGCGCCTTGATTGGCCGCCGGACTTAATTGTTCATCCCATGTCAAAAAGTACGTGGTCTCGGGATACTTTTGCCTGATCGCATTGATAAAAGCAGCATAATCAAAGCTTCCGATATTGCCGGACGGACCGGTTTCGGCAAAGGCAAACGGTTTTTTCAGAGACAGCATTTCATCATAGCCTGATATCGCATACGGATCAGTGAAGTAAGCGTCCAGACCGGTAATATCCACATAAGATGAGCCTGGGTAGAAGTCTGTTTTAAAGTCTCTGTTGGCATCCGGCGAATACACCCACAAAAGGTTATCCAATCCTCTTGTCTCTGTCATATAGCGGTATATCTTCTTGTAAAGCTCTTTGTACAGCGAGATTCTTTCCGTGTCTTTTTGGTTGTAGCCTGTCAGCCCCCACCAGAACCACTCGCCGTTCATTTCGTGAAGCGGCCTGAACAGAACGGTGACGCCTTGATTTTTCAGCTGAGTAAGGCCGTCGGCGATTTTGCTGAGCAGCGCCTCAAGCCGTTTTCCTTCAACAGTTGAAGGGTCCAGGATGTTTTTGTACTGGCTGTTTGAGATGGCCGTTTTATAGTTTCCGGATGGAAAAGCCGGATTTGCGAGATGCAGGCTGACCTGAGGGAGGCCGCCGCTTTTCCAGTATGAGATCAAGCTGCTGTTGCAGCTGTAATCGATAGTATCGGTGATATCCGCTGTTTCCAGCCATCCTCTCCCATAGTCACAGCCGTAGATGGCGGGAGACTGTCCCGTCGCGTTTTTCAAGCGGTTTTCCTCTGTCATTGAAAAAGTGACATCGCTGTACCCGCCGAACGCACCGGACATGACCCTGTTTTCTGAACGGTTGGGCAGGTGCGCCAGCCAGTTCATGATATCTTTTGTCGTCTGCTGGGCATTTGGGTTGACGGGATAAACGGTGTGAGCCGATATCGGACTGGCGGCTCCTAAGAGTAATAAAACGATAGACAGGCAGACTGCTAACTTTTTGAGCATATAAAAGACCTCCTGATTTTTAAGATGATGAAGGATGTGAAACGATAACCTCACAATCTCCTTCTATAACAAAATCTCCGGAATCCGCCGGCACGATAAAGTGATCGCCTTTGTGAATGGGGCATCCATCCAGTTCTCCGCGTCCTTTAATGACGCTTGCGAGTAAATACCGGCCGGGTGCGGGGAATGATGCTTTCCCGCTCACATCCCATTGATAAACTGAAAAGAAAGGTGTTTCGGCAAGTGTTGTAATAAGAGCATTTCCGATCCGATGCTTTGTGCTTTTTACATTTTCATCGGTATGCGGAATGCCTGTTACGTCAATTGCTTTCTGAAGATGAAGCTCGCGTTTATTCCCGTTCCCATCCGTCCGGTCATAGTCGTAAAGCCGGTAGGTGGCATCAGAGCTTTGCTGGATTTCAAGAACGAGCGTACCTTCACATAAAGCGTGCAGTGTGCCGCTCGGGACATAGAAAAAGTCGCCGGGTTTAATGGGGATGCGGCGGAGCAGGTGTTCCCACTCGTTTCGTTCAATGTGCCGAACGAAGTCTTCTCTCGTTTGGGCGCGGTGCCCTAAAATGAGCTCCGCGTCTTTTTTGCAGTCCAATATGTACCAGCATTCCGTTTTTCCGAGTTCTCCGTTTTCATGCCGATGTGCATATGCGTCATCGGGATGAACCTGTACGGATAAGTCCATATTTGCGTCGAGAATTTTTGTGAGCAGGGGAAAGGCGTCTCCTTTCGGATGTCCGAACAGGTCAGGGTGTTCATTCCAGAGACGATGTAATGATGTTCCGGAAAAAGGCCCGTTCCGCACGATGGATGTGCCGTGCGGATGAGCTGAAATCGCCCAGCACTCTCCCGTCCGCTCAGAAGGAATCTCATACCCGAATGTATCGCGCAGCTTCGTCCCGCCCCATAATCTTTCTTTAAAAACCGGTTCCAAAAATAAGAGTTTCGTCATTTTCCCGCCTCCCGGTTTGCCGCTTCTAAGGCCTGCTCCGCCAATACGAGCGAACCGGCCGCTCCGGAGTGAATGCCTAATTGAGGGGGAACGATGCGGTTTTCAATGTCGGGCAGATCAATATATTGATTCAGCCGCTTTTTCACGTGCTGACGGATAGAAGAGAACAGCTGCCGCTGCTTCATGACGCCCCCGCCGAGGATGATCTTTTCCGGCGAAAGAATGAGAATATACTGCACAAGCGCTTCGGCAATATAATAGCCCTCAAGCTCCCACACTTCCTGCTGATCCGTGAGCAGAACTGCTTTTTTCCCCCAGCGTTTCTCAATGGCGGGGCCTGCCGCGAGGCCTTCCAGACAATCTGTATGGTACGGGCAATTGCCTTTGTAGCCGTCGTCCGGATGTCTTCTGACATAAATGTGGCCCATTTCAGGATGAGACAGCCCTTGAACAAATCTGCCGTTCATAATGCCGCCCGCGCCGATACCTGTGCCGACCGTCAAATAGAGGCAGCTGTCCGCGTTTTTGGCCGCGCCGAAAGAAGCTTCTCCGAGCGCCGCCGCATTAACGTCGGTGGTGAAGCCTGCGGGAATATCCAGAGCGCTTTTGATCGTTTGAAGAATAGGGCAGTTCCGCCAGGCTGTCTTCGGAGTCGCGGTGATGCGCCCGTATGTTTGACTGTCGGGACGGATATCAATCGGCCCGAACGACCCGATGCCGATGGCGTCTATCGGGAAATCTTTAAAGTAACGGATGACCTGTCTGAGTGTGTCATCCGGTTCTCCCGTCGGAAACTCTGCTCTGTCCAGAATGGTGCCGTCTCTTTGTCCGGCGGCACAGACAAATTTCGTGCCGCCGGCTTCAATACCTCCAAGCATGGCCGTCCCTCCTCATCTGTTAAAATCCGTTTTGATCGGAAACGGCTTTGAACCAGCGGCCGCTTTTTTTGACGGTCCGTTCGCCCCCGTTTTCCAGATTGACAGATACAAAGCCGTAGCGGTTTTTATAAGCATTTGTCCAAGACCAGTTGTCCATGAAAGTCCACAGGTGATAGCCTTTTACATTTGAACCTTCTCCGATGGCCCGATGCACCCATTTCAGATGTTCCTGGATAAATTCAATCCTGTAATCATCCTGAATGATGCCGTTTTCATCGCGGAAGCGTTCCTCGCCTTCTACTCCCATGCCGTTCTCAGAAATAAAACACTCGATATTTCCGTAATGTTCTCTGAGATTTGTGAGAATGTCGTAGATTCCTTTTTCGTAAATTTCCCACCCGCGGTGAGGGTTCATTTTACGGCCGGGCATGACATACGGATCGAAGAAACGCTCGGGCAGGAAAGGGGCATGCGGATTCGGAACATGTTCTTTTGCCTTGACGCGCCTCGGCTGGTAGTAGTTCACGCCTAAGAGGTTAACCGTATGCTCCTGAATGAGGCGGAGATCTTCTTTCTCATAATGCGGCAGAAAGCCTTCCGCCTTGAGAATCTCGACAAGCTCCTCAGGAAATTCGCCCTTTACGGCGGGATCTAAAAATGAGCGGTTGAAAAAGGCGTCGGCAATCCGGGACGCTTTCAGATCTTCAGGATGTGAGCTTCTCGGATAAGAAGGCGTCAGATTCAGAATGATTCCGATTTGTCCGTCCTGTTTCAATTCTCTGTAGGCTTTGACAGCCCTTGCATTCGACAGCAGGGTATGGAAGCCGGCCTGCACCGCTTCTTGAAAATTAACGTGATTCGGGTAGTGAAAGTCGTATAAGTAGCCGCCTTCAATCGGCACAATCGGCTCGTTGTGAGTGAACCATTTTTTCACCTTGTCACCGAATAGCGAAAAGCATGTTTTGGCGTAATGTTCAAACGCGTCAACGGTGTTCCGGCTGACCCAGCCCCCCTTACGCTGAAGGGCGAGCGGCATGTCAAAGTGAAACAAATTGACAAACGGCTCAATGTGATGGGCAAGCATTTCATCGATGACGTCCTGATAAAACGCGACCGCTTTCTGATTGACCTCGCCAGTTCCGTCCGGAATCAATCTTGACCAGGAAATAGACAGCCGGAAGGAGTTATGGCCGATTTCTTTCATCAGCCGGATATCCTCCTTGTATTGATCGTAAAAACGTGACGTGTCGCCGGGGCCGACGCCGTTAAAAAAACGGCTCGGCTCTTTTTCATACCAGTAATCCCATATGTTTTGGCTTTTTCCGTCTCTGTCAGCGGCGCCTTCTGTCTGGGTGGCGGAGGCGGAAGACCCCCACCAAAATCCTTCCGGAAAACGATATTGAATATTTGATTCAGTCAATTGATTTCTCTCCCTTACTGCGATTTTGATTACATACTCATGCTGTCATCCCGGGCATGCTGCTCGGTCTCAGCTTCTTTTTCCTTTGCCATGTTTAATTTGTCCAGCGCTTTAAGAAACGGGAACCAGATGACAAACACAATACAGAGGTTGACCAGCTGCATAATGCCGCCCATGACGGAATTGGTCGCCATAATCCCGTTAATGAAAAGGGGGACGGTCCAAGGCACGGTCACGCCGGTAGGAGGGGGCACGATCCCCGCCGACATGGCCAGGTAGGTGACAAGGGTGACAACCATCGGTGCGATGACCCACGGAATGATAATGATCGGGTTCATCACGATCGGCAAACCGAAAATAACCGGCTCATTGACGTTGAAAATGCCCGGCGCGAGACCGAGTTTGGATATCTGTTTCATCTGTTTGCTTTTCATAAAAAGCAAGATGGCGATCACTATGGCCAATGTCATTCCGGTTCCGCCCATTCCGACGGTGTAAATCTCCATAAACGGCTTAGAAATAATATGGGGAATCTCTTTTCCCGCTGTATACGCAGCCAAATTTTCGACCTGTAATGTATTCCAAATCGGGTCCATCACGGAATTGATAATGATTTGTCCGTGAAGTCCGAAAAACCATAAAATCTGAATAAAGAAAACAGCGATTAATGTAGGAATGATGCCGCTTCCAAGTCCGACAAGCGGGGCTTGAACCGTATGATAAATGACATCATGCAGATTGGTGTGAAAGATCTGGGTGACAGCCGCATTGATCAAGAGGAACACCGGCAGGCATCTTAATCGTTAAGTTTCTCTGGACGATTCTTCTGTAGATTTCACCTGACAAAAACGCGGTAATCATGCCGAGAAACATTCCTTTTGCTCCAAGCCGGTCAACCGGAATGACGCCTGCGACCGCTTTGCCCGTTTCCGGCTCTAAGACGAACGGGGTGAGCAGCAGAAAAGAAACCAATGCGATCGCTCCGCCGAATACGGCCTCCACTTCGTAGCTTTTGGAAAGGTAATAGCCGATCCCGAAGACGACAAAAATGGACATAATCCCCATCGTCGCCGTCGAAGCGCCGCCAAATCCGGATTGAAAGACAGACAGTGCGGAGCTGCTCATGATTTTGTTTAAAAACGGCAGGTTCGTCAGCACGACGAACACCGAACCGAAAATGGTCAGCGGAAACGCCAGCATAAAAGCATCCCGTAAGACTTGCAAGTAGCGGTTATTGTTTAATTTGCCCGCGATCGGAACAAGGAATTGGCTGATTTTCTCAAACACGTCTTCACCCCCGGCTTTTTATAAATTCTTTGATTGAAATAAGTCGAGCATTTCTTTAACCAGCTCTTTCATTGAGAGCGCTGACATTAAGTGGTCTTCAGCATGCATAAAAAGCAGGGAGACATCCGTCTTGGCGCCGCCGGCTTCTTTTTGAATCATCTGAAAATGGATGTCGTGCGCTTTCCCCAGTTCTTCTTCAGCCTTTGTCAGAAAGGTGTCTGACTCATCTGGCCGGCCGTCTTTATAAGCGCGTATCGATTGAATAATACAGCTGCGGGCATTACCGCTGTGAAGAATCAGCTGAAAACTGATCTGTTCATCCGTGTACGTTTCCATGCTTATCGCCTCCTTTATTTGTTCTCAATCAAGGCAACGGCCTGTTCGTATGCTTTTTTGCCGTCTCCCATGCCGTAAGCCATCATGTCAATCACATCAACGGTGATGTGAAGCGGGTCCGCCTCTTTCTGAAGCTCACCTTTTAAAAAACTCATCTGCGGGCCGATCAGTACGACGTCTGCATCTTTCATCGCTTCTTTTGCTTTATCCTGTCCGACTGCCCAAATCTCGGCTTCCTCACCGATGGAGCGGGCGTAATTCTGCATTTTCGTAACAAGAAGGCTGGTGGACATGCCTGAGCTGCAGGCTAATAAAATTCTTTTCATGAGAATCCCTTCTTTCATAAAGTTAAAACGTTTTCATGAATATTATAATCTTTTGAATTTAAATGTCTATACTTTTAAAATATAAAAGTTTTACTTTTCGGATTTTTGACACAAAAAAACCTTTTAAGATTCAACTTAAAAGGTTTTTCATCTCAAGCGAGCCATAACAGCCATAAATAAAGTCCGATCAGGGTGATGAATAACGTCGGAATGGTTAATATCAGACCTGTCTTGAAATACATTCCCCAGGAAATTTTCACGTTTTTCCGGCTCAGCACGTGGAGCCATAACAATGTCGCCAGCGATCCGATCGGCGTGATTTTCGGCCCAAGGTCCGAACCGATAACATTCGCGTAAATCAATGCTTCTCTCATCAGCCCGTGAGTGTCCGTTCCGCTGATGGCTATGGCGTCAATCATCACCGTCGGCAGGTTATTCATAACGGAGGACAGGATCGCAGCGATAAACCCCATCCCGAGTGTGCCCGCAAACAATCCGTGATCCGCCGCTTTCTGAATAAGCTGAGAAAGAAGATCCGTCAGTCCGGCATTCCGTAAGCCGTACACGACAACATACATGCCGACAGAAAAAAACACGATGGCCCACGGGGCGTCCTTGATGACTTGTTTCGCAGGGACGGCGGGGCTTCGCTGCGCCAGAATGAGAAAAATGACCGCGATGGAGCCAGCAACGAAGGAAACGGGTATCGACAGCAGTTCGCTGACGAAATATCCGATCAATAAAACGGCCAGCACAGCCCACGATAACCGGAAAAGGCGTTCATCCTTAATCGCGGATGCCGGATGTTTCACAAGACCGGTGTCATACCGTTTCGGAATGTTTTTTCTGAAATAGAGATACAGCACCAAAATGCTTGCCGCCAGAGAAAAAAGGTTGGGCACCAGCATGCGTGATGCATATTCAATGTATCCGATATGAAAGTAATCCGCGGATACAATATTGACCAAATTGCTTACAACGAGCGGAAGCGAGGTGGTGTCGGCGATGAATCCTCCGGCGATAATAAACGGAAAAACCAGCTTTTCAGGTAAATCCAAAGCCCGCACCATCGCCAGTACGATCGGGGTCAAAATGAGCGCCGCTCCGTCATTGGCAAACAGGGCGGAGACAACAGCCCCTAAGACCGACACATAGAGAAACATCCGCAGCCCGCTGCCTTTGGCCGCCATGGCCATATGCAGCGCGGCCCATTCAAAAAAACCGATGCTGTCAAGAATTAATGAAATGATAATAATGGCGATAAAGGCAAGTGTCGCATTCCAGACGATTCCCGTCACTTCCGCGATATCATGCAGGCTGACTGCTCCGGCGATCAAAGCGAGGACCGCCCCGCCGCAGGCAGACCAGCCGATTGATACATGTTTCGGCTGCCATATGACAAACACAAGTGTCAGCACAAAAATCAGCGCTGATAAAACCGCAACTCCCAAGATATATCCCCCTTACCGGCATGTAACAGTGACTTCTTTTTGCCGCAATGTCTGTAAAACTTCGTCATTTTCATCTATCTGCTGCAGAATCGAGCAAACCAGCGCGTATTCCGGACCGGACGGATGAATGGCATAGTACCGCCACTGACCCTCGCGTCTTTCCCGCACAAGGCCGGCGTTCTTTAATTTCCGCAAGTGCTGGCTGATGCCGGGCTGACTTATATGAAAAATAGCTGTCAGCTCGCAGACACAATATTCCTTATCCTTCAGAAGCTTCAGCATCAAAAGCCTCGTCGGGTCGCTTAGAAGTTTGAGGCACTGGCTGATCCCTTCGGAACTTAAAGCATGATGCCTCCGTTCCATGCGCTCACTCCTTTTTTACACTATTATATAAGCAGATGTTTATATAAGTAAACGACAATATAAAAAAGCCGGCCTTGCACTTTTTGCAAAACCGGCTCATGTTTATTTTTGGAACAGTTTTTTCGCTTCATCCATTGCTAATTTATTTCCCAGTGCTGAATAATCAAGCCAAGGCTGATCGGCAATTTTATAGACGTGGTTTGCTTTCACGGCCTTCAGCCCTTTCCATACAGCGCTTTTTTGCAATTCTTTATAGGCTTGCTGTGACTTGTCGTCTCTGTTAACGACGACGAAAATCGCATCTGCGTTGTAATCAGGCAGCACTTCTTGAGAAATGACTTCATAAGGGCGGGAGGTGTTCATTTCTTTAATGCCGTCAGCCGGTTTCAGCTTCAGATCGTCAAACAGAATTGGTCCCATCGGGCGGCGTGTGCTGAAGACGCGAAGCTCTTTTGCGTTCACGCGGATCGCCATGACTTTGGCGTTTTTCCCTAATTCCTTATTCATCATGGATCTGACTTGTTTTGTTTCATCTTCGTAATCTTGAATAAATGTTTTCGCTTCTTTTTCACGGTTGACGATTTTTCCGATGTCTTTTAAATGATCGCGCCATGTGCCTTTATCAAGGTCGAAAACGTGTGTGTTTCCGATTTTCTTGTATTTTGACACATCTTTTCCCGCAAATTCTTTATCAAGATAAATGTTGTCTGGATTCAGCTCAAGTAAAGCTTCCATATCCGGGTCTGAGGCAGGTCCGAGTTTTTTCGTGTCTTTCAGCTGATTTTTCACATGAGGGAGAAAATCTTTTAATTCTCCGCCCACTACGGAACCGGCAGGTGTAACGCCGAGAGCCAGCAGATCATTTGTCAGGTGAATGGACATCGAAGCGATTTTATGATCGCCGGATTTCTTTTTTGGCTCCGGCTGTGTTGAATCGGATTGGCAGGCAGCCAATAAGAAAATACACATGAAACTGATGAGCGCAATTATTTTTTTCATGGGAATACTCCTTGTTTTATGATTTGATTTTCATGACGAGATAGAGAAAATACGGCGCGCCGATGGCTGCCGCAACCACGCCGGCCGGAATGGCGTTCGGCTGAAACAAAGACCGGCCGATGGTGTCTGCCGCGACAAGAATCACGAGTCCGATTAATCCCGCAATCGGGATAATATGCTGATGCATGGTGCCGACGAGCCGTCTTGCCAAGTGAGGGGCGGCAAAGCCGATAAAGCCGATTCCCCCGGCCATCGCGACGCTCGCGCAGGACAAGCCGACCGCTATGGCGATCAGCATGATCCTTTTTCTCTGCACGTGTGCGCCGAGCCCCGCGGCTGCCTGGTCACCGAGCATTAAAATATTCAAAGAGCGGGCGTTAAGCCATGCAAGCGGTGCGAGAATGCCGATCCAGGGCAATAGCGACCACACGTGAATCCAATCCCTGCCCCAAACGTTTCCCACCAGCCAGCGGGAAGCGAATGTATAAGTTTCTTCATTCAGTCGCAGCGACATAAACAATGTAACGGCGCTGAAGCCCGCGGAAACGGCGATCCCGACTAACAGCATGCGGATCGTTAAAAAACCGTTCAGCCTGTCGTACGTAAGCACTACGATCAGCAGGGCGGCGAGTGTTCCGCCCGCAAACGTAAACAGCGGGATGAACATCGATGCCTGCGCCTCCAGGGAATGAAAGAACGTGATATACATCATCAAACCGAAGGAAGCGCCGGCATGCAGTCCGAGAATGCCCGGATCGGCAAGCGGATTTCGGGATACACCCTGCAAAATAGCGCCCGACACTCCTAAACCGATGCCGGCCAGCATCGTCACCAGAATCCGGGGAAGCCGGTAATCGAATAAAACGGTTGTGCTTTGAAACGTGCCGTATCCGAACAGCGTTTTTCCCACCGTGAGAGGAGAAAGCCGGAATGAGCCCGTATGCAGCCCGATCAGAATAATGCAAACGGCGATGACCAGCAGAATGAGTCCTGCCGCCGCTGCTTTTTTTGTTTCTTTCTGCACTTTCATTTATAAGTCTCTCCCTTCCTTGCGGGCAATATAAAGAAAGAAAGGGACACCGACAAGTGCGACCATAATGCCTATCGCCAATTCCCTCGGGGGACTGACCGTGCGCGAGGCCAGGTCAGCCAAAATCAATAGAATCGCGCCGAGTAACGCGGACATCGGAATAATCAGCCTGTACGTAACGCCGACGATCTTTCGCGCGATATGGGGAATAACCAGCCCGACAAAGCCGATCGCGCCGGCAGCAGAAACAGACACACCGGCAAGAACGACGGCGATCATTAATCCGGCGGCACGCGTCAGCGCCGTGTTCACCCCTAAATTCGCCGCCACGTCATTTCCCATTGAGAGAAGGGTGACGGACCGGCCCATGAATGTCGCGAGAATGATGAAGATTGCAATCACGGGAACAAGGACTTGTAAATGAGCCCACTTGATCCCTGACACCCCGCCGGCGTACCAGAAGGCCAAATCCTGGCTTAAATCGTAATAAATCGCCACACCGGTACTGAGTGAATGTAAAAGAGCGGCCACGACCGCCCCGGCAAGCGTTACTTTTAAAGGTGTCATGCTGCCTTTTCCCGCCGCACTGATAAAGAAAATCAAGCCGGTGCTTGCCAGTGCTCCCAAAAATGACATCACCATCAGCAGGGCGTATGACAAATGAGGGAAAAAAGCAAAACTGAGCGCAACAACAAACATGGCGCCCGCGTTTACGCCTAAGACACCCGAATCGGCAAGCGGGTTTCTCGTGACACCCTGCATAAGGGCGCCGGCTGCGGCAAAAGCGGCTCCTGTAACGGCCGCCCCGAGCACCCTCGGAAGACGCAATTCATGAATGATCTGCTGGCCCGTTATATTCGGATTGTAATCAGCAACAGCCGACCAAACCGTATGTAAAGTAATGTCTTTCGCACCGAATGAGACGGCGAAAAAAATAGATACAAGCAGCCCGATCACCGCGATCAGGAAGAAAACCCCGTTTTTTAAGATGCTGATCAGACGGTTTGCGGACCTGACAGAATCGCTCAAAAATCAATTCACCTACTTTTATGATCATTGTCCGGTATTTATTGAACATGAGAATCATTTTCATTTGAACCATCATATTATACCGAGCCGATTTTCAAAACGCAATAGAGCGTTCAACAATAATGTCCTTTTTTTCTCTCATGTTTATATTGTAAAAAAGAAGTGAAAAACGTGAAAGAGGAAATCGCTATATTAGAAAGGAGGGAGGCAAATGGCGGGAGAACGAAAGCCTTTGCCGATTGAATTTTACCAGAAACCGTCAGTGGAGCTTGCCCCTTTATTGCTCGGCTGTCTCTTGGTGAAGGAGACGGATGAGGGAACGGCTTCAGGTTTTATCGTGGAAACGGAAGCTTATATGGGAGCGGAAGACCGGGCGGCGCACAGCTTCGGCAACCGGCGCACGAAACGGACGGAAATTATGTTCCATGAGGCGGGCCGCATTTATACATACGTCATGCACACTCATACATTAATGAACGTCGTCGCCGCGGACATCGGCATTCCGCAGGCCGTGTTAATCAGGGCGGCGGAGCCTCATGAAGGACAGTTCCTGATGGAGAGCAGGAGACCGGGCAGACCCCCGAGAGAGTGGACAAACGGCCCGGGAAAACTGACGAAGGCGATGGGCATTTCAATGAACGACTACGGCGGCATGATCACGGAACCGCCGCTGTATATTACGGAGGGCTTTACGCCTGAGCATATATCAACAGGCCCGAGAATCGGGATTGACAACAGCGGAGAAGCCCGGGATTATCCGTGGCGCTATTGGGTGACGGGGAACCGGTATGTCTCACGCTGACCATGTTTATAAACGCTGATAACAGGGGAAAGACAAGGTAAAAGAAAGGGGATTCAGAAATTGAAAAAATTTTTCAAAACGATTATCAAATGGGCGCCCGTCATCTATCCGATCATCAGAAAAATCATAAAAGAACGGAAGGCATCTAAGCGGAACCGCATGTCCGCATCCCGAACAGCCGGCTGATCCGGCTGTTTTTTTACGGGCTTGGCATCGGATTGCCGCATTGACTTGAAATCCTCCCCATTATAGAATTTACATACATTTACCCCTTCCTCATTCTTTTTGCCCATTTTTCACGTCTGCATCTGATCTGATAGGAGGTTTTTCTCATGCTTCATGGGCGGCTTCGTGAACTTTTGCGCTTGCTTTTAGCTGCTGAAACACCGGTTACAAGCTCAGTCATCGCTGCAAATGTAAAGGTAACGACGCGGACGGTCCGCAATGACATAAAGGAACTGCAAACCATTGTAGAAAAACACGGCGCATCCATTCAATCTGTCAGAGGGAGCGGCTATAAGCTGCTGATCCGGAATGAGCAGCCGTTTAAAAACTGGCTTCAGGACAATTTCCAGCAGAACAGCACCGTGCCGATTTTTCCCGATGAACGGATAGATTACCTTATGAAAAGAATGCTTCTGGCCGACGGCTACCTCAAGCTGGATGACTTGGCGGAAGAACTGTTCATCAGTAAATCCACACTTCAATCTGATTTAAAAGAAGTCAAAAAACGGCTCCGCCCCTATGACATCATTTTGGAAACAAGGCCGAACTACGGCTTTAAGCTGCGCGGCGAAGAGCTCCGCCTCCGTTATTGTATGGCGGAATACTTAGTGGACGACCGCGAGCCCGAGCCTGATCTCCTGAGTGAAAAGGCCGGTATTCTGCCGAAAGACGACATTCATGTGATCCGCACAGCCATTATGCAGCAGGTTCGAAACCATAAGATCCCGCTTTCTTTCTTCGGCCTGAACAATCTCATCATCCATATCGCCATTGCCTGCAAACGAATCCGGACAGAAAACTATGTATCTCTCATTCCGGAAGATCTTCATGATATTAAGCTCGAAACAGAATATCAGTCAGCGGAAGCCATCGTAAAAGAGCTTGAATCTGCGCTTTCGGTCACCTTTCCCGAACAGGAAACCGCCTATATCGCCATTCACCTGCTCGGGACAAAGCGCATGACCCAGTCACAACTGGAAGGAAAAGAGCTTACAAGGCTGATAGACGGGGAAACCAGCCGTTTGACGGAGGCCATGATCGAAGCCATTGAGCGGGAGCTGAAGCTCGGAATCACGGACGACAATGAGCTGAAAGCGGGTCTTGCGCTCCACATCAAGCCGGCGATTAACCGAAACCGGTACGGAATGAACCTGAGAAACCCGATGCTCTCCGCCATAAAGGAAAATTATCCGCTCGCATTTGAAGCGGGAGTGATTGCGGGAATCGTGATCAAGGAGCAAACCGGCATTGATATTCATGAGAATGAGATCGGATATTTGGCGCTTCATTTCGGAGCCGCCATTGAAAGGAGAAAGACGGAACGGCCGCCTAAGCGCTGTCTGATTGTCTGTGCGTCCGGCGCCGGCAGCGCACAGCTTCTAAGAGAAAAGCTCCGTTCCCGGTTCGCAAAGCGTCTTGAAATCGTCGGAACGGCTGATTACTGCAGCCTTGACCAGCTTTCCTTTGAGTCGATTGATTTTGTGGTCAGCACAGTGCCGATCAAAAAAGACCTGCCCGTTCCCGTATTAAAGGTTCATACGCTGTTGGGCGGCGGGGATTTTACAAAAATCGACGCCATGCTGGAAGAAAAGCGGGAACAATTGAACTTTCTGAAACCGGAGCTGGTATTTTTGCAGCAGGATCTGGAGACGAAGGAGGACGTCATCCGTTTTCTCGGACAGCAGGTTGCAGAAGCCGGCCTCGCTTCTGATTCTCTGACCGATTCTATTTTTGAAAGGGAAGCGATTTCTCCTACGAGTTTCGGCAATCTTACGGCGATTCCGCACCCGCTCGTTCCGCAGACAGACACGACGTTTTGGGCGGTATGCACGCTGAAGAAGCCGATTGACTGGGCGGATAAGCGTGTCCAATTTGTCTGCCTGCTCTGCGTCGAGAAAGAAAGCAAAGCCGACCTCCAGCATATGTACAAATGGCTCGGCGGGATGTTAGATGATCCAGCCGCGGTAAGCCGTCTCTTAAAATGCACAACCTATCAGGAGGTTTTACGAGTATTCAGAGACAAACGATCAGAGAAAGACCGGGATACACCTTTTTTCCGTTAACAGCGGAAAAAGCCTGAGTAGTTATGAAAACGATTTCATAATATGATGGTACTAACATCGAGACATACAAAATATCAAACTTTCAGGAGGTCTTTTACATGAATATATTACTCGTTTGTGCAGCAGGGATGTCAACAAGCTTACTCGTCACCAAGATGGAAAAAAGCGCGCAGGAACAAGGAAAAGAATATAAAATCTGGGCGGTGTCAGGCGATTCAGTCAACCAGCATATTGATAAAGCGGACGTATTGCTGCTTGGGCCTCAAGTCCGTTATTTGCTTCCGCAGCTGAAAAAATTGGGTGAATCAAAAGGAGTGCCGGTTGAAGTCATCAATACCGTCCATTACGGCACATGCAACGGAGCGGAGGTTCTGAAATCAGCGGAACAGCTCGGAAACGCATCGTAGAAAGGGGCGGGCCGTGTGAATAAGGTGAACCAGTTTTTAGAAGAGAAAGTCATGCCCATTGCCGGAAAAATTGCCTCCCAGCGGCATCTGCAAGCATTGCGTGACGGGATCATCCTCACCATGCCGCTTATTATCATCGGTTCATTTTTTCTGATCATCGGCAACCTGCCGATTCCGGGATATGCGGATTTCATGGCAAAGACGTTCGGAAGCGCCTGGTCTCAAAAACTGCAATATCCGGTTGATGCGACCTTTGAAATCATGGGCCTTGTCGCCGCTTTCGGAATCGCCTACCGCCTGGCCGAAAAATACGGGGTGGATGCATTATCGGCCGGTGCGATATCTTTGGCGGCGTTTCTCTTGGCAACGCCGTACAAAGTTCCGTTTCTGCCTTCCGGCGCCAAAGAGGAAATCATGGTCGGCGGCGGCATCCCGCTGTCTCTCATGGGAAGCAAAGGGCTGTTTGTCGCGATGATCATCGCCATGCTGTCGACGGAAATTTACCGCCTGATCATCCAGCGGAATTTCGTCTTCAAAATGCCGGACGGCGTGCCTCCTGCGGTCAGCAAATCGTTTATCGCTTTAATTCCCGGTTTTGCCGTCATCTTTCTGATCTGGGGCGCGCGTTTAATTGTCGAAGCGACACCGTTTGAAAGCCTTCATAACATTGTAAGCGTTGTACTGGGGACACCGCTCTCGATTCTTGGGGGAAGTCTCGGCGGAAGCCTGATAGCCGAAGCGGTTCAAATGCTCTTGTGGGCGTGCGGATTACACGGGGCGAACATAGTCGGCGGCGTCATGGCGCCGATCTGGTTCGGAGCGATGGATACCAACCGGATTGCGTTTCAGGCGGGCGATGCGCTTCCGAATATTTTCACCCAGCAGTTTTTTGAAATCTGGATCAACATCGGCGGAAGCGGCGCGACACTGGCGCTCGTGGTCACCATGTTTCTCCGTTCGCGAAGCAAGCAGATGAAGCAGCTTGGGAAACTCGCCATCGGGCCGGCCGTCTTTAATATTAATGAGCCGATTATTTTCGGAATGCCGATCGTCATGAACCCGATGCTTCTCATTCCGTTCATTATCACACCGCTTGTCACACTGGTCCTTACCTATATCGGCATGAGCACTGGCCTCGTCGCCAAACCTGCCGGCATTGCCGTCCCATGGACGATGCCGCCGATTTTCTCCGGCTATCTTGCCACGGGCGGAAAAATATCAGGGGCTGTCATGCAGGCGATTAATATCATCACAGCCTTTATCGTGTACTATCCGTTCTTCAGAATGTGGGATTCGCAAAAGCTGAAAGAAGAAAACGAACTTGAACAATCGCAGGCGCCAGCCGTACAGGGAGACGAAAAAGCCGTGCTGTAGAGAAAGGGAGTGAAACACATGAATGAAAAAATGGAACAGACCATTTTTCAGATCATCCTGCATGGCGGCAACGGCAGAAGCGCATCAATGGAAGCCATTGCCGCCGCAAAGCGGGGGGACAGAGCCATGGCGGAGGAAAAGCTTCAGGAAGCCGCAAGGGAACTGACGGAAGCCCATCATTATCAGACAGAATTGATCCAAAATGAAGCCGGCGGAGAAAAAACAGACATGACGCTTTTGATGGTGCATGCGCAAGATCATTTAATGAATGCCATGACCGTGAAAGACTTGGCCGCTGAGTTAGTCGAGATTTACGAAAAAGTGAGTCTGCAAGGGGGAGCAAAAATATGACAAAAGGAATTAAAATTGTAACGATCGGCGGAGGTTCAAGCTATACACCGGAGCTTGTGGAAGGCATCATTAAACGCTATGAGGAACTGCCTGTCAGAGAATTATGGCTCGTCGACATTCCCGAAGGCGAGAAAAAACTCAATATCGTCGGCACGCTTGCAAAACGCATGGTCGAAAAAGCGGGTGTTCCGATAGAGATTCACCTGACGCTTGACCGGAGAGAAGCCTTGAAGGATGCGGATTTCGTAACGACTCAATTCCGCGTCGGCCTTCTTGAGGCCCGCGCCAAAGACGAACGGATTCCGCTAAAATACGGTGTAATCGGCCAGGAGACAAACGGTCCGGGCGGTTTATTCAAAGGGCTGCGCACCATCCCGGTTATTCTGGAAATCGCGAAAGACATCGAAGAGCTTTGTCCGAATGCTTGGCTCGTGAATTTCACAAACCCTGCCGGCATGGTTACCGAGGCCTTGCTCCGCTACTCGAATCTCACAAAAGTCGTCGGTCTCTGCAATGTGCCGATCGGCATTAAAATGGGCGTCGCAAAAGCATTGGACGTGGATGTCAGCCGGATCGAAGTGCAATTTGCCGGGCTGAATCACATGGTCTTCGGATTAGATGTTTTCTTAGACGGCGTCAGCGTGAAAGATCAAGTCATTGAAGCCATGGGAGACCCGAAAAACGCCATGACGATGAAAAATATTTCAGGGGCGGAATGGGAGCCTGAATTCCTGAAGGCGCTCGATCTGATTCCTTGCGGCTACCACCGCTATTATTTCAAAACGAAAGAAATGCTCGAGCATGAAATAGAAGCGTCACAGACGGAGGGCACACGCGCCGAGGTCGTACAGAAGGTTGAGAAAGAACTGTTCGAACTGTACAAAGATCCGAATCTCGCCATTAAACCGCCGCAGCTTGAAAAACGGGGCGGAGCGTACTACAGTGACGCGGCTTGCAACCTGATCAGCTCCATCTATAACGACAAACATGATATCCAGCCCGTCAATACGATCAACAACGGCGCGATCGCCAGCATTCCGAATGACTCAGCGGTCGAAGTGAACTGTGTTATGACGAAAGACGGTCCGAAACCGATCGCCGTCGGTGATCTGCCGGTGTCTGTCCGCGGACTCGTCCAGCAAATCAAATCATTTGAGCGTGTCGCCGCTGAAGCAGCCGTCACGGGAGATTATCAAACGGCGCTACTTGCGATGACGATCAATCCTCTCGTCCCGTCAGACTCCGTGGCAAAGGCCATTCTGGATGAAATGCTTGAGGCCCACAAAGAACATCTGCCTCATTTCTTTAAGTCGATTGAAGCATAAGAGCAGTAAAAAACCCGGATTCGCTTCCGGGTTTTTTGCTTATTTTGATTCGCTTAGTGAGGCGACTTCCGTCGTCCAGCCGAACACGTCGGCTTCCGCGCCTTTTTGAATGCCTGTAATGGTATCGTACAATTTCTTCGAGATCTCTCCGGTTTCACCGCTGCCGATGACAAGACTTTCATCATTCCAGATCAGTTCGCCGACCGGAGAAATGACCGCCGCCGTACCGGTTCCGAATGTTTCTTCCAATCGGCCGTCACGATGCGCCTGGATGATTTCATCGATCGAAATCTTCCGCTCAGACACAGTCAGTCCCCAATGTTTGAGAAGGGTGATGACGGAATTTCTCGTAATTCCTTCAAGAATGCTTCCGTTCAGCTCCGGCGTCACGATCTCGCCGCTGATCTTGAAGAAGATGTTCATGCTGCCGACTTCTTCGATGTATTTTTTCTCAATGCCGTCAAGCCATAAAACCTGGGAAAATCCCTTCTCTTCCGCAACCTGCTGCGCTTTCAGGCTAGATGCGTAGTTGCCGGCGGTTTTCGCGTTTCCGGTGCCGCCTTTGACGGCGCGCACGAATTCGTTTTCCACGGCGATTTTTACCGGTTTAATGCCTTCTTTGTAATAAGAGCCGACCGGGGAAAGAATGATAAACAGCTTGTACGTATGGGATGCCGCTACACCGAGGAAAGGCTCAGTCGCAATGATAAACGGACGGATATAAAGGGAAGTGCCTTCCGCTTTCGGAATCCAGTCTTTGTCGATGGCTACGAGCTGTTTCAGGCCTTCAAGAACAAGCTCTTCATCAATGAGCGGGATGCAAAGGCGGTCATTTGACTGGTTCAGGCGCTCCATATTTTTCTCCGGTCTGAACAGAAGCACTTCCTGATCCTTCGTTACATACGCTTTAAGCCCTTCAAAAACGGTTTGGCCGTAATGATAAACCATGGCTGCAGGATCCATTGAGATGGACTGATAAGGGATAATTCTCGGATCATACCAGCCTTGATCGGCGTCGTAATCCATAACAAACATATGGTCGGTGAAAATTCTGCCGAACGCAAGGTCATGGGGGTCCGGTTTCGGTTTTTTGGCTGAAGTCAATTCAACACGAATGTCTTGTTTCATAATGTTCTGTCTCCCTATTGGTGTTATTGTCAAACTTATTTGAAAATAATTTATATTCTATTGTATACCTTCAACAAATATTCGCAATAGTTTTCCTCAAATTTGTGAAAAAATCAAATCACATAAAAAGCAGGGGAGAGAATGCCCCCTGCGTGTTCGTTTTTACGTATTCTGTCATCACCGTGCTCAGTGAACCGTCACCTTGCCGGTTTTGTAAAACTGCTCCATTGCTTTATCGACGTACACCCAGCCCTTCCAGGCGATATGGATGGTGTCTTTCATAAAGTACGGATCATATTCGTGCCCGGATAAGTCGGCAACCTGAAAGTCCTTCGCTTTAATTTGCTTAGTGACTTTTTTGTAGTAATCAGTCCGGCCTTTTTTCGGGAAGCCGGTGTAGTCATACCATTTTCCGTTGACCGGAATAACCACGAACATCGGTTCAGCGCCGGCATCTTTCAGAATGTCCAGCATATCCTCAAAGTCGTGATATTCGACTGATTTGGCGTATGTTCTTCCTTTGTTGATTCCTTTCACTCTCTTTACTTTCTTCTTAATCTTTTTATAAGAAGCGTCATCGATATAGAAAGGATTGGACTTGGAGCTCCGTTCTCCTAATTGAGCGGCGGCTGTTTTTAACTCTGACCACGATTTCCCTTTCAGGTTTTCAGAGATCGTCCGTTCAGGGCCCTTGTTTTCTCCCATTGAATAATAAAGATCTTTTTTCTCAAGCAGAGAATAATAAGCTTTGGCAGCCGGCATGACCGCTTTCACTTTCCATGATTGTCCGTTGACCATTCCCTTGTACAATTCAGAAAGGACGGCATCATGCTGAACGACTTTGAAACGGAGCATGCGCTTCATCATGTTCTTTTTGACCGCGGGATCAATCTGATTATTAAATGCTAAATCCAATGCCTGAAGTGATGAAAAATTCGGCGCAAAGTGCTGTTCATCAGAACCTTTTTTGATAAACCACTGCGGAGAAACAATGAATACCAGTTTTTTGCCCTTCAGCTGCTGATAATGCGCCGCAAAGTTCACGGCGTGTATCAAGGATTGGTCCCCGCCTTTTCCGACAAGATAAGGCGTAAAGCCTTGGTTGTTCACTTGGAAATAGTTGGACGGGTGAAACTCATCCAGTCTTGAAAGCTCGGAAGAACCGAAAATCGGCAGATACTTCGAGTCTTCGAACATTTTGTTTTGAAGATAGAGTCCCTGGAACATATTCGGATTTAAGGCTGCCGCCGACTCTTCGACACGTTTTTCAGGAATGAAGCGCGTAAGCCATGAAGCCGGAACTGCGATAGCTCCGACAAACAGGACGAACGCTAAAATAATTGGTCCAAAGAAACGCTTTTTCATTTACTTCAACTCAGTCAGTTTGTTTACAATGTTGTTTGGCGTATTCCACTCGTCACGGTCAAATTCAGTGATCGGCACTGTAATGCCGAAGCGGTTTTCGATGGCGACCAGCAGCTCTACAGTTCCGAAAGAATCAAGCAGTCCTTCTTCAAAGATTTCAATATCAGGATTTTCTTTCACAGCGTCCTCCTGACAAACTTCAGCTAATACGTCTAATACTTCCTGTTTAAATTCCATGTGTTTTCAATCTCCTTTAGTGATGAAATGGTTTTCCTGAGAAAATATAAAATCCGAAACATACGAAATGGAATGTGATGACGATGGCTAAAAAGGCCGTAAAACGATTGGCGGGCAGCCACTTGTATTTCTTATTCCATTTCTCAAAAAAGTTATACCCGGTCATTAATACGGCGTGGTACAGGCCGTATACAATATATTGCAGAGCGAGTCCGTGCCAGACGCCCATCAGCATGAACAGCAGGAAATACCCGATGTTCGAGACGGCCATCCGGTTCTTTATCCATTTTTTCTTTGTCATCCAGAAAACAAAGCGCATAAATACGTAGTCTCTGAACCAGAAGGATAAGGACATGTGCCAGCGGTTCCAGAAGTCTTTAATGTTTTTGCTGATAAACGGCTTATTAAAGTTTTCCGGAGATTTGATACCCATGATATAGCTTACACCGACGGCAAACATCGTGTAACCCGCAAAATCAAAAAACAGGTACAAGCTGTATCCGTACATGTACAGCACATTACCCCACAGTTTGCTGTGGGTGATATGAGACAGATTCATAATGAAATACGTGTTAATCGCATATCCGATAATGAATTTGTATAAGAAACCGATAAAAATTTTATGAATGCCGGTATACAGTAAATCAGCGTATTCTCCCTTTGTCCATACTTTCTGTTCGTCCTTGGCAAATCTGCGGTATCTGTCGATCGGACCGGAAGAAATGGTCGGGAAAAACATAATAAAGTACAAAAGGCGGTGAAGCGGCATTTTTTCTTTAATCAGTCCGTCTCTCGTTTCCATGATCAGCTGGACGCCTTTAAATGTCAAATAAGAAATTCCTAAGAAACTGATCAGGTTATGAACCGGGTGATGAGGCGCCGGCGGAAAGAAAAACGGCCATAATTTAGATAAAAACAGGGGTAAAATGGACGCGATCACGGCCATACTGAAGACAAAGCCGCTGTTGGCTTTCAGTCTGTAAGCGAGATAACCCCTGATTAAAAGCACCTGCCACAGCGTAAAGATACATAGTGCGATCACGCCGTGCAGATCATGCGCGAAAATCAAAGCCAATACGATGATGGATATAAACATGTTGTATCCTTGGAATCTCTTGCCGTTCAGCCCTAAAATAATCGTCGGCAAAAGAAGGATTCCAAGTAAGATAAAGAAGAAAAACGAGCTGTAAGGCGTCATACAAGAACCTCTTCGCCAATGCGTTTACGGTCGATTTTTCCGTTCGCAGTCATTTGAATGTGATCCTGATAAATGAATTTTCTCGGAATCATGTAGGCCGGAAGCGAAGCGGCCAGTTCTTTCTTAATGGCGCTTGTCAGCTGGAATTCTTTTTCAAAATCATGTTTTTCAGGCACGATGGCGGCAATTAAATATTCGACAGGTCCGTTAGGCTGATACGGGATGACAACCGCCGTGCGCACATATTGAGACTGCCTTACATGTACTTCGATTTCCTCCAGCTCCATGCGGTAGCCGTGAAGCTTAATCTGGAAATCAAGGCGTCCTTGGCAGAAAATCTGACCATCCTGAACATAACCGGCATCACCCGTGTGATATGCCCACTGGCCGTCGATCGGGAAAAACGCTTTTTCCGTCAGAGAAGGTTCTCCGAGATAGCCTTTGCTCACGCTCGGGCCCGCGATGATGATTTCCCCTTTTTCTCCGTCCGGAAGCTTATTCCCGTTTTCATCCATGATGAAGATATCCATATCGGGTTTTGCAAAACCGACAGGCAGAGATTCATTTTCATCAATGATCTGCTGCGTAATTTCAACGGAGGTGACGGCAACCGTTGTTTCAGTCGGACCGTATGTATTGAATACACGGGCCTTCGGAAAACGGTTTAACAGCTCCTGTGCCACGGCAGCCGGAAGCGCTTCTCCGCAAAACATAAATACTTCTGCCTCAGGCAGGAGCTCCTGCGTAAATCCGGGGTCCATCAGACACATTTGGACGAAAGACGGCGTCGATGTCCAGACGTTCAGTTTGGATTTCTCCAGTTCTTCAAATAGTACTTTCGGTTTATTGATTTTGTCTTTCGTTACGCAGTGCAGCGTACCTCCCGTTTGAAGCGAAGGGAAAATGTCCATGACAGATAAATCAAAAGAAAACGGAGCTTGGTTTAAGAATGTCTTACCCTCGCCCACAGGAAAATCCCTGCAGATCCAGTCAGTAAAGCTTTGCAGGTTATCAGCCGATATCTGCACGCCCTTCGGATTTCCCGTGCTGCCGGACGTGTAAATAATGTAAAACGTGTCCAGCTCTTTTACCCAGTTCTCACGGCTGAGGTCTGCATCTTCGTCAGCTGCAAGCTCTTCGGGCGTAACGGTTTTAATCAGATTGCTTCCCGTATCGACTGCATCGCCCGATACGCTGATAAGCAGCTCTGCCCCTGAGCTTTCAATGATTTTGACGATCCGCTCCGCCGGGATGGAAACATCGACAGGGATGTAAGGACGGCCCGCTTTGACGCTTCCTAAGAAAGAAACGATCATATTCGGCTCCATATGTCCATAAACCAGGACAGGCGCTTTCGAACCGTCAGCTGTATGTTTTTGAATGCCGGACGCAACCCGCTCCGACAAATCCCATAATTCCCCGTAAGTGAGGGAATGATCTAAGGAACGAAACGCTTCGGCCTGCGGCTTGGCGTCTGCGTATGTTTTTATAGCATCAAGTAGTTTCATAGTTATCCTCCCCGATTAGAAATCGTTGTAAATATAAGTGCCGGTATTCGCTGTATGAAATCCATACATCCAAAAGAGCAATACTAATATCAGAAAATAAAAGCCCGTATGAAACGTCCATTTGATCAATGTATTTTCATAAGCACGTTTTAATTTTTGCATCATATTCAAAATTCCTTCCCCGCGTATTCAATAATTACACCAGTATATGACGATTAGATTAACAAAAAGTTTCAAAATATGTCTAATATCCTAAGCTTAAAATTTCCTTAAAAATGAATGAGAAACAAAAGGATGGAAAACACGCATGTATAAATTGGCAAATGATCATACTAAAAAGGCGCTGTTCAGGCGGGATTTTTAACTTATCGTAAATATAAACGAGGTAAAAAAATTTTGGCGGCTTTTTCTTAAGCAGGCTTGTGCCGAACCCCAATGGAGAAGGGCGAAAAGCCGTTTCCGGCAGGATAGCCGATAAAGCGCCGCATCTTGTGAAATGAGGAAGAAATTATTATGATAGATAAGGTAGCAGAAAACGTGAAAACCCCAATTCAACACTACTGTTATCGGCTGACTGTGAAAGCCTTTTAATAGAAAGGAAGAGGAAAATGAATCAAAACAATATGGGGGGCAGCCAAAAGACGCCCGAGAAAGAAAGCATGGGCCGCATTTTGTGGCAGCTAACCCGCCCTCATACATTGACGGCATCGTTTGTGCCCGTACTTCTCGGCACCGTATTGGCGATGTTTTACGTAAAGGTTGATTTCCTGCTGTTTTTGGCCATGCTGTTTTCCTGTCTTTGGATTCAGATCGCCACGAACTTATTCAATGAATATTACGATTTTAAACGCGGTTTAGATACGGAGGATTCCGTCGGTATCGGCGGAGCGATCGTCCGCCACGGCATGAAGCCGAAAACAATTCTGCAGCTGGCGCTTGGCTCTTATGCGATTGCCCTCGTGCTCGGTGTTTATATCTGCATGAGCAGCAGCTGGTGGCTTGCGGCTATCGGCCTTGCCGGCATGCTGATCGGCTATCTGTATACGGGCGGCCCGCTGCCGATTGCGTATACACCGTTCGGGGAACTGTTCTCCGGCATTTGCATGGGCTCTGTATTTGTCCTTATTTCTTTCTTCATTCAGACAGGCAGAATTAATGAACAGAGCATTTTGATTTCCATCCCGATCGCCATCTTGGTCGGAGCCATTAATCTGTCCAACAATATACGTGATATTGAGGAAGATAAAAAGGGCGGACGTAAAACCCTGGCCATTTTGATGGGGCATAGAGGGGCCGTCATGATACTGGCCGCATCTTTTGCCATCGCTTACATCTGGATCGTCGGTCTTGTCATCATGGGTTATACAAGCCCGTGGCTGTTCCTGGTCTTCCTGAGCGTGCCGAAACCCGTTCAGGCCGTGAAAGGCTTTGTGAAAAACGAAATGCCGATGAACATGATTATTGCGATGAAATCAACGGCGCAAACCAATACATTTTTCGGATTCCTGCTTTCCATCGGACTCCTGATCAGTTATTTCCGCTGATCAAATGAAAGGGCAAATGCCATAACCGGCATTTGCTTTTTTTTATGACATAATCTTCACGATTTTGTAAAGAACCTGACTGAGGACTGACCCGTCTTATATACGGACAGCAAAGCAAGGAGATGAAAAAAATGGACTTGTCAACAGCCCATATGGATGATTTGAAAACGGTCATGGAAGATTGGAAAAATGAATTATTAGTTTATAAATTCGCTTTAGATGAGCTGGATACGAAGTTTTCTATCATCAGCCAGGAATATAATCTGATTCACGGGCATAACCCGATCGAGCATACAAAATCACGCGTGAAAAGTTTTGAGAGTATCGTCAATAAACTGATGCGCAAAGGCTGTGATGTGACGACGCAGGAAATGAAAGAGCATATTCATGATATTGCGGGTGTCAGGATTATCTGTTCCTTTATTTCCGATATTTATAATGTCGCTGAGGTTTTGAAGCAGCATAAGGACCTGAAGATCATAAAGGTGAAGGATTATATCAAACAACCGAAGCCGAACGGCTACCGCAGCCTGCATTTGATTATTGAAATTCCCGTTTATTTGACGAATCGTGTGGAATATGTGAAGGCGGAAATTCAAATCCGCACCATCGCCATGGATTTTTGGGCGAGTCTTGAACATAAAATTTATTACAAATTAAATAACGAAGTCCCAAAGCATCTGACCGACGAGCTGAAGGAAGCAGCGGACATCGCCCATTATTTAGACGAAAAGATGCTTGGGATTAAGAAAGAAGTCGATTAAACGATTGACCCATCACAACCAGCCGGACCGCTTTTATGTGCAGTCCGGCTGGTTGTTTTTATGTTTACGTGTTTTCGCTTTCCTTCGCGATATATTCTGACGATGATTCAGGCTGAAATCCTGATTGAATTTGAACAGGGAATGCAAAAGATATCAAATCGCAAACAGCACATTCCCGCAGAAAAAATGTGTAAGATCGAGGTTTACTTTTTAAAAAAAGGGAAAGACATTTGTACAACAAAAAGGGAGATGAATATCAGTGGGAAAGAATGAAACAATGCATATCGTATCATGTGCCGATGATCATTATGCTCGTCATTTGGGTGGGATGTTCGCTTCTTTATTGATGAATATGGATAAAACAAGGGATGCGAAATTATATGTAATCGACGGCGGAATTACTGCCGAAAACAAGGACAAGCTTGAACAGACCGCGATGTCATTCGGGACGCCGCTTGAATTTTTAGAAGTAGACGCTGATCAATACAAGCATGCAGTCGAAAGCAGCCACATTACAAAAGCGGCTTATTACCGCATTTCCATCCCTGATTTAATTAAGGATGAGTCCGTAAAGCGGATGATTTACATCGATTGCGATGCAATTGTGATGGAAGATATTTCGGTTTTATGGGACTTGGATATTTCCCCGGCAATAGTTGCGGCGGTAGAAGACGCCGGACAGCATGAAAGGCTGAAAAAAATGAATATCAGCGACACTGCCAAGTACTTTAATTCCGGTATTATGATTATAGATTTCGAACCTTGGAGAAAACAAAATATTTCCGAAAAGGTGATTGATTTTATTAACGAAAACAGCTCGGAGGATTTTCTCGTGTTTCATGATCAGGACGCGCTTAACGCGATCTTATATGATCAATGGCATGAACTGCATCCGCGCTGGAACGCGCAGACGCATATTATCATGAATGAGAAAACGCCTCCTGAACTGATCGACCGTATACGTTACAGAGAAACACGTGCCGAACCGGCCATCGTCCATTTCTGCGGCAGTGACAAGCCTTGGAATACAGGCACCTCGCACCCGTATCGTGATCATTATTTCCGATATATGTCCTATACGAAATGGAACACGATCGACCGCCCGGCCATGAACCAATAGGCAGGTGTGATGAAACGCTTGTGAAGCCGTTATCCGGCTCATAAGCGTTTTTTTGCTATTTCACCCGAATCGCACGCACTCGTTTTTGCAGGCTGGTCTTTTCGGCAGACGGCTTCAATCGGCTGACTGCCGTTTGCGCCGCTGATTTTGCTTTTTTCGTCTTGGTTTTTTCAGCCGTTTTTACTTTGTCTCTAGCCTGCTGCCGGTTGAGTTTATCTTTTATCCGGTCAAGCCGTTTTTCCAGAGCGTTTTTTTCTTTTCCCGGCTGGATTTCGCTGACTGCTTTTTGGGCTTTTACGGTGCTGGCCTCAGAGGTCTTTTTTTCCGCCTGCTTGACGCTGGCCTCAGCTGTTTTCAAAAGGCTTGAGTTGACAGCGTTCAGCCGCTTTTGCAGCCCTTTTTTTTCTGAACCGGCCGGTAATTTGCGAATGGCGCTTTGTGCGGCATTGACGGCGGTTTTTTTCTTTTGTTTTTCGGCAGTCCGGACTTTGTCTCTTGCGTCCGTCACATTTCTTGCCGTCTGAACTTTATTGATCCGGGACTCGAGAGCGGTTTTTCCCTTTGACTTGGACAGCTTGCTGACGGCCGTTTTTGCTTGATTGATATCTGCCTGTTTTTTCGTCTTTTCCGCTTTTATTACGGCCCGTTCGGCATAGCTCTTTTGCTTTACATGATATTGCACCAGGCCGTACCCGAATCGGCTGTCACGTCCGGGAGCGCCCAGATCTTTGACGTTTTGCTGCATCTGCTGCCGGAGCTGTGTATTTGTTTCCTCGGGATATTTCTGCCTGAGCAGCGCGAACATGCCGGTGACGTGGGGCGCGGCTTGAGATGTGCCGTCAGCCGTGGCGTACATTTGATTCAGATACGTGCTCGTAATATTGGTGCCGGGTGCGGCAAACTCAATTTGTTTTCCGGTCGTGGAAAAAGCCGCGAGCCCGTTTTTTTCAGTTGACGCTGAGACTGCCGTTACGCTGCTGTAGGCACCCGGATAATTGACGGGTTTTTTGTTGCCGTCGTTTCCTGCGGCGGCTACGATCACGATTCCTTTTTTGTATGCTTTGTCTACGGCGTCGTGAAGAATTTTGCTGTCTGCGTTAGTTCCGAGGCTCATATTGATGATGTCCATTTTATTGGCGATCGACCAGTCGATCGCTTTAAGAAGGCTTTTAAGATCCCCTGCACCCTTTCTGTCTAATGCCTTAACCGCATATAACCGGACATCCGGCGCGATGCCGTCAATGCCGTATCCGTCATGTTTGGCCGCAATGATTCCGGCGACATGCGTCCCGTGTCCGTTGTCATCTTTGTATGAAGAAGTATAGCTGACTGCGGAATAGCCTCCGGCAATGGAAAGGTCATCATGAGGGTAAATGCCGCTGTCAATGACAGCCACTTTCACCTTTTTTCCCGTCAAGCCTTCTTTCCACGCCTGCTTGACCTGAGTCGGTTCTATATCCCATTGCGGCAGCGCGTAACTGCTGCTTTGGGCCGCTGATAACGGGCGGATATCAGAACCGCCTGCTGCCTGAAAGGATACATTGTCTTCTACATATAAGATGTCAGGGTCCTGTTTCAGGTCTTTCACCGTTTGTGAATCGGCTGACACGGCGACTGCCGGGAGATGCTGATAGGTCTGTTCCACATCCGCTCCGCTGTCTATGGCGGATTCCTTGCCGTTTTGATTTTTATACACCACGATAACGTCCCGGTCGTGCGTCTCGGCGTGCGCGGGCGCCGCGGCGGAGAACAGGCCGGCGCACAAGGCCGCGGCCATTATCGGTTTCAGGGTGTGATACATTGCAATTCCCCCTTTTTCTTTATATATCGGCAGTGCGGAATTCTTTTTTTCCTGAGGGATAAGGAAAATTTCTGTATGCAAATGTAAGCGTTTCCAAAATATGATGGAGAAAATGCTTTAAGACATCTGCGCAATGAACTCAAAAAGGGGGTTTTTGATAAATGAGTACGTTCAATCGGGTCATGGAAGAAAAAATCATGCCTGTCGCCGGAAAAGTCGCCGGCCAAAGGCACTTAAGAGCTTTGCGGGACGGCATTATTTTGACTATGCCGCTTATCATCATCGGATCGGTTTTTCTGATTCTGACGAGTCTTCCGATTCCCGGTTATGCCGATTTTATGGCTGGTCTTTTCGGTGAAAATTGGGTTGAAAAGCTCGGGTATCCCGTGAATGCGTCCTTTGACATTATGGCGCTTGTCGCCGCCTTTGGGATTGCCTACCGGCTTGCGGAAAGCTATGAGGTGGATGCCCTGTCGTCGGGAGCCATTGCCCTTGCCGCCTTTTTATTGGCGACGCCGTATCAGATTCCGTTTATTCCTGACGGCTCGGCAACAGAGATTATGGTGGGAGGCGGCATTCCGATTTCGCTGCTCGGAAGCAAAGGTCTGTTTGTCGCGATGATCATTGCAATGCTGTCTACGGAAGTGTACCGGTTTATCATACAAAGAAATATCGTCATTAAAATGCCTGACGGAGTGCCGCCTGCGGTCAGCAAATCGTTTGTTGCGCTCATCCCCGGTTTCATTATTATTACGCTTGTATGGCTGGCCCGTCTGTTTATTGAAATAACTCCTTTTAAAAGCCTCCACAATGTGGTAGGCGATCTGCTGGGCACCCCGCTGTCTATTTTGGGCGGGAGTCTCGGCGGAAGTCTTATCGCCGAATTCGTGCAAATGCTGCTTTGGTCGTGCGGCATACACGGCGCGTCCATTATCGGCGGCGTCATGTCGCCGATCTGGTACGGGGCGATGGATGCCAACCGTTTGGCTTTTCAGGCGGGAGAAGCGTTGCCGAGCATTTTTACGACACAGTTCTTTCAAATATGGATTAATGTCGGCGGAAGCGGAGCGACGCTTGCCCTTGTGCTGACCATGCTTGTGCGCTCCAGAAGCAAACAGATGAAACAGCTCGGCCGTCTCGGCATCGGGCCCGCGATTTTTAACATTAACGAACCGATTATTTTCGGGATGCCGCTCGTCATGAATCCGCTGTTAATCGTGCCCTTTATCATTGCGCCGCTCTTGACCATTACGGCGACGTATATCGGGATGAGCACGGGGATGGTGGCAAAACCGGCGGGAATCGCCGTGCCGTGGACGATGCCGCCGCTGATTTCCGGTTATTTGGCGACGGGCGGGAAAATCTCCGGTTCGGTCATGCAGCTGATCAATCTCCTGATTACATTTATCATCTATTATCCGTTTTTCCGAATTTGGGATCTTCAAAAATGGAGAGAGGAACGGGCGGCGGAACAAAACGTCACTGAAGAAACATAAAAAAACGGGCGCTTTCGCCCGTTTTTTTAACGCTGGAAAAATTCGATCCATTCGCCGTCAGGTCCTTCAATGTAAAAGTAGCGGTACCCGTTCGGAAGCGTCGTGATTTCTTCATCGATAAATACGGCGCCCTGACGCTTCGCATGCGTGAACTCCGCCGCGATATCTTCAGTTAATAAAGCGACATGATGGACTTTTCCTTCTGCGGGAAGCTCGCTGCTGTAGCCCTGGATCAGCTCAATTTCTGTCTCCGGCCCTTCCTGAAAGCCGAGAAAGGCAAGTTCAATAATGCCGTTCGTATGAGTGATACGATCCTTTAACTGCATACCGAGAACGTCTTGATAAAAGGCGATGGATGTTTCAATATCTTTGACCATAATGCCTGTATGGTCGATTCTTTTGGCTGTCATGGTTTTCCCCCTGTTTTGAATTTTTCGGGACAATGCGGTGTTGATCATGTTTTATGGTACGATAAGAGAAAGCAAAACGAAAGAGGAATGCACAATGAAGCTACTTACAGTGAAAGATACATTTGCCGGAAAGCTGAAAAAAGGATTCCCCCTGATTGAAAAAGACGCTCTGTCCGGAAGCTCGGCTCATTTAACAGAGGGCGATCTTTTTGATGTGACATCCGAGAAGGGTGAGTTTATCGGAAAAGGCTATTACGGTTTGCAGAATAAAGGAGTCGGCTGGGTGCTGTCCCGCGCGAGAGATGAACGGATCGACGGACGTTTCTTTCTGGACAAGCTGAAAAAAGCGGCTGAAGCGAGAGCTCATCTGTTTAAGGCGCCCGACACGACGGCGTTCCGGCTTTTCAACGGTGAGGGCGACGGCATCGGCGGCGTCACGATTGACTTTTATGACGGTTATCTGCTGATTCAATGGTACAGTAAAGGCATTTACGCTTATAAGGACAGCATGATTGAGGCGATTGACGGACTGGAGCTTTCTTATAAAGCGATCTACGAAAAGAAACGATTCGATACGGCCGGGCAATACGTGGAAGACGACGATTTTGTCAAAGGCGAAAGAGGAGATTTTTCGGTCATTGTTCAAGAAAACGCTATACGGTACGCGGTGGATTTAAACGACGGGGCGATGACGGGCATTTTCTTAGACCAGCGTCGTGTACGCAAAGCGATTCGGGACAAGTATGCAAACGGCAGACGGGTGCTGAATACGTTCTCTTATACGGGGGCATTTTCCGTTGCGGCGGCGCTTGGCGGAGCTGAGAAAACGACCAGCGTCGATGTCGCCAACCGCAGTCTCGCAAAAACGATTGAACAGTTCAGCGCCAACGGAATTGATTATGAGGCGCATGACATTAAAGTCATGGATGTTTTCAAATACTTCGGCTATGCGGAGAAAAAAGGGCTGGAGTTTGACCTCATCATCCTTGATCCGCCTTCTTTCGCCCGCACAAAAAAACGGACGTTCAGCGCGGCGAAAGATTATAAAAACTTGCTGAAGGAAACGATCGCCATCACTGCAAAAAACGGCATCATCGTCGCTTCGACAAACAGCAGCGCCTTCAATATGAAGAAGTTTAAAGGCTTTATAGAGACCGCCTTTAAAGAAACAAATGAGCGTTACGACATTTTGGAAGAATACACGCTTCCGGAAGATTTCAAAACGATTCCCGCGTTTAAAGAAGGGAACTATTTGAAGGTTGTTTTCTTGCGGAAAAAATAGAATGACCATTTATAGCGATGAAAGAGGGGAAAAGAAAACCCTCTTTCATCGCGTTAATACGGGATAAAATAATCTTCATATCTTAAAGAAACAACCCGCTATTACTTAGTATCTCATCTGTGCTAAGTAAAGTGGCCTCACTAATCCCCACATTGTTGGCTTTCATGAAGGATTGCACCGCTTGGTAGCCAACCGCATAACCTGCAAACGGTGATAAGCCGACAGGCTGATAACCTTGTTCGGCTGCAAAGGTGTCACCAAACATGTAACTGCTGACCTCAGCAAATCCTTTCATATTTAACGAGTCTTTGATGATTTCTTTTGAGTATTCTAAGTCTTCTTTTTCAAAAGAAGTAACCCAAGGACCTAACAGAGCTTCTCCGTAAAGTTCTTTGGCAAACGATTCTGCCAACCCCTCTATAATTAAGTAATCACCAACCGTTACGTTCCCATAATCCCAATTGAAATACGAAAAACGAATATTATGATGAAATTCATGTGCGATTACAGCAGGCAGTCTAGGTATGTTATATGAATTGGGGAATATTGAAACTTGAATAAATCCCGGAATTCCTCCGAATCCACAATACCCTCTATGTAACTCAAGCTTTTTTTGATTGGCCAAATACATCCCAAACCTTATTTCATCAGCATTTATTTTTAAGCGGTTTTGTTTGATAAATTCTACACAATGAGTTAAAGTGCCATATGCAATTTGAAGAGCTTGAATTTCTTTTAGATTCTCTAATGCTTTTCTTCCGGTTTCCGTATCAAATATGCTCAGATAGCCCAGCATATTTGCAGCCATGATTACATCATATCCGTTAGGTTGCTTTGCCTTTAAGGGAACATTCATCTTTTTCCACATATCTTCAAAAGGTTTCATCATTGAATACCGATAATAATCTTCTCTATTTTCAATCATTGAAAATAACGTTTCGTATTGCCCAATTGTATCCTCGATAATGATTTTAATGGGTACCACCCTTTTTTTGATGATCTATATAAATTGTAATGGCATCGCTCATGAGCTTCGCCAACCCTTCACCATACTGATCGATGTTCTTAGTGAAGCGTTTATCTTCAATATAGAGTTGACCTAATCCGTAAAAGGCATCAAAAGAATATTCACCAAAATTTTCATTGAGAAAATCAAACCACTCTTTGATAGCTGTTTGTACGCTTGGGGACTTGGGAGATTGGTTAATAAGGAGTGCAAATTTATTGAACATTGCAGTCCACTTATCAGATAAATCTTTTTGCTCACCATCAGTCATACTTTTCAATCTAATATTTACCTTATCGACAGGTTGATCACCCCACCGTTTGCGAGCTTCTTGTTCATAAAGATTATGATTGAAGTTCATTCCCTCAAACCGCTCTTTGTTCGTCATGCAAATCTCTCCCATCAAATGTTTGATGGATTTATCGATGGTTTCAATCATTTTATCGACTCTATTCCGTTTCTCAATCAACATTTTCTTTTGTAAAATTAATGCCTCCCTTCGGTTAAATGAAGGACTATTAATGATTTCTTTAATCTCTTTTAAGGAGAAATCGAGCTCCTTGAAAAATAGTATCTGCTGCAGCTGTTCAAGATTCTCTTCAGAATAAAGCCGATAACCGGAATCGGTCGTTTCCTGAGGAGTCAATAATCCGATTTGATCGTAATGATGGAGAGTACGTATGCTTACTCCAATCAGTTCAGCTACTTCTTTTACTTTCATACCCATCACGTTTGCCGCCTCCTTAATGGCTACTCTAAAGTATTACGCAACGTAAGAGTCAATAGTTGGTTAAAGATTTTTTGTATATAAAGAAAGAACATATGAGGATTTCATTGCTGAAATTAAAGAAAAAAAGCCGGGCGTGAAGCTCCGGCCTTTTTCTATTCAATAATGTGCTGCACCCGGCCGATTCGTCCGTCTTCAAGGCGGACCTTAATGCCGCGCGGGTGGAAGCTTGAGTTCGTCAAAATATCCTTCACGATTCCTCTTGTCAGCTTTCCTGAACGCTGATCGGCTTTCAGGACGATATCGACTTCAAGTCCTTTTCTGATGCTGCTTCGCTGCTGGCCGTTCATATGACACATCCGTTCTTCAGTCTTTTCACTTCATATCTTATCATATCGTGTTTTCGTCATTTTATGAAGGACAGACAAATCAATCTGCGTGGCAAATAAAAAAAGACCGCTCTGTAAGGAGCAGTCTTTTATGACATAAACGAAAGCAAAATCGGGGCCGCGCACAGCGTCATAATTGCGGCGAGAATCATGGACACGCTTGAGATCGTTCCTGATACGGAGCTGAGCTCAAATGCTTTAGATGTTCCCGCTCCGTGCGCGCTAGTTCCGAGCAGCACGCCCCGGGCAATTTCGTTATCAATGCGGAAATAGCGGATGACCATCGGCCCGATGATCGTTCCCAATAAAGCCGTTAAAATGACGAAAACCGCTGTAACGGCCGGCATCCCGCCGATCATTTCTGAAACGTTCATGGCAATCGGCGTCGTCACGGATCGCGGCACGAGACTGTCGACTAAGCTGCTGCCGAGATGGAACCATTTCGCGATAAAGGCCGTTGACAGAATGGCGATACATGAACCGACCGCTACGTTCAAAATAATTTCCACGGCGTATTTCTTTAAAATCGGGAAATATTTATAAAGCGGGATAGCGAACGCCACAGTTGCCGGCTGAAGCATATCGGTCAGCAGTCCGCCGCCGAGATTGTATGTCTGATACGGGACATTGACAAGAAGCAGCAGTACGACCAAAACAGCGGGCGTAATCAGAAGCGGCGACGTATACACCCGCGGAAAACGAATGTAGAGTTTTTTCGCGCCCAAATATACTAAGACAGTTAAGAATAAACTTATGATTCCGATGAACACGTTTGTTTTTTCTCCTTTCTTTTTGCTATCAGCTGTGTAAGCGTACCTGTTGAAACCATCACGACAAATGTGCTGATGACGACGACAAGTAAAATGCTTACGCCGAATTTAGACATAATATCTCCGTATTCAATCACTCCGACGGCAGACGGGATGAAAAACAGCAGCAGCTCACCGAGGAGCCATGCTGCGCCAAGCTCAATCCATTCAAGTTTGATAATCTTGAAATGCAATAATGTGAAAAGAATCACAATCCCGATTATACTGCCGGGAATATTTATATGAAGAGCCGCCGTGACCCAATTGATCAGACGCGCAAATATAAACAGCAGAGCGATTTGAATAACGGTAAGCAGCAATTTTTTCATAATGATGCCTCCCTTATATTTATATTGTACAGAAGGTTTTGCTATAGGTAAAATACATATAAAGAATAATGTGTATTCCTTTTGTCTATAGAAAGGATGAAATGTAATGGATATCCGGCACTTAACGTATTTTTTGGAAGTGGCCCGTTTGAAAAGCTTTACGAAGGCTTCACAGTCGCTGTATGTTTCACAGCCGACAATCTCAAAAATGATTAAAAACCTGGAGACGGAGCTCGGCATTAAGCTGTTTTACCGCAATGGCCGGCAAGTTGAACTGACTGACGCCGGGCAGAGCATGTATGTGCAGGCGCAGGAAATCACAAAGTCATTCCAAAACCTGACGTCAGAGCTGAATGATATTATGGAAGTGAAGAAAGGGCACGTCCGCATCGGTCTTCCGCCGATGATCGGGTCCGGCTTTTTCCCGAGAGTGCTCGGTGACTTCCGCGTCACATATCCCGATGTGACGTTTCAGCTTGTTGAGGACGGCTCTATTAAAGTGCAGCAAGGGGTGGAGGACGGCTCGCTTGATATCGGGGTCGTCGTGCTTCCCGCAAATGAAGAGATTTTTCATACGTTCACAATCGTCAAGGAAACCCTTATGCTCGTCGTCCATCCGTCACATCGGCTCGCTGACGAGAAAGAATGCAGTCTTCACGAATTGAAAGAAGAGCCGTTCATATTTTTCAGGGAGGATTTTGTCCTTCATAATCGAATTATGACGGAATGCGTGAAAGCCGGATTCAGGCCGCACGTCATTTATGAAACGTCACAGTGGGACTTTATCAGCGAAATGGTATCCGCCAATCTCGGTATCGGCCTCTTGCCGGAAAGAATCTGCCGCGGTCTTGATCCTGACAAAGTCAGAACCATTCCGCTCGTTCATCCGGTCATTCCGTGGCATTTAGCCATCATTTGGCGGAAAGACCGCTATATGTCCTTTGCCGCCAGAGCCTGGCTGGAGCATACGAAATCGTATTTATGGAATCCGAAAAAGAGAAAAAAGGATGATTAAGCATGGACGCACAAACCGCAGCTCAACACTTGAGTAAAGTGCGGGATCAAAACCCGCTCGTTCACAGTATCACCAATAATGTCGTCACGAACTTCACCGCTAACGGACTGCTCGCGCTCGGCGCATCGCCCGTTATGGCTTATGCAATTGAGGAGGCAGCCGACATGGCGAAAATCGCAGGAGCGCTCGTCCTGAATATAGGCACCCTCAGTTCGGCGTCGGTTGAAGCTATGATCGCAGCCGGAAAATCGGCCAATGAAAACGGCGTTCCGGTCATTTTTGATCCGGTAGGCGCCGGCGCCACGCCGTTTCGGACGGCATCAGCCCGCAAGATCATACAGGAGGTCCGCTTGTCCGTCATTCGCGGAAATGCCGCGGAAATCGCCAATATTGCCGGCGCCCCTGATTGGAAGATAAAAGGCGTGGATGCGGGGGAAGCCGGAGGAGATGTGGTTCAGCTCGCTAAGACGGCTGCAAGCGGGCTGAAGACGGTCATTGCGATTACCGGAAAAACCGACGTCATCTCCGACGGCACCGACACATACGCCGTACATAACGGTGATAAACTGCTGACGAAGGTGACGGGGGCGGGATGCCTGCTGACGTCTGTAATCGGAGCCTTCTGCGCAGCGGGGCAGGACGTTCTGCAAGCGGCCGTTTCAGCCGTTTCTGTATACGGAAGCGCTGCTCAGCTTGCCGCTTTGGACACCTCCCATAAGGGGCCGGGCAGCTTCCAGATTGAGCTTTTAAACAAGCTGGCAAGCATCTCAGAACAAGAAGCGGCCGAGCTTGCCGCAATTGAAAGGGTGACAGAAAAATGACGCGTATTTCTCGGGAAATGATGAAGGATATGTTATCGGTTTATTTTATTATGGGATCAAACAATACAAGCGCAGACCCCGTTTCCGTGGTGAAAAAAGCCATTGAGGGCGGCGCTACGCTTTTTCAATTTCGGGAAAAGGGGAGCGGTTCTTTAACAGGGGATGAACGTGTCCTGTTCGCGAAGCAGGTGCAGGATGTCTGCAGGCAGGCCGGGATTCCTTTCATCATTAATGATGATGTCGAATTGGCCTTGCGCCTTGAGGCGGACGGAGTGCATATCGGACAGGATGACGCAGACGCCGAAAAAACGAGAGCGGCAATCGGCGATATGATTCTCGGTGTGTCAGCACATAACGTCTCCGAGGTGAAGCGGGCGGAAGCCGCCGGAGCCGATTACGTCGGAATGGGCCCGGTCTATCCGACCGAAACAAAAAAAGATGCTGAAGCTGTGCAGGGCGTTACATTGATTGAAGAGGTGCGGCGTCAAGGCATCACCATTCCGGTTGTAGGAATCGGCGGCATTACGGCTGAAAACGCGGCGCCCGTCATTGAAGCGGGTGCAGACGGCGTCAGCATGATCAGCGCCATCAGCCAAGCCGAAGATCCAAAAGCGGCGGCGCGGAAGTTTTCAGAGGAAATTCGGCGCTCCAAAGCAGGGCTGTCCCGATAGGGCGGCCCTTTTTCTGTGGCGCAAAAAGGCAGTGACGGACTTGGAGAATATAAGCCGTATGTCAAGAACAGGGCAATCAGCTTGCAATATCGACCGAAGCGTTTGACGCTCTATCGCTTCGCTCAAAGTGATGCCTGAACCAATCACCGCCGGCGCCGAATGCTTAAAAGCCCTCTACGAAACAGTGAAAAGCTCGCAGGGAGAGATCATTTCGAGATCACGGAAAAACTTGATGCGGAATTCAGCGGATTTGAAGTTTTGATGTCGAAATACAAAACGTGCGATCAATCGTATATGTCTTGTGATACATTAAGTACAGATCAAATCAGAGAGATAAGCACGAAGCTGACGGCTCTTTCTGAAACCATGTCGAAGATTGCCGATGTGCTTTAAAAGGAGTTAAGACGCAGCATGAGCGATGAACATAACAAGGAAAAACAGATCCACAGACGGGATGTCCTGAAGTGGGGCGCCGTCGCGGGCGCCGCCGTCGCTGTCGGAGCGAGCGGCCTCGGAGGACTCGCCCAGCTCTTCAAACCGGCGGCCACCGCTTCAAAGAAGAATGATGAAAAACGTGATCGTGATCAAATCGTTCCTTTTTACGGGAAGCACCAAGCAGGAATCACAACGGCGCATCAGACGTATGTGTATTTTGCGGCGCTTGATGTCATGTCAAGCGACAAAGCCGATGTCATCTCCCTTTTCAAACAATGGACAAGCCTGACGCAGCTGCTGACTTCAGGCGCCGTCCCGTCGGGCGAACAGAAAAATAAATATATGCCTCCGCAGGATACCGGGGAGTCGCAGGATCTGGCCCCGGCGAATTTGACCGTTACCTTCGGCTTCGGCCCCGGGTTTTTCGAGAAAGACGGGAAGGACCGCTTCGGACTGAAAGATAAAAAACCGAAGCACCTCGCCGATATTCCGCCGATGCCTAACGACAAGCTCGATAAGAAACAAGGCGGCGGTGATATCGTCATACAAGTCTGCGCGGATAATGAACAAACGGCGTTTCACGCGGTGCGCAACCTGATGAAACAGGCAGCAGGCGTGTGCGAAGTCCGTTTTCTCAATAAAGGTTTCTTAAGCGGCGGGAAAAACGGGGAAACACCGCGCAACCTCTTCGGATTCAAAGACGGCACCGGCAACCAAAGCACGAAGGATGAAAACCTGATGAATTCGATCGTTTGGGTTCAATCAGGAGAGCCGGACTGGATGACGGGCGGCACGTACATGGCGTTTAGGAAAATTAAGATGTTTTTAGATATATGGGACCGTTCATCCTTGAAGGAACAAGAGGACACGTTCGGGCGGGTGAAAAGCTCGGGCGCGCCTTTCGGACAAAAAAAGGAAACCGATCCCGTGAAGCTGAATCAAATTCCCGCCGACTCGCATGTCAGCGTGGCAAAATCAACCGGCAGACAGATTCTGCGCCGGGCATTTTCCTATACGGACGGGATTGATCCAAAGACGGGCTATGTTGACGCAGGCCTGCTGTTTATCTGCTTTCAAAAAGACCCGGACCGCCAATTTGTCCCGATGCTGAAGGCTTTGGCGGCAAAGGATGCGCTGAATGAATACACACAAACGATCGGCTCTTCCTTATTCGCCTGTCCCGGCGGCTGTAAAAAAGGAGAATATATCGCCCAAAGGCTGCTGGAATCGTGACACCTTCCATATGGAGGGTGTTTTTAAAAAAACACTTGTAACTATATGTGTTACAACTTAAAATGAAAAGGAAAGGAGACTTACAATGACACTGCAGATTAAAGTATATTCTGATTATGTATGTCCGTTTTGCTTTGTCGGCAAAGCGGCGTTTGAAGAAGCAATCAAGGACAAGGACGTACAGGTGGAATGGATGCCGTTTGAATTGCGTCCGAGCCCCTCGCCGAAACTTGATCCGGTGAATGATCCCGCCAAGCGGCAGATGTGGAAAAACTCCATTGAGCCGATGGCGCAGTCTTTAGGCGTTGAAATTACGTTCCCCCGCGTGTCACCGCATCCTTACACGGATTTGGCATTTGAAGGCTTTCATTTCGCAAAGGAACATGGGAAAGGAAGCGAATACCATACACGCGTTTTTCAGGCGTTCTTTCAGGAAGAACAAAATATCGGTGACGTTGGCGTGCTGACAAAGCTTGCGGAAGAAGCCGGACTTGACGCCGCTGCCTTTAAAGAGGCGCTTGAGACAAGAGCGTACAGACACGTACAGCAGGAAGCGCTCCGGCATGCTTATGAAGAAGCCGGCATTACGGCAGTGCCGACGTTTATCATCGGCGATGAGAGAATCCCTGGCGCGGCGGGAAAGGAAACCTTTGAACAAATCATTGAGCGGGAACTGAATAAACGTTAACCCGAAAAAAGCCCTCTCGATCAGCGAGAGGGCTTTGCCATATAGTGTTTGACAAATGTTTGTCTGTCCGCTTCATATGCCGCGGCGTCAAATGAGTCGCCGCAAAAATGAAGGCACCAAGGGTCTTTCTGGCAGGCGACGCCGACTTGATAGCCGTGTTTTTGAAATTCAAGCGACTGTGATGTGTCGTAAAAATGAAAGCCGCGAAACAAATCCTCCCGCCACTCCACGTCATATTGAGCCGCCATTAACAAGCCGTCAATGGCGTCAGCGGGCGTAAACAGGCCGTCTTCATCGCCGTGCTCAAAGTCCAGCGGGTGATAAGCATTCCCCCGGTATTCAATCACTTTTCCCATCCGCTCTCCGCTTTCCCACCAAATGCCGTTCGGCGGCAGGGTTTTGCAGCCGGCGACACCGAGAAGGCCAAGCTCCTGATGAGATTGAAAGATATGAAGCATGTCATGAAGGAAATGCTGATGAATGATAAAGGTATCCTGATGCAGATAAATTTTATATTTGGAGGGGTGTCTCAGCGCTTTGTTGTAGGACGAGGCCATGCTTGCTGAATCGTATATCGGCATGATATCAACGGAGTATGAAGGGGGGACGGTAAGCTGCATGATATGGCTCTTGCACCGGGAGTAGAGCGGCTCGTCATTCACACAGACGACAAACAGAAATGAATGTGAATCCATTACATGCTCCTCTCGGCCTCAATCACATATTGATACGCCGATGCTTCTGCCATAAAGTCATGCCTTATGCCAAGCTGTACGCATACTTCGTGCAATGATGCGATGGCTTTGTGATAAGAGGGGTGATCAACGCGGATCGCCTCAATGCGTTTCACCTCATAACCGGCGGCTTTAAATAATGAAAGCGTCTCTTCACGGGTAAAAAAACGCAGGTGGGTCTGATCCATTAATCCGGCGTCACTGTAAGTCCATTTGCCGGCTAAAAGCTCCAGCACCACTGAGATGTGGCCGACATTCGGTATGCATGCAAGCACCGTGCCGTCTTTTTTTACATAAGGACGAAGCTTTTTCAGCACGGACCACGGGTCGATAAGATGCTCAAGAACGTCTCCGAACAGCATGCAGTCGAATTGTTCTGATTCGTACGGAAGAATGGCGGATTCAATGTCGCCGCAAAGCACGTGGCTCAATTTGCTTTCCGCCTTTTTTGCGGCTTCGGGATACGCTTCAATGCCGTAAACCGTTATTCCGCGGTCTTCGATCGCCGCTCCTAAATTGCCTGTGCCGCAGCCGACATCAAGCACTGTCCGCCAGTTTTCGTCTATTTTGTTCAATAAATAAGGATTCAGGCCTTCGTAGTAGTTCTGTTGTTTTTCATCATAATAGGGATTCGTATCCATCTGTGTATCACCTCATAAATGGGCATATACACAAGATATGCAGCGGGGGGATCTCATATCACCATGTTTGGCTGTTCAATTGCGGAATGCGGACGGGAATGGTTGTCCGGTATACGGTTTGTTCTCTGATTCCCCTCTTATTGCGGCTGTTCCTTTGAAAACTCGGGTGCGGGCGGACTGTGGCAGGTCATATAGTAAAAGGATCCGCCTGTAATCTTACCGCTGGCGGATGGTGTTTTTCATTGGTGTTTTTTTCTTCACCGCTTTTTCAGTATTTAAGAAGCGCCTCACATCGTCAATGTGCAAACCCATGATTCTAGCCTCTTGAATTAACAATTGCCAATCTTGATCTATATCTTTCATTACATGAGTTTTCATAAGAACCTCCAATTGAAAAATTGATTTGCCCAGCTACAGCAGCCAATGTATAACAAATATCACACATAGTTGGCCGGTAATCCCAAATTGAAGATGAATTCACCTACCTATTCCCTAAGAAAATGACTGAAATAACCAAAATCCTTCAAGAATTCTTACGTATAATAATAAACAAATAAATACTGACTGGATAGTATGCAAATAAAAATAAATCATATGACCTATTAACATTTACCCTCAAAGCGTCGACTAGCATATTCTTTTTGCATAAAAAATACCGCAAAAGAATGATTCGGTGTAAGATAAAGTGAATGATCAAACAGCTGGGGTAAAAAATGAAAAAAAACAAATTTCAAATTAAGAGAGAAGAAACATTTGAAAGTTTTATTGACGCAGGCCTTCATCTCCTGATTGAAAGAGCTTACGATTCAGTCTCAATCGATGACATCAGTAAAGCGGCGGGTTTCAGCAAAGGCGCGTTTTACGTTCATTTTGAAAGCAAGGAAGATTTTCTGAAGCATTTATTAGACAGGCGTCAGATTAAAAAAAGGATCATCACCGGCTATCTCGACGAATTAGAAAAGCAAACAGCGCGGCCGTTGACGCTTTGTGAAGCTGCGGCAAGCGCGGCCAGCCTGCTGATGCGGTTTGTAAACAGCAAGCCTGCCTGGAATGTTGTGTCTTTTGCCGTTCATATGCCTACTTACAAAGTCGTCAGTGAATATGAAGCTTATATCCGTCTTTATAAGTTATGGATAGAAGAAAGCACCATGTACATAAATTGGCTCAAATCGAGAAATTTAATAGAAGACCATATAGATACCGAGCATACCGCTAACATGATGTGCGCGCTCATCGACGGGATGATTAAGCAATCCAATGTGCTGGGAAGGCCGGTTACTTTCCGCAGCATGTTTGACGCGCTCTATGTTTTTGTCAGCGGCAGAAAATCAGGGTAACGTTCTTCTTGATTTGACAAAAGGTTTAGAAAAGTCTTTCAGAAAGCGAGGAACTGCCATGCGCTACAGAGAAATTATGATGTATATCATTATGGGGATATTCACGACCATCGTGAATATCGCCAGTTTTTACTTTCTGACGTCGGCATTTGAGATGGATTACAAGGCGGCGACTGTCGCTGCTTGGGTTCTGTCCGTTCTATTTGCATATGTCACGAATAAACTGTATGTATTTCAGCAAAAGACCGCGGGGATGCGGAGTCTGATGAAAGAATTGACGGCCTTTTTCAGCGTGCGGGTATTGTCTCTAGCCATCGATCTCGCCATGATGATTCTTCTGGTCAGTCAATTTCATATGAACGAAACGTTGGCGAAAATCGCCGATAACGTCATTATCGTAGTCGTCAACTATGCGGCCAGCAAGTGGATTGTCTTCAGAAAAGCGAAAGAAGAGGGCGTGTCATAACGGTTTCTTTCCGCGCCCCGGGGGAAAGTGTAATGGTGAAAGGGGATGCGTATGAAGCACAAAATAAAGAAAGCGTTTGCTGATGTATTCGGGGAATCGGAGGACCTGCGCATTTTCTTTGCGCCCGGCAGAGTGAATCTCATCGGAGAGCATACGGATTATAACGGGGGCCACGTCTTTCCGTGCGCGCTGACGATCGGTACATATGCAGCCGTCCGGGAGAGAGAGGACAGGCTCGTCAGAATGTACTCTCATCATTTTAAGGAAGCGGGCATAAAGGAATGCAGTCTCGATGATATCCGCTATCAAAAAGAGGACGGGTGGGCCAACTATCCGAAAGGGGTCATGGCGGAATGTCTCGGCAGCGGTTTTTCCCTTCCGCACGGCTTCGATATTGTGTTCTGGGGAAACATCCCGAACGGCGCGGGGCTGTCATCTTCGGCTTCCATTGAACTTGTTACGGCGGTCATTCTCAAGGAATGCCATGAGCTTGAGGCGGATATGCTCGACTTGGTGAAGCTCGCTCAGTCGGCGGAAAATTCCTTTATCGGCGTCAGCTGCGGAATGATGGATCAATTCGCCATCGGAATGGGAAAGAAACATCATGCGATTCTGCTGAATTGCGGGACGCTCAGCTTTGAATATACAAAACTCGGGCTGTCGGGGCTGTCGATCGTTATTGCAAATACCAATAAAAAACGAACGCTTGCAGACTCAGGCTATAACACGAGGCTCAAGGAGTGCGGGGAAGCGCTTTGTGATCTTCAGAAGCATCTTTCCGTTCAATCACTGGGAGAGCTGACCCCTTCCGCTTTTGACGCCCATGCGGAGCTGATTCAGAATGAAGTGAACAGACGCCGGGCGAAACACGCCGTCTATGAAAATCACCGCACAATAGAGGCCGCCGACATGTTCAGTAACAATCAGCTTCATCATATCGGTGAATTAATGAGGGATTCGCATCTCTCTTTACGCGATGACTACGAGGTGACGAGTCATGAGCTGGATACACTGGCTGAAGCGGCCTGGCGCCACGGCGGGGTGATCGGATCAAGGATGACGGGAGCCGGTTTCGGCGGCTGTACAGTCAGTATCGTCAAGGACGATGCGGTTTCGGATTTTATTGAAACGGCAGGGGCCCGCCATGAGGAGAAGACAGGGAGAAAAGCTGACTTTTACACGGCGGATGTCGGAGCCGGAGCGAGAGAACTAAAGGGGGATGACGATGGCAATTGAGCGGCACGTAGAACGTTTAATCCAGTACGGATTGCAAAAAGAGCTGATTTCCTATCTTGATATTGAATATACAAGAAACCGTTTATATGAAGCTTTGCATATCACCCATCCGGAGGTTTCAGAACAGAAAGAAAATGAATCGGGGGCATCATTGCCGGACATATTGTCCCCGATTTATGAATGGGCGGCAGAAACGGGCCGGATTGCAGCCGATACAGACACCTATCGCGACCTGCTGAGCGCGAAGATCATGGGCTGCTTTGCCCCGCAGCCGTCCGAGATTGTCCGTCGTTTTGAAGAAACAAAGGCGGTGCACGGGCCGGAGCAGGCGACAAAGGCGTTTTACCGATTTTCAGAGGATATGTATTATATCCGTTCGGACAGAATACAGCGGAATGTCGGGTGGACGGCTGAGACGGCTTACGGAAAGCTGGACATCACGATCAACCTTTCAAAACCGGAAAAAGATCCGAAAGCAATTGCCGCTGCCAAAGAGCAGCCTCAATCCGATTATCCGAGATGTGTTCTTTGTAAAGAAAATGTCGGGTACGAGGGGAGACCGGATCACCCGGCGCGTCAAAACCTTCGTGTCATTCCGGTAATTCTCGGCGATGAGCAGTGGTTTCTGCAATTTTCTCCGTATGTGTATTACCGGGAGCATTGCATCGTTTTGAAAGACCGGCACGAACCGATGAAGATCAGCAAAAAAACGTTTGACCGGCTGCTGTCATTCGTCAGCCAGTATCCTCATTATTTTCTGGGTTCCAATGCTGACCTGCCGATTGTCGGCGGCAGTATTTTAAGCCACGACCATTTTCAGGGGGGCAATTATGAATTCCCGATGGCGCGGGCGGAGACAGAAAGCCGGTACAGGCTGCCTGACTATCCGAAAACGGTGTTGGGAATTGTGAAGTGGCCGATGTCGGTCATCCGCCTGCAAAGCGGGAGCGCGTCTGAGCTTTCCGGCGCGGCGGATGCCATCCTGCGGGCGTGGCGCGGTTATTCCGATGAAGCGGCTGATCTCCTCGCCTTTTCAGGAGAAACACCGCACAATACAATTACGCCGATTGCCCGGCGGAGAAACGGTTTATTCGAATTAGATCTCGTCCTCAGAAATAACCGCACCTCTGATGAGCATCCCCTGGGAATTTTTCATCCCCATCAGGAAGTTCATCACCTGAAAAAAGAAAATATCGGACTGATTGAGGTAATGGGGCTTGCGATTCTGCCGGGCCGCCTTGAACAAGAAATGAAATACACGGCTGAAGCGCTGTGCTCACCGGACCCGGAAGCGGTCTTAACGGCAGACCCTTCTGCGGCAAAGCATAAAGATTGGGCGCTCAGTGTGCTGCATAAGCGGAAGGTAACGAAAGAAAACGCGGAACAGATTCTGAAAGAGGAAATCGGCCATGCCTTTGCGCGGATACTGGAGCATGCCGGTGTCTTTAAACAGACAGAAGAAGGCAGAGCGGCTTTCCGGCGGTTTATCCGCCATTTGGGCGCTCTACCGGAAAAAAGCCTCATCCCATAAGGGACGAGGCTTTTTTTTATCCTCTGCTTCTGGCGATCAGGCTGAATAAGAATACCACGATCGCAGCTCCGATGATTGCCGGAATGATGGCAAAGCCGGCAAGGTGAGGACCCCATATGCCGAGCAGTCCGTGCCCGATCCATGCGCCGATCAGACCGGCGATCATTGACCCGATGATTCCCCCGGGCATACTGCCTTTTACAAATAAACTTCCGATCCAGCCGATAATAATAGCGACAATCAGAGATACGATAAAACTCATAAATATCACTTCCTATTTTTTATTATTTATGCCTATATGTTTCCTTCGTTTTGTCCATATTAAACATATGAATGCGTTTTTTATAATGAACATACTCAAGGCGCGTTCCGGTCTTTTTTTTCACAATGCGTTGCGTTAAAATGGAAACCGTGTGAAAAGGTGTGAGCAAAGGAAAAAATATTTCTTTTGTAGAATGTTTAACAAAATGAAACTTTTTGTTGACCAGCGATTTTTATTATGGTAAACCTTTATTTGGTATTATTCGTTCTCACTATCTTTTTTCTCTATATATGCTAAATGATCTAAAACTTTTTATGTTTGATTTGCGCAAGTGGAAAAAGTTCATGCATTTTTTGACGATTTTGTGACATTAGGTCGAAAAAAAGATGAACTTTAGAAAAAAATAAAGCTAATAAGGGCAGATTTTGATAGCATAACAAGGTAGATAGAGAAAAGATTTTGAGAAAGTACATTTCAGATTCACTACATCAATAGGAAGGATGGTGATCTTCTTGTTCAGAGCATTTAAACCGTTACTTTTATTAGCGATGTTGGCTGTTGTTTTCGTACTGGGCGGATGCAGCGACATTTCCGTTTTAGATCCGAAAGGACCTGTAGCAGACCAGCAGAAAGATCTGATTCTCTTGTCAATCGGATTTATGCTGTTCATTGTCGGCGTCGTATTCGTACTATTTACAATCATTTTAGTGAAATACCGCGACCGCAAAGGCAAAGACAGCGGAAATTACAAGCCCGAGATGCACGGCAACACGTTCTTAGAAGTAGTCTGGACAGTGATCCCAATTTTAATTGTTATTGCACTTTCTGTGCCTACCGTACAGACGATATATTCGTTAGAAAAAGCGCCTGAAGCGACAAAGGATAAAGAGCCTCTTGTTGTTTATGCTACTTCGGTAGACTGGAAATGGGTATTCAGCTACCCAGAGCAGGATATTGAGACGGTTAACTACCTGAACATTCCTGTAGACCGTCCGGTTTTATTTAAAATTTCTTCAGCCGATTCAATGGCATCGCTATGGATTCCTCAGCTTGGGGGACAAAAATACGCGATGGCGGGAATGCTGATGGATCAATACTTACAGGCTGACAAAGTGGGAACATATGAAGGCCGCAACGCGAACTTCACCGGCGAACACTTTGCCGACCAGAAATTCAACGTAAAAGCTGTTACGCAAAAAGACTTTAACAGCTGGGTGAAAAAAGCCCAAAGCGATTCTCCAAAGCTGACGAAAGAGAAGTATGACGAACTGATGCTTCCGGAGAATGTCGGAAAATTAACGTTCTCTTCTACACACTTAAAATACGTTGACCACGGCCAAGATGCCGAATATGCGATGGAGGCGCGCAAACGCCTTGGCTACAAAGCCGTATCACCGCACTCTAAAACAGATCCGTGGGAAAATGTAAAGAAAAACGAATTTAAAGTATCCGACGATAAACAAGATTGAAATTGAACAAGAAAGGAGGAAGCCCGAATGAAATTGAGATGGGATGAATTTTTTGTAACAGGTGACCCATTAATTCTGGGCGCACAAGTTTCCATTGCGCTTTCCACTATCGCTATCATCGTTGTACTCACATACTTCAAAAAGTGGAAGTGGCTCTGGTCTGAATGGCTTACGTCTGTAGACCATAAGAAACTTGGAATCATGTACATTATCTCTGCTGTTATCATGCTGTTCCGCGGCGGGGTCGACGGCTTGATGATGCGCGCCCAGTTAGCGCTTCCTAATAACAGTTTTTTAGACTCAAACCACTATAATGAGATCTTTACGACTCACGGTACGATCATGATTATCTTCATGGCGATGCCGTTTTTAATCGGTCTGATCAACGTTGTCGTACCTTTGCAGATCGGTGCGCGCGACGTAGCATTCCCTTACTTGAACAACCTGAGTTTCTGGACGTTCTTCGTAGGTGCGATGCTTTTCAATATTTCTTTCGTTATCGGAGGTTCTCCGAACGCAGGCTGGACGAGTTACATGCCGCTGGCAAGCAACGACATGAGTCCCGGGCCTGGTGAGAACTTCTACCTGCTCGGTCTTCAGATTGCCGGTATCGGTACGCTGATGACGGGTATCAACTTTATGGTGACGATCCTGAAAATGCGTACGAAAGGCATGACGCTGATGCGTATGCCGATGTTCACATGGACGACGCTGATTACAATGGTTATTATCGTATTCGCCTTCCCTGTTTTGACAGTGGCATTGGCGCTGTTATCATTTGACCGTTTGTTCGGCGCTCACTTTTTCACGCTGGAAGCCGGCGGTATGCCGATGCTTTGGGCTAACTTGTTCTGGATTTGGGGACACCCTGAAGTATATATCGTTATCTTACCGGCATTCGGTATTTTCTCTGAAATTATTTCAGCGTTTGCAAGAAAGCAGTTATTCGGTTACAAAGCGATGGTCGGCTCAATTATCGCCATTTCCGTCCTGAGTTTCCTTGTATGGACTCACCACTTCTTCACAATGGGGAACAGTGCGTCTGTTAACTCTTTCTTCTCGATTACAACGATGGCGATTTCGGTTCCGACCGGGGTTAAAATCTTTAACTGGCTCTTTACGATGTATAAAGGCCGAATCAGTTTTACAACACCGATGCTGTGGGCGCTTGCGTTCATCCCGAACTTCGTTATCGGCGGGGTAACAGGGGTTATGCTTGCGATGGCTGCAGCGGATTATCAATACCATAATACGTACTTCCTCGTATCTCACTTCCACTATGTGCTGATCGCGGGTACGGTATTTGCATGTTTCGCAGGTTTTATTTTCTGGTATCCGAAAATGTTCGGCCACAAGCTGAACGAAAGAATCGGAAAATGGTTCTTCTGGATCTTTATGATCGGATTTAATGTATGTTTCTTCCCTCAATACTTCTTGGGGCTGCAAGGTATGCCTCGCCGTATTTACACTTACGGACCGAATGACGGATGGACTGCATTGAACTTTATTTCAACTGTCGGAGCCTTCATGATGGGTGTCGGATTCTTAATCCTTTGCTACAACATCTACTACAGCTTCCGCTACTCTACTCGCGAGATCAGCGGAGATTCATGGGGCGTGGGACGTACGCTTGAGTGGGCGACTTCATCTGCGATTCCGCCGCATTACAACTTTGCAGTGCTTCCTGAAGTGAAATCTCAAGATGCGTACCTGCAATTGAAAGAAGACAAAACGGATATTCATCCGGAAAGCAAGTTCAAGAAAATCCATATGCCGCACAACTCCGGAAGACCGCTTATTATGTCAGTGGCGTTCGGTATTGCAGGCTTCGGACTTGTATTTGAATGGTTCTGGATGGGCATTGTCGGCTTGATCGGCATTCTGCTTTGCATGGTGCTTCGTTCATTTGAATATGACAATGGCTACTATATACCTGTTGAAGAAATAAAAGAGACGGAAAGAAAGATTTCCGAATAAAGGAGGCGTGATTTATGGAACATGCAGAACACGGCAATTCTAACGCGCCTATGGAATATCAATCTGAAACCGGCAGACTCAATATTCTCGGGTTTTGGATCTTTTTAGGGGCAGAGATTGTGTTGTTCTCAACACTATTTGCAACCTTCTTCGTTCTTCAAAGAAGAACAGCAGGAGGAGTCTTACCGGCTGAATTATTTGAAGTGAAGCTTGTCATGATCATGACATTCCTGCTTCTGATCAGCAGTTTCACCTGCGGGATCGCTGTTCATGAAATGCGTCGCGGAAGTTTAAAAGGCGTCGTCATTTGGACGATCATTACGCTTCTTCTTGGCGCGGGCTTCGTCGGATGTGAGCTTAACGAGTTCATCCACTATGTACATGAAGGAGCATCTCTCGGTACAAGTGCTTTCTGGTCTGGATTCTTCGTCCTTCTGGGAACGCACGGAACGCACGTAACGATCGGTATCTTCTGGATTGCCGGCATCTTACTGCAATTGAAGAAACGCGGATTAACGCCGCAGACGTCTTCAAAAATCTTTATCTCAAGTTTATACTGGCACTTCTTAGACGTTGTTTGGATCTTCATCTTTACAGGCGTCTATCTCATCGGATTGGGGGGACTATAATATGGCAAACAAATCTGCTGAACACAGCCACTTTCCGTGGAAGCATATCGTAGGTTTTGCGTTGTCTATTATTCTGACCCTGCTGGCCCTTTGGGTTGCAGTATATACGGAATTAAGCCCATCAGCAAAACTCTGGATCATTTTCGGATTCGCATTTATCCAAGCCGGTCTTCAGCTTCTCATGTTCATGCACATGACAGAAAGCGAAAACGGCGGAATTCAAGTCGGAAACACGCTCTTCGGATTTTTCGGAGCGATTGTTATCATCCTTGGTTCCATCTGGATCTTTGCGGCGCACTACCATCACGGTGACCATATGGATGGAAACCCTCCTGGCGGTGCGAAGCATCATTCCGAACATCAGGAATAAAAAGAAACCCTCTTCGTTCAGGCGAAGAGGGTTTTTTGTGCCTTTATTGGCTTCTTCTCCGGCGCAGGCGCGGAAGGCCGTAAATGATAAAGGCGGCGATATGGGCAACGATGACGTTGACGGCAAACAGGATGATCATAAGTGTGTGGCCGAGAGGGGATAGGCTGCTGGTTGCGTAAAAGTAGAAGAAAACCCACATGAGAATAATAGGCGGTATGGCCGAAAGAGCGACTTTTTTGTTATCCAGCCAGATAAAGAGGGGTGTTGCGCTTGCGACCAGTAAATAAGCAAAAAACATGTCCATCTTACATGTCTCCTTTCATTTTATGGGAGCGTTTCCAAAATGAAATACAGAGAATAAAATGTGTCTGTTTTGTGGTCGTTTTTTGAACATTTTGTTACAATTATTATACCATGTTTTCCAATTTTTGATACCGCTTTTTCGAGAAATGTATTGCAACTATTGCCTCATTTTTGGATAGGTACAAGAAACCGGAAAGGCCAAATACCCTGTCACATTTCCGGACAATGGAATGGCGCAGGCTGTGAACCTTTGCTATGGTCAAAGAAAATATGCACAGCAAGGGTGGTTTGAAGTGGACGTAAGGAAAGAAGATGTCACAGCGCCGGATGTCTTTGCGCTTTTGCAGGATCATCTGAAGAGCATGACCATGCATTCTCCTCCGGAAAGTATACATGCGCTCAATGCGGACCGGCTGCGTCAGCCTGACGTTACGTTTTGGAGTGCGAGGGAAAACGGCATCCTGCTCGGCTGCGGTGCCTTAAAGGAGCTAAACAGCCGGCACGGTGAGATCAAATCAATGAAAACCTCTCCGCATCATGTCAGAAAAGGCGTTGCCAACCGGATCCTCCGCCATATGCTTGAAGAAGCAAAGCGGCGGGGCTATCAGCGGATCAGCTTGGAAACCGGTTCTATGGAGGCTTTTCTCCCCGCCAGACGCCTGTATGAAAAAGCCGGGTTTCAATATTGTGATCCGTTTGCACATTATAAAGAGGACCCGAACAGCTTGTTTATGACGTTAAACATAAGCTGAAACCCCTTTTCTGACGAGAAGGGGTTTTTTATCGGAAAAGTTTCATCATGACCGAAACATTTCCTTTTCTGACACGTCATATGTCGTGTAGTCCCCAAACCGTAAAAAATAAAAAGGAAGCAACCTCAACATGTTTTCTTGAACGGTGTTCATGTATAATAAACAATAGTGACTTCCGATGAAAATGTAAGGCGGGATAGAATGAGTCGATATAAGAAACAGCAAAATCCCTATTATCAGGGGGATTTGATTTTTATATTTGGTGTGTTTTTAATAATTAGTGTTGCCGCGATTTATGCGGCCGGACAGTTCGGGCAGTACGGAGGCAGTGCCTGGATGAGACAGATCGTCTTTTATGTCATCGGAGCCGGTCTCATGGTCAGTATCATGTATTTTGATTTAGAGCAGCTTGAAAAACTGAGTCTGTACGTGTTAATTGCCGGCGTGCTGTCGCTGCTCCTTTTACGTGTGGCGCCGGAATCCATCGCGCCGATTAAAAACGGAGCGAAGAGCTGGTTTAAAATCGGCAGCTTTACCCTCCAGCCCTCTGAGTTTACGAAAATAGGAATTATGATGATGGTCGCGTCCATTATATCGAAGGCGGGCCCGAAGGATCAAAGGTCACTTAGGGAAGATGTGAATCTGCTTTTGAAAATTGCGGCATGGACGGTTATTCCGATCGGGATGATCGTTTTGCAGGATGCCGGAACGGGTGCGATCTGTCTGTTTATCGTTATGGTGATGGTGTTTATGTCGGGTGTAAACTGGAAGCTGATCACCATCATCGGCGGTTCGGCAGCACTTGTGCTTGGCCTTTTCTTAGTTCTCGTGATTGAATTTCCCCATGTGGCGAATTCAATCGGCATTGCGGATTATCAAATTAACCGGATTACATCGTGGATGTCTGACTCCAGTGCGGCAACGACTCAGGCAGAGAGCGATAAAAGCTGGCAGGTGGATCAGGCCGTTATGGCGATCGGATCGGGCGGCATTACCGGAAACGGCGTTCATAATCTGAAGGTGTACGTACCTGAGGGACAGACCGACTTTATCTTTGCGATTTTGGGTGAAAGTTTTGGATTTTTAGGCTGCGCCATTGCAGTCGTCATGTTTTTCTTTTTAATTTACAGGCTTGTGGTGCTGATTGACCGCTTGCATGCGTTTAACCGATTTGGCGCGTTTTTTTGCGTAGGATTTACTGCACTTATCGTGATTCACACCTTCCAGAACATCGGGATGAATATCGGCATTATGCCGGTTACCGGTATTCCGCTGCTGTTTGTCAGCTATGGGGGGAGCTCGGTGCTTTCTACATTAATCAGCTTCGGGATCGTATATAACGCAAGTGTGCAGCTGACGAAATATAAAAGCTACTTGTTTAATTCTTAATGTGAGACGGCTCGTTTTTCGGGCTGTCTTTTTTTGTTTAGAGCATTTCGCTTTTGACATGATTCCCTTTCGGATATGATATAGAGAGAAGGAGGCTTTTATATGAACAATACCATCGAAACCATACTTAATCATCGGTCGATCCGATCATTTACTGACGAGCTTCTGACAGCAGAAGAGATAGATACATTAGTGAAAAGCGCCCAGGCGGCGTCAACGTCCAGTTACGTGCAGGCTTACTCCATCATCGGCGTAACTGATAAGGAGAAAAAGCGGAAGCTGGCGGCACTGGCCGGAAACCAGCCTTACGTCGAAAATAACGGGCACTTGTTTGTGTTTTGCGCTGATTTGTACCGCCATAAAAAACTTGCTGAGGAAAAAGGCGAAAACATTACCGAGCTTCTTGAGAATACGGAAATGTTTATGGTCAGCGTCATTGATGCCGCACTTGCCGCACAAAACGTAAGTGTTGCCGCGGAATCAATGGGACTTGGCATTTGTTATATCGGAGGCATTCGAAATGAACTTGATCAGGTGACGGAAGTGCTTGGTACACCTGACCATGTGCTGCCGCTGTTCGGCTTGGTAGTCGGTCATCCCGCTCATCCGTCCGGTCAAAAGCCGCGCCTGCCGAAACAAGCCGTATATCATGAAAACACGTACGATACGAATGAAGAACACTTCCGCAGTTATATGAAGGAATATGATGAAACCATTTCCGCTTATTATGATAAACGGACAAACGGCAAGCGGGTTGAAACGTGGTCTGATCAAATCCTGCAGTTCATGAAACAAAAACCGAGAACCTATTTAAATCAATATGTAAAAGATAAAGGTTTTCAAAAGAATTAAGAAAAAACCTCTCCTGACCGGGAGAGGTTTTTATGTTTCACGTGTAACATATTTCGACAAAATGGAACAAGGTATATAAATGTTTATCATCAGGGATGCTTATAAGCATACAGAAAGAAAAAACGGCTTAGCAGTGGTACGATGTTGATGAGGTGACAGTGATGATTTCATTAAGCATATTAGATCAATCTCCTGTATCAGAAGGGAGTTCCGCGGAAAGTGCTCTGGGGAATACAGTAAGACTGGCGCAGGAGGCGGAAAAGCTCGGATATAAGAGGTTTTGGGTGTCGGAGCATCATTTTTCAGAGCGGTTGGCGGGTTCAAGCCCTGAAGTGCTGATCAGCCATATTGCGGCGAAAACGAATGAGATTCGTGTAGGCTCGGGCGGTGTCATGCTTCCGCATTACAGCGCATATAAGGTGGCGGAGAATTTCCGCGTGCTTGAAGGGTTGACGCCGGGCAGAATCGATCTCGGATTAGGGAGAGCGCCGGGCGGAATGCCGATCGCATCATGGGCGCTGAATGACGGCGGGAAGCGTAACGCTGATCAATATCCGCAGCAGCTTCGTGAGCTGGCGATGTATTTGCATGATGCAGCCGACGACAATCACCGTTTTCCGAATCTGACCGCATCACCCCTTATTAAGACGGCGCCGGAAGTCTGGCTTCTCGGTTCTTCGGGGGAAAGCGCGCTTCTGAGCGCAGAAATGGGAGCAGGCTATATGTTTGCTCACTTTATTAATGGAGAAGGCGGAGAAAGCACGACAGCACAATATAAGCGCAGATTTAAACCTTCCGCATTAGGAAAAGAACCAAAAACGGCCGTGGCTGTGTTTGTGCTGTGCGCGGACACGGAGGAGAAAGCGGAGGAACTCGCGGCCGTCATGGATTATACGCTGCTTGCGGGTGAACAGGGGATTCCGCTTCACGGCGTACCGTCTTACGAAACCGTCCTCGGAAATACGTATACACCGTATGAACAAAGACGAATTGCCGATAATCGGAATCGAATGATCATCGGAACGAAGCCGCAGGTGAAAGAACAGATTCTGGCTCTCAGTAAAGCATACGGAACGGAAGAAGTAATGGCTGTGACCATTACTCATCACTTTGAAGATAAACTTCAGTCATACCGGCTGCTTCGTGAAGTTTTTGCCGAATGATCAGAAAGAAACCCTGCTGATGCTCCAGCAGGGTTGTTCGGTTATTCAATGATAAAAGGTTTTTCAGTCAGCACCTGGCTTGATTTCCCTTTGTTCGCGGCATAGGCCAGCATATAATATTCTCCTGCCGGCAGTGCGGTGTCACCATTGACTTTGCCGTTCCAGTCGAAATATTGATAGCCTTTATCCTGCTTTTTGTAGATGCCGGCTTGGCCGACAAAGTCAAGATTGCTGTCATATACAAGGAAGGCGAGCTCTTCGGCTCCCGCCGGAAGATAGGTTTCAATTTGGTAGGTTCCCTGCGTTGTGCCGTCCTGCACGTCGATTGACGTCACGCGCGGATAGTCCGGCTCTTTTACAATCAGCAGCGTCGGCACTTTTGCGACTGTTTTTCCGCCTTCACGCACTGTGACGGTTCCCTCATAGGTGCCTGCCTTTACTTTTTTGGCATTGACCTTTACTTTCGCATTGACCTTTCCGGTTTGATGAGCGGGGATCACGACCCGGTCTGTGCCCGAAACGGTAATGCCCGTGCCGTTGAAAGAGTACTCGAGCTGATATGATTTTCTGATGGACGATTGATTTTCAATCGTAAAGGTTTCTTTTTTCGTTTCATTGCCTTTGTCTTTCATAAACGTTCCGTAAGAATAACTTCCCGGGGCGACAAGGGAGTCTGCTTTGATCGCCTTCATGATTCTGATGCTTCCGGCGCCTTGCGCATTATGCGGGTATACGTCACCGTCCGCGTCCGTTAAGGTTTCCGCCGTGTTCATGAGAGCGGCTTTTATTTGTTCCGGGCTCCATTTCGGTTTGGCCTGCTTGATAACGGCAGCTGCGCCGGCTACATGCGGGGAAGCCATGCTCGTTCCCTGCTTCGATCCGTAGCCGTACGGGTCGGCCGGATTATGGGTCGGAATGGTGCTGACGATGTTTACGCCGGGAGCGGAGACGTCAGGTTTAATCATCCACGTGTCCATAACCGGGCCGCGTGACGAAAAGTCTGCCATTTGTTCAGTGAGCGATTTAGCCACGGATAAATTGAAAGTCGCTTTTGTGCCGCCCGCTTTTAATTGGCTGACGAGTTTTTCGCCGTCTTCTGATGAAAGCTTAATCGTCGGCACGGACATGCCCGGTACGTTGGCTTCAATTTCTCCCGGGGCATTGTTATACACAACCATACCGATCGCGCCCGCTTTTTTGGCGTTGTCTGCTTTATCCACAAAGGCGATGCTGCCCCGTTTGACGACCGCTACTTTTCCTTTCAGATCTTTGCCTTCAAAATCCTTTTGCTCGCCGATACCCGCCTCTATGAGCTCTGTTTCTTTTTTATTCAGTGCTTTTATGTCATCTTCTTTGTTGTAGCCCATTACTTTCGCTGAGGAATAGGAACCGAAGGAGACGGCGTACTCGTTCAGCGGCAGCTGGGTCGCTCCGACGGAGATGGCTTCTCTGGACGTTCCCGGAGAGCCGACGGTCCAATTGTTCGGCCCGCTGTTTCCGTTTGATGTAACGGCCGTGATGCCTTCTGACATCGCCCAGTCAAGCGCCGTGCTTGTCGCCCAGTCTGGGTTATTCACAGAATTACCGAGAGAAAGGTTCATGACATCTGCTCCGTCCTGTACGGCGCGTTCGATGCCGGCGATGACGTTCTCCGTTGTTCCGCTTCCGCCCGGACCGAGCACACGATAGGCAAGGAGTGTAGCATCCGGCGCGACGCCTTTAATCGTTCCGTTTGCCGCTACCGTGCCCGCGACATGGGTTCCGTGGTCAGTCGACGCGCCTCTCGGATCACCGGACGGCGTTTCTTCAGGATCGTAGTCGTTATCCACAAAATCGTATCCTTTATATTGTCCGAAATTTTTCTTTAAGTCAGGGTGTTTATATTCGACACCGGTGTCAATAATGGCAACCTTGACCCCTTTACCCGTATAGCCGAGCTTCCACGCGTCATTTGCCCCTATATAAGGCGCGCTGTCATCCATCTGCGGAGACACGGCATCCTTAGATAGGGTGATGTCTTTATCTTTGAGCTGATCGGTATGATAGGTGACATTCGGATAAACCGCTTTGACATCCTGATCACTCAGCAGTTTGGGGATTTCATTTGCCGGGAGTTTCATGGAGAAGCCGGAAAACACTTGCTCATATTCCCTGTTAATTTTTCCGTGTTTAATGGTTTTGAGCGCTTTCTTTTTCACTTTTGCGCGTTCGCTTTTCAGCTTGCTTTTTGTCTGTGCTTTGCCGAGTTCCTTTGCTTCCGCCAGTGACTTTTCCTTGAGCTCCACGATGACTGTCGTTTGTTTGCCGGTGGTCATATCAATGTCACCGAACACCTCAGCCTTCTCAAGATCAGGAGTTTGCGGTTTTGAAGCCGGCGCAGCCTGTGAACTTGTGGATAAGGTAAAGGATAAGACAAAAGCCGGAAGCAGATAACGGATGATTCCTTTTTTCAATCGTGTTTCCCCCTTTTTCTTTATCTAAATTAGAAATCTAGTATATATTTCTTGAAAATTCAAAATAATCCTTGTGACATATGACTCATTTATGGAAATTGGTCTGTGAATAAGGAGGGAGTTATGCACAGAATCCTGTGTATAACTGAATAAATTTGTGTATATATATTGTTGGGAACAAGTGTTCCTATACAAAATATAGATCGAGTTTGTGGATATGTGGATATACCCTGTGTTTAAGCTGTGCTTAACCAAGGGATAAGGTGTGTATAACTTTTTTTATCGGCTTTTCCATTTTTCAGGTCATTTCCATCAGCTTTCAACAAAACTTCTGAAAACTAGTTTGTTTTTTCACTCATATTGTGACAAACAATTCGCCCGGCCGCGTCTATCATAGAGTCATAGGGTTGCTAGACCCGCTAGTTTTTAGCGGAGAAGGATCGGCCGCCTTTTCCGTTAAAGCGGAGAGAAAAACAGGCCTGCGAACAAGCTGTCTGTCAAAAAGAAGCGGAGGGATGATTTGCAATGAAACGTTTGCTAGTATCTTTACGGGTGTGGATGGTCTTTCTGATGAACTGGATGGCGCCGGGTAACGGAAGATATCCATTAGCCGCCGTGTACGGAAACCAAGCGGCTTATCATAAGAAAGCGAAGCGGACGGCTGGGGCTTTTTCGTTTGTGAGCCGTGTCCGATCGGCGGATTTGACCGATGAAACGAAATCGGCCCGCGGCAGGCTGGATAAAAACCGATGGATGCCTGTCCGCAAAGAATTGCCGAAACGGGAGCGCGCGGGTCCGGCACCTTTACATCATATGAAAAAGAGGGTACAATCCCACTAAACATATGAACGGGAGCGAACCTCTTGAGAATAGACAAAGTATTAAACAACAATGCGGCGTTAATAAAAGAAGACGGACGGGAAAAGATCGTAATGGGTCCCGGAATCGCTTTTCAAAAGAGAAAAAATGATGTGATTCAAAAACATAAAATTGAAAAAATATTTGTCGTGCACGACGAAAATGAAAAGTTCAAACAAGTGTTAGAAACGCTTCCCGAAGAGCATATAGAGGCGGCTGAAGATATCATCAGCCATGCGGAGGGAGAGCTTGCGGCACCTTTGAGCGATCACATCCACATTGCGCTGGCGGACCATTTATCCTTTGCGATCGAAAGGATTCAAAACGGCCTTCAGGTGCATAACCGATTGCTTCATGAAATTAAGGCGCTCTATAAAAAAGAATATGAGATCGGCCGCTGGGCGGTTGAACACGTGAAACAAACCCTCGGTATATCATTGCCTGATGATGAGGCGGGGTATATCGCGCTTCATATCCACACTGCCAAGGCGGATGCCAAAAGCATGTATTCGGCGATGAAGCATACAACCATGATCAAAGAAATGATCGAAAAGATCGAATCCTTTTTCGAACAGAAGGTGGATGAAGACAGTATTTCCTATCAGCGCCTCGTCACGCACTTACGGTATGCGGTCAGCCGGTTGGACTCAAATGAAGCACTCCATTCCATGGACGAAGAGATGCTTTATTTCATCCAAAAAAAGTATCCGTTTGCTTATCGGTGTGCGCTTGAACTGGCGGCGTTTTTAAAAACTGAATATGATTTGGAACTGCCGGAATCCGAGGCCGGCTATATCACGCTGCATGTCCAGCGTCTGCAAAAAAACCCGGAATAACGCGTCTGTTTCGAGAAACAGACTTTTTTTTTGAAAACATATTGACGAAAGCGCTATCATGAAATAGAATGAAAGCGCATTAAAAAACTGAATCCGGCGGGATTGTGACTGGTAATGCAGGCAAGACCTAAAATTTGCGTACATGAAAAAGGGATTATGCTGACCTTTTTCGTTGGCGAATTTTAGGTCTTTTTTGATTTTAGAAAGGGGGATACATCATGAATTATCAAGAAACGGCAAAACAGCTTATCAAGCATATCGGAGGGGAATCAAATATTATCAGCGCGACACATTGCGCGACGCGGCTCAGGCTCGTCATTCAAGATGAACAGAAGATCAGCCAGGCCGGCATTGAAGAAATAGAAGGCGTAAAAGGGGCTTTCAGCAGCTCGGGGCAATATCAGATTATATTCGGCACCGGCCTCGTGAATAAAGTGTATGACGCTTTTTCAAAAGAAGCCGATTTGGGGCGGGAGGATCGTGAGACACATCAGGACGCAGCGAAAAAAAAGCTGAATCCGGCCGCAAGATTTGCGAAGACACTGTCTAACATATTCGTTCCCATCATTCCGGCTATCGTGGCAAGCGGACTTTTAATGGGGCTGCTTGGCATGATGAAGGCTTTTCATTGGGTGTCTGAACAATCATCGCTGTTTAAGCTTTTAGACATGTTTTCAAGCGCGGCGTTTATCTTTCTGCCCGTATTCATCGGGTTCAGCGCGGCGAAGGAATTTGGCGGTAATGCCTATCTCGGTGCCGTGCTCGGGGGAATTATGATCCATCCGGCGCTTTTGAATCCGTGGGGGCTTGCGGATGCATCACCTGATTTTATGCAGCTCTTCGGCTTCGACATTGCGCTGCTTGGCTACCAAGGGACGGTCATCCCCGTACTGTTAGCCGTTTACATTATGAGCAAAGTGGAAAAGGGCACGAGAAAAATTGTGCCTCACGCATTCGATTTATTGGTCACGCCCTTTGTCACGGTGATTGTCACAGGATTTATCACCTTTATCGCAATCGGTCCGCTTGGCAGGGCGATCGGATCAGGCATTACCGTCTCGCTGACATATGTGTATGATCATGCGGGCATTGTTGCCGGACTGCTTTTCGGCGGTCTTTATCCGCTTATTGTGCTTACCGGTGTGCATCACAGCTTTCATGCGATTGAGGCCGGCCTCATCGCTGATTTGGGCAGAAACTATATCCTTCCTATCTGGTCGATGGCGAATGTCGCTCAGGGTGCGGCGGGACTGGCTGTATTTTTCCTGACGAAAAAAGCGAAAATGAAAGAAATCGCTCTGCCGGCCGCATTTTCCGCTTTTCTCGGTGTAACCGAACCAGTCATTTTCGGTGTGAACCTAAGGTACCGTAAGCCGTTTATCGCGGGAATGATTGGCGGAGCGCTGGGAGGAGCCTATGTCGTGGTGACCGGCGTCGCCGCCAATGCCTACGGTCTGACCGGAATTCCGATGATTGCCATCACGGCTCCGCTCGGTTTAGGAAATCTTATAAACTATCTGATCGGAATGGGCATCGCCTCTGTCTCGGCGTTTATTGCCGCTTACATTATGGGAGCTAAAGAAAAGGAGGCCGTCAAATGAGGACACCGGATCAAGAGCTGCGCCTGCAGGCTGAGGAAGCGAAAAAGAAGCGGGGAGAAACAGCCGCGTCAGATCCATACCGCCAGAACTATCATATTATGGCGCCGGTCGGGCTTTTAAATGATCCGAACGGCGTGATCCAATGGAACGGCGTATATCACTTGTTTTTTCAATGGCAGCCATTTCATACGGGGCATGGCGCGAAATTTTGGGCGCATGTGACGACGAAGGATTTCGTTGAGTGGAAAGAGGAAGAAATCGCGCTTGCGCCGGGTGAGTGGTATGACAAAAACGGCTGTTATTCCGGAAGCGCCATCGAAAAAGACGGGCGGCTCTGCCTGATGTACACAGGCAATGTCCGTGACGGAGAAGGCAATCGGGAAACGTATCAATGCCTCGCCGAATCTGAAGACGGGATCGTATTTGAAAAAAAAGGAGTCGTCGCGCGTCTCCCGGAAGGCTATACCGCTCATTTCCGTGATCCGAAGGTTTGGAAGAAAGACGGAGCGTATTACATGGTGCTCGGCGCGCAGACAGAAAAGCTCACCGGAAGCGCTGTGTTGTTCACATCAGAGAACTTGACGGATTGGACGTTTCTCGGTGCGATTGCGGGGGCGGACTCCGGCGGTCTCGGGTCATTCGGTTATATGTGGGAATGTCCCGACTTGTTTTCCCTTGACGGAACCGACGTGCTGCTCGTATGTCCGCAGGGGCTTGAAGCCGAAGGGATAGAATATCATAACAGCCACCAGGCGGGCTATTTCCTCGGCAGGCTGCATACAGAGCCGCCAGAATTTAAGCACGGTGAATTTACGGAGCTTGACAGAGGATTTGACTTTTACGCGGCGCAGACGCTGGAAGATGATAAGGGACGGAGGATTCTGTTCGCGTGGATGGGCGTTCCGGATCAGCATGAGGACAAACACCCGACCCATGCGTATCACTGGATTCACTGCTTAACGATGCCGAGACAGCTGTCACTGTCCAACGGCAGAATCATACAGCGCCCGCTTTCGGAAATGAAATCACGCCGCACGGATGAACAAAAGCACCGTCTTCAATTGAATTGCTCGTCTGTAAGCCTGCCGGTGAAAGATGCGTCCCGGGCTGAAGTGCTGCTGGAGGACATCACTTGCGAATCCGGTTTTGAAATCTCAATTCGGGGGGCGGCCCGGTTTATATTTCATCAGGAAGAGGGGCTGGCTGTGCTGGAGCGCACCGCTTTCAGCGGAGAAGAAAAAGAAAAGAGAAGCTGCGCCATCAGCGAGGTGCATTCCGTGCAGCTCTTTCTGGATGCATCCTCGATTGAATTGTTTTTGAATGATGGAGAAGAGGTATTCAGCGCCAGATATTTTCCTTTCCCGGGAAATGATGACGTAACCGTCACTTCGGCAGGAAAAACGGAAATAAATGGCTCAATTTGGACACTTTTGTAGAAAATCGTTCTTTTTTCTTATGTGAAACCTATGCCATCTGTGCTATTCTTCAAACGAAAGCCTATGATTCCAGGAATAAAAGGAGTTGTTTTCTCAGTTTTGAAAAATCAGAAGATGACGCCGAAATGTTTACTTGTCAAAGCCGCAGAGCAAGTGGAAGATAAGCGGGAAGAATATAAAGAAGTATTGCTTCAGCTGAATCGCATGCTCAAGAGAGCTGAGCCGCACAATGAATGGAGTGATCGGCTGATGCATACATATGAACAGATGAAGGAATATGCGCTGTTTGTGCAGTCTATTGAGATGTTTTTGCGGTCATCCGCGAAAAAAATGAAATAATCCCCCTCGGGTAATGAGGGGGATATTTATTTTATTTTCCGCTAAGACGCATCGCCGAATGTTTAGTCGGTCCGATGTATTGGTTCAGCGGGAAGGATTCTTTGATTGCCGCGGTGATAAATTCTTTTGCCGCGTAGATGGCTTCCTTCACTTCAGCGCCTTTGGCCAGTTCTGCCGTAACGGCGGCGGAGAATGTACATCCGGCTCCGTGCGTATAAGGTGTATCAATCATTTCGCTTTCTAATACTTCCGCGGTTTCTCCGTCATACAGCACGTCGATCGCTTTTTCATGTTTCAATTTGCCTCCGCCTGTAATCAATACATATTTCGAGCCGAGTTCGTGAATTTTCTTGGCCGCTTCTTTCATGTCTTCCACCGTTTTTAATTCATCCATACCGCTCAGCTGGCTTGCTTCAAACAGGTTTGGCGTGATGACGGTTGCCAGAGGCGCCAATTGGGTGCGAAGCGCTTCGGCATGCTCCGGATACAGCACTTCGTTCGCTCCTTTGCAGACCATGACAGGATCGATAACGACATTCTTCAGCTGTTTTTCTTTAATCGTTTTCGCCGCAAGCTCTATGATCTCCACGGTAGGGAGCATTCCCGTTTTCATGGCGTCTACGCCGATTCCGTCAACAATCGTCGCCAGCTGTGCGCGAATCGTATCGGCATCGATCGGAAATACTTGATGATCCCAGCTGTTCTCCGGGTCCATCGCTACGATCACGGTCAAAGCCGTCATTCCGTATACGTTTTTTTCTTGAAATGTTTTTAAATCGGCCTGAATTCCCGCGCCGCCGCTGGAATCAGAACCGGCAATAGTAAGTGCTTTGTGCATTGACATATCAATGGCCTCCATCAGTGTTTTATATCTCATTATAGTTAGATTTTCTTCCGATCACAATACGGAAGGCTTAGAGGAATGATTTGACAGCCGCGGGGGATGTGCGTACAATACCTACATAAGATTACTAGGTAAGGGTGAGAAAATAAATGCTCAACAGGGAGCTTGTAAAGGGAAGCACGGTCATTCTGGTGCTGACGCTGCTGAATGAACGGCCCATGTACGGGTATGAACTAGTGAAAGAAATGGAGAAAAGAAGCGGGAATGAACTGCAAATGAAGGAAGGCACGCTGTACCCATCGCTTCATAAGCTTGAACGCCAAAGCTATATTTCTTCTTACTGGGAAAAGCAGACCAAAGGGCCGGACCGAAAATATTACCGGATCACCGATGAAGGAAAAAACATTCTAGCCGAACGGACGAAGGAATGGAATCTGTTCTCTGCTCTGATGGACCGGATGCTGAAGCGGGGCGGGCAGAATGGATAAAGACCTTTATGTGCAGGAAATCAGAAAAGGGCTGGAAGGCAAGTCCGGAAGCCGTGAATTATTAAAAGAAATCGAAAGCCATATTCATCATGCCATTTGTGATCATCTGGAAAAAGGCAAAACCGAAAGCGAAGCGATGGCGCTTATTCTGCGGGAAGTGGGGACTCCGTCTGAGATTATCTCTGCTTTTCAAAAAGCTTCGGCGGTGCCCGCGCGGACTTTTATGCTCTTTTATCTGTTCTGCAACTGCGGTCTTTTTGTGATGGGGGCGATGATTACGATGATGCACGCGTGGAGGATTCATCCCGCTGTTGACGCGCTGTGGAAAGGGATTTCCGTGTCAGTATGGCTGATTATGATCGGTTATGTGCTGTATTGGTTCCAAATCGGCTATCAAGCTGGCAAAGAGTTCGGGGCTGGCGGCAAAAAGCTTGCTGAGCGGACGGTATGGGCTTCAATGGCGCCGAATCTATGTTTTATGTTTGTCTTTTTGTTCAATCTGGTTCCGGCTGGGCTGTTTCCTTCGGCGGTCACACCGAGTTTTGCGGCAGTATGCGCCGTTGTGACGGTATGTTTTCCGTTTTGCGGCAAAATAGGTTTTTACGCAGGCAGGCAGAGGCTTGCCTGATCTTTTTCACTATGTACATAGGGAATCTATATAGGGGTGTTAAAATGAGATTAGGTTCGTGGATGTACGGCGCGTGCGCCCAAATAGCCGTTACCGTATTTACCGTCTGCGGCTTGGTTCTTGCATTGCCCGTTGTAAGTCTTTTTATTATGGTTCTGAATGGGATGCAAGACGCTATTTTTGTTGTTTTCAGTATTTTGCTTCTTCTATTGTTTTATGCGCTGGGATGGATTTGGGCCGTTTCGTTTGCGCGTGAGTGGAAGGTGGAACTTTTCGAGCTGCAGATCAGTTCGCTCATTCCGCTGGCGGGTATATTATACTTGTACATTGACAGCGGGGTGAGTATACCGGAACTTATTCATGATTGGAATGAGGATGGATGTGCGCTTGTCCCGCCGGCTTTTGTCTGCTTGTGCACATGCTATGCGATGGTGTTGGTGCCTGTTTATCAATCAAAACTTTGGAACGCCATGGAGGCGGGCAGACTTAATGCCAAGGCGGTCTGCACTGTTTGGGGAGACCTTCTGATCATTCTCGTTTTGCTGGCGGGCATGACCTGGATTTGTTTCTGAATGGGCCGAAATCAAAAATCCCCCCTGATCTCTCCGCCGCTTTATGTTTTAATAGAACATGAGAAAAAGCAGAAGGAGCGGATCATGAATATATCAATTGTCATAGTCACGTATAATCGGATTCCGGCTTTGTGTGAGCTGCTGGAGTCGATTTCCATGCAGACCATAAAGCCTTATGAAGTGATCATTGTAAATGATGCCGGAGAATCGGTCGAACAAGCGAAGCAGCTGTACAGCGATCTGCCGATTCAGATTATTGATTTAGAACAGAATGCCGGACATGTGGAAGCTCGGAACGCAGGTGTGAAAAAAGCGTCGGGTGATTGTATCATGCTGTGCGATGATGATGATTTCATTACGCCGGGCCATTTGGAAAGAATGGCGGCTGCACTTGCTGATGCGGATTTTGTCCATTCTGACGCGGAAATTGTGTCATTTGAAGAACGGGGCGGCACGAGATACCCGGTGTCACGAAAGCCGTTCGCCTATACGGCGGATTATGCGGATATGCGGGTATTTTCCACGTACGTTCCGTCAGGCAGCATGTACAGGCGTTCTCTGCATGACACGTTAGGATATTTTGATCCGGATGTCCATAATTATTGGGACTGGGACTTTTATTTGCGCGCCGCGAAACAGCACCGTGTGAAGCGTGTTCCTTGCGCGAGCGTCATATATGCGTTTTTTGAGGGAGGCGGCAATCAGTCCGCGGATCTCGGCGGCAAACGGAAGCGGTACTTAGACCGGTTAAGCGAAAAGCACGGGCTTGGGGAGCTCCCGACGAAAAACTTCGCGGTTCTTCTTGAAGAGCCGGACATGAAGAGGCGGGAGGCGCCGACTGACATTGTGTGGGACGGAAAGCCCGTCCATTCGAGACTGCACAGTTCATAAGGGGGACGGACAGTTTGAAACAGCTTTTAAAAGACAGCTGGTGGAATCAGCTGAAAGATGAATTTGACAAACCGTATTATCAAGAGCTGAGAGAGATGCTGAAACAAGAATACAGCAGCCAAACGATTTATCCTGACAGCCATGATATTTTTAACGCCTTGCATTATACGCCCTATGAGGATGTAAAAGCGGTCATTCTCGGACAGGACCCGTATCACGGGCCAGGACAGGCGCACGGGCTTAGTTTTTCCGTTCAGCCCGGGGTCAGGCAGCCGCCGTCTTTGAAAAATATTTTCATAGAGCTTCAGGACGATATCGGCTGCTCCGTACCGAACCACGGATCGCTCGTCAGCTGGGCGAAGCAGGGAGTGCTTTTGTTAAACACAGTGCTTACGGTTCGCCGCGGTCAGGCCAATTCCCACAAAGGCAAGGGATGGGAGCGGCTCACTGACCGCATCATTGATGTGGTGAATGAAAGAGAGAAGCCGATTGTCTTTATCCTATGGGGGCGTCACGCGCAGATGAAAAAAGAGCGGATTGACACATCGAAACACATTATTATTGAATCGACTCATCCGAGCCCGTTTTCGGCAAGGAACGGTTTTTTCGGGAGCAGACCGTTTTCCCGTACAAACGCTGCCCTTGAAAAAATGGGGGAGCAGCCGATCGATTGGTGCATCCCCGACCTGCCGCAATAAACGGTTTTTTTGAGGCGCTTCCGCCCGGCGGTAAGCGCCTTTTTTGGCGTTCAGGGCGGTATGCCGTCAGAAAAAATAACAAACTCAATTCTGCGATTCGCTCAGAAATTTGATAAAATGCAGGAAGAAGACAAATTACTGCTGGAGGATTTACTCATGAACATACATATCTCTGCTTTGATTCAGAAGATGGAAGAAGAACTGAGGCAGGCGAAAACAGCGACCCGCACCGAGGAGGTCAAAATGCACGCGGCTGCCATCCGCTCTCTGTGTGATGTCGTGCTCGGCACTCAGACGCACGCCGCTCCGGCGCCTGTGCAGAATCCGATTCCGAAAGCGGCGCCGAAACCTTCCGCGTCTCCTTCGACAGACCCGCTGCTGCTTGAAAAAATGATGGGCAGCGCCGGGCTGAACCAATATCAGAAAAAAGCGAAAGACGAACGTGAGGAAGACGGAAACGGGGATTCCATTTTCGATTTTTAACAGGAGAGGTTGATTGACTTGAAACTGATACTCGGGGGTTTGCAATGGACGGCATTTATGATTGCGGCTGCGATTGTAGTTCCTGTCGCCATCGCACAATCATTTCACTTGAACCATGCCGATTCTGCCGCATTGATTCAGAGCACATTTTTTGTGCTTGGCGTCGCCGCGGCCATCCAATGTCTCCAGGGACATCGTCTGCCGATTAATGAAAGCCCGGCAGGCTTATGGTGGGGCGTATACACGATTTACGGCGGACTGACTGGCACGGTGTTCGCGACATTCGGCGAGACGCTGCGGGCGCTGCAGGGGGCGCTGTTATTAAGCGCTGTCTTTTTCTTTTTGTTCAGCCTTTTTAAAGTGATTGAACGGCTGGCCGTGCTGTTTACGCCGGTTGTGACCGGTGTGTATCTGCTGCTGTTGGTCATGCAGCTGAGTCAGCCGATTGTGAAAGGCCTTTTGGGCATCGGCTATTTAAAAAACAGCGTCGACGGCCTTGTATTCGGGCTCGCCATGGTTGTGACGGCGGCGATGTTCATCATGTCCCGATCGAATGTTACGTTCTTAAGACAGTATGCGATTCTCCTTTCGCTTGCCGGCGGATGGATCTTATTCGCCGTCTTCGGCGCTGCCAAACCGATTCAAATACCGGACCGCGTGATTCAGCTGCCGGCTCTTTTTCCGTTTGGAAAACCCGTGTTTGACAGCGGCCTGATTATTACATCACTCTTCATTACCGTGCTTTTGATTGTCAACATGCTCGCGAGCATCCGGGTTGTAGAAGCGGCGGTGAAAAAATTCGGCGGCACCGTCGGGAAGCGGCGTGAGCGTCCGGCTGGGTTTGCGGCTTCGATCAGCCACCTTTTGAGCGGACTGTCAGGGGGCATTGCGCCTGTGCCGATTTCAGGGGCGGCCGGTTTTATTGAGACGACGAAGCTTCCTTCGAAAAAGCCGTTTCTTTTGGGAAGTGTATTTGTCGTGATCATCAGTATGATCCCGCTATTTATGAATGCGTTTGCGAGTCTGCCCTCACCGGTCGGCTTTGCGGTAAACTTCGTCGTTTTCTCCACAATGGCGGGTCTTGCCTTTACGGAGTTTGACTCTTATGAGAAAGCGGAGCAAAAACGAATCCGCTCCATTATCGGTCTGGCGCTCCTGACGGGGGTCGGCGTAATGTTTGTGCCGGAGAGCGCGTTATCGGGGATGCATCCGATCCTGATTTCGCTCTTAAGCAACGGTCTTGTGCTCGGGACGCTGCTGGCGATAGCGATTGACCGAATCCAGCTTATCAAAAAGAAAAAATCCGACAATCTCGTGTCATCGGACGGCGGACGTTGAATTTTGCCGATGTTGGGTTATGATTGAATTGGAAACTTTAAAGAAAAGGCGGGAGAAAAATAGATGAAAGTGTTTATTATTCTTGGTGCGATTAACGCTTTATTGGCCGTGGCGCTGGGCGCTTTCGGCGCGCATGGGCTTGAAGGGAAAATCCCCGATAAATATTTGCAGGTGTGGCACACAGGCGTGCAATATCATATGTATCACGCGCTCGGTCTTCTGGCTGTCGCGTTTTTGGCCGAAAAGCTTTCTGGCGCAGGCAGTGTTTCTGTTGCGGGCTGGCTGATGTTTGCGGGCATCGTTCTGTTTTCAGGAAGCCTGTACGTATTGAGCGTGACGCAGATTTCCATTCTCGGCGCGATTACACCGCTCGGCGGCGTGGCGTTTATCATCTCTTGGATTATGATTATCGTCGCGGCCGTCAAATATTTATAAAGAAAAAAAGCCAATCCTCTGTCAAGTGAGCGATTGGCTTTTTGATTTATCTCGGAGAATAAGAAGACATGGAGTACGGATAAGTATAAGCGATTTCCTCATCAAACGTGATGTAATCAAGGTAAATGGTCAGAAGCAGATAGCGGGTGCCCGTTTTCGGATCGCTGATGATGATATGGTCACGTCCCGCCGCCTGAATCACACCGCGGAAAATCTTTGAATTCCATTCTTTGCTGTTTTCAAATGTCATATAAATCGTCGCCGTTTTGCCCCGGTTCAACCGCAGAATATTTTCAATGTATGACTCTTCAATCGGCAGCATGCCGGGAACGTTTTGTGACGATGATGGACCTGACGGAATCTGAAAGCTGCCGCCGCCCTGCTGCTGCGGCTGGCCGGGGAACCCCCCGCCGAAGCTCTGCTGGCCTTGCTGCATCGGCATTGTCATTTGCTGCTGCATCGGCATCATTTGTGATCCTTGGCCCTGAGGCTGCGGATAAGGATTAGGCCCGAGCTGCGGCTGGTATCCTTGCATATCCATTCCCATCCCCATCCCCTGCATTTGCTGATATTGATTCTTTTTCGGTTTCATATTGTTCCTCCTTTGATGAAAACCTCTTGATGCTGAAACCTCCTGACAAGTATCAGACAGCCGACAGAGCGGCTGCTGTTTTTATCTATTCCACCATATGAGCCCAAAGAAAGATTTATGCGAAAAAAGAAAATACGCTCCAATGAGTCCGGACATCAGAGCCAGCTTTTTTTGTGCGCGCAATGCTGACTTTTCACATAATAGTCTGTATTCCTAGCGCATCTTCCGCATAAGGAACATATGATAGCGGTAGTTTCAGGTGCGAAAAGGGGGTGACGAGTTGCCTAAAGTGTCAGTGATCATGACGAGCTATAACAAAAGTGACTATGTGGCCCGCTCTATTAAAAGTATTCTGTCTCAGACGTTTACGGACTTTGAGCTGTTCATTATGGATGACAACTCAAATGAAGCGACATTGGCGGAAATACGTCCTTTTCTCACGGATGACCGCGTCCGGTTTTATCAAAGCGATGTATCGGGCGTCAAAGAAAGAACGGAAAAAACACGCTACGCCGCCTTGATTAATCAGGCAATAGAAATGGCGGAGGGCGAGTACGTGACGTATGCGACCGACGACAACACGTATGTGCCGGAACGGCTTGAGAAAATGGTGAAAGAGCTTGATGAAGACCCGGAAAAAGCCGTCGTGTATTCAAGTTCCAAAACCTATCATCTGAATCAGCGGAAAGAGACGGTGAAGGAGACGGCCAGGCCCGCCGAACGGATCGTGTGGAACGCGCCGTGCGCCATTGACCATTGTTCGGTCATGCACCGGTTTTCCGTGCTGGAACAGGTCAAATCGGCATTCGGTTCCTATTGGGATGAAAGCCCGGCGTTTTACCGGATTGGTGACGCCCGTTTCTTCTGGAGAGTGAATCATTTTTATCCGTTTTACCCGATTTCTGAGGAGCTTGATATCAATTATATTACCGATCAATCCATCCATTATCAGCTTTTCGCGGCGGAGAAAAACGAGTTTGTGAACAGCCTTCCGCAGCAGACCACGTGCCGGGAGCTGAGGGAATCATTAAAAAAGCTTGGAAAGGGGTGAGGGCTTGTCGGCATACTTAGCGAATTATTGGGTGCTGTACCGGCAGTATATTGACCTTTTTCAGTCACTTCGCTACAAAGACATCCCGCTCGCATTGATCAGTAATTTTTATCAATATATCAGTCCGGCGCTTCGGGAGAGCATGGAGCAGAACCCAGAGCTTTTCGGTCCGGCTGATCAGCATATTCCTGAAGCCGGTATACAGCCATATTATGATCAAAAAAGGCAAAACATTAAGAAAACAGATGAGAAACCGGTAAACGGAAAAGTCATTCTGCATTTCGATCATCTTCGGTTCACCGAGGGAAACTACCGGCAGTTTGATCCGGCAAAAACAGCGGTACTGGCCAGATGGAGTCTGCCTGACCATTACGGGCTGTCCGTTATCTGCAAATTGGAGCTGACGGGAATGGGGCAAAAAGGGAACCCCGTCCCTTATATTGAAAAAGCCCATTCCATTTTGAAAGAGCTTCACAGCCATCCCGCTTTCGGAAACAGAGAATTTCAGGAACGTTTGTATAAAGACATTCCGTTATTTATTGAAGCGATTGACGCCATTGATATTTTGTTTACGGCCGAAAAGATTTCCGCCGTTGTAGTCGGCACGACGGAGGATATTTACAGCCGTGTGCTGGCGCTGATGTCCGCGAAAAAAAACGCCGTCAGCATCTGTCTTCAGCACGGAGCGCTCATGGGAGATGAAGCGTTTCTGCCCGTATTTACGGACTATCAGGCCGTATTCGGGGCTTATGAAGCGGAGTGGTATAAAGCAAAAGGCTGCAGGGATGAACAAATCATCATCACGGGGCATCCCCGTTTCGACGAGATTTTCTCAAGAGAGCCGATAGATCAAGACACGTTTTACCGCAAACTTTCTTTTCTCCCGTCACAGCGGACGGTGCTGATCGCCACGCAGCCGTTTTCTGATGAATTTTATACGGGAGTGCTTGAAGAGCTTGCCGGCCAAAAGAACATGCAGCTCATTATTAAACCGCATCCGTGGGAAATCGGCAAAAACAAGCTGGATGCTTACAATCAGGTGCTGCGGAAATATAAAGCAGGCAAAATCATCAAAAAAGAGATGGAGCTGTATGATATTCTCCCGTATGTTGACGCTGCGGTGACACAGACATCAACGGTCGGTCTTGAAGCGATGCTGTTTCAAAAGCCCGTGCTGATCGGAAAATCAGCGGGAACCCGCAGATACCCTTATTATCACTCACTTGGAGAATTTGTCTTTGAGGACCCGCAGGCACTCGCTCAGGAATTAATCCGGATATGCGAAAGCCCCGCAGAATATCAAAAAGCGGAACAGGCGCGCCGTGCTTTTGTCGCCGCGAACTACCCGGTTCAGGATTCGCTTGCCGCTTTATGCCAAGTGCTTCAGGAAAAAACCGGAGTCAGCTTCAGACGGGTTGACCCTTCATAAAAAAGATAGGAGCGCAAAGAAAATGGTGCAAAAAAGATCAGCTTTTCTTCCCTATTCATTGCCCATGATCGGGAAGGACGAAATTCAGGAGGTTATTGATACGCTTGAATCGGGCTGGCTTTCAAGGGGACCGAAAGTAGAGGCGTTTGAAAAAGCCTTTGCCGCCTGGACGGGGGCAAAGCACGCGATCGCGCTGAACTCATGTACCGCCGCTTTGTTTTTGGCCCTGAAAGCGAAAGGGATCGGTCCCGGCGACGAGGTCATCACGTCTGCCGTGACGTTCAGTTCAACAGCCAATACAATCGTGCACACAGGCGCCGTTCCGGTGTTTGTTGACATCGATCCGCTTACGCTGAATGCGGACCCTGAAAAAATTGAGGCGGCCGTCACCCCGCGGACAAAGGCGATTGTACCCGTTCATTTCGCCGGCCAGTCGTGTGATATGGATCAGATTCTGGCCATTGCCGAAAAGCATCAGTTATTTGTCTTAGAGGATGCCGCACATGCCGTGTATACCACGTATAAACAGAAAATGATCGGATCAATCGGCGATGCGACGGCATTCAGCTTCTACGCGACAAAAAACCTGGCAACCGGTGAAGGCGGCATGCTGACGACGGACGATGACGGGCTTGCCGATCAGATCAGGGTGCTCAGCCTTCACGGCATGAGCAAAGGCGCGTGGAACCGCTATTCTTCAAACGGAAGCTGGTACTACGAGGTCGAAACGCCCGGCTATAAAATGAATATGTTTGATCTTCAGGCAGCGCTTGGGCTTCATCAGCTGAAACGGATTGACAGCATGCAGCAAAGAAGAGCCGACATTGCGAGCCGCTACCAGGACGCCTTCAGACACATGAAAGGGCTGACCATCCCGCATGTCAGTGATGACGGGCGGCATGCATGGCATCTGTATGTTCTTCAAATAGAGGAGCAGGAGGCCGGGGTCAGCCGGAACGATCTGATTTCCGCTTTAAAAGACCAATATAATATCGGCACAAGTGTTCATTTTATTCCGGTTCCGTTCCATCCGTATTATCAAAAAACGTACGGGTATAAGGAAACTGACTTTCCGGCCGCGGCAGCGTATTATCACCGCACCGTGTCACTCCCTCTTTATCCGTCAATGACAGATGACGACGTTGAATACGTCATTGCAGCCGTTACGGATATCGTCAAAGGGGCTGATTAGGTGTACAGACTGAGGGAAAATCTTGCGCAGGACATGATTCATACCTTCCTGCATCAGAAGGGCATCCAGCCGGAAGCCTATGAATCGTCGCTCTGTTTATTGGAAGAAAACAGCCTTCAAGGCGTGATTTTATATGAAAACTCTTCGTGGGAAAGTCAATTGTTTCGAAAAAATATCATCAATGTGAAGCTTGCAGCCGCAAACAGCGCCGGACAGCTCAAAAGGCTGTTTCAGGAATTTTACGCGGCAAGGCGGGCGGCAGGCACTGATTTTATATTTATTAAAATACCGGCTGAAGACATCGGCGCGATGCAGGTCGTTCAGCAGCTTCCGAACGCTTATTTTGTAGGGAGTCTGCTCAAGCTCGTCAGTCCTGTGCGTGTATATAACAGCTCGCCGCCGTTTGAGATTAGGGAAGCCGGACCCGGCGACACCGAAGCGATCAGCCGGCTGGCCCGCGACGCCTTTACAAAAAGCAGGTATTATCAAGACCCCCATCTCAGCTATGAAAGTGCAAACCGCCTGTTTGAAGAGTGGGCGCGGAATAACGCGGAAGGCAGAGCTTCGTTACAATTCGCCGCCACATATAAGGGAGAGACTGTGGGCTTTGTTCAGGGGCTGTCTAAAGGCGATGAATTCGTCCTTGATCTGATGGCGGTAAAGCCGGGCTTTGAAGGAAAAGGAGCGGGATTCCATTTAGCGGCGCACGTGATTGAACAATCATTGCGCTTTCAGCATAAGACTGTATCAGCGGGAACGCAGCTCCACAATGTAAGAGCCATCCGCCTGTATGAAAGAATGGGATTTAAAGCGGATGCGTCCTATTACTACTATCATGTGTGGCCCGGGAAGGAGGCGGACTGATGGCATCATGCCAAATCGGAACGAAGTCAATCGGCGAAGGTTCGCCCGTATTCATCATCGCCGAAGCCGGAATTAATCATGACGGAAAACTGAGCCAGGCGTTTGAATTGATAGATGCGGCCAGTGAGGCCGGCGCGGACGCGGTCAAGTTCCAAATGTTTCAGGCTGACAAAATGTATCAGAAAGACCCCGGCTTGTACAAAACCGCTGCGGGAAAAAACGTCTCTATTTTTTCTTTGGTGCAATCAATGGAAATGCCCGCTGAGTGGATCGAACCGCTGCTTGAATATTGTAAGAAAAAAGGCGTGCTGTTTTTAAGCACGGTCTGTGACGAAGGCTCTGCCGACTTACTGTATGCGACTTCCCCTTCAGCCTTTAAAATCGCCTCCTACGAGCTGAATCATCTGCCGTTATTGAAATATGTCGCGGGGCTGAAGACACCGATTATCTTTTCCACCGCGGGTGCTGATATTTCAGATATTCAGGAGGCTTATCAAACCATTACCGGCGAGGGGAACACAGAAATTGCGATCATGCATTGTGTGGCGAAATATCCCGCGCCGCCTGAATACAGCAATCTGAGCGTTATTCCCATGCTTGCCGCCGCATTCCCGGATGCAGTGATCGGTTTCTCCGATCACAGCGCCCATCCGTATGATGTGCCGTGCGCGGCTGTCAGGCTCGGAGCGAAACTGATTGAAAAGCATTTTACGATCGATAAAAACCTGCCCGGTGCTGATCACTCCTTCGCCCTCAATCCGGATGAATTAAAAGAAATGGTTGCGGCGATCCGCTCAGTTGAAGCGGAGCTGCGGCAGGGGCATCACGCTCCGGTGCCGGAAGTGCTGTCGGGAAGTTCCCATAAAACGACGACACCGATTGAAGGGGATATCAGAAGGTTCGCTTACAGAGGCATTTTTTCAACAGCGCCGATTCAAAAAGGCGAATGTTTTACGGCGGAAAACCTTGCCGTCCTTCGTCCCGGCCAAAAACCGCAGGGGCTTCATCCGAGATATTTTGAACTTTTAACTGACGGGACGCGTGCGGTCAGGGATATCCCCGCTGACACGGGCATCACTTGGGATGACCTTTTGACGAAAGGCAGCCCATATGATGACTGACATTTTGTTTATCATTCAGGCGCGGATGGGAAGCGGGCGTCTTCCCGGCAAAGTGCTGAAACCGATCGGCGGGTATACGATCCTCGATATGATTGTCAAAAGGGTTCGGCAAAGCGCGTATTATGATCAATCGCGGGATAATCTGATCGTCGCCGCGTCTGACAGCAAGACCGACGACATTCTGTCTGCGCACTGCCTCAGCAAGAACTACCGTGTGCACCGCGGCAGCGAGCAGCGCGTGCTTGACCGGTTTGCACAAGTCATCGAACGAGTAAAACCGGACATCGCAGTCAGACTGACGGGGGATAACCCGTTTGTCGACCCTTCGCTGCTTGATTTTCTGATTCAATCGCATTTAGATCAGCACGCAGACTACACGTATATCTGCGGTACACCGCTCGGCATCGGCGGCGAGGCGGTAAACGCGCGACTTTTAACGGAGATCAATGCCGACAAAACGCTGGCGGACAAATACCAGGAGCATGTCACGCTTTTAATAAGAGAATCTCCTGAGAAGTACCGGCTTCTCTTTCCTGAGCCTCCGCAGGAACTCCGGGCTCCTCACTTGCGGATGACCGTCGATACCGAAGAGGACTACAGGCTGGCCCGCGAGCTGTACGTAAAAGCGGGCTCGCGTCCTGATATTCCGGCAAAAGAATTGATCCATCTGCTGAATAGTGATCCGGAGCTCAGGGCCATTAATCAAATGATCCGGCAAAAAGAGGCTGATTAGCATGCGGGTTTTGATTTTCGCGGACGGAGGCCGTGACATCGGCATGGGGCACGCGGTCCGGATGAAGCTGCTTGCCGGTGCCATTAAGAACAATTGCTCAATAACGTTCTACACAAATAAAGAGGCTTCTTCTTATCTGTCTTCTGATCAATGGGAAGTGATCATCAAGCCTGACAAGGGACAGAAGGAATTTATTGTCCGGGAAATAAACAGGCAGGCTCCTGACCTTCTCATATTCGACCTGCTCGATATGCCGTGTGACTGGTTAGAGGAAGTCAAAAAGCATTCATTGGCACGCATCGTCTTATTTGAAGAAAAACGGGAACATGTCATTCATTTATGCGATGCCGTTATAAACGGCATTTACGGAGGGCTGAAAAGCCGGACGGTCCAAATGGGCAGCGCCGCGGTATATGAAGGCCCGGAATATATGATTCTTCATCCGGGTTTTGAAAAAGCAAAGCAGCTCTATCAGTTGAGAAAAGAATGCCGGACCATATTGGTCTCGTTAGGAGGAAGCGACCCGAAGAAGCTTGTCTTTAAAGTGATGGAAGCATGCCGCCGCATCCCCGATATTCAGCGAAAACGAGTGATCATCGTCATGGGCGGCGCCGCGCCTCATGCTGACGACGTGCGCGCGCATCTTACACAAATGCCTTATGCCGAGATGGTAAGGCAGACAAATGACATGGCCGCGCTTCTCACGAGGGCTGATATGGCCGTCGTGTCCGGCGGGATCACTTTATATGAAACCATTTGTACAGGTGTGCCCTGCATCGTACTTTCTCAAGTGGAGCATCAAACTGAGACGGCGGAAAAATTCGCCGCACGGGGGGCCGCCGTTCATCTCGGCCTTGGTGAATGCATATCAGCGGACGTTCTCGCGCGGCATATGTCTGACATGGCCGCTGATTATCCGATGCGGACCGGACTTCATCAAAACGGAAAGCCGCTGGTTGACGGCAGGGGCATCAAACGGGCGGCGGCGATTCTTTATGATTTGTGATAAAACCACACGTAAGGAAGTGTTCATGTGAAAGGTGTTATCTTAGCCGGAGGCACCGGCTCACGCCTTATGCCGCTGACAAAAGCGGTCAATAAGCATTTACTCCCTGTCGGTCCATATCCGATGATTTACTGGTCGGTCATGAAGCTGGAAGAAGCGGGGATTACGGATATCTTGCTGATTACGCAAAAAGAATATATTCCGCAATTTCATAAACTTCTCGAAACCGGAGAAGAGCTCGGCGTCTCAATCACATATCAGGTTCAGCCAGCCGCATCCGGCATTTCCGACGGTTTATCATACGCAAAGCGATTTACAGGTAGCGATCCGTTCGTTTTGCTTTTGGGAGATAATATTTTTGAAGATTCATTAAAACCTTATACGGAGCGTTTCGCAAAGCAGGGAAAAGGAGCGAAAGTGCTGCTGAAAGAAGTGGACGACCCGGAGCGCTTCGGCATCGCCGAGATTGATGAGGAAAACAAACGGATCAAGTCGATCATTGAAAAGCCGGAGCAGCCGCCGACCAGACTATGCGTCACAGGGATCTACATGTACGACGCAGAAGTGTTTTCCTATATTGAACAAATTTCCCCTTCAAAACGCGGCGAACTGGAAATTACGGATGTCAATAATTTATACATTGAACACAGTGAGCTGACGTATGATGTGTTAACGGGCTGGTGGGTGGATGCGGGTACGCATGAATCGCTCTACCTCGCCGGAAGCCTGGCGCATCAGGCATTACAGAAAGGACAGGAGCATTAATCATGCCAAAATCATATTTAATTACAGGGGGCGCCGGATTTATCGGCCTTACCTTTACAAAGATGATGCTGAAAGAAACGGACGCGCAGATTACCGTCCTGGATAATCTCACGTATGCAAGCAGGCCGCTTGAAATAGAAGCTTTAAAAAAGAACGGCCGTTTCCGTTTTATCAAAGGTGACATTTCTGAAAAAGAGGACATTGACAAAGTCTTTTCCCAAATGTATGACGCTGTCATTCATTTTGCGGCTGAATCCCATGTGGACAGAAGCATAAATCAGGCAGAGCCGTTTATCACAACAAATGTGATGGGCACATACCGACTGGCGGACGCGGTGTTACAGGGAAAAGCCGGCAGGCTGATTCACATTTCCACAGATGAGGTGTACGGAGATTTGGCGCCGGATGATCCCGCTTTTACGGAGACGACGCCGCTTTCTCCGAACAATCCGTATTCCGCCAGTAAGGCAAGCTCAGACCTGCTCGTCATGTCTTACGTGAGAACCCATAAGCTTCCTGCCATCATTACAAGATGCAGCAACAATTACGGGCCGTACCAGCATCACGAGAAAATGATTCCGACCATTATCAGGCATGCCGTAAACGGCACGCCGGTTCCGCTGTACGGCGACGGGATGCAGATCAGAGACTGGCTGTTTGCCGAAGATCATTGCCGCGCCATTAAGCTCGTGCTGGAAAAAGGAACACTCGGTGACATTTACAATATCGGCGGAGGAAATGAACGGACGAATAAAGAGCTTGCGTCATTTATCATGAAGGAGCTCGGTGTCGAGGAACGGTTTGCTCATGTCGAAGACAGAAAAGGGCATGACCGCCGTTACGCCATCAATGCTTCAAAGCTGAAAAATGAGCTGGGATGGCGGCAGGACGTCACATTTGAAGAAGGAATGAGAAGAACCATTCGCTGGTATACAGACAGCCAAGACTAATCGGAAAGAAGGGGATCCGATTGACGAAGGTATTAGTAACCGGAGCGGCCGGCCAGCTGGGGCGGGAGTTATGCCGCCAGCTGAAGCAGGAAGGGTATGAAGTGATCGCCTTGACAAAAGCGATGATGAACATATCCGACCAGCGTTCGGTGCGGCACTCGTTCAGCCATTACAAGCCGGATATCGTCGTCAATACGGCGGCATACACCTCCGTTGACAAATGTGAAACGGAGCTCGACAAAGCGTATTTAATAAACGGAATCGGCGCTTATTATGCCGCGCTTGAGGCTGAAAACACCGGCGCGAAATTCATTCACATCAGCACCGATTACGTCTTCAGCGGCAAAGGAACACGGCCATACCAGACCGATGATCCCGCAGATCCGGGCACGATTTATGGAAAAAGCAAAAAACTCGGCGAAGAACTGATCCGGTTAACGGGGAAAAACCACACCATTATCAGAACATCGTGGGTGTACGGCAGCGGCGGGCACAACTTTGTCAATACGATGCTGAAACTTGCGGATACACATGATCAGGTGCGTGTCGTTAACGATCAAGTCGGAGCGCCGACGTACACAAAAGATTTAGCCGAAACGGTGATCGGTCTGTTTGACAGGCCGCCGGGCTTATACCATGCCGCAAACAGCGGAGTGTGCAGCTGGTATGAATTTGCCAAGGCTATTTTTGAAGAAAGCGGCAGAACCGCCGCCGTGCTGCCCGTCACGACGGAGGAATACGGAAATGAGACGCCGCGCCCCGCTTACTCGGTGTTGAGTCTTGAGTCGATTGAACGGCAGGGGCTCGGGATGAGGCATTGGCGGGAAGCGCTGCATGATTATTTACAAAGGGAGGGACAGTGCAAGTGATCGAAGGCGTAAAAATCAAAAAGCTGATCAAACACAGCGATGACCGGGGTTTTTTCTCAGAACTCGTCCGTGACGATGAACATCTCTTAGAGCGTTTCGGGCAGGCTTCCTGGTCCAAAAGCTATCCCGGCGTCATTAAAGCATTTCACTATCATGAGAAACAGGATGACCTATGGTTTTTTCCGACGGGCCACGCCCAGGTCGTGCTGCATGACCTTCGCGAAGAGTCTGCAACCAAGGGAGAAACGGATGTCTACTACATGGGAGAAGACAATCCGATGCTCCTTCTCATTCCCAAAGGCGTCGCACACGGGTACAGAGTGCTGGGTGAAACCCCGCTGACCATTATTTATTTCACGACAATGTCCTACAATCCGGATCAGCCTGACGAAAAAAGAATCCCGTGGAATGATGACACCATCGGATTTGACTGGCAGACGGCTCACCGATAGCGCACAAGACGAAGACAGCGGATGTCTTCGTTTTTTGTGCTGATTCATCTCGTGAAAAATAAATGATTGAATATTCCAAAAAATAATTTACTTCCATGGATAAAGGTGGTAGATTATTCTCAGGAAAAGAGAAACCCAATTCGCGAATGGAACCATCAGACACGCTTTTCCGGCAGAGGACGCTCTGAATCCCATATGATCTGGAGGAATTCATGATGTTAAAAAGAAAATTATTTTCGGCCTTTCTCATCAGTGCTGCGGTATTTTCATCTGTGTTCTTGCCATCTTTTCATGCGAACGCCCAATCTGCCGTTATTGAAGCGAAAACCGTCAATAGTACGAAAGAATACGCGACGTCTGATATTGAAGTCACATACAAGCCGAATGCGCTGCTTGCCGTCGGCGCCGTTGAATTTCAATTTCCTGACGGGTTCAACGCCACTGTGAGAGACTCTGTAAACGGAAGAACACTGAAAGAAACGCAAATTCTCAACTACGGAAAAACGGTCAGACTTCCGCTTACCCTTGACTTATTGGGCGCGTCTGAATACAATCTCGTCCTAGTGCGTAAAAACCTTCCGCGCGCGGGCGCGTATACAATTAAAGGCGATTACGTAAACGGTTTGGGGGCCGGCAGTCTTTATGCCGAAACAAAGCTGGTTATTGACCCGCGTTAATCGGGGATGAAAGAGGCTGACCACAGCCTCTTTTTTTATACACAAAAACCTGGCATGAATCTTGCATATAAAAAAGGGCGTAACGACAATGTGAAAGGGATTGATGGGTTTTGGTGTAAAAGCGCTTACATTTTGTTCTGCCGGTAATTGAAGCTTACACGTAAAATACGATGAGGTGATAAAACATGTCAGCCAACCCGCTTTCTAAAAGCAATCAGAAAGATGAAGAAAAAGAAGTTCTTAATTTGTTCTTGTCAACACAATCGATCATAAAAGAGGCCCTGCGCAAACTGGGCTATCCTGACAATATGTATGAACTGATGAAAGAGCCGATGCGGCTTTTAACCGTCCGCATCCCTGTCAAAATGGACAATGGCTCAGTACAGGTTTTCACGGGCTACCGCTCACAGCATAATGACGCAGTCGGCCCGACAAAAGGGGGCGTGCGGTTTCATCCGGAAGTCAGTGAAGAAGAGGTTAAGGCGCTTTCCATCTGGATGACTTTAAAATGCGGCATCACAAATCTTCCTTACGGGGGCGGAAAAGGCGGCATCATCTGTGATCCGCGGACGATGTCATTCGGAGAGCTGGAACGGCTGAGCCGCGGATATGTGCGTGCGATCAGCCAGATCGTCGGTCCGACAAAGGATATTCCGGCTCCCGACGTATATACCAACTCGCAGATTATGGCATGGATGATGGACGAATACAGCCGCCTGAGAGAATTTGATTCACCGGGATTCATTACGGGCAAACCGATCGTTCTCGGCGGTTCACAGGGGCGGGAGACGGCGACCGCGCAAGGCGTCACGATTTGTATTGAGGAAGCCGTTAAGAAAAAAGGGATTCCATTGGAAAATGCGCGGATCATCATTCAGGGGTTCGGAAATGCGGGGAGCTTTCTCGCTAAATTTATGCATGACGCCGGCGCCAAGGTGATCGGCATCTCAGACGCCCACGGCGCTTTGTATGACCCTGACGGCCTTGACATTGATTACCTGCTGGATAAGCGGGACAGCTTCGGCACGGTGACGAATCTCTTCTCGGATGTCATAACGAACAGGGAGCTGCTGGAAAAGGACTGTGATATTCTCGTGCCCGCCGCAATCTCCAATCAGATTACGGCTGAAAACGCCCATCACATTAAAGCCTCAATCATTGTGGAGGCGGCGAACGGGCCGACAACGATAGACGCCACGAAAATCCTGAATGAAAGAGGCGTGCTTCTCGTGCCGGATATTTTGGCAAGCGCCGGCGGCGTGACGGTGTCTTATTTTGAATGGGTGCAAAATAATCAAGGCTTTTACTGGTCTGAGGAGGAAGTCGCCGGAAAACTGCGCAGCGTCATGGTGAATTCGTTTGAATCCATTTATCAGACAGCGCATATCCACAAAGTCGATATGCGTTTGGCCGCCTATATGACGGGCATCAGAAAGTCGGCTGAAGCGGCCCGGTTCCGCGGCTGGGTATAAGTGTTATCCGCAAAGAGATTTTGCATCAGTTATATAGCGGATCGCAAAATTTCTTTGCGTTTTCAGATTGCAGCTGACAGATTCGGACAAGCTTCGTCCGCTTTCGGCAAAGATTTTCTTATTTTTATCACAAATTGCTATGCTGGTATGCTTCTTGCATCATCATAAAGCGTGAGCACACATTACAAAATACGGGGAGGAATTCTAATGACAGTTTCATACGCACACGAACCATTTACAAATTTTCAGGAAGAGACAAATAAACAATCGTTTCAGGAAGCGCTGGCTTATGTGAATTCACAGCTCGGCAAGCATTACCCGCTTATCATCAACGGTGAAGCGATTGAAACGGATAAAAAGATCATTTCCGTCAATCCGGCAGATAAAAAAGAAGTGATCGGTTCTGTATCGGCCGCCGGAAAAGAACTTGCGGAAAAGGCCATGCAGGCTGCGCTGCAGGCATTTCAAACATGGAAAAAAGTACGGCCGGAACACCGCGCGAATGTGCTGTTTAAAGCGGCGGCGATCATCCGCAGAAGAAAGCACGAATTCTCCGCGTATCTAGTGAAAGAAGCGGGAAAACCGTGGAAGGAAGCGGATGCGGATACGGCGGAAGCGATCGACTTTTTAGAGTATTACGCCCGTCAGATGCTGAAACTGAAAGACGGTTCCCCTGTAAAGAGCCGTGACGGAGAATATAACCAGTATCACTATGAGCCGCTTGGGGTGGGAATCGTCATTTCTCCATTCAACTTCCCGCTTGCGATCATGGCGGGAACGGCGGCGGCAGCCATCGTAACAGGCAACACGATACTGCTGAAACCGGCGGATGCGGCGCCTGTCGTGGCGGCGAAATTCGTTGAAGTGATGAAAGAAGCGGGCCTGCCGGACGGCGTGCTCCAATTCATACCGGGCGACGGAGGAGAAATCGGCGACTATCTGGTTGAGCATCCGAAGACGAGATTTGTGTCGTTTACAGGCTCCCGCGCGGTCGGATGCCGCATCTATGAACGCGCCGCAAAAGTACAGCCGGGCCAAAAGTGGCTGAAACGGGTCATTGCCGAAATGGGAGGGAAAGATACGGTGCTTGTAGACAGAGATGCTGATCTTGATCTTGCCGCTTCCTCAATCGTGTATTCCGCCTTCGGATTCTCAGGCCAAAAATGTTCAGCCGGTTCCCGTGCGGTCATCCATCAGGACGTCTATGATGAAGTTGTTGAAAAAGCCGTCGCTTTAACAAAATCACTCACCGTCGGAAGTCCGGAAGATTTTGATACATACATGGGGCCAGTTATCCACGAAGCATCTTATAATAAAGTCATGAATTATATCGAAATCGGCAAAACAGAAGGAAAACTCCTGACGGGAGGCGAAGGTGATGATTCAAAAGGATACTTTATTCAGCCGACCATTTTTGCGGATGTTGATGAAAACGCCCGCCTGATGCAGGAGGAAATTTTCGGGCCGGTCGTCGCGATCTCAAAAGCCCGTGATTTCGACCATATGCTTGAGATTGCCAATAATACCGATTACGGACTGACGGGCGCTCTGTTATCGAAAACCCGCGCGCACATTGAACGCGCCCGCGAAGATTTTCACGTCGGGAATCTATACTTCAACCGCGGCTGTACGGGAGCGATTGTCGGATACCAGCCGTTCGGCGGCTTCAATATGTCAGGAACCGATTCAAAAGCCGGAGGACCTGACTATCTGATTCTTCATATGCAGGCAAAAACAACGTCTGAAGCCTATTAATCTTTCGGAAATAGCGCGATGAAAAAGAGAGTCGCGCTATTTTCTCTATATGAGGGTAAGGAGGATGGAACATGTATCAGCAGCTCAGCAAAATGCTTCCGGAGGAGAAAATAGAAGCCATTACGAAATCACTGGTGGCGTTAAACAGCATCAACGGCACATTGGGAGAAGGAAAAAAAGCCGACTATATCAAAGATATGATCAAGAGCTTTCCCTACTTTCAGGAGAATCCGTCACATGTGTGGGAGCAGGCGATTCCTGAGGACCCTTACGGCCGCAAAAATATTTTCGCATTTATTGAGGGAAACGGCGAAAGCCTGAATACGGTCATTTATCACGCTCATCTTGATACGGTCGGCATCGAGGATTTCGGCCCTTTAAAAGATATCGCTTTTGATTCCGACCGTCTCGCGGAGTATTTCTCAAACTATGAATTTGATCGGGATGTGCAGCGGGACGCCCGCTCAGGCGAGTGGATGTTCGGAAGGGGTTCGGTTGATATGCAGAGCGGTATTGCCGTTCATCTCGCCAATCTGCTTCACTTTTCTGAACGGCGCGATCAGCTGCCGGGCCATATTCTGTTCATGGCAAACCCCGATGAAGAAAGCCAGCATTCCGGCATTTTAACCGGCATTTCTGAATTAAAACGGCTGAAACAAGAAAAGCAGCTTCGTTATTTAGCAGCGATTAATAACGATTTTATCACCCCGCTGTATGAGGGTGACACGACAAGGTACATCTACACGGGCGCGGCAGGGAAGCTTTTGCCTTGCTTTGCGATTTACGGGCGGGAGGTGCATGTCGGTGATACGCTGTCCGGCATCGACCCGAATTTGATCGCGTCAGAAATCACCAGAAGAATTCACAACAATATTCATATGGCGGAAAACATTGAAGGGGAGCTTGTGCTTCCGCCGACCTGCCTGTACCAGCGTGACAACAAGGAAGCGTATAACGTGCAGACCGCCGTCAGCAGCTATGTCTATTTTAATTATTTTATTTACGAGAAAACCGCCAAAGAAGTCATGGATCAGCTGACCGCCGTGGCTGACGAAGCCTGCAAAGAGACAGAACGAAAATTATCTGATTATTACGACGAATACTGTGAGAGAACGAGCCTGCCGAAAAAAGAGATGTCATGGAACGTTCAAGTGTACAGTCTGGAAGATTACCTGAAAAGGCTGAGAAGCCGCGGGATAGACCCTGCACAGTGTATCGGGCAGGCATTTAAAACATATGAACATCTTGAACTGCGGATGAGATGCTTTAAAGCCGTCGAGGAACTGCAAAAACTCGATCCTGAGCAGGGAGCTAAAGTCATTATTTTCTATGCGCCGCCTTACCTTCCGCACAATTATCTGAAAGAAGAGAGCACACGGGACCGGCTTTTGCAGCATGTCATTCAAGAAGCGGTCGATAAAACAGCGGCGTCAACCGGAGAAACATTCGCCTTTAAAAAGTTTTTCCCTTATTTAGCGGACGGAAGCTTTTTATCGCTGCATGAAACAGACGAGGAGGTCTCCGCCTTTACCGATAATTTTCCGGGCTGGGATGTCATCGGGACGATTCCTTTTAAAGAAATCAGGGAATTGAATATTCCGTCGGTCAATATAGGGGTATACGGAAAGGACGGCCATAAATGGACGGAACGCGTGTACAAGCCGTACACATTCCATGTGCTGCCGGAACTCATTCAGCAGACGACAATGCACCTTTTGCACAGCTACCGATTAGACATACGCACAAATGGCTGACATAACGGAATAAGGGGGATGTATATGCAGGGAGATACCAATCAAACTGAATTGCAGCGCACGATGAAGGGCCGGCATTTGTTTATGATCGCTCTCGGCGGCGTGATCGGGACGGGGCTTTTTCTGGGCTCCGGTTTTACGATCAGTGAAGCGGGACCGATCGGCGCGATATTGGCTTATGTGATCGGCGGATTTTTAATGTATCTGGTGATGCTTTGTTTGGGGGAGCTCGCGGTCGCCATGCCGGTTGCAGGATCATTTCAGGCGTATGCGGCAAAGTTTCTCGGGCCGTCGACGGGTTTTACGATCGGATGGATGTACGCATTCAGCTGGGCCAATACAGTGGGGCTTGAACTGACGTCGGCGGGGATTTTAATGCAGCGGTGGTTTCCGGCCGTTCCGATTTGGGTGTGGTGCCTGGTATTCGGCGTCGTCATTTTTTCCATTAACGCGCTGTCTGCGCGGAGTTTTGCGGAAATGGAATTTTGGTTTTCCAGCATTAAGGTCATGGCCATTGTATTGTTTATTATTCTCGGCTGCGCTGCGGTATTCGGCTTTGTCGGTTTTAACGGCGGGCAGACGGCTCCGTATCTGTCAAACTTTACGACGGACAAAGGGCTTTTCCCGAACGGTGCCCAAGCCGTGCTGTTTACCCTTGTCATGGTGAATTTTTCATTCCAGGGTACCGAGCTGGTCGGAATCGCCTCGGGAGAAAGCGAAAATCCGGAAAAGACGCTTCCCCGCTCAATCCGAAACGTCATATGGCGGACGCTGTTTTTCTTCGTGCTGGCGATGTTTGTTCTCGTGTCCATTTTGCCGTACCAAACGGCAGGCGTCATCGAAAGCCCGTTTGTGGCTGTGCTGGATAAAATCGGCGTTCCCTATGCGGCTGATATCATGAACTTTGTCATTCTGACCGCCATGCTGTCGGTGGCGAATTCCGGGCTGTACGCTTCGTCCAGAATGATGTGGTCCCTATCAAAAACTAAGATGGGCCCCGCTTCCTTAACGAAACTGACGAAAAAAGGCGTGCCTCTGAAAGCTCTTTCCATCACCATCGCTATCTCCGGTTTATCCCTGCTGACAAGTGTATTCGCGGCTGAAACGGTGTATGTGTGGCTCATTTCCATCTCCGGTATGATTACCGTCGTCGCGTGGATGTCAATCTGCGCTTCACAATTCGTTTTCCGGAGACGCTTTCTCGCTGAAGGAGGAAATCTGAAAGACCTGGCATTTAAAACGCCTCTTTATCCGATCGTGCCGATTCTCGGATTTTCGGTTTACGGTCTTATCTTAATCAGTCTCATCTTTATCCCCGACCAGCGTATCGGTCTGTACTGCGGCGTCCCGCTGATGATCATCTGTTACGCGTATTATCACTTCGGTATCAAAAAACGCTTGAAGCGTGAGCCGGCTTCTTCGGAAAAAGGCGCTGCCGGATAAGAAAAAAAGCCCTCCGCAAAAAGCGGCGGGCTTTACTTTGTTTTTCGTTTGGCCGACAGCACATAGGATAGAACGGCACAGAACTGAAAACCGAAAATGCTGACGGCCATCGGCCAGGCATTTTCTTCTCCGGCAATACCGACCAGGGGAGCGGCAGCCGCACCGCCGATAAAGGGCAGGAGTCCGAGAAGAGCCGCAGCGCTTCCCGCGCCTTTCTCCTGTTTCTGCATAGCCAGAGAAAACCCCGTCGTCGTGACGATCCCGACAGAAGAAACAATGATGAATAAAGAAATGCAGACCGCCGTCAGGCCTAAACCAAACGCAAGTGATAAAAGCAAAGCGATGCTTCCGATGACGGCGATCAACAGCCCGGAGACAAACAGCTTCCGTTCATCATGTGTTTTGGCCATCCGTCCGGTGATTTGGGTTGCGCATATGATTCCCGCACCGTTTACGGCGAACAGCAGGCTGAACATTTGCGCCGATACGCCGTAGATGTTTTGCAGTACAAACGGCGACCCGGCAATATATGCGAACATGCCGGTCATCACAAATGCCTGGCTGAGCGCAAATCCCATAAACATCCGGTCGCCAAGCAGGCCCCGAAACGTCATCAGCGTCTCCCGGAGTCCGCCGCTTGTCCGCTTTTCCGGCGGGAGTGATTCAGGCAACGCGGTAAGCACGGCGGCAGAAATGATACAGCCGATCACCGCCAGCACGACAAATACGATTTTCCAGCCGGTGAACTGAAGGATAAATCCCCCTGTAATCGGCGCTAAAATCGGCGCCGCCCCATTGACGAGCATCAGTAATGAGAAAAAAGCCGTCAATTCTTTTCCGGAATACATATCGCGTGCGGACGCCCGTGCGATGACGATTCCGGCCGCCCCGGTGAATCCTTGAATAAACCTCATGACAATTAAAAACGAAACAGAAGGGCTGAAGGCGCATAATAAAGAAGACAGCGTATAAAGCAGCAATGACAGAATGAGCGGCTTCCGGCGCCCGATCATATCACTGAGCGGCCCGACAACGATCTGCCCGACCGCCAGCCCCAAAAGACAAAACGTCAGGCTCAGCTGCGCAAGTGACGCTGTCGTATGAAGATCGGCCGCCACTTCAGGCAAAGCGGGCAGATACATATCGAGCGAAAGCGGCCCGAATGAAGCGAGCGTTCCGAGAATCAGTACCATGCCGAGGCCTGCGCGGGCGGCCTTTGAATCAGCGTTATTCATTCCATGACCCCCATCTTAACAAATGATTCTATCACTATAGCATAACCGGACGGCGTATTTTATATCATTTATTGAATACAAACTAAATATTTTATTTAAAATCTGAATGTAAATAAAAACTTGGAATTAGTTTTCATGTGAAATGTAAAATGAAATATAAGGATGCTAAACTATAAAACAACAAAAGGTAGAAAAGTTTTACGGAAGAGGTGTTCAAAGAGAATGAACAGCAAACAAACCGATCACATCGAAACGAAACGCCGATTTCCGATATGTCTCGCGCTTGCTTTGACATTAGGCGTATTTGCCGCCGGTTCTGAAGAGCTGGTGATTTCTCCGCTGCTTCCGGATTTAGCGCGGGCTTTCAGCTCGGATGTCAGTGTGCTGGCGCTTTCCATCAGTATTTACGGATTGATGATTTTTATCGGTGCGCCGCTTCTCGTTCCGCTGGGAGATAAATATTCCCGGGAGCTCAGCCTGATGGCGGGGCTGCTTATATTTACGGCCGGCACGGTGATCTGCGCGCTGGCGCACAATCTCTTTTTCTTCTTTCTGGGCAGGGCGCTTTCCGGGCTTGCGGCGGGTGCGTTTGTGCCGACAGCTTATGCGGTGGTCGGCGACCGTGTACCTTATGCGTACCGCGGCAAGGTGATGGGTCTGATCGTGTCAAGCTGGTCGCTCGCTTTGATTTTCGGCGTTCCGATCGGCTCTTTTATCGGCGGTGTTTTGAATTGGCGGTGGACGTTTTGGATTTTCGCCATGATGTCTGTCCTCGTTGCTTCGCTCATTTTCATTGAGGCGCGCCGCAGCACGGCGGATGGGGATAAAATAGAAGAGGAAAACGGACGGCAGGCAGGCACTTTCCGGGATGCGCTGAAGGTGCCCCGTGTCCCTGTATACCTCACGATCACTTTTTGCAACATGATCGGTTTTTACGGCATGTATTCCTTTCTCGGCACCTATCTTCACCGCGTGCTGCCGGGGGGGAATACAGCTTCAGGGCTGCTGATCATGGTGTACGGAATCGGTTTTTCCATGAGCGTGTTCACCGGAAAAATCGCAGATAAGGCGGGGAAAATGCGCTCTTTGATCGCGGCATTGGCCGTGATCAGCATATGGCTTTCCTGTCTCGCCTATGCGCCGTCATCAATGCCGTTTTTGGTCATCGGGTTATTCGTCTGGGGATTGATGCAAAGCCTGACGGTGACCTTGCTCAGCACCATTTTAAGTGATTGCTCACAGAGCCGCCGGGGCAAAATCATGGCATTTTACAGTCTGGCGTCCAATTTGGCCGTCACCTTGGGTTCTGCTGTCATGGGTCCGGTCTATGTCGGATACGGATATGCAGCTGTCGGATTTATTTGTGCGGCCGTCACCCTCATCGGCTTTGTCCTCAGCGTTTTCGCATACAGAAGGTATGGGAAATATGAGCAACAGGCCGACCAATCATTGTATCGGTAAAATAAAGTTTCTATAATTTTACAAATGTTAATTTTAACACCCTATGTCATAGGGTGTTTTCTAATATATAGGAATAATTATCAATATTTTCAAATAATATTGACAGCTTGAACATCTATGGATAATATTTACTTAAAATTTAACAGATTGGTTGGTGCTCATGATTATATTGGATAATAGCATTCAAACGAAAAGCAAGGCTTATTCAATATCTAAACTGATTACGATCAACACGCTCGGTCCTGAAGGGACAAGCAGTGAGTACGCAGCAAAAAACTTCATCACCAATTTCACCCTTCTCCAAGGGGTGAACAGCAAATTATCACTGCATGATACATTTGAATCGTGCATTGAAAAAACGCTTCAAAGTCCGCTGGAATACACAATTGTGCCTCACGCGTATGACGGCATTAAGCACTTCTACATGAGACCGGATCTGCAGCTTCTGCAAATTTTCAGGTGCGACACCCCGATGTACGGCCTGGCTGTCCGGCCCGGTTTTGAATATACGGATGACATGCTTGATCAGACTGTCATCGTATCCCACCCGTCTCCTATCAATTTGATTAAGTATTTTACCCGTAAAGATGTCACGTTTGATCTGGTGAACTCAACGAGCGCAGCCGCGAAAAGAGTGAAGGACGGTTTGTCCGACATCGCGCTGACAAATGAGCTGGCCAGACAAAAGTACGGCCTTCACTTTGTCAAAACATTTAAAAGCATTCCCATGAGCTGGTCATTATTCGGAAAAGGAGAGATTCATGATGAAAACTGAACAAGATTTGCAGGAACTTTATTTCCCGACGCCTAAATTAATAGAATGGGATAACGGAGTAAGACAATATTCGTCCGTCAGAGGAGATACGGAAGTTCTGCTTTCTTACGTTCCGCCGCATACAAACGTGGAACCGCATCAGCATAAGGAAGTCCAAATCGGCCTTGTCGTTTCCGGCGAGCTGTCCATGACTGTCGGAGATGTCACAAGAAAGATGACAGCGCTGGAATCAGCCTATATCGCGCCTCCTAATGTGCCTCACGGCGCAAGAAATGAGACGGATCAAGAAGTGATCGCCATTGATATTAAACGCCTGAAAGCCGGTGAAACCTACACAAGCCCTGAAGATTATTTTTTGAATATTTTTAAAACGAGAGACTTATTGCCCGGTATGGAAGTCACGTTCTTCGTGGAAGACTGGGTGGAAATCATGCTTGCCAACATTCCGGGCAACGGGGGAGAAATGCCGTTCCATAAACACCGCAATGAACAGATCGGCATCTGCATCGGCGGCGGCTATGATATGACCATTGAAGGCTGCAAAGTGGATATGACATTCGGTACAGCTTATTTCTGCGATCCGAGAGAAGATCACGGCGCCATCAACAGATTTGAAAAAGATTCAAAATCAGTCAATATCTTTTTCCCTCCGCGCTATAACAGAGCAAAAGCGAAAAAATTAGAGGCGAAAGAGTCATGAACCTGACGGATAAAACCGTCCTCATCACAGGGGGCGCATCAGGCATCGGTTATGCCGCGGTTCAGGCGTTTCTGAATCAGCAGGCGAATGTGGTCGTCGCGGATATTGATGAGGCGCAGGGAGAAGCGATGATCAGGAAAGAAAACAATGACAGGCTGCATTTTGTGCAGACGGATATTACAGATGAGCCGGCATGTCAAAACGCCATCCGGTCAGCGGCGGACAAGTTCGGCGGATTGGACGTGTTAATCAATAACGCCGGCATCGAAATTGTCGCCCCGATTCATGAGATGGAGCTGAGCGATTGGAACAAGGTGCTCAACGTCAATCTGACGGGCATGTTTCTTATGAGCAAGCACGCGCTCAAGTATATGCTCAAAAGCGGCAAGGGCAACATCATTAACACGTGCTCCGTCGGAGGAGTCGTTGCATGGCCCGACATTCCCGCATATAACGCATCTAAAGGCGGCGTATTGCAGCTGACGCGTTCGATGGCCGTCGATTACGCCAAACACAACATCCGCGTCAATTGCGTGTGCCCGGGAATCATTGACACACCTTTGAATGAAAAGTCGTTCCTTGAAAACAACGAAGGCACGCTTGAAGAAATCAAAAAAGAAAAAGCGAAAGTCAATCCGCTGCTGAGACTCGGCAAGCCTGAAGAAATAGCGAATGTCTTGATGTTTCTCGCCTCGGATTTATCAAGCTATATGACCGGAAGCGCGATCACCGCAGACGGTGGATACACCGCACAATAGAGAAGGAGTGTTTACATATGGAGAGAAAAACAGTATTGGTTATCGCTGACCTTGGGGGATGCCCGCCGCATATGTTTTACAAAAGCGCAGCCGAAAAATACAACCTCGTCAGCTTTATTCCGAGACCTTTTGCAATTACAGCCTCTCATGCGGCATTAATTGAAAAATACTCGGTCGCGGTCATAAAAGATAAAGACTATTTTAAGAGTCTGGCTGATTTTGAGCATCCCGATTCGATTTACTGGGCTCATGAAGATCATGACAAACCTGAGGAAGAAGTAGTCGAAGAAATCGTCAAGGTGGCCGGCATGTTCGCGGTTGACGCCATTACGACCAACAATGAACTGTTTATCGCTCCGATGGCAAAAGCGTGTGAACGTCTCGGCCTGCGGGGAGCGGGCGTACAGGCCGCTGAAAATGCCAGAGATAAAAACAAAATGAGAGCCGCCTTCAACCGGGCCGGCGTCAAGTCTATCAAAAACAAACGGGTGACGACGCTGGAAGATTTCCGCGCCGCACTTCAGGAAATCGGAACGCCGCTCATTCTGAAGCCTACATATCTGGCGAGCTCCATCGGCGTGACGCTTATCAAAGAGAGGGAAACGGCCGAAGCCGAATTTAACAGAGTCAATGAATACCTGAAGTCGATCAACGTACCGAAAGCGGTCACGTTTGAAGCGCCGTTTATCGCGGAAGAATTTTTGCAGGGCGAGTATGACGACTGGTACGAAACAAGCGGTTATTCCGACTATATCAGCATAGAAGGCATCATGGCCGACGGAGAATACTTCCCTGTCGCAATTCATGATAAAACACCGCAAATCGGATTCACGGAGACATCGCATATTACGCCGTCCATCCTGGATGATGACGCGAAGCGGAAAATCGTCGAAGCAGCCAAAAAGGCGAATGAAGGACTCGGCCTCGAAAACTGCGCAACCCATACAGAGATTAAATTAATGAAAAACCGGGAAGCCGGACTGATTGAATCAGCGGCACGATTTGCGGGCTGGAACATGATTCCGAATATTAAAAAGGTCTTCGGCGTCGATATGGCGCAGCTGTTATTGGATGTTCTCTGTTTCGGAAAAGAAGCCGATCTGCCGAAAGGATTATTGGAGCAGGAGCCATGCTATGTCGCCGACTGCCACTTGTATCCTCAGCATTTCAAAGAGAACGGCCAGCTGCCTGAGACGGCTGTCGATTTCGTCATTGAAAGCATTGACATTCCCGACGGCGTCTTAAAGGGAGACACCGAAATCGTTTCTTTCTCGGCGGCCGAGGCGGGTACATCTGTGGATCTGCGGCTGTTCGAAGCGTTCAACAGCATTGCGGCGTTCGAGCTGAAAGGAAGCAATTCGGGTGACGTGGCCGAATCAATCAAACAAATTCAGCAGCAGGCGAAGCTGACTGCAAAGTATGCGTTACCGGTATGAAACAGCTGAAACCGAACTCTAAGTATTTGCTTTTCGGGCAGGCGCTTTCGTTTATGGGAGACTATTGCGTTCTCCCGGCTCTGCTCATTTTGTCTACATACTATCACGACTACTGGGTGACGTCCGGCGTCATCGCGGTCCGCAGTATTCCGATGGTGTTTCAGCCGTTTTTAGGCGTGCTCGTGGACCGGCTCGACAGGGTGAAAATCATGCTGTGGACGGATGTGATCAGAGGCGTCATCTTTTTGGGGCTGACATTTCTCCCGAAAGGCGAATATCCGCTGCTTTTTCTGGCGCTGCTGTTTGTTTCTTACGGAAGCGGCGTGTTTTTTAACCCGGCACGTCTCGCGGTCATGTCGTCTTTAGAAGCGGATATTAAAAATATCAACACTTTGTTTGCAAAAGCCACGACGATTTCGATTATTGTCGGCGCTGCAGCCGGCGGACTTTTTCTGTTAGGCGGTTCTGTGGAGCTTGCCGTCGCGTTTAACGGGGTGACCTATCTTGTCTCCGCGTTTTTCATCAGCCGCATTAAGCTTCAATACGTGCCGATTCAGTCAGAAAACGTAAGGGAAGCTTTTCAGTCGTTTAAAGAAGGCCTGAAGGAAATCAAAACAAATGCTTTTGTGTTAAACGCCATGTTCACGATGATTACGATGGCGCTTTTGTGGGGTGTCGTCTACAGCTATTTCCCGATTGTCAGCCGCTTTTTAGGCGACGGGGAAATAGGAAATTTCATCCTGACGTTCTGTATCGGCTTCGGCGGCTTTATCGGCGCCGCTCTTGTCAGCAAATGGGGCTTTAACAACAATAAAGGGCTGATGTATTTTACAGTGTTATCGATCGTCTCGCTTGCGCTGTTTTTGTTTACCCCGATTTTCGCCGTGTCAGTCATTGCCGCCATTCTTTTCTTTATCGCAATGGAATACGGTGAGGTGCTGGCGAAGGTCAAAGTTCAGGAGAACGCGGCGAACCAGATTCAGGGCCGGATTTTTTCGGTGGCGGAGGCCTCCATCGGATTGTGCATCGCCGTCGGTTCCATGCTGATCAACATTGTAGACGCGGCAGTCATCATGGCGTTTATCGTCCTTTTGGTCAGCGGGCTGTACCTGCATACAAAACTGGTCAATAAATCCTTTTCAGAACGGAATAACGAATCAGAGCAAATTCATTTATAAGGAGCCTTTCAGATGGAAATCATACCGTCCGACGTCATCAAGACACTTCCGAAACAGGAATTTTCGCTCGTTTTTCAAAAGGTAAAAGAGTTGGAGAAAACGGGAGCCCAGATCATTAATCTCGGGCAGGGGAATCCCGATCTCCCCACACCGCCGCATATCGTTGAAACATTGCGGGAGGCTGCGCTGAATCCTTCGTATCACGGATACGGCCCGTTCAGAGGCTATCCGTTTCTGAAAGAAGCCATCGCGGAATTTTATGAGAGAGAGTACGGGGTATCGGTCAATCCGGAGACAGAAGTCGCGCTGTTCGGCGGAGGGAAAGCTGGTTTGTACGTTTTGACGCAATGCCTGCTGAATCCCGGCGATATCGCCTTAGTCCCGAACCCCGGCTACCCTGAGTATTTATCGGGCATTACAATGGCCAGAGCGGAGCTGCATGAGATGCCGCTTCATCCGGAAAACGGCTATTTGCCGGATTTTGAGCGGATTGATCCCGCCATCCTGAAAAAAGCCAAGCTGATGTTTTTGAATTACCCGAATAACCCGACGGGCGCGACTGCGGATCAGGCGTTTTATGAAAAAGCGGCAGCGTTTGCAAAAAAACATGACATCCACCTTATTCACGATTTTGCATACGGCGCGTTCGAATTTGATCAGAACCCGGCCAGCTTTCTTCAGGCGAAAGAAGCGAAAACGGTCGGCGCGGAGCTTTATTCATTTTCGAAAACCTTCAATATGGCAGGCTGGAGAATGGCATTTGCCGTGGGGAATGAGAAAATCATTCAGGCGGTCAATGAGTTTCAGGATCACGTCTTCGTCGGCATGTTCGGCGGCCTTCAGCAGGCGGCAGCGGCGGCGCTGTCAGGAAATCCTGAGCATACGGAGCGTCTGAAGCGCACATATAAAGAACGGATTGATTTTTTCACGGCGTTATGTGAAAAGGAATTAGGCTGGAGCATTGAAAAACCGAAAGGGACTTTTTATGTCTGGGCTGAAATTCCGAATGAATTCGATTCTTCACACCAGTTTTCGGACTATCTGCTGGAGCATGCCCATGTTGTCGTGACGCCCGGCGAGATTTTCGGCAGCGGCGGAAAGCGTTATGTCAGAATATCAATGGTGGCAAAACAGGGCGATTTAAGGGAATTCGTGCTGCGGATTCAAAAGCTAGGTTTGTCCTTTCCTTCATTACAAGAAACATCCCGCTGAGAGCGGGATGTTTTTATTATATGCTTTTCATGCTGCCGCCGTCGGCTGACACTTGCTGCCCGGTAATATAAGAGGCTTCTTCAGAGGCAAGAAAGGCAGCCAGCGCCGCGGTTTCTTCCGCAGTTCCGACACGCTTCATCGGGACGCCTGAGGCAATCCGTTCTTCCGCTTCCGCTTTAGAAATGCCGTTTTGCTTCATGACATTCTTCACGAATTGGTGATAACGGTCTGTGGCGATAAATCCGGGATTCAGACAGTTGACAGTAATGTGAAAAGGCGCAAGCTGAATGGCGATGTTTTTGCTGGCATTAATTAAAGCGGCGTTCATCATGCTGTTGGTAAACATATTGGCGCCGGGTTCTTTCCATAGGTTTCCGACGATATTAATGATTCTGCCGAATTCGTGCTGTTTCATGATCGCTGCGGCCGTTTTCATAGAGTCGATATAGGCGATCGTTTTATTCGTAAAGGTATTTGTCATATCCTCTATATCGCAGTTTTCAAAGGTATCCGGCGAGCCGCCCGGAATGTTGTTGATCAATACATCAAGCCGTCCGCATTGTGATCTGATCTCTTCAAAAATGCCGGCTCTCGCCTTCTGGTCCGACATATCGCCGGCCAGAACGGTGACGCCCGCATCCGGATGTTTGGCGAGGATCTCTTCTTTTACGGATTCGATATTTTCGGGAACTCGTGAATTAATGACGGTATGAAAGCCATTGTCCGCCAGTTTCAGAGCGATCGCTTTGCCGATCCCCTGACTGGCTCCCATAATAAATGCGGTTCGTTTTGACAACTGTCTGCACCCCTTTACCAAAATGGAATCTCCTTTACATCGTAAAAAAAAATGATAAAAATAGCAAATTTTATTTAAATTCTGACAAAGAAAAAACCCGCCGGACAGGCGGGTGGGTGTTACACGTGCAAAAACTTCGGAAGCGTGTCGAGAGACAAGCGGTTTCCGACAAAAAATGAACCGAATTCGCCGTAGCGCGCGCTGACTTCATCAAAGCGCATTTCATAAACAAGTTTTTTGAACTGAAGCACATCATCGCTGAAGAGCGTGACGCCCCATTCGTAATCGTCAAAACCGACAGATCCCGTGATAATCTGTTTGACTTTGCCGGCATAGCTCCGTCCGATCAAGCCGTGGCTTCTCATCAGGTTTCTGCGTTCATCCATAGAAAGCATGTACCAGTTGTCATTGCCGCTTCTTCTTTTATCCATCGGATAGAAGCAGACGTATTTCGCTTCGGGCAGCTCAGGATACAGGCGGGCGCGGACATGCGGATTTTCATACGGATCGCCTTCTCCGCTTGCCAGGTAGTTGCTCAGCTCAACCACGGACACGTAAGAATAAGCCGGGATTGTAAATTCAGCAAGCTTTGATTTGTTAAATTCAAGCTCGATTTCGTTCAGCTCTTCCATTGTCGGGCGAAGAATCATCAGCATGAAATCAGCTTTCTGTCCGACGATGCTGTAGATGGTTTGCGAGCCTTTGCCTTCTTTTTGGGCGACGCCCCATTTTTCAAGCAGTCCCGTAAATTCGTGAATAATCGACAGGCGCTCATCGCTGGATAACATCTTCCATGACGTCCAGTCCATTGTGCGGAAATCGTGAAGCGCGTACCAGCCGTCAAGCGTTTGGGCGGCTTCGTTCGTTTTTTGCTGCTCACTCATGTATCTTCACTCCTATATCTTTTCATTACATTGATGCCTTCACTATATCACAGTTTAACCGTTTCGGCTGTGGAGAAACCTTGAATAATCCGAAGCCTTGTGTCAGAAACTAAGCCGTGAAACAAACCGTCAATTAAATTAGTTAGAAAAATAAGATTTCTTTTTGAAAGCGCTATAATAGAAGTTGGTTATTTGAATTTAGCTGGAAGAAGAGTATGCTGTAAAAGTAAGCGTTTTTTGTCAACATAGAGGAGGGAATATCGTGGCAGATTTATTTACAAAAGTACAAGAAAAAGTCGCAGGAAAAGATGTGAAAATCGTATTTCCTGAAGGGTTGGACGAACGTATCCTGGTTGCGGTCAACAACTTGGCGGGCAACAAGGTATTAAAGCCGATCGTGGTCGGCAATAAAGAAGACATTCAAGCAAAAGCGAAAGAATTAAATCTTACGCTTGACGGCGTGGACATTTTTGACCCGCATACATATGAAGGCATGGAAGAACTCGTTCAGGCTTTCGTAGAACGCCGCAAAGGCAAAGCGACGGAAGAACAGGCCCGCAAAGCTTTGCTGGACGAAAACTATTTCGGCACGATGCTTGTGTACAAAGGTCTCGCAGACGGACTTGTCAGCGGAGCTGCACATTCTACAGCCGATACGGTGCGCCCTGCACTGCAAATCATTAAAACAAAAGAAGGCGTGAAAAAAACATCAGGCGTCTTCATCATGGCCCGCGGTGACGAGCAGTATGTGTTCGCTGATTGTGCGATCAACATTGCTCCTGACAGCCAGGACCTTGCCGAAATCGCCATTGAAAGCGCCAATACGGCTCAAATGTTTGACATTGACCCGCGCGTTGCCATGCTCAGTTTCTCTACAAAAGGATCGGCGAAATCAGACGAGACGGACAAAGTGGCTGAAGCCGTGAAAATTGCGAAGGAAAAAGCGCCTGAGCTTACGCTTGACGGCGAATTCCAATTCGACGCTGCATTTGTGCCGTCTGTCGCGGAGAAAAAAGCGCCGGACTCCGACATTAAAGGAGACGCGAATGTATTTGTATTCCCAAGCCTTGAAGCAGGAAACATCGGCTACAAAATCGCTCAGCGCTTAGGCGGCTTTGAAGCGGTCGGACCGATTCTGCAAGGATTGAATATGCCTGTAAACGATCTTTCCAGAGGATGTAATGCGGAAGACGTCTACAATCTTGCGTTAATTACGGCTGCTCAAGCGCTGTAATCCGCAAAAGCCGGCCTTTACGAGGTCCGGCTTTTTTTATAGAAAGAATGTCACTGCGGCCCAGCCGAACAGGGACAAACAGAGAGAACCGATCAAGCCTGCTGCGAGCGCCCGCCAGCCGCTATGACGAAACGCCGATATATGGACTTTCAAACCGAGACCCGCCATCGCCATGCCGATTAAAACATAAGACACTTGAACAAGAAACGCGGAAAACGAAGCTGAAATAACGCCTGATGTATGGATGGCGCTCATTCCGAGAAATCCGAAGATAAACCAAGGGATGGGGAGCGAAGCGGCAGAAGCCGTCTTTGACTTTCCGCTGCGGCGCGCCCGCATTCCGAGCATGAATGCGGCCGGGATGAGCAGCGCGACCCGGGTCAGTTTGACGATCACCGCCATCTCGACTGCTGCTTTTCCTCCGGCGCTGCCGGCCGCCGCCGCATGCGCCACCTCGTGAAGCGTTGCCCCGCAAAAGGCTCCGTAAACCGCAGGAGAAAAGCCCAATCCATGATAAGCAAGAGAATATACAACAGTAAAAACGGTTCCTAATAACGAAACGGCGGCCGCGCTGATGGCGGCTGCATTTTCATTTGATCTGATCTGCGGCGCGATCGCGGCAATGGCAGCCGCCCCGCAGATCGCTGTGCCGCAGGCGGTCAGCGTGCTGAGTGTCTGATCTATACGGAACAGCCGGGACAGTCCGTATACAACGGCACCCGCAAACATCATACAGCAAACGGCAATTGCAAATACGTGCCAGCCCGCATGATAGATATCCGCCAGATTCAGTCTCATGCCAAGCAGGATGATGCCTGCTTTCAGCAAGTATTTGCTTGAGAACGCGATCCCCGGCTCTAATGCCGCCCGCTGTCCGAATACGGCGCGCCAGAGCATGCCGATCAGCATTGCAAGGACAAGCATTCCGAACATATGAAAAAACGGCAGGCGGCTGACATAGAAAGCCGCAAACGCAATTCCTGCGGTAACTGAAACACCTTTTACCATCTTCATCTCAGTCACTTCCCATTATCTTGATAACTCCACTTTACTGCGGTCTTAATCATTAGTAAAATATATTTATATGATCTAAACAATTAGGAAAAATAATAATTAGGGGCGATGCTTTTTGTATTATGGGGAACTGAAAACATTCATTGCCGTCGTGGAAGAAAAAAACTTTACAAAGGCGGCGCAGAAGCTGATGATTTCTCAGCCGAGCGTCAGCCTTCACATTAAAAACCTGGAGAAAGAATTTCAAACCGCCTTGCTGAACCGCTCTCCGAAGCACTTTACGACTACACCGACGGGGGACATTCTCTATCAGCGCGCCAAGCAGATGGTCTTTTTGTACGAACAGGCGAAATCCGAAATTTACGCCCATCATCATTATGTCAAAGGGAAGCTCAAAATCGCCGCGAGCTTTACCATCGGCGAATATATTCTGCCGCCGCTTCTCGCAAAGCTTCATAACGAGTATCCCGAGCTGAACCTGGACGTCATGATCGGAAACACGGAGGAGGTCAGCGAAGCGGTTCGGATGCTTCAAGCCGATATCGGATTAATTGAAGGGCATACGGGGAAAAACGAGCTGGACATTCAGCCGTTTATGGAGGATGAATTGTGCATTGCCGCACCGAACGGACACCCGCTCGCCGGCAGAAAAAACATCCCGGCTGCCGAATTGCAAAATCAAGCGTGGGTGACGAGGGAGAAGGGTTCGGGAACGAGGGAATATTTAGACCACGTCCTTCAATCAAACGGACTGCGGCCGAAATCCATGATGACGATCAGCAGCAACCAGGGCGTCAAAGAAGCCGTGATCAGCGGAATGGGTCTTTCCGTTCTGTCAAAAAGCGTGCTGCAAAAGGATCTGCTTCACGGCAGCATTTCCGTGCTTGAGATAAAAGGATTCTCCTTAAAACGGAAACTGTCTATCATCCAATCTTCCATTATGGAGAACACAAAAAACAAAGAAATCTTCATCGCTCTTTTGAAAAGCCAATTTCAATCATCACAAGCGGAGTGATATAATAAATGCATGGAAAGCCTATGACGAAAGGGATTTAATATAGATGGGAAAGCAACCGATTGATTTACTGATGCAGCCGAGCTGGAGAATCATTGACCAATCCAGCCTCGGCCCTTATTTTGATGCGAAGCAGTCATTCGCAATGGATGATACGCTGTGCGCCTCCGTAGGCAAAGGGGAATCGCCTGCGACGGCACGCTCTTGGGTGCACCACCGGACGATCGTGCTCGGCATTCAGGACACACGCCTGCCGTTTTTAGAGGACGGCGTGAAATTGCTGGAGGACGAAGGCTATCGTGTCATTGTCCGCAATTCCGGAGGCCTCGCCGTCGTACTGGACGAAGGCGTATTGAATATCTCGCTTATTTTTGAAGACGAGAAAAAAGGCATCGACATCGACAGAGGCTACGAGGCGATGACAGAGCTGGTGCGGCGGATGCTGCGTCCGCACCATGCCGAAATTGAAGCATATGAAATTAAAGGATCGTACTGTCCGGGCAGCTATGATCTTAGCATCGGCGGCCGAAAATTCGCGGGAATTTCACAAAGACGCCTGCGGGGCGGAACCGCGGTTCAGATTTACCTCTGCGCCGATAAAAGCGGAAGCGAACGCGCCGATCTGATCAGACGTTTCTATCAAGCCGCTTTAAAAGACAAAAGCAACGATACAAAAGGCGTATATCCCGATATCCGGCCCGAAACGATGGCTTCATTAAGCGAATTGCTGCAAACGGACATTACCGTGCAGGACTTAATGCTGGCGCTTTTGACTGAACTGAAGGAACTTAGCGGACGCCTGTATGCAGCCGGATTATCGCCGGAAGAGGAAATGGTATTTGAAAAAAATCTGACCCGAATGCTGGAACGGAATGAGAAGGTGTTCGGCACGCAGGAAAGCTTGGACTAAGTCCGGGCTTTTTTTGTTTTTTGGTAATTATATACTATTTAGTTATAGTGAAAAAGAATCGTTATATCAAAACTAGTTTACATTATATACCTTATTTGATTAATATATTTATGTAGGTTCCAAATAATTCTATAAACTGAAGGAGATGGAGATATGAACTTTAAAAAAATAAAAGAAGAAAAAAGAATCACGATCCCGACACATTTGTTAGCCGGAGATGCGGAACAATCAGGCAATTCTTTCGCTTGGAGCGGCTGGGTGCTTGTAGTGCCGAGCCAAGAAGACAATCAAAACCCGAATTTGAATTTCTCTGATTTAGCCGCTCAAAAGTAGGATAATCACTGTTTGGAGCCTACACATCTGAGACGAGGCGGTGAGAGTGTGACACAAGAGTATATAAGAGAAATCAAGCGGGGAGCACTGTCATGGATTGTTAAAAATATACATTATTTTGATATGAATCATAAAGTAGCGAATGATTTCAGGTGGCGCCTTAAAACATTTATAGAACTCATTTTTCTTACCAATTACCTGATCAGAAATCAGGCAGATGATAAGGAAGTTGCTGTTTTAACGGAGTTTATTACAGAAAGGCTCCGTAATGATCAGCTTGAAGAATTTATTCATTTTGATCCGGACGGTCTCGCCGGATTGGCTATTGCGGGTGAATTTCTTACCTTGACTGATCATCCGTCACGGGCTTCAGTGATATGGGAGCTGGAAAAATTCACGGCAGCGCGTTTTGATTGCAGCCTTGCTAAAGTTCCCTTTCGGAAAATGGATCTGAAGTACAGTCTGCAAAGAGCAGGCGTAACCTCAGAAATAACGGATTTTTCTGACTTATATCACTACACAGCAGCTGGTCAGGATATCCCAAATACATATATGACGGATCATGATGCGTACAGCATCACTCATACGATTTTTTATATAACAGACATGGGATGTTCTTCGCTTACGGATAAAGAGTATCATCTGCCGTCCTTAAAAGAAAAGGTCCTGAAATTTCTCGGGATCTATATCTGTCTTGAGAATTTAGATATTACCAGTGAATTATTGATGTGCAGCTCTTTTTTACATATCAACATGGATAAGGACAACCATAAACCGCTCTATGAAGCAGCCTGGAATAAAATCTATCAGGGCCGAATGAAAGAGGGGAATGTCCCGAGCATCACCTATCAACATAAATCCGGTTTGACAGGTGAACAGCGAAGAGAAGATGTGTTCAAACATTGCTATCATACAACACTTGTCGCCGCTGGTGCCGCGCATGCCTGTCTTAGAGCAGAAAGGAACGATTAACTTGAATAGATTAGCTGAAGAGACAGACCAATTTTTATTATCTTTTGCTGAACAATCGCTTCCGGATCAAAAGAGCATTCAGCTGTTTGCCGGCTTCTGCAAGTACTACAGGAAGACGAGCCATTCTTCCGCTGTAAAAGAACATACTGAAAGGATTGCCTCCGCTTTCGTTGATAAGTCATGCTGGGAAGATCTGTTTCACTGTAACACGGCCATTGTCAATGAGTTGATTTATATCTATTTAACGGCAAAAGCTTATAAAAAGAAGCAGGGAATGGATTCGGATGATCAGGTCATACGTCACGGATTGCAAAACGGCTATCTTATAAAAAAAGAATGGCCTTATTTTAAATACGCCGAATTCGTCGGTTTGCTGAGCGAGCTGGGAATGTCAACTGACCATGAAAAAGTGCGCTTTTACAAGAATTCGATGTTTCAGCCTTTGCTCCATGACGCATGGAAAAGAACAGCTGAAAACGAGCTGGAGTTTGTCGAGTACTGTCTTCTTCATTTGAATGAGGGAGAGCATCTGCTTCATCCCGGCTTGAAGGCGTCCATTCAAAAATGGCTTGTGTTTTGTCTCGGCAGCCGAAAAATGAAACAGCTGTGCAATATGTTATTTATCCAATCGTGTATCGATCCATTTTTTTATGGCTGTCAAGCGGCTCTTCATCATATAAATAACGAGAATCCATCCATTCATTGTGCTCCGGCTCTTCTGCCGGCGATTGAGATTCTGAATCTGGAGTGTGGAACATGCAGATAGTCAAGGAACATTTTAATATAAAAAAAACAGAAGAATGGCTGCTGGGTTTTTGGAAGAACATTCAGCTGCAGCCGGAAGAAATGGAAGCAGATGATCTCATGCACCTGTTTTGCGGTTTAGCGGCATGTCATCATGTTGAAAGCAGAAAGGATACAGAAGAAGTTATTCTATTCCTAGACCGTTATTTCGGAGAAAAAACACACGAATGCCATCCGGTCCTGTTCGCGTATGCGTATCATGTGTACCGCAGGATAGATGCCGCAAAAAGCATCTTTTTTCATAACGGACTTGAACAAATGGCCCGCGGTTTACAAGAGGAACTGAAATCAGAGTCCTCCTCTATGATCCTCATGGTGTTAGGGGCTTATTTTGGGGCGGTGACTCCGGAAGAACTGATCGTGTTCTTAGAAACCGGGATGAAACGTGAGGCCGATTTGCTCATGGCACCGGGCAGCATCCAGCAAGAACAGGCGGATGCCCTTTATGCCGTCACTTATTTGCAAATGAATGAATTGCAGCCTTTTCTCACGGAATGGTACAAAACATCAGACTTTGCTTTTTCAGGTGTAATGTTAGCCGAGTGCAGAAAGTATCACATTGACGCCGTTGCAAAATACACTGCCATTATGAAATTTCTCCAATTCGATGAGGCGCTTTTTATACGGGAAGGGCGGGAATTTCTACGCTTTCAGCAGCGAAGCAGCGGGAGCTTCGGTTATTTGAATCCGTTAGCGATGGACCAAGGGGCGGTCAGCGGCAAATTGCTGGACCGTCAGTATTTCCTGCCGTCCGCTCATTATGCCGCCGCCTCTCTGTCTATGCTGTAATGTCTCTCTTTTGAAAGACGGAAAAAGAAATCAATAAACATATAAGAAAGTAGATCGCTATAACCGTCACGGAATAGGGGATGTTTAACGTTGAAATCGCATCACCCGCACTTTTATTTACATAAGCAACGAGATTTAAATGCGGAAAGAGCGTAAATTTATACCACGTAAATTGGGCAAGCAAATCAGTTCCGCCCAATATACTGCCGGCAAACAGCAGTAAAATCGATAAGCAAAGGGAGAGCGCCTGGCTTTTGCACAATACTGACAAAGTGAACGCAATGGTGACAATGCTTATAATTGATATGAAACGCAAAAGCAGAATGATTCCGGATGCTTTGATTGAACTGATGGTATACAGACTGTCATTTAAATGAGTATAGACGAGCGGATATGAAGCATTGGAAAAACCGAATAACACGCCGCCGATCAGCAAACAGCTCACACAGTAAAATAAGTAAATCATACCGGTAAACAGAAGGGAGGCCAGAAATTTCGATGTTAAAATCCGCCATCTTCGGTTCGGGCTTGTAGCGATAAACTTAATCGTTCCAAGGGCAAACTCTTTAGAAACAATCCCGCTGACGGTTAAAATCGCGGTTAAGCTTACGAAAATCTCAAGCCCGTTTGAAGTAACCGTGCCGAAAAACCTCCAGCCGTTCCATTCATAGGGGTTGATGTTATGCTCCAAATAATAGTCTTTATTTTTAACATCAGCAGAATAATAAACGCCTGTCGTTTCAGCCGGTTTATCAATTTCTTCCTGTTTTTTTTCGGCGAGAAGCCGTTCTTTCCAATTGTTATCCGAGGAAGCATCTAACTCATGATTCATAATAAGGCCGGCCAGCAAAACGATGAGAAACAGGAAAAAAAGAGATAAAAGTGTGCCTTTTTTTCGGGTTATTTTTATGAATTCGTTCTGCGCCAGATGAAATATGCTCATACCGCGTCCTCCTGATCTGTAATCATCATGTATTTCTCTTCCAATGACAAAGTTCTTGCAGAAACGCGGGAAATCAGAATCTCTTTCTCTGCCAAAGATTTAATGACATACGGGATGGTATCTTCTTCCGCTTCCAATTCAATGATGCGGCTGTCTTTTTGCTGTACTTGAAGAATACCGTCCTGCTCTAATATTTCTTTCGCCCTTGCCGGATGATCGACTGTGACGGTAAACAGTTTTTTCTGAGAAAGGTCATGTCTGTTCTTCATGTCTTCAATTCCTAAAATCCGTCCCTTTTTAATATAGGCAACCCTATCGCAAATCTCCTCCATTTCCGACAATAAATGGCTTGATAATAAAATAGAAACCCCTTGCTTCGATAAATCGGAAAGAATGGTGCGCAATTCTTTCATTCCTTTAGGATCGAGGCCGTTCATCGGTTCATCCAGAATTAATAATCCGGGATTGTGAAGAAGAGAATAAGCGAGCCCCAAGCGCTGTTTCATGCCTAATGAGAAATGTTTCACTTTTTTGCGGGCAGCCTGCTCTAGTCCGACTTTTGCAAGGGTATTCATAAGGTCATCCGTTCGCAGCGAGGTGCTGCGCAGTTTAGTAAAATATTTTAGGTTTTGCAAAGCGGTCATATTCGGATACATATCCGGGCCTTCAATGATAACCCCGATATGTCTCATAAAATATTCAAAGTCGCTGTCCGGTCTGCCTCTGAATGAAATGGCTCCTTCTGTTTTTTTAATAAGCTGTACGATCATTCTGAAAATAGTGGTTTTCCCTGAGCCGTTCGGCCCTAAAAGGCCGAAAATCTCGCCTTTTCTCACATCGAAAGAAATTGACTGTACAATAGGGGTATGATTGATTGTTTTAGAGACATCTTTTAATATCAGGGCTGGTTCAGTCATGATATTTGCACACCTTCCTTATGATTTAGGGTAAAAGCCGTCAAAACCGAAGAACATGCTTCCGATCAGGCCGGCAGCGATTAAAATGAGAGCAATGCTATACCACATTTTTCGATTCAATGGTTTCCCTCCTTACAACGCTGACATTCCATTTGAAATAGCGCAAAAAGATGCGGAATATCAGTTTCGAAAGATCAAATCCGGCCATAAACACCGCCATACCCGCTCCAAGGACCATACATCCGTTAAAAATGGCTGTTATAATCGGCACTTTTACGAGGAGAAAGAATGATCCGGTCATCAGCATCAGGCCGATCGCCATCAAACTTAACACCGCAACAGAGGCAAAAAGAAACGGTGTCAGCATAAACATGAAGTTGAACATGCCCATCCCCAGCATCAGGCCGAATGCTTTGAAAAAGGAGCGCCATGTTTTCTGCTCCTCGGCATCACTGATGAAAATATCCGCTTTTAAGGCGCGCGCAAGTGTTTTGGGGTTTCCTAAATTGCCGGCGATTTGTTCATCGCTTTTTCCTTCAGCGCCGCCCATTTGGAATATTTCGCTAATATCGGCGAGTATCTCTTTTTGCTCAAGTTCCGGCAGATCTTTTATTTCCCGCCGGAGATGTTTTAAATATTGGTCTTTACACATTCATTTTCCCTCCTTAATGATGCTGTTCACTTTTTCGGACAGGTCAAGCCATTCCGATTTTAATGTTTGATGATAAAAGGCGCCTTCTTCTGTTACTTTGTAATATTTGCGTGATGGGCCTTGATCGGATGCTGCTGTATACGTTTTTAGGTAGTTATTTTTTGTGAGTCTTCGTAATATGGGGTAGATGGTGCCCTCCGATACAGGGAACGTTTCACTTATGATCTTGATTAATTCATAACCATATAAATCTTCATAAAGAAGCAGGGACAACACACAAAGTTCCAACGCTCCTTTTCGTAATTGGCTACTCATTTACTATCATTCCCATCATATCTAATAATTGTATTCTCTATACAGTGTATTGCACAGTAGCTAATCGATCAATAATTCCCAAGAACCATTTGGGATGAGGAATTGAATCTTTATGCTTATGTGCGGGCGGGGACCGAGATGCGCAGCCCTTGCGGGAAGAAGGCCTCCTGAACAATGTTTACATTAATATAGATCAGGATGCGCGTCATTGACAAATGGCAAAAACCCCTTTTTCCATGACAAGGAAAGGGGTTTTTTGAGTTATTCGGCCATTTTTTCTAAATTGCCGTTCCGGTCCATTTTGAAGGACGGAGAGGCATGTTCGTCGTCTTCAAATAAAACTAGTTTTCTGGCTCTGTTCATAATTTTTACCAAGGTTTCGTAGTCTTCCTGAATGGTTTTTTGATCTTTTTCAAGCTTTTCGACGGCCGCTTCCAGCTGCTCGGTTTTAGACTGAAGTTCTTGGTTTTCCCGTTTTAAACGGTCATTTTCCATTTGCAGGGCGGAAGTTTGCTTTCCGCCGCCTTCATAGCTCTGCAGAAATTGAATGACGTCTGCCATTGTGAGCTCCGCCTTTTGGCTCGGCTGCTGAGGCGCCAGCAAATGTGATAAACTAGCTAACTCTTCCTTGAAGCTTTCATCGACATAAGGCATATGTTCGCCGGACATGACGGCTTGCCGATCCTCTTTTGGCGCTTCCGTTTGAACCGTCTCTTCGGCTGCGGTTTCCTGCATGATGTCCGCATCCGGCGCAGGCGGCTGATATAATAGTTTCTTCTTGGCCGGCTGGCCGTTTCCGAGCGCGCGCATCCGCTGTTTCCGCTGTTTTTTGGCAAGCTGAAGCGCTTTTTCGTATTGATGGCGCACGACGGCATTCCACCTGAATCCGCACGCTGCCGACGTTCTGTTTAATTTATCGCCTACCTCTTCAAAGGCGTTCAGCTGCGTGCTTCCTTCCCGGACGTGCCGGAGCACGGTTTCCGCAAGCAGCAGGTCGTTTTCCTCCGACCAGGCGTCCTGTCTTTGTTTTGTCAATGTTCTCAACCCCCAATATCTTTGATGGTATTAGAATGTCCAGATTGGAAAATATTTATACAAATTGGCTGAAAGAATGAGAGATACGCAGAGCCTTGCAGGATAAGATGAATCCTTGTACAATGAGATGTGATGTGATTTTTTTCGTTTTTAAAATTAAGTTTTAACATAGAGGAACATTGAATGAAGGGAAGCGTACATCATGGCTAATGAATTCCGAGTGTGTGATGATTGCCAGGCCACCAATATTAAGACTTTGCTGCCGCGTTTGAAAGAAGCTGACCCGGATGCAAAAGTGGAGGTCGGATGTCAGTCATATTGCGGGCCCGGACGCAAAAAATCGTTTGCTTTCGTAAACAACCGCCCGCTGTCGGCGCCGACTGAGGACGAGCTGATTGAGAAAGTGAAAAAGAAGATCAAAAAGTAAATGTGTATTTTACGACAGCCTCGCCCGATGGGTCAGGCTTTTTTGCTTCAAAAAATCAATGACGGAAAACTGGAACAAAACGCCGGACAAATTCAAGGATGTTTTCAAATTACAGAGCCGATATAATAGAATCACGGCTAAAAAAAAGAGGGAATGACGATGGCGTATCCAAACGGAAAATTATCAGAAGAAAAAGTGTTTAAAGATCCCGTTCACCGCTATGTTCATGTGCGGGACAAGCTGATCTGGGATTTGATCGGCACCCGTGAATTTCAGCGGCTGCGCCGGATCAAACAGCTCGGTACGACGTATTTGACGTTTCACGGCGCGGAACACAGCCGTTTTAACCATTCTCTCGGCGTCTATGAGATTGTCAGACGAATGGTTGATGATGTTTTTAAAGGGCGTCCTGAATGGGATGACAATGAACGCGAACTCTGTCTCAGCGCCGCGCTTTTGCACGATTTGGGACATGGGCCGTTTTCGCATTCCTTTGAAAAGGTTTTTCATCTGGATCATGAAGACTATACGAGGGAAATCATTCTCGGCGACACCGAGGTGAATCAGGTTCTCAGAAAGGCGGGACCGGGATTTCCGCAGGATGTTGCCGAAGTCATTGCCAAAACATACAAAAACAAACAGGTGGTCAGCCTGATTTCGAGCCAGATCGATGCCGACAGGATGGATTACCTGCAGCGGGACGCATACTATACGGGCGTCAGCTACGGACATTTTGATATGGAACGGATTTTAAGGGTGATGCGTCCGCGAGAGGATCAGATCGTCATTAAGCAAAGCGGCATGCACGCTGTCGAAGACTATATTATGAGCCGCTATCAAATGTACTGGCAGGTGTATTTTCATCCCGTGACGAGAAGCGCTGAAGTCATTTTGACGAAAATTCTCCACCGTGCGAAGCAGCTCCATGAAGAAGGGTATATCTTCACTCATGCTCCCGTTCATTTTTATTCCATTTTTGAAGGGAAGCTGACGCTTGCGGATTATCTAAAGCTTGATGAAGCCATCATTTTATATTATTTCCAGGCTTGGGAGGAAGAAGAGGACCCGATTCTGTCCGACTTGTGCCGCCGCTTCATTAACCGCCAGCTGTTTCAATATGCCGAATTTAACCCCAATGAGGAAATGTCGGCTTATTTTGAACTGACCGCTCTGTTTAAAGAGGCGGGAATTGATCCCAATTACTATTTAGTGGTCGATTCTTCATCGGATCTGCCGTATGATTTTTACCGGCCGGGTGAAGAGGAAGAGCGTCTGCCGATTCACCTGTTAACGCAGAACGGCCAGATCAAAGAGCTGTCCAGGCAGTCCGCCATTGTCGAATCCATTTCGGGCAAACGCCGGACGGACCATAAGCTCTACTATCCGATGGACCTCATTTGCGACGATTCAGAAAACCCTGAAGCAAAATTAAAAATCCGGCAGCTGCTGGGACTGACATAGAAGGATTTTGGTAAAGAAGGAAAAGGAGATGTCGGGAATTTGTTGAAAGAACATGCAAAACTGATGAAGGTGTTCTCGGATTCTGGAGAAATCATCGGGCGGAAAAAGCTGCAGAAAATCATTTATATCGCGAAGAAAATGCAGTATCCTTTCTACGAAAAATATGATTTTCATTTTTACGGCCCGTATTCCGAAGAACTGACGCTTCGAATTGAAGAGCTGTGCAATCTTGGGTTTCTGGATGAGGTGAAGGAAAAAAAGGGCGGCTACTTTCAATACCGGTACTCGCTGACGGAGACGGGAGCCGAGTTTTTACATCATGCGGAGCTTACGATGCCGGATATGAAGAAGTACATCGACAGCGTCAACAGCCGCTCATCCCGGTTTCTGGAGCTGGTGTCTACGATTTTGTATTTTGACGGCCTTGAAGCTGAGGAAAAGAAAGAGAAAGTGTTTACGATAAAAAGCAAACAGAAATATACGGATGAAGAATATGATGAGGCGCTTCACTACATAGAAGAGCTGAAACACATTTGTTAAAGGCGATGGCTTTCGTCTTTTTTGATGAAAAAACCAGGCCGCGATAAAGCGGGCCTGGTTTTGTTTATTGTCTCAATTTGCTGTGCTTGTACGAATATAAAAAGTAAACGATCACGCCGATGATCAGCCAGACGGCAAAATAAAGCCACGTTTTCAGCGGCAGATTGACCATTAAAAACAAACAGCAGATAATGGCCAAAATCGGCAGTACGGGTACAAAAGGCACTTTAAATCCCCGAGGCAGATCCTTATGGGTGCGGCGCAGAATCAGCACGGACAGACTGACCATGGCGAATGTCAATAATGCGCCGATGTTTGAGAGATCTGACAGCTCTTTCAGATCAACAAAACCCGCGATGCAGGCGCTGATCAGTCCGATCAGCCACGTATTAAAGATCGGCGCTCCCGATTTCTTTCCGACAATGGTAAAGACTTTCGGCAGCATTCCGTCTCTTGCCATCGCAAAAGATATACGGGTCGCCGCATAGGTATGGGCGAGAACGACGGCCATCAGTCCGATCACCGCACCGGCAGCGATAACGCCCGCCACCGCGTTTTGTCCGACAGACTGCAGCACATAAGACATGGCTTCCGGCACATTAAGCTGTGAATACGGAACCATCCCCGTCATGACAAGACAGACGATGACGTATACCAATGTACAAATCACCAGTGAACCGATAATACCGATCGGCAGGTTGCGCTGCGGTTTTTTGACTTCTTCAGCCGAAGCGGAAATCGCGTCAAATCCGAGAAACGCAAAAAAGACGGCAGAAGCCCCCGTAATGACGCCTTTGATTCCAAAAGGCATAAAAGGATGCCAATTGCCCGGCTTTACAAAAAAGCTTCCTGTGATGATAAACAGCAAAACAATTCCGATTTTTACGAGAACCATTATATTATTAAAGGTTTTGCTCTCTTTGGAGCCGCGTGACAGAACGACGGCAATTAATAGAGTAATGATGATGGCAGGAAGGTTGACGATGCCCCCCTGGCTCGGCACGTGCAGCAGACTGTCCGGCAAAGGCATGCCGATTTCGGCTAACAGATTATTAAAATAACTTGACCAGCCGCTTGCCACCGCCGACGCCGTCACCATATAAACGGATAAGAGCGTCCAGCCCATTAAATGGCCGACAATTTCTCCCATGGTGGTATAAGAGTAAATATAGGCGCTTCCGTAAACCGGGAGAACAGAAGCGATTTCGGCGTAACATAATGCTGCAAGGCTGCAGACAACGGCTGCAATGATAAAAGAAAAGATTACGGAAGGTCCGGCGTTTTTCGCGGCCGTAATGCCTGTAAGAACCATGACGCCCGTCCCGATGACGGCGCCGATGCCCAGTAAAGTTAAATCAAATCCACCCATCGTTTTGGCAGTCTGCCTGTTTCTGCTTTGTTCAAGCAGCTGGGTGATGTCTTTTTTTTGTAGGATATTCCGCAACACGCATCCCTCCATCCAAAAGCAAAAGCCAAGAGGGGCTCTTTGGCTTTTACCCGTGTCACATCTTCTGTGTAATCGACAATCCTGTGTTCTGTTTCCCCGTCTGTTCCGTTTCTTTTCCAGTCATATTGTCTGCCGCATCCGATCAGATTATCCTTTCCGTCAAACGCAGTCACCCTTAATGATTTTACCTGAATCATGTCTATAAAACCAGCATTGCATAAAAGGGATGGGTGAAAAAGCAGGAGATAATAGTCTGTATAAGGCAGGATAAAAGTTGCGGGCTTTCCGGCCGAAATTTTGACTTTCCCCGCGAGGTATCAGTAAAATGTAATAAAAAACAATCAAATGATGATGGATGCATCTTGAAATGGGGAGTTTCTGCATGGAGCATGATATATTGCAAGCAAATGTACTGGATTACGCGCTCACGAAATATTTAAAGAGCACGAAAAAGCTTGATGAGGCGACAATTCCGAAGAGTATAAACAATATCAGAGGATTTATTCTTAGGATTATTTACCGGCACGGCACGTGCACGATTAAAGATATATTGCAGGAAGTCACATTATCGCCTTCCGCCACGACAACCGCTCTGAATCACTTAGAAAAAGAGGGTTTCGTGGAAAGGTCGAGAAATAACGAAGACCGGCGCACGGTATGGATGACGCTTTCCGAATCGGGAAAAATGGCGGCCATGCAAATGATTGAAAACCGGCAGATGCTCATTGACGAGCTGTTCGAAGCATTGACAGAGGAAGAAAAGAATACCTTTTTCAGCCTCGTTGAAAAAGTAATGAAATAAGCCGGCCTGACATAGCAGCGCCGGCCATTATCAAGGATTACTCCGTATCGCTGATCCGTTTGCCGGCGACGGCGTAATGATCCTTTCTCATTTCTTCAATCATGACAATGATCTTTTCTTCGGCTGCGCCTGTCGTTTCTTTTACGGCTTCTGTCACTTTTTCAACCAGATTCCGTTTTTGTTCATCTGTGCGGCCTTCAAGCATTTTAACGGTTACGAGCGGCATGGTGCTGATCCTCCTTTATCGTTTCCTCACTTTGGAAGAGAGGTCACTTATAGTATACTGAATGAAGGACAATCTTGCATTTTTTAAAAAAGGGGATTTTTACATTTGGACAGATTTTTATATTATCCGCTGGAGCTTATGCCCTATGTCGTGATTACGCTGATTGTGGCATTTACGATGCATGAACTGGCGCACGCGTATGTCGCGTATCGGTTCGGAGACGATACCGCGGCGAGACAGGGCAGATTAACGCTCAATCCGATTAAACATCTTGATGTTTTCGGAACGATTCTAATTTTGGTCGCGGGTTTCGGCTGGGCCCGTCCGGTGCCGGTGAACCGCCGCGCCTTTAAAAGACCGCGGCTGGCGGGAGTGCTGGTTTCCGTCGCCGGGCCTGTAAGCAACCTGTTTCTTGCCTTTATCGGTTTCTTTTTGCTAGTGTTGATGCATGCTTACGGAATGGAGCTGCTTTCTGCATTCAGCATGGGGCTTGACCGCTTTTTCTCTATTTGGATTCAGCTGAATCTCGCGCTGTGTTTATTCAACCTGCTGCCGCTTCCTCCGCTTGACGGCTACCGGATTATTGAGGATCTCGTGCCGCCGCGGGTGCGCGCCAAAATGACTCAGTTTGAGAGCTACGGGATTATCGTGTTTCTCGTGCTGTTTGTGACACCGGTCGGCTCCTATGTCGTGTGGCCGCTGTTAAGCGAGGGGAGAGACTGGATTCTCAAGGTATTTGCCATTATATTTCAACCGCTTTTGTAGGAGGGTATTTTCATGGAAGAAAAAAAGAAGAAAACAATCGGATTTAATATTATTAAAAGTGATCCGACTGACGGACATGGCGGTTTTGGCGCCGGGGCGCTGAGCCTTGACAATATTTCTCCGGTATTTGTCGATGTGGAAGAGAAGGAAGCCTTCGTTGATATCGGCGCCATGCATGCCCGCAGTGTCGTTGAAAAAGGCATCAAATTCCTGCCGAACAAAGATGAAGTGCCGAACGGAAAACCGTACTGGCTCGTGTGGGTCACCATCGACAGAAAAGAAGAAGGCCCTTATTACGCGGGTGTGACGGCTTGTGAAATGACCGTGGACAGAAGTATCCGCAGAGGCTATAAGTCATTGCCGGAGCATGTGAATTTAATGGATAAATCAATGAAGCGCTGCATTATCGTGGACAAAATGGACGCCAGCTCAAAGCAGGTGCTTGCTGAATTTCTGCAGAAACATGACCAAGGGCTCTGGGAACGTTCATCCGATGAATTGAAAACAGGTCTGCTTCCGAAAGAAAAATAATTGTGAACTTTTTGTGAACTTTATAAATATTTGCACTATTTTGCAATTGTACTGAGTAAACTGTTGATACAGAATCAGGACATGGAAAGTCCCGAGCCGAACCAAGACTCGGGGTTTTTCATGTTTACGCGGAGGTTTCATCATGTTCACCGTCTTTGAAATCGGGCCATGGGTCATTGAAGCAGATGCGGAGGAAACGAGAAAACAATATGAAAAATCATGGCCTGATCCCTGCGATTGCGGGAGCTGCCGGAACTTTTCCGAGGCGGTGAATCTCCTTCCCGCCGAGAAAACAAGATTGTTTACGCAGTTTGGGATTCGTCCGGCTGTCTGTCACGACTTGGGGGAGCATGGAAAGGAAAACGGCCTGCATCATTATGCGGGCAGCTATCCGATTGTCGGCAGGCTTAGGGAAGGCTGGCCGAAGTTTCATATCGAGAGGGCGGGAGAGATCCGCTTTTCGTTTTCATTGCCGAGTACAACATTTTTTATACCGAAGGGTTTTCCTGACCCTATTATCCATCTCGACTTTTCAATCTTGCTCCCGTGGGTGCTTGAGGAAGACGCGGATTAAAGCCCGGCGCGCAATGCACCGGGCTCAGTCTTTTTTGCCGAGCCACTTATCCCACCACTTTTTGCGCGGAGCTTCTTTGCGGGCGGGGGCGTGTTCCTTTTCTTTTTTAGAAGGTTCCGGTCCGTAGCACACATCCGCGGGCTCAGTGCCTGCGATGAAATACGTATAATGCTTTGCGGCGCAGCCGGGTCCCGAAGTGTAGCCGGAAGCGGGATCGATATAGACGCCCGTGACGCCCTTCGGCGGTTTAAGCGCTATTTCCGGTTCTCCTTCGAGCGCCTTCTCCATAAAGTCCGCCCAAATCGTCTTCGCATAGCTTTTTTCCTCTACTGAATCAATCGTGCTGCTTTTGTCATAGCCTGTCCATACACCGGCGGCAAGAGCCGGGTTAAAGCCGATCATCCAGCTGTCTGCGCTCGTCGTGCCTGATTTACCGCCATAGGTTCGTGTCAGCCGGTCAGAAATGGTGCGTCCCGTGACGGAAGTATAGCCGTTTAAATCCTGATCAAACATGCCCGTCATCATGCTCGCCGTCACAAAAGCGGCTTTCTTATCAAGCGTCTGCTGATGTCCGCGCGGCTGTTCATACAAGATGTTGCCGGCGGTATCCGTCACTTTTGTGATAAAGGAAGGGGTGATTTGTTTTCCTCCGTTTGCGAGCATCGCGTAGGCATTTACCATCTCAATCGGGCGCACGGGTTCAGTTCCGAGCGCCAGAGACGGAAGGGGCTTTAAATGTTCGCTGATGCCGAATTCCTTTGCCGCCGACACGAGCTTATTCATGCCGAGAAAGAGATGGGTCTTCACGGCATAAATGTTGTCTGATAACGCAAGCGCCTGAAGCAGCGTAATCGGTTTATTGGCGTAGTAGCCGTTGTAATTGCTTGGAGAATAAGTATCTCCGTTGTCGTCAATCTGGAACTCTGTGGCTTCACTTTTCATCAGCGTGACCGGTGTAAAGCCGCTTTGAATCGCTTTGTAGTACAAAAGCGGCTTGATCGTGGAAGCCGGCTGCCGTTTCGCCTGTGTCGCCCGGTCAAACGGGCTTTTTTCGTAGTCACGTCCGCCGAGAAGCGCAAGCACGCGCCCTGTTGCCGGATCAATCGCGGAAAAGCCGACCTGAATGTCAGAGCCGGTACGGATCGTATGTGCCACAGTGTTTTCCGCAATCCGCTGCATGCGCTTATCAAGCGTCGTATAAACACGCAATCCGCTCGTTGCCAGCTGTTCGCGCGTCATGCCGAGCTTTTTCTCGAGTTCTTTCATCGCATCATCGTAAAAATAAGGCGCCGTTTTCGCCGCGGTTCTGTTTTTCAGCGGCTGATAGGCAAGCGGCGTTTTCTTAAGCCTTTCCGCCTTTTCTTTTGAGATCATTTTTTGGCCGATCATCAGTCGGAGAATGATTTCCTGGCGCTGTTTGGCCTTCTTTTCGCTGACATATGGCGAATAGCCGGACGGGCCTTTCGGTATGCCCGCCAAAAGCACGGCTTCCGCATCGTTCAGATCTTTGGCGTGTTTGCCGAAATACAGGCGCGAGGCGGCTTCAATTCCATATGCGCCGTGGCCGTAATATATCGTATTTACATAACCTTCTAAAATCTCGTTTTTAGAATAGTTCTGTTCAAGGCGGATCGTGTAAAATGCTTCGTTCCATTTTCGTTTCCAAGTTTTATCGTGCTCAAGGTAGAGATTTCTCGCGTATTGCTGGGTGATGGTGCTTGCGCCCTGAACCTTGGCCATTGCCTTTATGTCAGCCAGCGCGGCGGCGGCCATCCGCCGGTAATCAAAACCGTGGTGATTGTAAAAGTTTTGATCCTCCACCGCTATGGCGGCCTGCACCGCTATCGGATTGATATCTTTTAACCGGACCCAGTAGCGCTTTTCCCCGAAATCGGTCTCACCCAGCTTTGAGCCGTCATTTGCATAAAGAATCGTAGACTGAGGAACCCGGACGGAGGGGGCCCCCTGCCATTTCGCTGCAAGAAGAACGGATGTGAAGCAGACGCCGGCCAGCATTCCGCCGATCAGTGTCAGAAAGATGCAGGCGCGGATGATTTTGAATGTGATTCTGAGCTGTTTTCCAGATACTTTATCCACTTTTGGGGACCCCCTTTTTCATGATTCTATTATTATGTGAAAAAAGGGGGTTTTTTAAACATATCAAACCGGACACTTCTTTACTTTTTCCCCTCCATCCTCTATACTTTTTCCTTAGGTGAAAATGAGATTTTAACCGGAATAAAAGCGTTACAGACGCTTACAATAAATGAAATAAGCCTTGAAAGGGAGATGACAATTGAGCGAGCTTTGGTATACGGAGAAGCAGACGAAGAATTTCGGCATTACATTAAAGGTGAAACAAACATTACATACGGAACAGACGGAATTTCAGCATCTGGAAATGGTGGAGACAGAAGAATTCGGCAACATGCTGTTCTTAGACGGAATGGTCATGACTTCTGAAAAAGACGAATTTGTCTATCATGAAATGGTTGCGCACGTCCCGTTATTTACGCACCCGAATCCGGAAAACGTCCTCGTTGTCGGCGGCGGAGACGGCGGTGTCATCAGAGAGATTCTGAAGCACCCAAGCGTAAAAAAAGCGACGCTTGTCGACATTGACGGCAAGGTTATTGAATACTCTAAAAAATTCCTTCCGTCCATTGCGGGCAAGCTTGATGATCCGCGCGTCGACGTGAGAGTCGATGACGGTTTCATGCACATCGCGAAATCAGAGAATGAGTATGACGTCATCATGGTTGATTCAACAGAACCGGTCGGACCGGCCGTCAATCTGTTCTCAAAAGGCTTCTATGCCGGAATTTCCAAGGCGTTAAAAGAAGACGGCATCTTCGTCGCGCAGACGGACAACCCGTGGTTTACACCGGAACTGATTACAAACGTACAGCGTGACGTGAAAGAAATCTTCCCGATCACCCGCCTGTATACGGCTAATATCCCGACGTACCCGAGCGGCTTGTGGACATTTACGATCGGTTCTAAAAAGTACGATCCGCTTGAAGTGGAGGACAGCCGTTTCTTTGACATCGACACGAAATATTACACGAAAGAGCTTCACAAAGCGGCATTTGTTCTTCCGAAATTTGTGAGCGACTTAATCAAATAAAAACGTACGGCGCAGGAGCGAATCTTGCGCTTTTTTACAGGAAAGCGAGGGTTTTATCATGAGGTTTGATGAAGCATATTCAGGAAAAGTATTTATCGCAAGCCGCCCCGACTGGAAAGAGGCGGACGCCATCCTTTACGGCATGCCGATGGATTGGACGGTCAGCTACCGTCCGGGTTCACGATTCGGCCCGGGGAGAATCCGCGAGGTGTCTATCGGTCTTGAAGAATACAGCCCGTATCTCGACCGTGACTTGGCTGATTTGAATTTCTTTGACGCCGGCGACATTCCGCTTCCGTTCGGCAATCCGCAAAGAAGCCTTGATATGATTGAAGAATACGTGGACAGCATTTTAGAAAAAGGAAAGTTCCCGCTCGGCATGGGAGGGGAGCACCTTGTATCATGGCCTGTCATAAAAGCCATGTATAAGAAATTTCCGGACCTTGCCATCATTCATTTTGACGCGCACACCGACCTGCGCACGGATTATGAAGGCGAACCGCTTTCCCACTCTACTCCGATCCGCAAAGCGGCCGAGCTCATCGGGCCGCAAAACGTATTTTCATTCGGCATCCGTTCCGGAATGAAGGAAGAATTTGAATGGGCGAAAGAAAACGGCATGCACATTTCTAAGTTTGAAGTGCTTGAGCCGCTGAAAAAAGTGCTGCCGCAGCTTGCGGGACGCCCTGTTTATGTCACGATCGATATCGACGTTCTTGATCCCGCTCATGCGCCGGGAACGGGCACGGTTGACGCAGGAGGCATCACGTCTAAAGAATTGCTCGCGTCCATCCATGAAATCGCGCGCTCAGAAGTCAACGTAAAAGGCGCTGACCTCGTAGAAGTTGCGCCGGTCTATGACCACTCAGAACAAACCGCAAACACGGCAAGCAAGATGATTCGTGAAATGCTGCTTGGGTTTGTGAAATAAAAGAATTTCCCCCGCTTGAAACATGCGGGGGATTTTTATATTGTATATAAACTACTTAGAAGTTAGTAAAAGCTATATTATTTTACTATTAATAATTGATGTTATTGATAAAAATTATATAATAGGGTATTATTTAGTAAATACATTTTTAGAAAGGAAGTTAGAATGAAAACAGCAGTAGAAAATGAATTGGAATTAAAAAAGATTGAAATTTCAGTAATTAAACTGATAATTGCTGAAAAACCTAATAAAGAGATCGCTAAGTCATTAAACTACTCGCAGCGTAATGTCGAATATATCATAGCCGGTCTCTGTAAAAAGTGGAATGTGAGTACTAGAGTCGGTATTGTTTCGGAAGCATATAAAAGGAATTGTATACAGTGAACGAAATGAAAGAAAAACCCCTATTGAGGGGGTTTATTTATATATGCTAAAAAAACATTCTATACAGGAATGCCGTAAAAATAAAAACTGAGATTGTCAGGTAGTTCAAATTTGTTCTCCATTTCAGAAGAATAAACAAAAGAAATAAGTATGCAATATTGAACAAATCAAAGATAGAAAAAATCAAATGATTACTTGTGAAAAATAAACTAGTGTTTGGATGTTCTGCGAAAATGTTTTTGAATGATATAAGAAAAAACTTAATTGCGACCGGGATGTTAGAAAACATAAATAGGGAATAAAAGGTTTTAATCTTAATTTGAGCGCCAAGAAAATTTATAATGAGAAATAATACAAATCCTTCAAAAATCACCCCGAACATTAAAAGAAACAGTGCGGCTATCGCGATGATATAATCTAAATGTTTTACTTGCTCAACAACTTGTATAGGGATGTTTTTGGGAATTAAACTTTTCATAAAAGGTAATAGGGAACTTAAATAAAAAGCTAACCCGATAATATAAAACAAAAATGAGGACAAAAAATTAATGTTTCGGTCCTTAAATGAAGATAATTCAATTTGCATAATCCTAAGAGACTCCTTTTATAAAGATAGGTGTAAGAAATGTTTCTAACATAGCTGCTATCATTAAACCGAGAAATATAATACCAATATATTTAAAAGTGAATTTTAAATTTATTTTGAGGAGTAATAAATCCAAAGTTAATTTCATTCCTACAGAAGCTGCAAGAAGCAATACCGGGACTTCAATTATTCCATGGGGTATAACAAGCAGTAAAAGGTTTAAATTGTCTTTGATGTTTCCTATGGCATTTCCTAAAATGAATCCATTAATAATTAAAACTGCAATCGTGCCAAGTGACAGCGTCAACGGGCCTAAAAAAACAAGCAGACTCGCTACTTTAATATTATTAAAGAAAATCTGAAAAAAATCCGGACGGATATTTCGATTTAGATTATTTACATTTGAAGCGGGATCTGTATAAAAATATGCTGTAAATAAAGCAATTAAAAATAAGATCAGACAGAGTATGTACAATTTGACTAAAACGTTCTTTTTAAACAAAGTATTTTCATCCAATCGTTTAAGGGACTGCCAGGGATATTGAATTTAATGTTTTATATTAAGCTGCTGCTGTACTTGCTGCAGCCAATTGTTCTAAAACGGCTAATGGCAAGCCTGCACCAAGAGATCCTAAAACAGTAATGATAGCCAGGACTGAACCCGTTGCAGTGATAGCACTGACAATCCAACTAGGAGCTATTATTCCAGCTCTGTTTAAAATATCGATGACATCCATGCTTAAATGATTATGTTTTATACTGAAAAGAGCGAGAACAATGATTCCTGATGCTACTAATGTAAAAATCGCTTTACTATTTTGTGTTTTTAAAAGTAGACTCATTTTTTCCTCCAATTTTTTCAATATCCCCAGCAAGTTAAATAATAAAATATATTGGAAGCTATTTGAATTGCGGATTTCCGAAAAAAATAGTTAAGAGGTGAAATCCGTTAAGGTATCTGCTGGCTTATTTCAGTACAAAGAAAGCCGGACCATATGTATGATCCGGCTTTCTTTGTACTGAAACATTTATACTTTTTTTTCAAGAATAATATCAAAATAATCGGCTGCCCCATAACCTGAAATAGGAGGAGCAAATATTTGAACCAGCTTCCATCCTTGCTGCGAATACTTTTCAATAATTTCTTTATAGTCTTCTTTAGGCTTTCCTTTCCATCGGTTTACTTCTACTTTTATAAACTTATATTCGTACATTGCTGTATAATCCTCCGGAAGTGTATTGGAATTGTTACCTTGTTTTTCGATTATGATAAACTTGAATCCATAAATAGAGCGCGCAGCCTATTAAAAGTATTGGAAATTGCCATCCTGTATTTCCGTTTTTAAAATAATCTATTAATGACCATATCAGTAAAGCGACAGTATAAAAACTAAATGCTATTCTGGCGGCTATACCCGATTGGTGTTTTTGCATCTCATCCATTTTCTTCATAAGAACCGCTCCCTTACTTTTTTTTGGCGTTATAGTTGAATACTTTATCTATTCCCGTATTTAATGCATGAGCTATCGAAAAAGCCAGACTTAAAGTCGGGTCATATTTATTATTTTCAATTGCATTGATGGTTTGCCTGGTCACATTGCAGAGCTTAGCCAGATCATTTTGTGAAATATCAGCTGCTGTTCTAAGTTTTTTAATATTGTTATCCACTAAAACCCTCCTTAAATATTTTTGTTTTTATTTTAAATTTTCAAATTTATATATATTTATTTTAAATAATATATGTATATGTGTCAAATACTTTTTACACATTTGAATTTTAAGGTATACTTTTTGTTTTTGCAAATTAGTTGTTTATATAAAAAACGGCTTGCAGTTTAACCTGCAAGCCTAAAAGTAATCATCATTTAAATCATTCCGCGCTGAGCAACTTCAAATTGATGTTTCGGTGCACTTGCGATGTCGGCTGAAACAAAAACAGTGCTTATTGCCAAGCAAGTAAGTGCTAATTTATACTTCAATTTCATACAACTTCACACCTCCTTGAATCTGCTGTCTTGTTTCTTCCACCTTTAAAAAATATGCGGAAGCCTTCTCGAAATTTTCTCTTTCATGATAATATTTTGCCACATCTAAGGCAAAATCTTCAAGATCAGCATACATCGATTTATCTCTGAGAAAGTCAAAACATTCCATGATTGCTTCTTCATCAGGCTCACCGACATATAAAGATTCTAAAAATTCATACTCGGCGATATATAGGGAATCTTCTGCCTCCTCTGCATAAGATACCCCTTTGTCATGATATTGTCTGGCTATGGCCATATTTCCGATTTTATAATGTATTTGTGTGATTAAGAAATAGGCTTGCGGGAGAGAAGTGATGATGTTCCCATCTTCAAAAACAGCTATTGCCCGTTTTATGTAGTCAATGGCTGGTTTGTAATTTTCTTGGCTGTTAAAACAAAGTCCGATATTATATAGAGTCCGGCCCATTAATTGAGGCTGCTGTTCTGCCTCTGCCATGGCATAAGCCTTTTTAAAATGCTGAATTGCTTCATCATATTGCTTTAAGTCAAGAAAGTTGGTAGCGAACAATGAATGGCACTGAAGCACCCTTATATTATATGCCTCCTGCTTATGATAAATTTTATAAGCCTGCCGGGCATAATCCATAGAAAAATAAGTCTGTTTCATATAATAATAGGACTCTGACATCTTAAAATAAAATTCAGCTTTCTCGATACAATCTTTGACAAAATCAAGCTTATATTCAGCTTTCTTAAAAAACTGAATCGCTGAAAGATATTCACGGCATTCCAGCTCATACATCCCCCGGAAAAAATTAAAATAATAATCAAGACGTCCGGTCAGCCGGGCCTGCTTTTTATCAATATCCGCGAGCAGATCCGATAGTCTCGGCTGTTCTTCTATCCGCTGCGATTCCAGCGGTTCGAGGTATTCGAGCATCAGATTATGGCGGAATTCCATGAGAGAATAGTATAGATGAAGATCCTGATCATCTTCCAGACCTGCAAGTTCTTCTTTGATTTCTCTCCGCAAGTACTCGGCGTCCGGGATGCTGAACCTTCGAATGTACATATACCATTCGTTGATTTTTTCTCCAACCGCTGAAGACGATAAAACACTCGCCACTATTCCGAATCCCTCCCTTCCACGTTATGTATATGACATATTTTATCATTTTCATTCGGAAGGATAGCGCAAAAATACCGCAATGTTTTCTTTCGTTAAAACCGCATGTCTGCGGATATCATTTCAAAAATCCACTATTATCCCCACAATTTGTACAAGCAAACAAATACACCTTCCCATATTCTGTTGTATCTGCGTGAGCAGTGTATGTCTGAAAAGGAAGTGAAGATATGAGAAATAACAAGCTTTCCTTTAAAGAAAAAGCAGGAGCCGCACAAGAAGAATGTTTATGTTTTTGCGAGGAAGAAGCAAGCCGTGAAGCGATGTTTCAAGCGCCGATTGAATTGCCTGAGGGGTTTGTCGTTGATCCGGCTGAAGCTGTTGCAAACGTGACGTGGAATGCAGACAGCCTTTCTTGTGTCATTGAACGCTGTTTCATTGAGACGGGGCCAGAGCCTGATGAAATCGGTGTTCAATTCGCAGTGCGCCTGCAGGGAACTGTTACGCTTCTCGTCAGTGTCTCACCAGTGCGAAATCAATATGGACAAGGGAACGGGTCTGTTTCTGTCATCCGCAATGCAGAGATTGACCAAGTCGTCTATTATTCCGATGAGCCTGATGATTGCCCGGATGTCAGTGACATTACGATCGAGAACCTTATTGTCGTTCCGCCATTCTATGGCAGTCCTTTATCGGTGACGGGCACGATTGTGTTTGTTCCTGAGCCGGAACCCGTTTATGCGTTTACAGCGAATCCAAATGATCAATCAGTTTCTGTGATTGATACAAACACTCATACTGTTGTGACAACGATTGCTCTACCGTACCGGCCGACAGGTATTGGAATAACTCCGGATAAAAGTGCTGTGTTTGTTTTGCACTTCAACAATAATGTGATTTCTGTCATCGATTATGACACTTTAACAGTGACAGCATCCATACTGCTGGATCAGCCGCCTGGATCGATAAAATGTATCCCAAATCATGAGTTTGCTTATGTTCTCGGCGATACTGCGATTTATGTGATTGGAATTGATACGTTAACTGTGGATAGGTCGATTCCTGTGGAAGGATTTGATTTTGCAATTGATCCCAATGGGTTATTCGCCTATGTTCTTGATTTTGGTTTAGTGCAAAAAGTGGACCTATTCACCGGTGAAGTCACAGGAACGATTGAACGAGAGCTTATCGTATCATCCATAGAAACAAATTGGCCGGAGCGGTATGCGTATGTCTTAGAACAAGAATTCTTATTCAATTATTTGACGGTTATTGACTTAAATACGTTTACGATCAGCATTACCCAAGAGCTGGAGCCTGATGGCCAATATGTAATGTTTACGAGTGGATCAGAGGTGTATTTACATGACAGCTTCACTGGCAATTTATATGCTGTCAGTCCGAATGGTGCAGGCGTTATAGGAAATGTTCCGCAATCGGCAAGAGACTTTGCGTTTACTCCGAATGGCGAATTTCTGTATGCTGCTCATTTTTTAGAGCAGAACATCACTGTTTACAACACGGATGATTATTCTGTGGAAACTGTGATATCTCTTGGGGTTTCACCGGGAGATATTGTGATTTAACCAACTGCATGCTGTACATTTCTAAAAGGACGTGAATTCATGAAAAAGAATGATCTGTCTGCTTTACAGGAAAATTGTTTCTGTTTTTGTGATGAGGAAATTAGCAGAGAAGCGCCGTTTCAAGTGCCGATTGACATTCCCGAGGGGTTCACCATTGATTCTGCCGAAGCAGCTGCGACGGTTACATGGAGTACTGATCATTTATTATGTATCAGTGAGCCTTGCTTAATCCAGACTGGGCCGGAACCAGAAGATATCGGTGTTCGATATGCCGTGAGAGTAAAAGGGACCGTTACGCTTCTTGTCAGTGTGTCGCCTGTACGAAATCAATATGGACAAGGGGACGGGTCTGTTTCTGTGATTCATACTGAAGAGATTGATCAAGTTGTTTATTATGCAGCGCAGTCTGGCCGCTGTCCTGATTTCAGTCAAATAACAGTGGAAGATCTTCTCATTGTACCGCCTTTCTACGGCAGTCCGCTTACGGTGGCCGGGACACTTGTTTTACCGCCACCGCCAGACCCTCAATCGTATGTATTTACAGCCAATTCAGGAGACAGCACGGTTTCGGTTATTGATTCAGATTTAAACACTGTTGTAAAAACAATCCCTTTTTCTGACGTGCCAACTAATCTAGGCGTTACTTTCGATAAAGCTTTCACGTATGTCCTCCATGGGAATACCAACCTTGTCTCAGTGCTAGATAATAAAACATTAACCATCATAAATACCATCACTGTTGGAGGAGGGCCGAGAAAGGTTGAATTTGATTCAACAGATGAGTTCGCGTACGTGATGGCCGCCGGATCTATATATATGATCAACATGGCCTCTCAATCGGTCATTGATGTCACTCCGATACCCGGTGCTTTAGACTTTGCTCTTGATCCGAATGGACAGTATGTCTATACCGCTAATGGAAGCAGTTGGTCGGTTGATAAACATGATGTAAATACTGGGCAGTTGGTAGAAAGTATCATAGATACATTTGAATTTCCCAGTTTCATTGCCACTCCTTACGCTGGAAATTTTGCGTATGTGTTGAATGGTGAACTGCTGCCGAAAGGTGTAACGGAGATCAGTTTGTCACCATTAAGCAGGGGAGGCGACTTCAACCGTTTATTTGAAACTCTGAGGACGATTGTATTTTCTCGCGATAGCACTAGGGCTTATTTTCTAGAGCCATATAGTGAACCGTTTCTCATTAATAACTTATACGTAGTTAATACGGCTGGACAGAGGATCATTGCAAACGTGTCTCTGCCCGGCGCCTTTGACCTCGCCGTAACACCTGATAATCAGGGCATTTATGCAGCACAGCCCGACGACAATACCGTAACCGTGTACCGCACAAGTGATTATACAGCCATGACGGTGATTCCGGTTGGGACCGGTCCGTCAGCGATTGCGATGTAGCTTATTTCACAGGTTGAGAGAAGCAGAGCTGCGATAAAAAAATCGTTTATAAATAAATGAGCCGATCTGCTGGATGGCAGCCAGGATGATTAAAAACAGCAGTTCACTTATGGTGAAACTGAGCATCCGCCAAACCCCGGCTCCTGTCAGCGCTCCCGCAAGCCCTTTTTTGAACAGGCTGACATGCTGGAAAAGCTGCAGCAAGTACGTCCGCATAAAATACAATAAATACAAAATCAGTAACACCGCGAGTCCCATTGATACGGCAAGGGGCGTGTGAAAGCGGAAAGGGACGGCTTTGACGATTTCGAACACGCAGCCGAATATGATGACTTAGCATAATACAGCAGCCATCACGTGTGTTTGGCGGACGTTTTTATAGCTGTCACGCAGCGCTTTGACATCGTTGGCATTTCTGCTGCACAATCTATGTTGCCGGAAGTCGCAGCAGCTTCGATGAGACTGTGTGAGTTTCTGAAAAGCTGCTGTCATGTTTTTTACGGATTGGGTGACATAGTGATATGATTTTCTCTTCTCATAAGGAACTGCTTTTTATGAGGTTTATCTTCAAATCTAATGAGCAATGATGGTAAGATAGAAGCAGTTGAAGTTTACAAGCTGAATGATTATACTATTCAAGTCAAAGTGGAATGATGAAAAGGACGTGTCAAAATGAAGCAAGAGACACCGATAACACTCCATGTGAAGTCTGTGATCGAGGATGACGGAAATGAGGAAGTCATCGAATTCCGTACTACCGGATTTTACTATGTAAAACAACAAAAAGTGTATCTATCTTATTATGAAGAACACGACCTAGGCAAAGTAAAAACGATTGTGAAGGTGAGCGAAGGCGAAGTCCTGATCATGAGGTCAGGCGCTGTTAAAATGAATCAGCGTTTCATAACGGGAGCTTCCACAATTGCGAAATATAAAATGTCATTTGGTGAGCTTGAGCTGGAAACAAGCACAAAATCGATTCAATCTGATCTCGGTGAAGAAAAAGGCCGAATCAGCATCGCATATGACATGCATGTCGGAGACGGGCAGCAGCATTTACATAATATGACGATCACGTATGAGGGAGGAACTCACGCATGAACATTGCGGAACAAATGAAGGACGTGCTGAAGGAAGAAATCAAAGCGGCCGTTCTGAAAGCGGGCCTGGCGGACGAAAGCCAGATTCCAAGCGTACTGTTAGAAACGCCGAAAGAAAAAACACACGGTGATTATTCCACAAACATGGCGATGCAGCTGGCAAGAATCGCAAAAAAAGCGCCGCGCCAAATCGCTGAGGAGATCGTGGCGTCATTTGATAAAGGCAAAGCTTCCATTGAAAAGATGGATATTGCGGGACCTGGCTTTATCAACTTTTACATGAACAACAGCTACTTAACAAAACTGATTCCGTCCGTGCTTGAAGCGGGTGAACATTACGGTGAGACAAACATCGGACAAGGCGAAAAGATTCAGGTCGAATTCGTATCAGCCAACCCGACGGGAGATCTTCACTTAGGCCATGCGCGCGGCGCGGCGGTAGGTGACGCGCTGTGCAGCGTTCTTTCTAAAGCGGGCTATGATGTGAGCCGCGAGTACTATATTAATGATGCGGGCAACCAGATTAACAACCTGGCGCTTTCCGTTGAAGTCCGTTATTTTGAAGCGCTCGGTCTCGAGAAACCGATGCCGGAAGACGGCTACCGCGGCGAGGATATTATCGCCATCGGGAAAAAGCTTGCCGAAGATTTCGGCGACCGTTTCGTACATGAAGAGGAGAGCGAACGTCAGGCGTTTTTCCGTGAATACGGCTTAAAGTACGAGCTTGATAAACTTCGCTCTGACCTGGAAAATTTCCGCGTACCGTTTGACGTATGGTATTCTGAAACGTCACTGTACGAAAACGGAAAAATTGATCAGGCGCTTGAGGCGCTTCGCGAAAAGGGCCATGTATACGAAGAGGACGGCGCGACATGGTTCCGCTCCACAACGTTCGGCGACGATAAAGACCGTGTGCTGATCAAAAAAGACGGCTCATACACTTATTTGCTGCCGGATATCGCATACCATAAAGACAAACTTGACCGCGGATTCGACAAGCTCATCAATGTATGGGGCGCGGATCACCACGGGTATATTCCGCGTATGAAAGCGGCAATTGAAGCGCTCGGTTACAAGAAAGGCACATTGGAAGTTGAGATCATTCAGCTCGTTCATTTATACAAAAACGGCGAAAAAATGAAGATGAGCAAACGTACGGGGAAAGCCGTAACGATGCGCGACTTGATTGAAGAAGTCGGCTTGGATGCCGTGCGTTATTTCTTCGCGATGCGCAGTGCTGATACGCACATGGATTTTGACTTGGATCTTGCCGTATCCACATCTAACGAAAACCCTGTGTATTATGCACAATACGCACATGCACGTATTTGCAGCATGCTTCGCCAAGGGGAGGAGCAGGGACTTAAACCGGCGGCAGATCTTGATTTCAGCCATATTCAATCAGAAAAAGAATATGACCTGCTGAAAACGATCGGCGGCTTCCCTGAGGCTGTGGCAGAAGCGGCGGAAAAACGCATTCCTCACCGTGTCACAAACTATATTTATGATCTGGCTTCCGCTCTGCACAGCTTCTACAATGCGGAGAAAGTCATCGATCCGGAAAATAAAGAGAAGAGCCGCGCGCGTCTCGCTTTAATGAAGGCGACGCAAATTACGCTGAACAATGCGCTTCAGCTGATCGGCGTATCCGCTCCGGAAAAAATGTAATGATGATCAAAGGACAAAGTCTTCGGGCTTTGTTCTTTTTTTGTATATAAAGCGTGTGATGTAATTCACAATCCCGCACACTGAGTTTTTGTATGATTAGACTGATATTGAATCAGTGAAAGGGGCAAGCCGAATGATCAATCGTCAACATATTCAATTATCGTTGCAGTCATTAAGCTTAGTGGCAGGGTTTATGGTGTGGGTGCTGATTTCATCGCTCATTTCTCAAATGACATCAGATATTCATTTAAGCAAAGGCGAAATTTCATTGGTGACGGCGATTCCCGTTATTCTCGGATCGCTTCTCCGTATTCCTTTAGGATATTTAACGAACAGGTACGGGGCGCGGCTGATGTTTATGATCAGCTTCATCCTGCTTTTGTTTCCTGTATTTTGGATCAGTATTGCGGATTCTTTATTTGATTTAATCGCGGGCGGCTTTTTCTTAGGAATCGGGGGAGCGGTATTCTCCATCGGAGTGACGTCCCTCCCGAAATATTATCCGAAAGAAAAGCACGGAGTCGTCAATGGGATTTACGGTGCCGGAAACATCGGGACCGCCGTTACTACCTTTGCGGCGCCGGTTATCGCTCAAGCCGCGGGATGGAAAGCAACCGTGCAGATGTATCTTGTTTTGCTGGCTGTTTTCGCATTACTGCACGTTTTGTTCGGCGACCGGCATGAGAAGAAAGTCAAAGTTTCCATAAAGACACAAATGAAAGCCGTTTACCGAAACCATGTGCTGTGGATGTTGAGCCTGTTTTATTTTATTACGTTCGGCGCCTTTGTCGCCTTTACCATCTATCTTCCGAATTTTTTGGTTGAGCATTTTGGGCTGAGCCCTGCGGACGCCGGTCTGCGGACGGCCGGCTTTATTGCGGTCTCTACGCTGCTCAGGCCTGTGGGAGGGTTTCTTGCAGATAAACTGAGCCCGCTCCGCATTCTGATGTTCGTTTTCGCAGGGCTTACGCTGTCAGGCGTCATGCTGTCATTCTCCCCGACGATCGGCCTTTATGCGTTCGGATCGCTGACGGTGGCAGTCTGCTCAGGGATTGGAAACGGGACGGTATTTAAACTGGTGCCTTTCTATTTTTCGAAGCAAGCGGGGATTGCCAACGGGATTGTGTCTGCCATGGGCGGACTGGGCGGTTTTTTCCCTCCGCTGATTCTGGCAAGTGTATTTCAGGCAACAGGCCAATACGCGATCGGGTTTATGGCGCTTTCAGAGGTCGCGTTAGCCAGCTTTGTTCTTGTGATCTGGATGTATTGGCAGGAAAGAATGAAAACACATACGGAGAGAAACAGTCAGAGCCTCAATTCATAATGATCCATTCACAAGATTGTTAGTTTTTTCTGGGTGAGTGCAAATCAAGTCACGTTACAATATACATACGCAACGTGACTTTCTTCGAGGTGAGCTCATGAATATTCTCTCTGTCCGAAAATCTGATAAAGAACTTCTTTCCCGCGAACTGCATGAATTGCTGGAATCGATCAGTACGAAAAGGAAAATGAAAAAACACACTTATTTGTTTCAAGAAGGAATGGATGCAAAAGAGCTTTATCTGATTCAGTCAGGACTCATTGAAATCGGCAAGCTGACATCTGACGGAAAAGACCTGACGCTTAGAATCTGCCAAAAAAACGATATTGTCGGGGAATTGACGCTATTCACAGATGAGCCGAGATATATGCTCAGTGCGAAAGTGTTAGAGGATGGCGAGGTGCTCGTCATTAATAAAAACAAGCTGGAGAAGGAATTGATCCAAAACGGTGTTTTGACGTTTGAATTTATGAAATGGATGAGCACCCATCTTCGAAAAATCCAGTCCAAGATCAGGGACCTGCTTCTTCACGGCAAAAAGGGGGCGCTCTATTCCACCCTTATCCGCTTATCAAACAGCTACGGGGTGGAACGAAGTGACGGGATTCTGATTAACATTGTGCTGACAAATCAGGATTTGGCCAAGTTTTGCGCGGCGGCAAGGGAGAGCGTCAACCGCATGCTGGGAGACCTCCGCAAACAAGGGGTTATTTCGATAGACGAAACCGGAAAAATTATTTTGCACAAGCGGGACTATTTACGATGCGAGATCGAGTGTGAAAATTGTCCGCTGGAGATCTGCAATATTGACTGAAAAAAAACAAGGGCAGCCGGTGTCCTTGTTTTTCAGCTTGTGATACATATACACATGACGGCGAAAAAGAAGCCGGCATTTACGATTTCCAGAATGCCGATCGTTTTCACCGGCCAGTCTCTTCCGTGAAAAAACCAGGCCCGCAGACTGCTTGGGATAAAAGCGAGAAACGCCCAGCCTGCCCCAAGAAGAGCCGATAAAAAGGGGAGCAAGAGGTGATATCCCCACGACCAGTATGCAAAGGTTCTGTTTTTTCTCTCCCGTATGACCGATTTCACATAAAAAGAACTCCCGACAAAAAATAAAGCGGATTGCAAGAATAGAAACCAAGCCCAGCCGTCAAGGGTTCCCGTTCCCAGCCAGCAGCTCGCAAGCCCGCCTGAACAAAAGAACAGAACACCCGCAATATCATTCGTGAGCGCCCGTTCGTTTTTTCGGCGGGCATAATGCGTATGTATGAGAAACAGCGGCAATAAAAAAACGCCGATCCAGACGAGCTGCGGCTTATGATAGACAGAAATGATCAAAAAGCAGCAGGCCGGAAAACCGTAATACCATATCCACTTTTGATAGGGCTGAAGCTGTTTCTTTTTCAAAGCGAGAGAAACGGGATAAACCGTCAAGTAAAGGAACAGCCAGCCCAGAAAGAGCGGAATATGCCAGAAAACCGGGCCTCCCTTGACCATGCCGAGTAAAAATGGAATCAGCAGCATCGCCCATGCGCCGTGCTGCTTCGGAATCATCGCCTTCATCGAAACCCTCCTTTTTATTTCATTATAAGTACAAACACTCTCCTGATAAGTGACTTTTATCATACAAGCTGTGAAATACATCACTGCCGCGCGGGCTCAATCGGGCTACACTAAAGCTATCCTTAGCACAGGAGGCTTTCCTATGAATCAGTGTGACTATTTATTATTTCTGAAACAACTTCCTATGTTTAATGAAGTGCCTCTGTCCATTGTCGAAACCTTGCTGAAAAACGGGACGTTTATCCGCGGCTCATCTGACCAATCTCCATCCTTTCTTCATTCACAATCCGTTTATATTGTATTAAAAGGCAATATCCGTTTTACGGACAGCAGGCTCCCTGAAGGGTCGCAAACCGTTGCGCTGTGGGAAAAAGGCGATGTGTTTCCGATTGATGAAAAAGGCGGGCTCTCTTTATCGCCTTTTATCTCAGTCAATGCCTCACCGGATATTCTGGTACTCCATATTCCATATTCCGTTTTTAAGCAAATGATGTCTTACCATCCGCGGCTGCAAATGAATTTTTTGGCGATGCTTCAGCAAAATGTCTTCTGTTCCTATCAGTTGTTTTTGCGGTATCTGCATACATCACGGGATGAAAACGCCGAACCCGGTTCTTAAACAGAACCGGTTTTTTTTGATGACGCCGGGCGTCCCCATATCGTTTGAAAATCCTTCCTGCTGCTCTGTGTGAACGTTTTGTGAAAAAAGCAGAGTGTGTGACATAGTTCACAAGGAAACGCGCCGTCTCTGTTTATAGTGTACATAGCATCACCTGACTCGGAAGGAGTGAACGATCATGAAGAAAAAGAAAATGAGTCCGTTGCTCAGGAGATTAAACTATTTTTCTCCTATCGAACATCATTCAAATAACCATAGCCAAACGACAAGCGAAGATCGTGATTGGGAGAATGTATACAGAAACAGATGGCAGTACGACAAAGTCGTTCGCTCCACCCACGGCGTCAACTGCACGGGTTCTTGCAGCTGGAATATTTATGTAAAAAACGGAATTGTCACGTGGGAAGGACAAAACTTGAATTATCCATCAACAGGCCCGGATATGCCTGATTTCGAACCGAGAGGCTGCCCGCGGGGGGCCAGTTTTTCTTGGTACATCTACAGCCCGCTCCGTGTGAAATATCCATATGTACGCGGTGTGCTGATCAATTTGTGGCGGGAAGCATTGCAGGCGCATCAAAATCCGCTGGATGCCTGGAAATCGATCGTTGAAAACCCTGAAAAAGCGAAGTCCTATAAACAGGCAAGAGGGAAAGGCGGCTTTGTCCGCGCGGAATGGCCGGAGGTGCTGAAGCTGATTTCAGCCTCTCTGCTGTATACAGTGATGAAATACGGGCCTGACCGGAATGTCGGTTTTTCTCCGATCCCGGCGATGTCCATGATCAGCCACGCATCAGGTTCGCGATTCATGTCGTTAATCGGCGGCCCAATGCTCAGTTTTTATGACTGGTATGCGGATCTTCCGCCGGCGTCCCCGCAAATTTGGGGCGACCAGACGGACGTTCCGGAGAGCAGTGATTGGTACAATTCAGGCTATATCATCACATGGGGCTCCAACGTTCCGTTAACGAGAACGCCTGATGCGCATTTTCTGGCGGAAGCCCGCTATAAAGGCGCTAAAGTCATTTCGATCAGTCCCGATTTTGCGGAATCCTCAAAGTTCGCAGATGACTGGCTGAGTATCCGCCAGGGGACTGACGGGGCGCTTGCGATGGCGATGGGTCACGTCATTTTGCAGGAATTTTACGTGAACCAAGAAACTGAACGTTTTATTGAGTACGCGAAACAATACACCGATTTTCCATTCTTCGTCATTCTTTCAAAAGAGAACGGCGTGTATACAGCCGGCCGGTTTCTGCATGCAAAAGACATCGGGCGGCAGACAAAAAATGATCAGTGGAAGCCGGCGGTCTGGAATGAACAGACAGGTGCGTTTGCCATACCGCAAGGCACAATGGGCTCCCGCTGGGACGGGCAGCAGAAATGGAATCTGCACATGATCGACGAAGACACCGGGGAACAGATTGAGCCCCGTCTCTCCGTGCTCGGAATAGAGGACGAAATCGGCTCAGTGCGCATTCCGTATTTTTCAGATGACGGAAACAAAGTGCTTGAGCGGGATCTTCCTATTAAAAAACTGGACCTGAACGGTGAAGAGACGTACGTCACGACCGTGTTTGACTTGATATTGGCCAACTACGGCGTGAACCGGGGCATCGGCGGACAATCAGCCGCATCCTATGATGATCCCCGTCCGTTCACACCTGCCTGGCAGGAACAGATCACGGGAATTAAAAGAGAAGCCGTTATACAGATTGCCAGGGAGTTTGCCCAAAATGCAATTGATACAGACGGCAGATCCATGATTATCGTAGGGGCGGGGATCAACCACTGGTTCAACTCCGACACGATTTACCGTGCGGTGTTAAATCTTGTTTTACTCGTAGGCGCCCAAGGCGTAAACGGCGGAGGCTGGGCCCATTACGTGGGGCAGGAAAAACTCCGTCCGGCTGAAGGGTGGCAGACGATTGCAACCGCAAAGGACTGGGAAGGCGTGCCTAAGCTGCAAAACGGCACCTCGTTTTTCTACTTTGCGACAGACCAGTGGCGTTATGAAGACCAGCCGATCAGTGACTTGGCTTCACCGATCGCTTCTTCATCCCGCTACAATCATCACGCCGATTACAATGTGCTGGCGGCGCGATTAGGGTGGCTTCCGTCTTACCCGACATTCAATCAAAACGGCATTGATCTGTACAAAGAAGCTGAGAAAGCGGGGGCGGCGACACCTGAAGACGTAGGTGCGTACGTGGCCTCACGGCTTCAAGAGAAAAAACTGAAATTCGCGATTGAAGACCCTGACAATGAAGTGAATTTCCCAAGGAATCTCTTCGTATGGCGGGCAAATCTGATCTCAAGCTCAGGGAAAGGGCATGAATATTTTCTCAAGCATCTGCTGGGGACGACGAACGGTCTGATGAATGACGACAGCGACAGCATCCGCCCTGAAGAAATCAAATGGCGGGAGCAGGCGCCGGAAGGCAAGCTCGACTTGTTAATCAATCTTGATTTTCGAATGGCGGGTACGGCGCTGTATTCCGATATCGTGCTGCCGGCGGCGACATGGTATGAAAAACACGATCTCAGCAGTACGGATATGCATCCGTTTATTCATCCATTTGCTCCGGCCATCTCGGCGCCGTGGGAATCGAAGTCAGACTGGGATATTTTTAAGGCGCTGTCAAAAGCCGTTTCCGATCTGGCGGAAGAAGTCGATATGGAGCCGGTGAAAGAGGTAGTCGCAACGCCGCTCCTCCACGACACGATGCAGGAATTGGCCCAGCCGTTCGGCAAAATCAATGACTGGAGCAAGGGTGAATGTGAAGCCATTCCGGGAAAAACGATGCCGAACATCCATGTCGTTGAACGGGATTACAAACACATTTTTCATAAAATGACCGCGCTTGGCCCTAATACGGCTTTAAAACCGAGCGGAACAAAAGGGATGAGCTGGTCGATTGCGGATGAATATGAATCACTCAAACAGAGACTGGGAGAAACCGATTCAAACAGCGTTGCCAAAGGATGCCCGAATATAAGTGAAGCGAAGCAGGCGGCGGAAGCGATTTTAACCCTGTCGTCCACCTCAAATGGAAAAGTCGCCGTGAAAGCATGGAAATCGCTTGAAAACATCACAAACCTGGAGCTGAAAGACCTGGCGGAAGAGCGCGAGGAAGAATGCTTTACGTTCGAGCAAATTACAGCCCAGCCGAAAACGGTCATCACCTCTCCGGCCTTTACCGGTTCAGAAAAAGGAGGGCGCAGGTACTCGCCGTTTACGACGAATGTGGAAAAATTAATTCCGTGGCGGACGCTGACCGGCAGACAATCCTATTATGTCGATCATGAACTGATGATGGAATTCGGTGAAACGATGGCGACATTTAAACCGATCCTCCAGCACCGCCCGTTCCTAAGCAAGCGGCCTGATCAAGAGGGCAAAGAGATCGTTCTTAATTATTTGACGCCGCATAATAAATGGTCCGTCCACAGCATGTATTTTGATTCTCTGCCGATGCTGACGCTGTTCCGCGGCGGGCCGACCGTGTGGATGAATAAAGATGATGCTGCGGACACGGATATCAAAGACAACGATTGGATTGAATGCTTCAACCGAAACGGTGTTGTCGTCGCGAGAGCGGTTTTGTCTCACCGAATTCCTAAAGGAATGGCGTTTATGCACCATGCCCAGGACCGCCACATCAATGTGCCCGGCACAAAACTGACGAATAACCGCGGAGGCACCCATAACAGCCCGACAAGGATTCACGTCAAGCCGACCCAGATGATCGGGGGCTATGCACAGCTGAGTTACGGCTTTAACTATTACGGTCCGACGGGGAATCAGCGCGACCTGAATGTCGTCATCCGCAAGCTGAAGGAGGTCGATTGGCTTGAAGATTAAAGCGCAAATCGGGATGGTCATGAACTTGGATAAATGCATCGGCTGCCACACGTGCAGCGTCACCTGCAAAAACACGTGGACAAACCGTTCCGGTGCGGAATATATGTACTTCAATAATGTAGAAACAAAGCCGGGCATCGGCTACCCGAAGCAATGGGAGGACCAGGACAAATATAAAGGCGGCTGGACGTTGAAAAAAGGAAAGCTTGAACTGAAATCAGGCCCGAAAACGAATCGGCTCGCAGGCCTTTTCTATAACCCGAACCAGCCGACGATTGATGACTACTATGAACCTTGGAACTATGATTATGAAACATTAACAAACAGCCCGCAGAAAAAACACCAGCCGGTAGCGCGCCCGAAATCGTCCTTAACGGGGGATTTTATGAATATCGAATGGGGTCCGAACTGGGAGGATGATCTCGCGGGCGGCCATATTACAGGGCTTGAAGATCCAAACGTGCAAAAAATGGAGGAATCGATCAAAACAGAATTCGATGAAGTCTTTATGATGTATCTGCCGCGTATTTGCGAACACTGCATCAATCCGGCGTGCGTGTCCTCCTGCCCGTCCGGCGCTATGTACAAACGTGAGGAGGACGGCATTGTGCTTGTTGATCAAAACGCATGCCGTTCATGGAGATATTGCGTCTCATCCTGTCCTTATAAAAAAGTCTATTTTAACTGGCAAACGAACAAAGCGGAAAAATGCACACTATGCTTTCCGCGCTTGGAGGCGGGGCTGCCGACTATCTGCTCTGAAACGTGTGTCGGCAGAATCCGCTATCTCGGCGTCATGCTGTATGACGCGGACAAAGTGGAGGAAGCGGCCTCTGTTGAAAATGAAAAGGATCTCTACCAATCCCAACTGGACGTTTTTCTTGATCCGAATGATCCTGAGATTGCCAAACTGGCAAAAGAACAAGGCATCCCGGCTGAATGGATAGAAGCGGCGCAGCAATCGCCGATCTATAAAATGATCATTGACTGGAAGATTGCGCTGCCGCTTCATCCAGAGTACCGCACGCTGCCAATGGTGTGGTACATTCCGCCGCTCAGTCCGATTATGAATCTTTTTGAAGGAAAAGGCAGCCGGCAAACGGCGGAAGCGATTTTTCCGGCTATCGACCAAATGAGAATTCCGATTGACTATTTGGCGCAGCTATTAACGGCCGGTGATACGGATCATATTCGTTCAACGTTAAAGAAAATGTCCGTCATGCGCCAGTATATGAGGGCGGTTCAGACGAATAAATCCATCGACCCGGCATTGGTCTCCAGTGTCGGCTTAACAGAACAGCAAATTGAAGACATGTATCGGCTGCTGGCAATCGCCAAATATGATGACCGTTTTGTGATCCCGAGCAGTCATCGAGAAGAAGTGTCAGATTTATATGCTGAACAAGGGAGCTGCGGCTTATCATTTTCAGGCGGCCCGGGCTCTTGTTTCTAATTTTTCATAAATGAGGTGTAATAACATGAACACCACAGACCGGCAAATGACGTTCTCCGCTCTTTCCGTTCTTCTCTCATATCCGGAGGAAGAGTGGAGAGCCGAGATTCCCGATTGGAAGGCTCTTATCCATGACATCACCAATCAGCAAATCCGGGAGAAATTGCTGCACTTTTTAGAGGCGGCAGCCGGCTTTTCTCCGCAAGCGCTGATTGAACACTATGTGTATACGTTCGATTTCGGAAAAAAAACGAATATGTACGTCACCTACTTTAACTCAGGCGAACAAAGGGAGCGCGGCATTGAATTGCTGCATTTAAAAAACACATACGAGCAATCCGGTTTCCTGCCGACAGAGAAAGAACTGCCTGATTACCTGCCGCTGATGCTGGAATTCGCCGCGGTTGCGGAGATTGAAGCGGCGAGAAGCGTGTTTGAAAAATACCTGTCCAATGTGAGGGAGCTGGCTTCCCGCCTCGAAAAAAATAACAGCATCTATGCTGAGCTGCTGCACGTGCTGCAGGCCGCACTGGAAAACATCGATGTGCGTGAAAGCATTGAAGAAGGGGCTGTTCAGGCATGAGCGGGCAGATCCTGTGGGGCGTTATGCCATACATTGTATTGACGATCTTTATCGGCGGGCATATTTACCGCTATCAGCATGACCAATTCGGCTGGACGGCGAAATCAAGCGAGCTGTTAGAAAAGAAAAAACTTGCCGCTGGCAGCACACTTTTTCATTGGGGACTGCTGTGCGTTGTCGGCGGACATGTCATGGGAATTCTGATCCCGGAAGGCGTGTATGCTTCCCTTGGCATTTCCGAGCATATGTATCACAAAATGGCGATCGGCGCAGGCCTGCCGGCGGGGATTGCTGCATGTGCCGGACTTGTCATCCTGACGTACAGAAGGCTGTTTGACAAAAGAATCCGCAAAACCAGCTCGCCATCGGATATCTTGACGCTTATTCTGCTGCTGTTCATGATGCTGTCGGGCGTTGCGGCCACATTTCTTAACATTGATTCGAAAGGCTTTGATTACAGGGCAACAGTCGGGCCGTGGTTCAGGGAAATTGTTTTGTTCCGGCCTGACGCTTCTTTGATGGAGAGTGTCCCGCTATGGTTTAAGTTTCATATCATCATAGGGTACGTCGTTTTTATCCTTTGGCCGTATACAAGATTGGTTCACGTGTTCAGCCTGCCCCTCAAGTATTTGACCCGCAGCTATGTTGTCTATCGGAAACGCACGTAAAAATCCCCCCTGCAAGAGGGGGATTTTTTATGGTGAAAAAATAAAAACATAAGATATTTTCTGCCAAGGTAATGGCTGGGCGGCCGGGATTCCTGTTATGTTTTATTTGGAAATAACAGCAACAAAAGGAGAGTGAAGAATGAAGCGGATTTTCCTCATTTTAGCCGCCTGTCTGATGACAAGCGCCGGCGTCCTGACACTCAGACATTCTCATGTATTAACCGGCGGAACAGCGGGACTGTCACTAAGCCTGTCATACTTGTTTCATTCCTCGTTTGCGATTATCTTCTTTCTGATCAATATCCCGTTTTATATATTTTCTCTCATCAGAATGGGAATCAAATTCACTCTATCTACCGTTTTTGCAGTCACAGCGCTGACTCTGTTTACAGGCGCGGATCACTGGCTGCCGCCGGTCTCTGTTTCACCGCTTGCCGGGGCGATTTGCGGCGGGGCGCTGATCGGGTTCGGCCTGTCGCTCATGTTTTATCATCAGGCATCGCTCGGCGGCGCCAATATCCTCGCTTTATTTCTGCAAAAGCGCTGCGGATGGAATCCGGGTGCCGTTAATTTCCTCTTCGATTTTGGCGTCGTGCTGGCCGGCATTTTTTCCGTCGGGTTGCTGAAAGGGCTCTTCTCCTTAGTGTCGATAGCCGTCACCGGTCTGATCATCGGCATCTTCAAAAATAAAATCAAAGGCAGCTGCTCGCTCAATCCGGCATTGCTTCAGAACATCACACCCGGCCAATCACAGGAAGCTTCATCATAAGCCTTTCCGCTCATGCGGAGAGGCTTTTTCATATGTTTACAAGCCGGAAAACAGAGGGTATACAGAGATATCGGATCAGATGGGAGAGAGTCGGGATGCTGAAAAGGAGACTGGAATTTTGCTTTTTATATATGATGCTTATCGGAGCATATGTCATATGGTTTTTTCCGGTTTCCAGGCTTGAGTTTTACGGAGGGGTGCTTTGCTATGCAAGCATTATTTTGTTCAGCATCTATTCGTTAATTCTTGAAAACCGCACCTCGCAGCACACGCTGTTATGGATTCATATTCTTGTGTTTTTTCCGATCGCCGGGTACTTATTTTACCTTTTTTCCGGCCAGCTTTATGAAAAAGGCAAGCTGTTCAGGTCGAAACGGACATACAACCGGGAAAAGCTGAGAACGATATTTGATATGGAACAAACTCCCGACCTGACCGGGCTGAAAGGAAATCAGAAGCGTTTCTTTCAATATTCAATCAAGGCGTCCCATATGAATATCAATACAAAAAGCAGGCTGAAGGTGCTCAAAAACGGGGACGAAACATTTCCGGAGCTGTTTGAGGCGCTCCGGGAGGCCGCGTCATTTATACATATTGAGTATTACATGTTCAAATCAGACATGCTCGGGCACAAGATGATGGACATTATGATGGAAAAGGCGCGTCAAGGTGTGGAAGTGCGATTTTTGTTCGACGCGGCCGGCAGCCTGAAGCTGGCCGGAAAAGATATTAAAAAACTGAAACGCGCGGGCGTGAACATCGTCCCGTTTCTGCCGCTGAAATACGGTTTTTTCAACCAAAAATTCAATTTCAGAAATCACCGCAAGATCGTCATCGTTGACGGGAAAGTCGGTTTTGTCGGCGGGCTGAATGTCGGCAAGGAGTATATCGGCAAAGACCAAGATGTTGGCTTTTGGCGGGACACACATATGAAAGTCGAAGGAGAAATCGTTCAGACGCTCCACAGCATTTTTATGCTTGATTGGGAATACGTTTCGGATGAGGTGCTGATTGATCAGAAAGCATATACCCGCCCGGTTGCGGCAGAAAGCGGCGGCGTCTATCAAGTCGTTCCGACAGGACCCGATATGAAGGAGCGGATGAGCGATCTGTATTATGCCCTGATAGCGGCGGCCGAATCGTCTGTATGGATCGCGACGCCTTATTTCGTGCCGAATGAGCCGATCCGCACAGCGCTAAAGGAGGCTGCTGCCAGAGGCGTCCGGGTGCGTGTCATGGTGCCGGAAACCAATGACGGATTTTTAACCCAGTACGCAACGAGATCGTATTTCCCCGAGCTTCTTCGCGAAGGAATCGAAGTCTATTCTTATCAAAAAGGCTTTATGCATCAAAAGGTGCTCATCACTGACGGAAACCTCGCCTCTGTCGGGACGGCGAATATGGACATGAGAAGCTTTCAGCTGAACTTTGAAGTCAATGTCTTTTTTACAGATCAAGAGGCGATCAAAGATCTTGAAGCGCATTATCTGGAGGATATGAAGGAGTCTGAAAAAATCAGCCCCGTCCGTTTCTATAAGCGCACATTATGGGAAAGAACGAAGGAATCCTTCGCACGGTTATTTTCCGGCGTTTTATAAAAAACGCTTTTAAAACTCCTTGTGTATAGTATAATTGAGAAATATTATCATTAAGAACGAGGCACAAGGAGGACGGAATCGTGCTGCGACAATTTTTTTCTTATTATAAACCGTACAAAAAGCTGTTTTTTCTCGACTTCTTTTCTGCCATCGCCGGCGGATTGATGGAGCTGAGTTTTCCTCTGATTGTCAATTACTTTATCGATACATTGCTTCCGGGGCGGGATTGGAGTCTGATTATTTTGACTTCCGCGGCTTTATTCGGGGTCTACGCCCTCAGCTCGGCGCTTCAGTATGTTGTGACGTATTGGGGCCATATGCTCGGCATTAACATTGAAACCGATATGCGGAAAAAGCTTTTCGACCATCTGCAAAAGCTTTCGTTCAAATTTTACGATAACAACAAAACGGGCAGTTTAATGTCCAAGCTCACCAATGATTTGATGTATATCGGAGAAACCGCCCACCACGGGCCTGAAGACCTGTTTATCGCGATCATGACGATTTTGGGCGCGTTCGGTGTGATGCTGTTTATTAACTGGCAGCTCGCGCTGTTGACCTTTATCATTATGCCGGTCGTCATATGGCTTGCTTTGTATTTCAATAAAAAAATGACCTCTGCGTTTACAAAACTGAACAAAGACGTCGGAGACTTCAGCGCGAGGGTTGAAAACAATATCGGCGGCATCCGTCTTGTTCAGGCTTTCAGCAATGAAGCGTTTGAAACGCAGCGGTTTGACGTGAACAATCAGCGTTTCCGCAAAACAAAGCTGACGTCTTATAAAATCATGGCGAAAAACGGCTCGATCAGTTACATGCTGACAAGATTCGTCACGCTGTTCGTCTTATTGTGCGGCACATGGTTCGTGATCCGCGGATCGTTATCTTACGGGGAATTCGTCGCTTTTGTGCTGCTGACGAACGTTCTGTTCCGTCCGATTGATAAAATCAACGCGATTATTGAGATGTATCCGAGAGGCATTGCCGGTTTTAAAAGCTTTATAGAAATACTGGAAACGGAGCCTGATATCAAGGACGCCCCGAACGCGAGACATGTGTCCGGTTTAAAAGGGAATATCCGTTATGATGGTGTGTCGTTCGGTTACGAAGAAAACAGTCCGGTTCTGTCGGGAATCAATTTGTCCATTCATGCTGGGGAGACAATCGCATTCGTCGGGCCTTCGGGAGCGGGAAAATCAACGCTGACAAGTCTGCTGCCGCGCTTTTATGAGCCGTCTGAAGGCGTGATTTCCATCGACGGAATCGATATTAAGGACATGACGCTGTCGTCATTGCGCGGACAAATCGGCGTCGTCCAGCAGGATGTCTTTCTGTTTTCCGGCACATTGCGGGAAAACATTGCTTACGGGCGGCTGGACGCGTCTGAGGAAGAAATCTGGCAGGCCGTCCGCCAGGCGCATTTAGAGGACTTGGTAAACGGGTATCCCGACGGTTTAAACACGGTGATCGGCGAGCGCGGCGTGAAGCTGTCAGGCGGGCAGAAGCAGCGGCTTTCCATCGCCAGAATGTTTTTGAAAAACCCGTCGATCTTAATTTTAGACGAGGCTACATCAGCCCTCGATACAGAAACGGAAGCCGCCATTCAAAAATCGCTGCAAGAGTTGTCTGAAGGACGCACAACGCTTGTGATCGCCCATCGGCTGGCTACGATTAAGGATGCGGACCGGATCGTCGTCGTCACGAAAGATGGCATCGCTGAACAAGGTCATCATAAGGAACTGCTGGCATCCGGCGGCATGTACCAGAGACTTCATCAGGCCCAATTCGGCGAGCTGATACATCAATAAAAGAAAAAGGATAGACGAGCGGGGGGCCGGGCAGCCTCCTGTCTATCCTTTTTTTATGTAGTCCGTATTTAATGGGCTTCTTTTTGCGCAGGTTCGATGATATGTTTGAAACGGTCAACAAGCTGCACCGCTTTCTTTCCTTCCACTACAATTAAATATTCTTGTTCTTTATGGGCCATTCTGAACGTTTCCAGCTCAATGATATCTTTGATTTTGCACATCGTTTTTTTAGAGTAGATATACAGCTCGTGGCCTCCCGTGTGGCAAAGCTGATAAAGCTGAAGCATGTTTCGTAAAGTGAACTTCTTAGCGGCTATTTTCAAAGATGTAATGTTTTTCATATGTTTTCTCCTCCGTCTGATGGTCTGTTATTTCGGAAATTCCCCATATAAACGGGTGATAAACCTGGTTATGCCTTCCACCTCAGCACTCCGCCCGCCAGGCGTTTGACTCCGCGGATGGCGCTTAATTCTTCGACGAGCCGGAGCAGCGCCCGGTCTTTCTCTTTCGCCTCAATCATAAAATCGATGTCCGTATCCCATTGTCTGAACCGCTCCAGCACCGGCAGAATAAAATTCGCATCCACATAGTCCGCATGACTGCGTATGGCTGATTCTGATTTTGGCGAGGAGAGATGGACCTTTGGCTTTAAGCCGATCCGCTGCCATGTTTTGATCATCCGCGGAAGAATGTCATCTAAATCAGCGTCATCGGTCGGATTGGCGTAAAAATGGTGATAATCAAACACAAACGGAATGCCTTCTTGTTCACATACACTGAGTGTTTCCTCGGACGTATATGTTTTATCATCGTTTTCTAAAGTCATCCGCTGTTTGATGACATCGGGAAGTTCTTTCAGATTCACGCGGAAACGGCCAAGCGCGCTTTGTTTGTCACCGTAAGCGCCTCCGACATGGATGTTGATGACGGAACGGTCCGCGATGCCCATTGCGTCCAGCATGTCATAATGATAGGCCATATCCTTGACCGCATTTGCGGTAATCTCCTGTTTCGGGCTTGTAAAAAGCGTGAATTGGTTCGGATGAAAGCTCGTTCTGAGATCATATTTTCTGACCAGCCCGCCGATCTCACGAAACTCCTGGCGAAACGGCGTGACAAAATCCCACAGCACATCCGGATGGGTGGCGAGCGGCACAATCGAGCTTGAGAACCTGTACAGCGGGATGCCGTGGCTGATCACATAGTGGATGGTGCGCAGTGTATTGGTAAGATTTGCTTTCGTCACAGAAAGCAGGGCGTCTTTCCGCTCACTGCGGGAAAGCTTGGTATAGCGCGCATATGTTAAGGTTTTTGCGGGGGACGCGTCCCAAAGGCACATGGCGTTTGCGACGAATCCGAATCTGAACAGCATATGGTTTCCCCTTTATAAAAAGTAAGATATGGCCTTTCCCAGCCATTCTGCAGGAAGCTGTCTGACGGAGCGCTGTTTCACTTTTTCTAATGTGAGAAGCTCGGATTTTTCAATGTCCTGCTTTATGGTTGAAAGCACTTCCTTTGTAAAGGCTTCATCATGAATGATGACATTCACCTCTTCATTCCAGAACAGGCTCCGTTTATCAAAATTCGGCGTGCCGATAATGCTGATGCGGTCATCAATAATGAAAGCTTTGACATGATAAAAGCCTTGATAATACCGATAGATGAGGCAGCCGGCCTTCAGAAGCTCGGGATAATAGGTAAAAGCTGTTTCCCGAACGAGCGGGTGGTCTGACTTCATCGGCACGATCAAGATGACTTTGACGCCTTTTCGGCAGGCTGAAATAAGCGCTTCCTGAAGCTTTTTGCTCGGTACATAATAAGGCGTGCCGATAATGATTTTTTTCTCCGCCTTACGGATGCAGTTTTCATAATGCGATTCAAGCGAAAAACCGTCAGACGCATATGTCCTATGAGAGATATTCCCTTCGGATAATGCGGGATAAACCCCGGGTGATCCGGGTGCTTTTCCGGTGTTTCGTTTCAGATCGCTTACAAAAAGAGTCTGAAGATCCGCCGTGCCTTCGCCTGTCATCCGCAGGTGATAATCCTCCCAGTTTCCGAACTTCGCTTTTTTGCCGAGGTACTCTTCAGCGATATTAAAACCGCCGACATAGCCGATTTTGCCGTCAATGACGGTCACTTTCCGGTGGTTCCGTTTTTGAAGCCTGAAAAATAGAAACGGAAATGCCGGTTTATTTAGAAAATGAACGTGAACGCCGGCTTTTTTCATCGTTTGAATGGAAGGCTTTTTCACTTGGCGGCTGCCCGCCCAATCGAGCAGCAGATATACGGAGACGCCGGCCTGGGCCTTTTCCTTCAATAAATGAAACATCTCATGGCTGACTTGGTCGTTCTTCATAATAAAAAACATCATATGAATAGAAGAGACGGCTTGGCGGATATCAGCCGTCATCTGCCGCACAAGCTCGCTGCCGCAGTGAATGAGTGTGATATCACTCTTTTTCGGGTCAAAAACGGGCTCATACGCCTGTTTTTTGTACGCCGCCCGGCCAAGCAGCATATCTAGCAGCATAAGTGCGATCAATATGATAAAAATGACAAGCAACACAAAAATGACCTTCATACCGACGCTCCTTTCCGAAGTATTCGTAGTGTGCCCTGAGAATGTGAATTTAATTATTGACTGAACACTCATTCATTATTTATGATAAAGTAAAGATATGACAATGAAGAGGGGTATCAGAACAAAGGGGGAGACAAGATGAACGCATTTCTCATGGTAAACGCGCTGCTGTTTTCAGCTGTAACCGCTTACGCCGTTTATTTATTCGTTTACCTGATCAGAACGAGGATCGCTTATATTAAGCTCGGCCAAAGGGAAGAATTTGATAAACGCCTGAAAGAACGTCTTCAGAAGATATGGGTGAATGTGTTCGGACAGAAAAAACTGCTGAAAGATAAAAAGAGCGGCATCATCCACGTTCTGTTTTTTTACGGTTTTATACTCGTTCAGTTCGGCGCAATTGATTTTATTCTGAAAGGGCTGCTTCCTGACCGTCATCTGCCGTTCGGTCCGGTTTATCCGGCGTTTACCTTTTTTCAGGAAATCGTCACGTTTCTGATTTTAATCGCCGTAGTCTGGGCGTTTTACCGGCGCTACATTGAAAAACTCGTCAGACTGAAACGCGGGTTTAAAGCGGGGCTTGTCCTGCTGTTTATCGGCGGACTGATGGTGACGGTGCTTCTCGGGAACGCCATGAACCTTTTATGGCACGATCATTCTCTGTCTTGGACGGAACCGATCGCTTCCTCCATTGCGTTTGTGCTCGGCGGTCTTTCAGCGCCGGCGGCCGCCGCCGTGTTTTATGTTTCATGGTGGCTTCATCTGTTGTTTTTGCTCAGCTTTTTAGTGTACGTGCCGCAATCAAAGCATGCGCACTTAATTGCGGGTCCGGCGAATGTGTTCCTCAGCAGGCTGGATTCAAAAGGAAAGCTGGAAAAAATCGATTTCACCGATGAGACGAAAGAAAGCTACGGCGTCGGAAAGATTGAAGACTTCCGCCGCTCTCAGCTTGTCGACCTTTACGCCTGCGTCGAATGCGGCCGCTGTACAAATATGTGTCCGGCCTCCGGTACGGGCAAGATGCTCTCGCCGATGGACCTCATTTTAAAACTCAGAGACCATTTGACGGAAAAAGGCGCTGCCGTGACGTCAAAATCTCCGTGGGTGCCCGCGCCCGTTTTTCAGCACACGAAAGCGAATCAGCTCGCCGCGGCTTCCTCAGGGGGAGGATCGCGTGAAGCGGCCGCAGCCATTGATTACAACCCGAGCTTAATCGGCGAGGTCATCACGGAAGAGGAGATTTGGGCGTGCACCACTTGCCGCAACTGTGAAGATCAATGTCCGGTCATGAATGAACACGTTGATAAAATTATCGATCTGCGCCGCTATCTTGTGCTTACGGAAGGGAAGATGGACAGCGACGCGCAGCGGGCCATGACAAGCATTGAAAGACAGGGAAATCCGTGGGGCTTAAACCGGAAAGAGCGGGAGAACTGGCGGGAGCAGGCCGATACAGAGATTCCGACAGTGAAAGAAATGAAAAAACAAGACAAAGAGTTCGACTATTTGTTTTGGGTAGGCTCAATGGGTTCCTACGATAACAGGAGCCAAAAGATTGCCGTCTCATTTGCAAAGCTGCTTAATGAAGCGGGCGTATCCTTTGCGATTCTCGGCAATAAGGAAAAAAACTCAGGCGATACGCCGCGCCGTTTGGGCAACGAGTTTCTGTTCCAAGAGCTGGCGGAACACAACATCGGCGAATTTGAAAAACACGGGATCAAAAAAATCGTCACGATTGATCCGCACGCCTATAATATGTTCAAAAATGAATATCCTGATTTCGGATTCCGGGCCGAAGTCTATCATCATACTGAATTATTAGCCGAGCTTGTGTCACAGGGGAAACTAAAACCGCTTCACCCGGTGAATGAAACGATTACCTTCCATGACTCGTGCTATTTAGGAAGATACAATGAAGTGTATGAGCCGCCGAGAGCGATCTTAAAAGCCATTCCGGGCGTTCAATTGAAGGAAATGGAGCGCAGCCGCGAAAACGGGATGTGCTGCGGCGCCGGGGGAGGGCTCATGTGGATGGAAGAAGAAACGGGAGCGAGAATCAACACGGCCCGGACTGAGCAGGCGCTTTCTGTCAGCCCGACGGTCATCAGCTCCGGCTGTCCTTACTGTCTGACCATGCTCGGTGACGGTACGAAAGCGAAAGAAGCCGAAGACGCGATCGGCACTTATGATGTCAGTGAATTGCTCGCCATGTCTGTATTCGGCGCTGAAAAACAAGAGTCTTTATAGAAAGAAGCGGGCCGCCGGCGCATATGCCGGCGGCTTTGTTTTCGCACATCAGCCCATTTATGAAGGGACAGCTCTAAAATTTCTTAAATTACGCTGTTTAGGGTAGCATATTCTGTTTTAATTTGTTTATAATGAGAGGTATGGTTTATGAACAAAACAATACAAATTCGTTCTTATTATAGGATAGAAACAGATACATATAAGTAATAGAAAGGGAGTGTCCGACCTTGAGTATCAAACAATATTCTCAGGAACAGCTGAAGCAGATGGCTTTAGTTGAAATCGCTCACGAAATTTTCTCAGAACATAAAAAACCGGTTCCGTTCCAGGAGCTGCTGAATGAAATGATCTCCTTGCTCGGTGTTACGAAAGAGGAACTGGGTGACCGTATCGCCCAATTTTATACAGACCTGAACATTGACGGCCGCTTTATTGCTCTGTCAGACCAGACGTGGGGGCTTCGCAGCTGGTATCCGTACGATCAGCTGGACGAAGAAACACAGCCGACTGTAAAAGCGAAAAAGAAAAAAGCGAAAAAAGTCGTTGAGGAAGATCTCGACCTTGATGAATTCGAGGAAGTTGACGAAGATGACATCGATCTCGATGAAATAGAAGAAGATATTGACCTTGAAGCAGACAGCTTTGACGACGAAGATATCGATGAAGAAGATGACGACGAGCTTGAGATCGAAGACGAGATGATTGAAGAAGATGAGGAAGATTATGATGATGAGGAAGAGGATCGCAAAGACTGATTTTATATCAGCAAAACGATCTTGACTTTCATTGTCGAACTATGTAGTATGTATTTTGGGCTCTTCAAAAAGAAGAGAATTCATAAGAGTGCTACGCTCCCTTTCAAGAAATTGAAAGGGAGCTTTCTTATTTTCATCTCCCAAATTCTTTTACACATCATTTGTTTTTAGTGAAATGATTTTCTATAAAACGGCACATTTTAAGGAATGTAGCGCAGACCGAAGAGAGGAGCAAACGAAATGACGAAATATATTTTTGTAACCGGGGGAGTTGTATCATCACTCGGAAAAGGAATTGTGGCTGCATCACTTGGCCGCCTGTTGAAAAACAGAGGCATGAGTGTCACCATCCAAAAATTTGACCCTTATATCAACGTTGACCCGGGAACGATGAGCCCGTACCAGCACGGTGAGGTATTCGTTACCGATGACGGCGCTGAGACTGACCTTGACTTAGGGCATTATGAGCGGTTCATTGACATTAATCTGAACAGATTCAGCAACGTGACGACCGGTAAAATCTATTCTGCCGTATTGAAAAAAGAGCGCCGCGGGGACTACCTCGGCGGAACGGTTCAGGTCATTCCGCACATCACAAATGAACTGAAAGACCGCGTGTACCGTGCAGGCAAAGAAACAAACGCAGATGTAGTCATTACTGAGATCGGCGGAACAGTGGGAGATATCGAATCCCTTCCATTCCTTGAAGCCATCCGTCAAATGAAAAGCGACATCGGCCATGAAAACGTGATGTACATTCACTGTACGCTTGTTCCGTACATCAAAGCGGCGGGCGAGCTGAAAACAAAACCGACGCAGCACAGCGTAAAAGAGCTGAGAAGCCTCGGTATTCAGCCTAATATCATCGTCGTGCGCACGGAAATGCCGATTTCTCAAGATATGAAAGATAAAATCGCGCTCTTCTGCGATATTGACACGAAAGCGGTCATCGAGTGCGAAGATGCGGACAACCTTTACTCCATCCCGCTTAACCTTCAGGAGCAGGGACTCGATAAGCTTGTCTGCGATCATATGAAATTAGAATGCAAAGACCCGGATATGACGGAATGGAAAGACCTTGTCACGAAAGTGAAAAACTTGTCTAAAACCATTACAATCAGCCTCGTCGGTAAATACGTCGAGCTTCAGGACGCTTACATTTCAGTCGTTGAATCACTGCGCCACGCCGGCTATGCGTTTGACGCTGATGTGAAGATCAAATGGATTAACGCCGAAGAAGTGACAGAAAGCAATATTCAAGAGCTGACTGGCGGCACAGACGGAATCATCGTGCCCGGCGGTTTCGGAGACCGCGGCGTAGAAGGGAAAATCATCGCCGCCAAGTATGCGCGTGAGAATAAAATTCCGTTCTTCGGCATCTGCCTCGGTATGCAGATTGCATCCATTGAATATGCGCGAAACGTATTAGGTCTGGAAGGGGCTCACTCTGCGGAGATTGATCCGTCCACTCCTTATCCGATCATCGACCTTCTGCCGGAACAAAAAGATGTCGAGGATCTTGGAGGAACGCTTCGTCTCGGACTGTACCCTTGTAAGCTTCAGGAAGACACGAAAGCCTTCGAGGCGTATGCGGATGAAGTGGTATATGAACGCCACCGCCACCGTTATGAATTCAACAACGAATACAGACAGCAAATGGAAGAGAACGGTTTTGTGTTCTCAGGCACAAGCCCTGACGGCCGTCTTGTGGAAATCATCGAGCTGAAAGACCATCCTTGGTATGTCGCTTGCCAGTTCCACCCTGAGTTCAAATCAAGACCGACAAGACCTCAGCCTTTATTCAAAGACTTTATCGGCGCTTCCGTACAAGCTGCAGAACAGAAGTAATAAAAAAAGACTTGCCTCCTTTAAAAGCGGCAAGTCTTTTTTCTGCATCAGGCATATTCCTGCATCATTTCCTTTAACGTAAAGGACAGTGCGTGATAGACATACAGGCCTGTCATTAATGAAGGAAAGCCGTATCTTGTCCCGTCTTCATCAGGCAGAAGCGGCATTTTTAATTTGCTGTCAATATGAACATCACAAAATTCCTCAATCCCGGTTTGATCTTTGATGACAGGAGATACGCCAACGAGGCCGATCCCTTTTTCATAAAGCTTTTGAGCCAGCGCCTGTTCTTCAGCCGTGCCCGGACCTGAACAAAACATCAGCACCCTGTCGCTTTCTGTAATCGAATCAGCTGTATCCGGAAACGCTTTGACGGAAGGCATCGGTTCTGAGCCGAGTTCCGCCTCGCACAAAATGCCCTGCATCTCATTTGCGCCGTATAAATAAATGGTATGACCGCTGACGGCTGCCTGCGCCAGCAGGCGCGCGCCGTCTTCTATTGCTTCGGATTCCTTATCCTGAATGCGGGAAAAAATGCCTGCAAGCTGTGTCGTAAATATCTTTAACATGAGTGAAACCTCCTTTACACATACAAGAACAGTATACAACAAAAGAGAAAATGCTCAGAAAATGTCGGAAAGTAGACTATTATAATTAAAGGAAATGTGAAAATCAAACAGAATACATAAACAACTGCTTCCTTTTGACGAAAATGATAATATTGGGGTGTAAAATGATGAATGAAAAGATTTTAATCGTAGATGACCAATACGGTATACGCATATTGCTCAATGAAGTGTTTCATAAAGAAGGGTACCAGACGTTTCAGGCCGCCAACGGCATACAGGCGCTGGACATCGTAACGAAAGAACGGCCCGATCTCGTGCTTTTAGATATGAAAATCCCCGGCATGGACGGAATCGAAATTCTCAAGCGCATGAAGATGATTGACGAATCCATCCGCGTCATTATCATGACCGCTTACGGAGAACTCGATATGATTAAGGAATCAAAAGAGCTCGGAGCGCTGACCCATTTTGCGAAACCTTTTGACATTGATGAGATCAGAGACGCGGTGAAAAAATATTTACCTCTAAAATCGAATTAATAAAATTAGAAACAATTATGTCATTGTGTTGCCGATTTGTCGAAAAGTTGGTATCCTAGAGATGGAGAAAAAGCGATCTGTTGTTTTACATATGACAGGTTTTTATGGTCATGCTATAGGTGGAAAGCTTTTTTCGAGAAGAAGCAAATCAGGCTACATAAGGAGGACTTTCGACATGCCTTTAGTTTCAATGACGGAAATGTTGAATACAGCTAAAGAAAAAGGATATGCTGTTGGACAATTTAACTTAAATAACCTTGAGTTCACTCAAGCTATTTTACAAGCAGCAGAAGAGGAAAAATCCCCGGTTATTCTTGGTGTTTCAGAAGGCGCGGGACGCTACATGGGCGGCTTCAAAACAGTGGTTGCCATGGTTAAAGCTCTTATGGAAGAATACAAAGTGACAGTTCCTGTCGCCATTCACTTAGACCACGGTTCAAGCTTTGAATCTTGTGCGAAAGCGATTCATGCAGGTTTCACTTCTGTAATGATCGACGCATCTCACCACCCGTTTGAGGAAAACGTAGCAACTACAGCTAAAGTGGTTGAGCTTGCTCATTTCCATGGCGTTTCAGTTGAAGCTGAGCTTGGAACTGTAGGCGGACAGGAAGATGACGTGATCGCTGAAGGCGTAATCTATGCTGACCCTAAAGAGTGTCAAGAACTTGTAGAGCGCACTGGCATCGACTGCCTTGCACCTGCACTGGGTTCTGTTCACGGCCCTTACAAAGGCGAACCGAACCTCGGTTTCAAAGAAATGGAAGATATCGGCAAATCAACCGGCCTTCCATTAGTACTTCACGGCGGTACAGGAATTCCGACTGCCGACATTAAAAAATCAATCTCACTTGGTACGGCTAAAATCAACGTAAACACTGAAAACCAAATTTCTTCTGCAAAAGCTGTCCGCGAAACATTGGCAGCTAAGCCGAACGAATACGATCCTCGTAAATATCTTGGACCTGCTCGTGAAGCGATCAAAGAAACGGTTATCGGCAAAATGCGTGAGTTCGGTTCTTCAAACCAAGCTTAATCCAATGTAACATCCATAAACCGCCTGACAGCATTGACAGGCGGTTTTATGTCTTACCTTTAGAAAGCGCAATCATGTTTTACAGTTCTGAAAATTTATTACTGGGGAGGCTTTCCTTATGTTATTTTTCATTGATACAGCAAACATTGACGAGATTAAAGAAGCTTATGAACTTGGCGTTCTTGCCGGAGTTACGACAAACCCTAGTTTAGTGGCGAAAGAAGCTGACGTGTCTTTCCATGACAGACTTCGTGAGATTACGGAAGTCGTGAGCGGATCAGTAAGCGCGGAAGTCATTTCCCTGAATGCTGAAGAAATGATTGAAGAAGGTAAAGAACTTGCGAAAATCGCACCGAATATCACGGTGAAAATCCCGATGACGTCTGAAGGGTTAAAAGCCGTAAAAGCGCTGAGCGACCTGAACATTAAAACAAACGTAACGCTCATTTTCAGCGCCAACCAAGCGCTTTTGGCGGCAAGAGCCGGGGCGACTTATGTATCTCCGTTCTTAGGCCGTCTGGATGACATCGGCCATAACGGTCTTGAACTGATTTCAGAAATAAGACAGATTTTTGACATTCATGACATTGATACACAAATCATCGCAGCTTCCATCCGTCATGCGCAGCACGTGACTGAAGCCGCTTTACGCGGTGCGCATATCGGTACGATGCCGCTGAAAGTCATTCACCAGCTGGCGAAACATCCGTTAACGGATAAAGGCATCGAGCAATTCTTGGCAGACTGGAATAAATAAGGGTGAAAAGGGCGGCAAACCGGTTGCATCCGTTTGCCGCACCCTTATGTTTTCCTGTTTGGCAGCGGGCCTTCAGTATCAAAGTGAAGAGTGTGTTTCCCTGGAATATGAACCCGGCGGGCCTCTGTGCATCCTGTGTTAAAAAATGCCCCGCAAAGCTTCGCTATTTTCTTCCTGTTATTTTATAATGTCCTTGTATTCTTTCTCTTCGAATTGGCTACATTTTGGACAAGAGCTTTATTTGCAGAGACAGAATAAAATGCCATTTTATTTACGCTCCGCAGCTATCTTCTTATGGAAGGAGACTATCATGGAAAAGTTGAATATTGCCGGCGGCGATCCGTTAAACGGAACCGTACATATCAGCGGCGCGAAAAACAGCGCCGTCGCATTGATACCCGCAACCATTCTGGCAAATTCCGAAGTAACGATCGAAGGGCTTCCGGAGATCTCAGATATTGAAACGCTGCGTGACCTGCTGAAAGAAATCGGCGGAAACGTCCATTTTGAAAAAGGAGAAATGGTCGTCGACCCTTCCCCGATGATCAGCATGCCGCTTCCCAACGGCAAAGTGAAAAAACTCCGCGCTTCCTATTACTTAATGGGCGCGATGCTGGGCCGCTTCAAACAGGCGGTCATCGGACTGCCGGGCGGATGCCATCTCGGGCCGCGGCCGATTGACCAGCACATCAAAGGATTTGAAGCGCTTGGGGCGGAAGTCACCAATGAACAAGGCGCGATTTATCTGCGCGCCGAAAGGCTGAGAGGCGCACGGATTTATTTAGATGTCGTCAGCGTCGGAGCGACGATCAATATCATGCTTGCCGCTGTACTGGCTGAAGGTAAAACCGTGATAGAAAACGCCGCCAAGGAACCTGAGATTATTGATGTTGCCACATTGCTCACCAGCATGGGCGCAAAGATCAAAGGCGCGGGAACCAATGTAATCAGAATCGACGGCGTAAAAGAGCTGCACGGATGCAGGCATACGATCATTCCGGACAGAATTGAGGCGGGCACTTTTATGCTCGCCGGCGCCGCGATGGGGAAAGAAGTCATTATTGATAATGTCATACCGACTCACCTGGAGTCTTTAACGGCGAAGCTCAGGGAAATGGGTTTTCACATTGAGACGAGTGACGATCAGCTTCTTATGCTCGGCGGGCAGAAGCAGATAAAACCGGTCGACGTAAAAACGCTTGTTTACCCGGGATTCCCGACTGATCTTCAGCAGCCGATGACATCTCTGTTAACGAGAGCCAGCGGCACGAGCGTCGTAACCGACACCATCTACTCGGCCCGATTTAAACATATAGATGAGCTGAGACGGATGGGGGCCAACATGAAAGTGGAAGGCAGGTCGGCCATTATCACCGGTCCGGCCGAGCTTCAGGGCGCAAAAGTAAAGGCGAGCGATCTGCGTGCAGGCGCTTGTCTGGTCGTCGCCGGGCTCATGGCTGACGGCGTAACCGAAATTACCGGTCTCGAGCATTTAGACCGCGGCTACAGCAATCTTGAGAAAAAACTTGAAGGTCTGGGCGCCACAATCTGGCGGCAAAGACTGACGGACGAAGAGATAGAACAGCTCCAAAATTCATAGAAATGCGGACTTTTGAGAGGAGATCGTGTTGAAATGGAAAGAAGCTTATCGATGGAATTGGTTCGAGTCACTGAAGCGGCGGCTTTAGCATCTGCCAGATGGATGGGCCGCGGGAAAAAAGATGAAGCTGATGATGCGGCGACAAGCGCAATGCGTGACGTGTTTGACACGGTGCCGATGAAAGGCACGGTCGTGATCGGGGAAGGCGAGATGGATGAAGCGCCGATGCTTTACATCGGCGAAAAACTCGGAAACGGATACGGCCCGCGCGTCGATGTCGCCGTCGATCCTCTTGAAGGCACAAACATCGTAGCGAGCGGCGGCTGGAATGCGCTGACGGTGATCGCGGTGGCCGACCATGGAACACTGCTGAACGCCCCGGATATGTATATGGAAAAAATCGCGGTCGGTCCTGAAGCGGTAGGATGCATTGATATCGAAGCGCCTGTCATTGATAACTTAAAAGCCGTTGCGAAAGCGAAAAACAAAGACATTGAAGATGTCGTGGCAACCATTTTAAATCGTGACAGACACGAAAAAATCATCTCTGAATTGCGTGAGGCGGGCGCCAGAATCAAACTGATCAACGACGGTGATGTCGCGGGCGCCATCAATACGGCCTTTGACCATACGGGAGTAGACATTCTCTTCGGTTCAGGCGGGGCTCCTGAAGGCGTGCTGTCTGCCGTTGCGTTAAAAGCGCTCGGCGGCGAAATCATCGGCAGGCTTCTGCCGCAAAGTGCGGAAGAGCAGGCCCGCTGTGAGCGAATGGGCCTTGATGTATCCAAAGTGCTCCGGATGGAGGACCTTGTGAGAGGGGATGACGCCATTTTTGCCGCAACGGGCGTCACGGACGGAGAGCTGCTGAAAGGCGTTCAGTTCAAAGGCTCCGTCGGCACGACTGAAAGTCTGGTCATCCGGGCGAAATCAGGAACGGTCCGATTCGTTGACGGAAGACACAGCCTGAAGAAAAAACCAAATCTTGTGATCCGGCCATAAATAGAGAAAAGCGGGACGGAAAGTCCCGCTTTTCTTTTGCAATAAAGAGTCAACCCTATCATTTATATGTCAAAGCATTATTTAAGTTGAATAATTTTTTGAAATGAGGTAAAAATAAAGAGTGCTGCGATTTTTCTGTGTCATTCCTTCTTTTGAGTACTGGGAAATTTTCAAATTCTACCGCATACAGACGATATAAATATTGATCTTCTCAAGTTTTTGTCCTCGCTTCCTTCAAAACTCATTAAGACATTCCTTTTTTAAAAAAGCGCCGATCATGGGTGGAAGTGTTACCGATAGAAGTTCCTGAACGTTTTATAAAAGAATGTGCTTTGGCGGAATCATGCGAAGCAGCCGATTTGAATGAAAACAGCAATACATTGACTATGAAAAGCGTGGTGTTTTTATGAAAGACGTATCTATTTCCTCTTTGGAAAATATGAAATTAAAAGAACTATATGAACTGGCCAGACATTATAAAATCTCCTACTACAGCAAACTGACTAAAAAAGAATTAATCTTTGCCATTCTGAAAGCCAACGCCGAGCAGGAGGATCTTCTGTTTATGGAAGGCGTGCTCGAAATCATCCAATCGGAAGGATTCGGCTTCCTCAGACCGATTAATTACTCGCCAAGCTCAGAAGACATCTACATTTCTGCTTCCCAGATCCGCCGCTTTGATTTAAGAAACGGTGACAAAGTATCCGGCAAGGTGCGTCCGCCGAAAGAAAACGAACGCTATTACGGACTTTTGCACGTTGAAGCGGTAAATGGAGATGATCCGGAATCTGCGAAAGAGCGCGTCCATTTTCCTGCGCTTACTCCGCTTTATCCGGACCGCCAAATGGTGCTTGAGACGAAACCGAATTATCTCTCAACAAGAATTCTTGATATGATGGCTCCCGTCGGTTTCGGCCAGCGCGGTCTGATCGTGGCGCCGCCGAAAGCCGGTAAAACCATGCTGTTAAAAGAAATCGCTAACAGCATTACGACAAATCAGCCTGACGCTGAATTGATCGTTCTCTTAATTGATGAAAGACCGGAAGAAGTAACGGATATTGAACGTTCCGTAGCGGGCGATGTCGTCAGCTCGACGTTCGATGAAGTGCCGGAAAATCACATTAAGGTAGCGGAGCTTGTGCTTGAACGGGCGATGCGTCTCGTTGAACACAAAAAAGATGTTATCATTCTGATGGACAGCATTACCCGCCTGGCACGGGCCTACAACCTCGTTATCCCGCCAAGCGGACGTACGCTTTCCGGCGGGATTGACCCGGCTGCGTTCCATCGTCCGAAGCGCTTTTTCGGTGCCGCGAGAAACATTGAAGAGGGCGGCAGCCTGACCATTTTGGCGACGGCGCTCGTAGACACGGGCTCCCGGATGGATGACGTCATCTATGAAGAGTTTAAAGGAACGGGCAACATGGAGCTTCACCTTGACCGTTCTCTTGCGGAAAGACGGATTTTCCCGGCGATCGATATCCGCCGCTCCGGCACACGGAAGGAAGAGCTGCTCGTGCCGAAAGAGCATCTTGACCGTCTATGGGCGATCCGCAAATCGATGTCTGATTCTCCGGACTTCGCAGAGAAGTTTATGAGAAAAATGAAAAAAACAAAAACGAATCAGGAATTCTTCGATTTGATCAACCAAGAATGGAAGCAGGCAAACCTTTCATCATCAGCCCGCCGCTGATAAAAAATGTATTTGCAAATGCAGTAAATGACTGATATAATTCTCTCATATGCGTTCCGGATTACTCCGGAATAATAACTCTGTTTCCACACGGGATTCAGGGCGGAAGGAGATGGATACAATGAAAGCAGGAATTCATCCTAATTTCAAAAAAGCAACAGTTAAATGCGCTTGCGGAAATGAATTTGAAACAGGCTCAGTAAAAGAAGAGGTACGCGTTGAGATTTGCTCTGAATGCCACCCATTCTACACTGGACGTCAAAAATTCGCTTCTGCTGATGGTCGTGTTGATCGCTTTAACAAAAAATACGGTCTTAAGTAATAATAGATTTTACAGGCAGGCAAGAATTGCTTCTTGCCTGTTTTTTATGTCCATAAACAGGAAAAAAAGGGGAGCGGATAGCCTATGTACATAATGAAGCAAAGCGGATGGCTTGAGCTGATATGCGGCAGCATGTTCTCTGGGAAATCAGAAGAGCTGATCCGCAGAGTGAAAAGAGCGACATATGCGAAGCAGGAGGTCAAGGTGTTCAAACCTGCCATTGATAATCGCTACAGTGAGGAGGCCGTCGTTTCTCACAACGGCACATCCATGACAAGCCACGTCATCTCGTCTTCGGCTGAAATATGGGATCATATCAGTGAAAGCACCGACGTCATCGCGGTAGATGAAGTGCAGTTTTTCGGCGAATCGATCATCGGCGACTTATCCTCGCTTGCGGATAAAGGCTATCGTGTCATCGCGGCCGGACTTGATATGGATTTCCGGGGAGAGCCTTTCGGTGTGGTGCCGAATCTGATGGCGGTTGCCGAATCGGTGACGAAGCTGCAGGCGGTCTGCTCTGTTTGCGGGTCGCCGGCAAGCCGTACGCAGCGTTTGATTGACGGGAAGCCCGCTTCCTATGATGATCCGGTCATTTTAGTCGGCGCGTCGGAGTCATACGAAGCGAGATGCAGACACCATCACGAAGTGCCGAAAAAACAGACTGATAAATAACCCTTTTCATGAAAACATCGGTAAAAAATCCGGTGTTTTTTTGACGGTTTTTCAAAAATTGTAGTTAATTAACTTAAAAAAGAGTATGAAAAAATTAAGTAATTTTCATCTCTTGAATTTTCATTTTTACAGGCATAAAATGACTAAGTAATGTAAATAGTTATGAGACATTGTTCGAATAATTGTCAAAAAAAGATATAGCAGATCGCGATCACACTAGCCAAAATGGGTAATTACTTAACTTTGTTAACTATTTGAAGAAAGAAGGAGATTTTCTTGAATAATATTAAAGTAACGAAGGAAGGCAACTTAGAAACTACTTTAAGAGGAAAAGAAGTTCTATCTATCCCTACTTTAAATAAAGGTGTTGCGTTTTCAGCAGAAGAAAGAAAAAGCCTTGGATTAGACGGGCTGCTTCCTCCGACCATTCTGTCTCTTGATGAGCAGGCAAAACGCGCATACGAGCAGTTTCAAGCTCAGCCGGACCGCCTTCGCCAAAACGTGTATTTGAATGATTTGCAAAACCGTAACGAAGTTCTTTTCTTTAAATTGCTTCAAAACCATCTTCGTGAAATGCTGCCGGTTGTTTACACACCGACTGTCGGTGAAGCGATTCAAGAATACAGCCATGAGTACAGAAGACCTCAAGGGATTTACCTTTCTATCGACAATGTAGAAGGAATCGAAGAGGCATTTGAAAACCTTCATGCCACTGCCGGAGATATTGATCTGATCGTTGCGACAGACTCAGAAAGCATCCTCGGAATCGGTGACTGGGGTGTAGGCGGTATCAACATCGCCATCGGTAAATTAGCCGTATACACAGCGGCTGCCGGTATTGACCCAAGCCGTGTTATTCCTGTCGTTCTTGACGTCGGTACGAACAATGAAAAACTTCTGAACGATCCTTTATACATCGGTAACCGCCATGAACGTATCCAAGGCGAACGTTATGAAGCTTTCATTGACGCTTATGTAAAAGCTGCGCTTAAATATTTCCCTAAAGCTCTTCTTCACTGGGAAGACCTTGGAAACAAAAACGCGCGCAATATCATGAAGAAATACAACCATGAAATTCTTACATTCAACGATGACATTCAAGGAACAGGCGCGATTACGCTTGCAGGTGTGCTTGCGGCTATGAAGAAAACAGGCGCGTCTATTAAAGACCAGCGTGTGGTTGTCTTCGGTGCGGGATCTGCCGGAATCGGAATCGCTGACCAAATCCGCGACACTATGGTGCTTGCCGGTCTTTCTGAAGAAGAAGCCAACAAAGCGTTCTACACAATGGACTACAGAGGCTTGTTAATTGAAGGTATGGAAAACATTCTTGATTTCCAAGAGCCGTACCTGCGCACAGCTGAAGAAATTAAAGATTGGAAACGCGATGAAAACGGACAAATTCCTTTCATTGAAGTGATCCGTCAAGCGAAACCGACAATCTTAATCGGTACATCAGGCCAAAGCGGCGCGTTCAGTGAAGAAATCGTCAAAGAAATGGCAAAACACGTTGAGCGTCCGGTCATCATGCCGATGTCTAACCCGACACCGCTTGCTGAAGCTGTTCCTAGCGATCTTTTCAAATGGACTGACGGCAAAGTGCTTGTGGCGACAGGAAGCCCGTTTGAGAATGTAGAGTACAATGGCGTTTCTCATGAAATCGGACAATCTAACAACGCATTTGCGTTCCCTGGACTTGGTCTCGGTTCAATCGTTGTAGAAGCGAAAGTGATTACTCCTGCAATGTTTGCGGCAACTGCTGACGCAATCGCAGAAAGCGTTGATTTTGAAACACCGGGTGCAGGCCTTCTGCCGAGCATGAGCGACTTACAAGAAGTTTCAATTAAAGTTGCGATCGCCGTAGCGGAAACTGCCATTAAAGAAGGCGTGGCAAACCGCATTCCTGAGAATGTAGAACAAGCCGTTCTTGATGCAATGTGGAAACCGCAATATAAACAAGTTATCGCTAAATAATTTTACGATTAATTTTACAGTCCGAGGGAAAGCTTTTATGTAAAGGCTAAAGTATACGGACATTAAGGATTTGGAGGAGAACATTTTGAGCTTCTTAGATATTTTAATCCTCCTGGCGCCGATCTTTTTCGTGATCGTGCTGGGATGGTTCGCAGGTCGCTTCGGAAGTTATGACGCGAAGTCAGCAAAAGGGGTAAGCACCTTAGTTACGAAGTACGCGCTTCCGGCGCATTTTATCGCAAGTATTTTAACCACTTCAAGAAGTGCGTTTTTATCACAGGTTCCTTTGATGGTCGCTTTGATCATTGGGATTGTCGGATTCTTTATCGTCATTCTGTTGGTTTGCAAATTTATCTTCAAGTATGATTTAACGAATTCATCTGTATTTTCTTTAAACTCTGCACAGCCGACATTTGCTTTTATGGGTATTCCCGTACTAGGAAGCTTATTCGGAGCAAGCGAAGTAGCGATTCCTATCGCCGTTACGGGTATCGTGGTTAACGCCATCCTTGACCCGCTTGCGATCATTATCGCTACTGTCGGTGAGTCATCTAAGAAAAAAGACACTGAAAACGAGAACTTCTGGAAAATGACTGGTAAGTCTATTCTTCACGGTCTTTCCGAACCGCTTGCGGCTGCACCGCTTATCAGTATCATTCTGGTACTCTGCGGTGTAACACTCCCTGGCTTGGGAGAAAAAATGCTTGATCAGCTCGGAAGCACAACGTCAGGTGTTGCGCTCTTCGCCGTCGGTGTAACTGTCGGTATCCGCAACATTAAGCTCAGTCTGCCGGCTTTCGGTATCTCTTTGTTAAAAGTTGCCGTTCAGCCTGCGCTGATGTACTTGATCGCTCTTGCAGTCGGACTTCCGGCTGACCAGATCACGAAAGCGGTATTGCTCGTTGCATTCCCTGGATCTGCGGTAGCGGCGATGATTGCCACACGTTTCGAAAAACAAGAGGAAGAAACTGCGTCCGCGTTTGTAATCAGTGCGATTTTATCTCTAATCTCACTGCCGATCATCATTGCGCTGACTGCATAATGAAAAGCTCCCTGTTTCAGGGAGCTTTTTTGATTAGAATTGAAATTTAAAAGGCGAAAATCTTGTTTTTTTTCTGGGTTTCTTATGTTCTGAAGAAGCGGCTGTTTCTGAGAGGGGAGCTGTCTGGGCAAGTTCCTGGATGCGGGAGGCCAATGTCTGCAATTCGGAATTGAGGTCGTCAATTTCCCGTCTGTGCTGAAGAAGCTGATAAGACACCCCTTCATCCGCCTTTTGTTTCAGCTGGCGTTCAAGCTCCTCTATCCTTGAAAGCAGATGGTTCTCACCTTGTTTCTCTTTCGTGAGAATGTCCAGTTTGCGCTCCAGCTCTGCCAATCTTTGTTCAGCGCCGCCATTGATTTTCGGACGCTGCAAAATGAAGCCCGTCCGTTTTTTCGGCTGCCGGGGCACTTGAACATCCAGAAGGGCAGTGCCTTCAGAAATTTGCCGTTTGACCGATTTCAGCACATCAAGATCCTCAGGTGTAAAGGAATAATGTCCGAGCTCATTCCGTTCAGCCGGAAGATTCAGCTGCTTGACCCACCTTTGCACCGTTTTTGCGGAGACGCCGAGCTCTTTCGCGGCCATGTTTGTATTCATGATCACATACCTCCTTTTTGCTAGGTATTCGACCATGAGGCGGCGTTCCCTTCATGTTAGACAAAACAAGAAGGAATTCGCCAAAGAAAGCGGCATTTCTTCAAAAAACGTTACGCTTCATACAATTCAAGCGGAAGCTTGTCGGGATCGAAGAAAAAGGTAAACCGTTTCCCCGTCAGCGGATCGGTTCTGATCGGTTCTGTGCCGACGCCCTTTTCCTTTAACTCCCTGACGGCTGCTTCAAGATCGTTTACGGTGAAGGCGAGATGCCGGAGACCCGCGGCTTCCGGTCTGGTCGGCCGTTCGGGCGGATCGGGAAAGGAAAACAATTCAATCGCGTACGCGCCGTCCAGCGCCAGATCAAGTTTATAAGATCCGCGATCCTTTCGGTATGTTTCTTTTATAATGCCGAAACCGAGAATCTCGGTGTAAAAAGCTTTCGACTTTTCATAATCAGAGCATATGATTGCTATATGGTGGATGGATTTCAGCATATCCGCCCCTCCTTTTTTGCTTCAGTATAACAGAGGCGAATTGCTTTTGACTGGCGATAAGCCCTATACTATAATGAGAATGTTACGCACAGGAAAACAGAGGTGAAGACCGTGTTAGACCGTTTACAGTCAATTGAACAACGATACGAAAAATTAAATGAGCTTTTAAGTGATCCGGAAGTGGTCAACGATCCGAAAAAGCTTAGAGAATATTCGAAAGAGCAATCTGATATACAAGAAACCGTTGAAGTCTATAGACAATACAGAGACGCATCAGAACAGCTTGCCGATGCGAAAGCGATGCTTGAGGAAAAGCTTGATGCCGATATGAGAGAAATGGTGAAGGAAGAAATCTCCGAACTGCAGGGAGAGACGGAAACCTTATCAGAGCGTTTGAAAGTGCTCCTCATCCCGAAAGACCCGAACGATGACAAAAACGTAATCATGGAGATCCGCGGAGCAGCGGGAGGAGAAGAAGCCGCGCTGTTTGCGGGAAATCTCTACAGAATGTACTCCCGTTACGCCGAAATCCAAGGCTGGAAGACTGAAGTCATGGAAGCAAACGTGACCGGAACGGGCGGTTACAAAGAAATCATCTTTATGATTACGGGAAAAGGCGCATACTCCAAGCTGAAGTATGAAAATGGCGCGCACCGCGTACAGCGTGTTCCGGAAACGGAATCAGGCGGCCGTATTCATACATCCACGGCGACGGTGGCGTGTCTTCCTGAAGCGGAAGAAGTAGAAGTGGACATCCACGAAAAAGACATCCGCGTCGATACATTCGCATCAAGCGGACCGGGCGGACAAAGCGTAAACACGACGATGTCAGCCGTACGCCTGACGCATTTACCGACCGGTGTCGTCGTATCCTGTCAGGATGAAAAATCTCAGATTAAAAACAAAGAAAAAGCGATGAAGGTGCTCCGCGCCAGAATCTATGACAAATTCCAGCAGGAAGCTCAGGCTGAATATGATCAGACCCGCAAATCAGCCGTCGGTTCAGGCGACCGTTCCGAGCGTATCCGCACATACAATTTCCCGCAAAACCGTGTGACGGATCACCGCATCGGCCTGACGATTCAAAAGCTGGATCAAATCCTGGAAGGCAAGCTTGATGAAGTGGTTGAAGCGTTAATCGTAGAAGACCAGTCAAGCAAGCTCCAGCAGGCGGAAAATTAAGATGAAGACCGTTTTTGAAGCCCTAAGCTGGGCTTCTTCTTATTTAACCGAAGCGGGAAGAGAAAAAAACGCGGCCGAGCTGCTGCTGTTAAATGATACCGGAATGGATCGGAGCAAACTTCTCGCAAGTCTGCAGGAGACCGTCGGCGAGGACGAGCTTTATCGATTCAGACGGCACGTGGAGATGCATAAAGAAGGTATTCCGATTCAATATATTATCGGGAAAGAACAGTTTTACGGCAGGGAATTTTTTGTGAATGACGATGTTCTCATTCCGCGTCCGGAGACGGAAGAAGTCGTCTTTCATCTGCTGGACAGACAGAAGCGGGCATTTTCCGAGGCAGAACGCCTGAACGTCATTGATATCGGTACGGGGAGCGGAGCCATTGCGGTGACGCTCGCCCTTGAATGCGGACATTTTTCAGTATCGGCTTCGGATATTTCAAAAGAAGCGCTGCAGGTGGCGGAAAGAAATGCGCAAAACCTCGGAGCGGACGTGTGTTTTTTGCAGGGAGATCTGTTAACTCCTTTTATTTCATCAGGAAAAAAAGCGGATATAATTGTTTCCAATCCGCCGTATATTTCTGAAGAAGAAATGGCGGATTTGTCGGATATCGTCCGTTTCCATGAGCCGCTTCATGCTCTTACGGACGGCGGTGACGGTTTGAAATTCTACAAGCGGTTTATGGAGGAGCTGCCTCTTGTCATGAAAGATAAAGCGCTTGTCGTCTTTGAAATCGGATATAATCAGGGAAAAGCCGTGAAAGACCTGTTCCGTCATTCCTTTCCGAATGCGGAAGTGGAAGTCGTAAGGGACATCAATGGAAAAGACAGAACCGTATCCGCGGTCATCACATCATGAAAAAAGCCCGCCGGTGACGCACACGGCGGGCTTTTGTTACAATGGAAAGAAAATGAAAGGGGCATCCGCCTTGAAAAAAGCGTTCGCCTTCGGATGTATACTCGCCGCCGCAGCTTATGCGGCGGGGTTTGTTCTGCCGTTTGGCATTGATATCATTTTCGGCGCCGTTACGGCTGTTCTTATCGTCACAGCGGTCATCGTTTCCGGGTTGGCCGTAAGCGGAGCGGAGCAGCGGGCCAATTATCATTCTGAAACAGAAGAAGGACGGCACGCCCGTTTAAAGATGGCCGCCGTTTTCTTTTGCACCGCTCTCCCTTCAGCCGGCTGTCTGCTGATTACGCTTCTGTAGCCGGATTTTGTCTTTGCAGCAATACGGAATCCCATACCCAATAGACGACGGCTGTTAAAACCGCAAAGATATAAAAGGCTGAATTAGAAAACAGAGATTGGCCTGACGGCTGCAAAAGACCGAAGATGATCCCGTTTGCAATGAATGACACCCCTAAATAATAAAGAAAATACAGCGGATGAAATCTCTTCGGCTTTTTATTCAGAAAGTATTGAAGCGGCAGCGCAAAAATCAAATAAGGAAACAAAAAATAAAACGCCATCGAAATGAAAGCCGCGATAATGAATTGATGAACATACAAAATAGAATAAATGACAGACATACATGCCGCCGACAGCAGCACGGTGTAATTATATTTCATCTGAAAACCTCCTATCAAAATAATATCGTACCATATTTTGAATCTGTCAATGCAGATTATCAGCTTGCTAGATTTTTTTCTTCCCGCCGGTTTAAACCTTTTCCGTCATGTCCATAATGGGACTAGATAAAAAAAGCACGGAGAGGAACGGTGGGGACCGATGAAACAGACAATGATGATCTGCATATATATTTTTCTTTTATTATCAGGAGCGCTTGCGGGTTTGACAAAAGAAGAAACGGCGCGGGCATCAGCCAATGAGCCCGTTGTCATACCGGATGAAGCGATCCGGCTCAGAATTTTGGCCAACAGTGATAACGATGAGGATCAAAAGCTCAAGCGCCAGATCAGAGATGCTGTAAACAAGCAAATCACGGACTGGGTGAAAGATATCACTTCCATTGAAGAAGCGCGGCGGCTCATTCGTTCGAAGCTTCCTGAAATTAAAGAAATCGCCAAACAAACGATGAAAGAAAAGGGTGCGCATCAATCCGTTTCAGTTCAATTCAATAAAATCTCGTTTCCGACAAAGCTGTACGGCAATATGGTCTATCCGGCCGGAAAATATGAAGCGATTTTAATTACACTCGGCAATGGCGAGGGCGCCAACTGGTGGTGCGTCTTGTTTCCGCCGCTGTGCTTCCTTGATTTCTCAAACGGCGAAGCGGTGAAAGATCAGGAAGACGGCGGACAGAAGCAGGAAGAAACGCAGAAACAGACTAAAAAAGTGCTGGATGACGTAAAAGCAAAGGCTGATAAAGCGAAGAAAGAAAATAAAGACGACGATGATACAGAAGTGAAGTTTTTCCTCGTCGATTGGATTTCAGATCTATTTTCCTGAAGCAAAAGGCATAAATCCGGATTCGAATCATAGATTGGAAGAAAGAGTTGATCGAAACGGAGGGAAATATATGTTTTATCAGCTGAGAGTGGCAAGAGATCAAGATACGGAGGCGCTGGAGGCCTTTTTGAAAAAGGCTGATACGGCACATGCGGAAATCGATCAGCAGATCAGCCGGTTTATCGTACTGGAAGACAGCGAAAAAAAGATTGCCGCCTGTCTCGGGATCGAAAAATTCAGAGGCGGAAAAGGGCTTCTCCGTTCACTCGTCATGTCGGACAGGCTGAATCAAAGCCATATCGTTACACTGTTTCAAAGTATGGATGTGCTGTGCAAAAAACATGAGATTCAAGATGTCTACTTAGTCGCCAATCAGCCCTCATCTGCTGAGTTTCTGAATGTAATGGGATTTGAAGCGTGCGCCGATGCGCCTGATGAACTGTATACGTCCGAACATTTCCGCAACTCGTTATGCACAGAAGGTTCGTTTTTAATGGTGAAAATCTCTGCCTGATCTAACTTATACACAAGGTTATCCACTTATTAAAAAGTGTTGTCCACAGTTTGTGGATAACGCTTGTTTTATTAAAGGACATCTTTTATACTTTCAAAAGGAATACACGAGAGAAAATAAAGTTTTACCGCTTTAAAATAAGGAGTTTGGTTATACATGAAAACAAGAAGATGGTTTGTGGATTGTTCCGCAGAATTATCCACAACCGATCCCCAGATTACACAAGCCGCGGAATTGCTGCGGCAGAATGAGGTTGTGGCTTTTCCGACAGAAACCGTTTACGGACTGGGCGCTAACGCTGAAAATACGGAAGCCGTAACGAAAATATATGAGGCGAAAGGAAGGCCGAGCGATAATCCGCTGATTGTGCATATATCCCACATCAGCCAGCTTGATCGTTTTATCAGCCATATTCCTGAGACGGCGAAAAAGCTGATGAAGCTATTCTGGCCGGGGGCGCTGACCCTTGTCCTGCCGTGTAAGCCCGGTGTGCTGTCACCCCGTGTCACCGCGGGACTTGAGACGGTAGCGGTCAGAATGCCTGATCATCCGGTGGCATTAGCCCTCATCAGCTCGGCCGGACTGCCGATCGCCGCGCCGAGCGCCAATTTATCAGGAAAACCGAGCCCGACGAAGGCCGAGCATGTAGCCCATGATTTAAACGGCCGCATTGCCGGTATTGTGGACGGCGGCGCGACGGGAATCGGAGTGGAATCAACCGTTCTGTCCTGTACGGGGAAACAGCCCGTGCTGCTTCGTCCGGGCGGCGTGACAAAAGAGCAGATTGAATCCGCCGCCGGTCCGATTCTTGTGGATAAAGGGCTGACCGAAGAAGATGAGATTCCTATTTCTCCCGGTATGAAATATACACATTACGCGCCTTCTGCGCCGATGGCTATTGCCGACGGCGGCGCCCGGAGAATTCAAGAACTGGCAGACGCATATAAAAGCCGGGGGAAACGAATCGGCATTCTGACAACAGAAGAGAACGCCGATAGTTACCAGGCTGATTATATCAAGGTCTGCGGCAGACGCGCCGACCTTGAAACAGTGGCGTCCGCCTTATACGATGCGCTCCGCAGCTTTGATGAAGCGGAAGTGGACATGATTATTTCTGAGTCCTTTCCGGATACCGGAGTGGGGCTCGCCGTTATGAACAGGCTGATGAAAGCCGCAGGCGGCACCGTTATCCATTAACTTGTTCTACCCCTTATCGGACATGCATAAGCTAAACAAGCGGGCACGTCCAAGGGGGTTTTTATTCATGTCGAATCTATTCATCGGGGAACTTGTCTCCTTAAGCATCATGGCATTTGCTTTGGGGACGGATGCCTTTTCCGTCGGGCTCGGAATGGGAATGATTCAGCTGAAGAAAAAACAGATTTTTCATATAGGGGTTGTCATCGGGCTGTTTCATGTCATGATGCCGCTTGTGGGAATGGCGGCCGGGCATCTGCTGTCCGGTTTTCTGGGGATGCTCGCCGTTTACATCGGCGGATCTCTTCTTTTCATTTTAGGGGTGCAGATGATGATCGCCGCGTTTAAACAATCGGACGGGCCGCTCATATCTCCGGCAGGCTCGGGACTGTTGCTGTTTGCGGTCGGTGTCAGTCTGGACAGCTTTTCTGTCGGGCTCAGTCTCGGGATGAACGGCTCCAATCCGTTTCTGGCCGTTACGCTGTTCGGGGTCTTCAGCACTGTTTTAACATGGGCGGGCCTTTTGGCGGGAAGAAAGGTGCAGTCGTGGCTCGGCTCCTACAGCGAAGCGCTTGGCGGAGCCATTTTGATCGGATTCGGGCTGAAACTGCTTTTACCGATATAAGATACGTAAAAAAAGAAACGAAGATGCCGTTTCTTTTTTCTTCATTTATAATAGGCAGTAAGAGGTGACGGACATGAAAATAATCTTTGTTTGTACAGGCAATACGTGCCGCAGTCCCATGGCTGAGGCTCTTTTTAAATCCATAGCAGAAACGAAAGGGCTGGATGTCAGCGTAAGCTCGGCCGGCGTATTCGCGTCTCCGCACGGAAAAGCGTCGGCTCATGCCGTAGAAGCGCTGTTTGAAAAACGGATCGCCCTCAATCACAGTTCATCTCCCTTATCGGAAGAACATATCGAGACGGCCGATCTGGTGCTGGCGATGACCGAACAGCACAAACAGCTGATTGAAGGCCGATATCAAAACAGTCAGGGCAAAGTTTTTACCATTAAAGAATACGTGACGGGGGAAAGCGGCGATATCTCTGACCCGTTCGGCGGTCCGCTTGATGTTTATAAACAGACGCGGGACGAACTGGAGGAGCTGCTGACCCTTTTGGCTGATCAATTGCTTGACGGGAAAAGCAAGTAATCTGTCAGAAAATCTGCAAACAGGTCATTTGCAAAACGAATGTGAAAGAGTAGAATGAAATCAACGGATTTCGTAATAAAAAGGACAAGCACACTGGGCTGTCTTCGCCCAGCCACACCTAGGAGGTAAATGAATGAAAGTAGCTATTGCGTCAGATCACGGCGGCGTCCATATCCGCGAAGAAATAAAAAGTCTTTTGGATGAATTGCAGATTGAATACATTGATATGGGCTGTGAATGCGGCGCCGGCTCTGTCGATTATTCAGACTACGCTTTTCCGGTAGCGGAAAAAGTGGTGAACGGCGAAGCTGACAGGGGAATTTTAATTTGCGGCACAGGCATCGGCATGAGCATCTCCGCAAATAAGGTAAAGGGCATACGCTGTGCGCTTGCCCATGACACCTTCAGCGCAAAAGCGACGCGTGAACACAATGACACGAATGTTCTTGCGATGGGCGAACGCGTCATCGGCCCGGGACTGGCGCGCGAAATCGCAAAAGTCTGGCTGACGACTGAATTTACGGGCGGCCGCCACGAACGGCGGATCGGCAAAATCGCAGATTACGAAGAAAAAAATCTGTAAGAGGTGCTGGACAATGGAAGAGATGAAGCAAAAATGGACGGACATGCTGACTGAGTTTCAAGAGCAGGCAGGACTGACGGACGGCAGTCTGCTGGTGATCGGGTGCAGTACAAGTGAAGCCGCCGGAAGCCGGATCGGCACCGCCGGAAGCGGGGATTGGGCTGAATTGATATACGGCGGACTTAACCGGTTTAAAGAAAAAACGGGTGTGCATCTTGCTTTTCAATGCTGCGAGCATTTAAACAGGGCGCTTGTCATTGAAGCGGAAACGGCCGAGCGGTTCAGGCTCCCCATTGTTTCAGCCGTCCCCGTCCCGAAAGCGGGCGGAGCGATGGCCTCTTATGCATACCGGCAGATGCGTTCTCCAGTGCTCGCTGAATCGATTCAGGCTGACGCCGGGATTGACATCGGTGATACGTTCATCGGCATGCATCTGAAACCCGTTGCCGTCCCTGTCCGGATATCGAGCCGTGAGCTTGGAGAAGCACATGTGACGATGGCTCGGACAAGACCGAAGCTGATAGGCGGAATTCGCGCCGTTTATGAATGCGAATGATGAAAATGCTTTTCCTGTATAATGTTCGTGTTTTCTAATTAAATTTTGTGATTTTTTTAAATAAGCTGTTACATTCACCTGAAAAACCATGTACAATAAGGGTGGTAAAAATAAAGAACAGGAAACGGATAGGAGAGGATCTCGCTGATGAAACATTTACCTGTACAAGATAAACAAGTGTTTAACGCCATCAAAGATGAGCGTAAGCGTCAACAGACTAAGATCGAATTAATTGCTTCTGAAAACTTCGTGACGGAAGCGGTAATGGAAGCACAAGGCTCTGTTTTAACAAACAAATATGCTGAAGGCTACCCCGGCAAACGCTACTACGGCGGCTGTGAGCATGTTGATGTCGTTGAGGACATCGCCCGCGACCGCGCGAAAGAGATTTTCGGAGCTGAGCATGTAAACGTTCAGCCGCACTCAGGCGCTCAGGCGAACATGGCTGTTTACTTCACGATTTTAGAGCACGGCGACACGGTGCTCGGGATGAACCTCTCCCACGGCGGCCACTTAACACACGGAAGCCCGGTTAATTTCAGCGGCGTTCAATACAACTTTGTAGAATACGGTGTCGATAAAGACACGCAATATATAGATTATGAAGATGTGCGTGAAAAAGCGCTGGCGCATAAGCCGAAACTCATCGTAGCCGGAGCGAGCGCATACCCCCGCACGATCGACTTTAAAAAATTCCGCGAAATCGCTGATGAAGTCGGCGCTTACTTCATGGTAGACATGGCGCATATCGCGGGTCTTGTCGCAGCCGGCCTTCATCCGAATCCGGTTCCTTACGCTGACTTTGTAACGACAACGACTCACAAAACACTTCGCGGACCCCGCGGAGGAATGATCCTTTGCCGTGAAGAGTTCGGCAAAAAGATTGATAAATCCATTTTCCCGGGAATCCAAGGCGGACCGCTTATGCATGTCATCGCGGCCAAAGCCGTTTCTTTCGGAGAAGTGCTTGAAGATGATTTCAAAACATATGCGCAAAATGTTATCTCGAACGCGAAGCGCCTGGCTGAGTCTCTGAACAAAGAGGGCATTCAGCTCGTATCAGGCGGAACGGATAACCACCTTGTGCTTGTCGACCTCCGTTCTCTCGGTCTGACCGGAAAAGTCGCTGAACACGTTCTTGATGAAATCGGCATTACATCTAATAAAAACGCGATCCCTTACGATCCGGAAAAACCGTTCGTCACAAGCGGAATCCGTCTCGGTACGGCAGCTGTGACAAGCCGCGGCTTTGACGGTGACGCGCTTGAAGAAGTCGGCGCCATCATCGGCCTCGCGCTGAAACATCATGAAGACGAAGCAAAACTTGAAGAAGCGAGACAGCGCGTATCTGCCTTGACTGAGAAGTTTCCTTTATATAAAGAACTAGGCTATTAATAAGGAAGAAACCCGCCGGAACCTTAACCCGGCGGGTTTTTTTATGATTTTCTTGAAACTGTTTGTCTTTTTCTGTAGAATCAATAGAAGTGTGAAAAAGTCACTCGGACAACAAAAAAGGAGCTGAACACAGTATGGGAAAGGTTTACGTATTTGATCATCCTTTAATCCAGCATAAGCTGACATATATTCGGAATGAAAATACAGGCACAAAGGATTTCAGAGACCTTGTGGACGAAGTCGCCTCACTGATGGCGTTTGAAATTACACGTGATCTTCCTCTTAAAGAAGTGGAAGTGAAAACACCTGTTCAAACAGCGACATCCAAAGTGATTTCAGGGAAGAAACTCGGTATCGTGCCGATCCTGAGAGCGGGTCTCGGAATGGTTGACGGCATGCTGAAATTAATCCCGGCCGCTAAAGTGGGACATGTCGGATTATACCGTGATCCGGAAACCTTAAAACCGGTGGAATACTATGTCAAGCTTCCTTCTGATGTAGAAGAACGCGAATTTATTGTCGTGGATCCGATGCTTGCTACGGGAGGTTCTGCGGTGGAAGCGATAAACAGCCTGAAAAAGCGCGGCGCGAGAAACATTCGTTTTATGTGTCTTGTAGCGGCTCCGGAAGGCGTGGAAGAGCTGCAGAAACATCACTCTGACGTTGATATTTATATCGCCGCCCTTGATGAAAAACTGAATGAAAAAGGTTATATCGTTCCGGGCCTCGGTGACGCGGGTGACAGACTGTACGGAACCAAATAAATCGGAAAACCTCATTCAGGGGTTTTCTTTTTTTATCCAGATATTTGCTGAATGGGCAGAGTTCATACATTTATAGGTGAAATTGTGAACATTCTGTGTATGCTTCCGGTATAAAAAGTTTTTTAACTTTAAACAGATTGACACATGTTAGGGGCTATTGTATGCTAAACGAGGGTATTATGAGAAGGTTTTCATTCCTTTCATTTCTAGTATCCATCCTCATTTTAAATCCTCCAAAAAAACCCGTTATATGAGGATTTATCTAAGCGAATGAAACAGCATCCCGTGGCACCAGGAGGATGAGTGGTTTTTTCGAACAGGCCGTTTTGCGGGACAAAAAAAGGCCTTCTGCAAAGGGTTAACCGCATGTTTTGCCGTATCCAGGAATTATATTACATTTTCATCAGGAGACAGATAGTTGATGGACGATCCCAATCTTACATTCAGCAGACAACGGAGATATGTATTTGTGATCTTAGCAATCTATTTGCTGGGATATGGTCTTACGGCGTATAAAACTGTTTTTCTAGGCCTCTTTTTGGGAACTGTTTTCAGTTTGTTTAATTTGTGGCTCTTGACCAGAAGAATGAATGCTTTTGACAAGGCCGTGGCGAAAGGAAAGTCCATACGATCACTCGGGAGCGCAGCGCGTTGGTGCAATGCGATACTTGCGATGGCTGTCGCCTTTAAATATCCCGATAAAGTCAGTGTGGCAAGTGTGATTATTGGATTAATGACAATTTATCCCGTCATTATGATAGATTCCATTATTCAGCTCAAACGTTCATCAATGGAAGAGAGGTGAAAACCCATTGAATCACGATTACAGAACTATTGATTTGTTTGGTCTTACTTTTAATCTGACAAACATTCTGATGATTACTGTGGCAAGTGTGATTGTGCTGCTGATTGCGATTCTCACTACGAGAACGCTGTCCATCCGTCCGGGAAAAGCCCAGAACTTCATGGAATGGATTGTTGATTTTGTCCGCAATATTATAGGCAGTACAATGGATTTAAAAACAGGGGCTAACTTCTTGGCGCTTGGTGTAACCTTGCTGATGTACATATTTGTATCAAATATGCTGGGGCTGCCGTTTTCTGTAACGGTCGGACACGAGCTTTGGTGGAAATCACCGACGGCCGATCCGGCTATTACTCTGACTCTAGCCGTTATGGTTGTGTCGTTAACGCACTATTACGGCGTGAAAATGAAAGGTTTGAAGGAATACTCTAAGGATTACCTCAGACCGGTTCCGCTTATGTTCCCGATGAAGATCATTGAGGAGTTTGCGAATACGCTGACACTCGGACTTCGTCTTTACGGTAACATTTTCGCCGGGGAAATTCTTCTTGGCCTGCTTGCAAATCTGGCGACGAATTTCTACTCTAACAGCTTCTTTCTCGGTTTGGTCGGCACAGTCGGAGCCATTCTTCCGATGCTTGCATGGCAGGCGTTCAGCTTGTTCATCGGTACCATCCAGGCATTTATCTTTACGATGCTGACGATGGTGTACATGTCACACAAAATCAGTCATGATCATTAAAATCATATATCCATTCGGATAACATTTTAAAGGAGGAACTTTTTCATGAATTTAATAGCAGCTGCAATTGCAATCGGTTTAGGTGCACTTGGTGCAGGTATTGGTAACGGTCTGATCGTTTCACGTACGGTAGAGGGAATCGCCCGTCAGCCGGAAGCAGGAAAAGAACTTAGAACTCTTATGTTCATGGGTATCGCATTGGTTGAGGCCCTTCCGATTATCGCTGTCGTTATCGCGTTCTTAGCGTTCTTTGGCTAAGCAAAAAAGCCTTATATGAACTAAAAATGGCGAAGATCACTCTAAGAGAACCTTCGCCATTGCTTTATGTCTGATAAGCACGCCGTCCCGAAACGGCTTTTTATCAGCAGAGAAAACCTGCAGAAGGGAGTTGCCGTAGTAGATGTCTCAATTACCTCTTGAATTAGGACTGTCGTTTAACGGCGGAGATATCCTATTCCAATTGTTAGCTATGTTAGTTTTATTAGCGCTTCTCAAGAAATTCGCTCTTGGACCGCTATTAAATATAATGAAACAGCGTGAAGATCATATCGCCGGCGAAATTACGTCCGCTGAAGAAAGAAATAAAGAAGCGCAGAAGCTGATTGAAGAGCAGCGCGTTCTTTTAAAAGAAGCGAAACAGGAATCACAATCACTCATTGAAAATGCGAAAAAACTGGGTGAAAAGCAGAAGGAAGACATTATCCAGGCTGCACGCGCCGAGTCTGAAAGATTGAAAGAAGCGGCGAGAACCGAAATTGTCAAAGAAAAAGAACAAGCGGTTTCCGCACTTCGCGAGCAAGTCGCATCACTTTCTGTCTTAATCGCATCGAAAGTGATTGAAAAAGAGCTTGATGAACAAGCCCAGGAACAACTGATTCAGGACTATCTTAAAGAGGTAGGAGAAAGCCGATGAGTGGATCTGCTGTCTCTAAACGATACGCGTCAGCGCTTTTCGACATTGCCGTTGAGACTTCTCAAATCAATGAAATCGAAGAAGAGCTTACCGTACTAAAAGAAGTGTTCCGGAACGAAGCCGGATTACAGGAAGTGTTAAGCCATCCGAAGGTATCGGCCGCTAAGAAAAAAGAGCTGATTCAGCAATCGTTCGGCGCACTGTCTGAGTCTGTGCTGCATACGATTTTTCTTCTGATTGACCGCCGCCGGTCTTCGATTGTGCCTGATCTCACAGACGAGTTTATCAAACTTGCCAATCAGGCCCGTCAGACAGAGGACGCGGTTGTTTATTCAGTAAAACCGCTGTCAGAAGCGGAAATGTTATCATTGTCTCAAGTGTTTGCAAAAAAAGCCGGAATCGCTTCGCTCAGAATCAGAAATGAAGTGCAGACGGATTTAATAGGCGGCATTAAAGTCCGCATTGGAAACCGGATTTATGACGGAAGCGTAAGCGGAAAGCTTGAGCGCATGGAACGTCAACTTGCCGGAGGAAATCGATAGAAGGGGTGAAACCTAAGTGAGCATCAAAGCTGAAGAGATTAGCACGCTGATAAAGCAGCAAATTCAAAATTACCAATCTGAAATTGAAGTTCATGACGTAGGTACAGTCATCCAAGTCGGAGACGGTATTGCGCGTGTGCACGGCCTTGACAATTGTATGGCCGGTGAACTTGTTGAGTTTTCAAACGGCGTTTTGGGTATGGCTCAAAACCTTGAAGAATCCAACGTAGGTATCGTTATCTTAGGACCTTACAGAGATATCCGTGAAGGTGATGAGGTCAAAAGAACGGGCCGCATCATGGAAGTTCCTGTAGGTGAAGAATTAATCGGACGTATCGTCAACCCGCTCGGACAGCCGGTAGACGGACTGGGTCCGATTCTGACAAGCAAAACACGTCCGATCGAAAGCCAGGCTCCAGGCGTAATGGACCGTAAATCGGTACATGAGCCGCTGCAAACGGGTATCAAAGCGATCGACGCGTTAATTCCGATCGGCCGCGGACAGCGTGAGCTGATTATCGGTGACCGTCAGACAGGTAAAACATCTGTTGCGATTGATACAATCTTAAACCAAAAAGATCAAGACATGATCTGTGTGTACGTAGCGATCGGCCAGAAAGAATCTACAGTGCGCGGCGTAGTGGAAACACTTCGTAAGCATGGCGCGCTTGATTACACGATTGTCGTGACAGCGTCCGCTTCACAGCCGGCTCCGCTTCTGTACCTTGCACCGTATGCAGGGGTGACAATGGGTGAAGAATTCATGTACAACGGCAAGCACGTTCTCGTCGTATATGATGATTTATCCAAACAAGCGGCCGCTTACCGTGAGCTGTCATTGCTTCTTCGCCGTCCGCCGGGCCGTGAAGCATTCCCTGGGGATGTATTCTATCTTCACTCCCGTCTGCTTGAGCGCGCAGCTAAGCTGAGTGACGCAAAAGGCGCAGGATCAATTACGGCGCTGCCGTTCGTCGAAACACAAGCAGGAGATATCTCCGCTTATATCCCGACAAACGTCATTTCCATTACTGACGGACAGATTTTCCTTCAATCCGACCTATTCTTCTCAGGCGTGCGTCCTGCGATCAATGCCGGATTATCCGTATCCCGTGTCGGCGGATCAGCCCAAATCAAAGCGATGAAAAAGGTAGCGGGAACTTTGCGTCTTGACCTGGCTTCATACCGTGAACTTGAAGCGTTCGCCCAATTCGGATCTGATCTTGACCAGGCGACTCAGGCGAAACTGAACCGCGGTGCGCGTACAGTTGAAGTGCTGAAGCAAGACTTGAATAAACCGCTTCCGGTTGAAAAACAGGTAGCCATTCTTTATGCGCTGACAAAAGGATATCTTGATGATATTCCGGTTGCGGATATCAGACGTTTTGAAGAAGAGTACTACATGTACCTTGATCAAAACCATAAAGATCTGCTTGACGGCATTGCGAAAACAGGAAACCTTCCTGCTGATGAAGACTTCAAAGCTGCAATCGAAGGCTTCAAACGCACATTTGCACCAAGCAACTAACCCTTAGAAGATGAGAGAAAAAGGTTCTCTTTTTCTCTCTTTTTACGCAAATGAAGAATAAAGGTGGTGAAATCTTTGGCCTCATTACGCGATATTAAGTCAAGGATCACGTCAACGAAAAAAACAAGCCAGATTACAAAAGCCATGCAGATGGTATCCGCTGCGAAGCTGAACCGTGCGGAAACCAACGCGAAGTCATTTGCTCCGTATATGGATAAGATCCAGGAGGTTGTGTTTAACGTCGGAAAAGGCGCGAAAAACGCGAAACACCCGATGCTTGTCTCAAGAGAAGTGAAAAAGACGGCGTATCTCGTCATTACGTCTGACCGCGGGCTTGCGGGTGCGTTTAACAGTTCGGTTTTGCGAAACGCTTACCGCACCATTCAAGAACGCCATCAGTCTAAAGATGAATACACGGTGATTGCAATCGGCAGAGTCGGCCGCGATTTCTTCAAAAAACGGGAAATGCCGATTTTGTCTGAGTTAGTGGGGCTTGGCGACGAGGTCACTTTTGCTCAGATTAAAGATTTGACCCGTCAGACGGTTCAAATGTTTATCGACGGCGCTTTTGATGAACTGCATTTGGTGTATAACCATTTCGTCAGTGCGATTTCACAGGAAGTGACGGAGAAAAAAGTGCTGCCTTTAACGGATTTCGGAACGAGCGGCGGGAAGCGCACGGCTTCATACGAGTTCGAACCGGATGAAGAAGAGGTGCTCGAAGTGCTGCTTCCTCAATATGCGGAAAGCTTAATTTACGGCGCGCTTCTTGACAGTAAAGCAAGTGAACACGCTGCGAGAATGACAGCAATGAAAAATGCGACTGATAATGCGAAAGAACTCATTGATTCACTTTCGCTTTCATATAACCGCGCGCGTCAAGCGGCGATTACACAAGAAATTACCGAAATTGTCGGCGGTGCAGCCGCTTTAGAATAGAAAGATTTTGTCAGGAGGGATAGCGATGAAGAAAGGACGCGTAAGTCAGGTGCTTGGACCGGTTGTCGACGTACGTTTCGAGGACGGCCACTTGCCTGCGATTTATAATGCGATTAAAGTTTCACAGCCAGCTACAGGCGAAAATGAAGTAGGCATCGACCTAACGCTAGAGGTTGCTCTTCATTTAGGCGATGATACAGTCCGTACAATTGCCATGGCATCAACGGACGGAATTCAGCGCGGAATGGAAGCTGTTGATACAGGTGCGCCAATTTCCGTTCCTGTCGGTGATGTGACTCTCGGACGCGTATTTAACGTACTGGGAGATAAAATTGATTTAAATGAACCGCTGCCTGCGGATGCTCAAAAGGACCCGATCCACAGATCAGCTCCTTCATTCGATGAGCTTTCAACTGAGGTTGAAATTCTTGAAACGGGAATTAAGGTTGTTGACCTGCTCGCTCCTTACATCAAGGGCGGTAAAATCGGATTGTTCGGCGGCGCCGGCGTAGGTAAAACCGTATTAATCCAGGAATTAATCAACAACATCGCGCAAGAGCACGGCGGTATTTCCGTATTCGCCGGTGTAGGAGAGCGTACTCGTGAAGGGAACGACCTTTTCTACGAAATGAGCGATTCAGGCGTTATCAAGAAAACAGCCATGGTCTTCGGACAAATGAACGAGCCGCCGGGCGCACGTATGCGTGTAGCACTGACGGGGCTTACAATGGCTGAGCATTTCCGTGATAAACAAGGACAGGACGTACTGTTCTTTATCGATAACATTTTCCGTTTCACACAAGCGGGTTCAGAGGTTTCCGCGCTTCTCGGCCGTATGCCTTCTGCGGTTGGTTATCAGCCGACGCTTGCGACAGAAATGGGTCAGCTTCAAGAGCGTATTACGTCTACAAACGTTGGTTCAGTTACATCTATCCAGGCGATCTACGTGCCTGCCGATGACTACACTGACCCGGCTCCGGCGACAACGTTCGCTCACTTGGATGCGACGACTAACCTTGAGCGTAAATTAACTGAAATGGGTATCTACCCTGCGGTTGATCCGCTGGCTTCCACTTCCCGCGCGCTTGCTCCGGAAATTGTCGGAGAAGAGCATTATGCGGTGGCGCGTGAAGTCCAGTCAACGCTTCAGCGTTACAAAGAACTTCAGGATATTATCGCGATTCTCGGTATGGACGAATTAGGTGAAGAAGACAAGCTTGTCGTTCACCGCGCACGCCGTATCCAGTTCTTCCTTTCTCAAAACTTCCACGTAGCTGAGCAGTTTACGGGACAAAAGGGTTCTTACGTGCCTGTTAAAGAAACGGTACGAGGCTTTAAAGAAATCCTTTCCGGTAAATATGACCATCTTCCGGAAGATGCATTCCGTCTTGTGGGACGCATTGAAGAAGTCATTGAGAATGCAAAAGAGATGGGTGTAGAAGTTTAATCTGGTCCTAGGAGGGTAAAAGCATGAAGACCGTTAAAGTCAATATCGTTACTCCCGACGGCCCAGTATATGATGCTGATATTGAAATGGTAAGTGTAAGAGCCGAGAGCGGTGATCTCGGTATCTTGCCTGGCCATATTCCGACCGTGGCTCCGCTTAAAATCGGCGCTGTCCGCCTTAAAAAAGACGGACAGACCGAATTGGCGGCTGTCAGCGGCGGATTTTTAGAAGTCCGTCCTGATCAGGTCACTATCCTTGCACAAGCCGCTGAAACAGCGGAAAGCATTGATAAAGAGCGCGCCCTTGCTGCGAAAAAGCGGGCGGAAGACCGTTTGAACAAACGATCAGATGATACTGACATTCGTCGGGCTGAGCTTGCGCTACAGCGGGCTGTAAACAGATTGGATGTTGCAGGAAACTAAAAAAGAATCCTTCTCGGCTGTCTGAGAAGGATTCTTTTTCTATATTAACGCATAAGAGATTCATAGACGCCGATAAGCGGATGATCCTCTTCTTTTTGCAAATATAAATGTTCGCAGCAGTTGTCGGTGTGCCACGTTTTGTTTCCTCTCCGCACACCCGTCGTATAGGCGCCGTCCGTATACGGATAAGGTTTGACGACCCATGCGGCATCGTCATGGTGTCTGATGGCGCAATCGATGACATACACACTGAGCATTTTCTCAAATTCGTCAATCGGCAGGTTCCAATCCGCCAAAAGCAGCTCTTGTATGCTGCGGAAGTAAAGAGCTTCCACCTCCAGCAGGCTGCCGCGTGAATAATCAAGAGAAATGTTGAAAAACTGACATAATTCTTTCAGTTCCTCTGTTTGAGACTGTCTATAATCATAGTAGAATGCTATCGCTTCCCACTCGTGGTCAAATACGGGAAGTGTTTCTCCATACTGCTTTTCCGGATGAAAAAAGGAATGATTCATATTCCCATCTCCTTTCCAAAAAAGTATATCATGCCGGAGAACGGACATTTAAGCGGGGATTGGCCCTAATTTTGGATAAAAATTCTGATGTAAAAATGATCATCTTTCTCTCTTCTTCTTATATAATAAGAGAGGATATGAGGGGCGGAAAAAATGAAAGGAGATGGGATTTGTGAATGTATTGGGGCAGCAGGCCGCAATCAGCATCCTAGTTCACCTGGTATGCATTGCGGTGACATGGTGGGCGCTTCAGGCCGTCAACTTTGATCCGCTGATCCGAAAAGGAAAAATAGTGCAGGCGAGGCTGCTGATCATTCTTCTTACCATTGCGATCGGTACGGCAGTCGCTGACTTCTTTTTAGATTATCTTACCTATTCGAAACAGCTTCCATACTTATTTTAAGATGTTTCGTCTGTTGAAATGAAGGGAATCGCTGGGTGAGCAACCAATTTTTCTTCACCCGCTTGGCGAGTTTTGACGAAGTTTTCCATGTATCGCTTTCCCCGGCTCCGGCAAAAATGGGAGTAAGGGGGAGAGATCGGTATGAAGAAAAAAAGAGCAGGCCGCATCATCTTATTTTTTGTTTTTTTAAGCGCCTTAATAGCGGTATTTCATTCCATTCATGCAAGTGAGCTGTCTCCGCTTGCCCAGATTGCCGAAGGAATGGAGCGGCAGCATGTCACTGTAGATGAATGGACGCTTCATGCGAAAAAAAATCTGAACCTGTCACTGAGTGAATTTGATGACAAGGTAAAAGAACTGAAGACGCAGTATCCGCAATATCACTGGAAAACCGCGCGGGAAGATAAAATCGTAAAGGCCGTCGGCACGTATTCTGACAAAAAAAATCACACAACTTTTAAACTGCAGCTCGTCACTACCCTCAAAAACCAGAACCCAACTTCGTATTTATTATATGAGCAAATGAGCCCGGAGCAACCGGAAAACTGGAATGATACATATGAACAGTTTGAACGGCAGGCACATGACATATTTCAAAATAAAGTATTTATTTTTACTTGTCTAAAGGGTCATTTAAATGATAATATGAGTATTGTTTTGCAAAAAAAAGCAGAACAGCTCATGAAAGAATTTGAAGCAAGTCCAGTTGAACATGTAGTTGAGCCTCATTTCGTTTCTGTTTCTGCATTTACATATAAGTGGACAGATTACATCATGACATCGAAACATAAGATGAATGTGCAAGTTGCGCTTAGAAGTGCGGGAATGGGCGAAAAACATACCGTTACGGTTGGCACACCAATCGTGACGACTGAATATTAATATAGAGAATATAGGGACGCGGAGGGGAATACCTTGGAAAAAATCATCGTCCGCGGCGGTCAGAAGTTAAACGGCACAGTGAAAGTTGAAGGAGCAAAAAATGCCGTTTTACCAGTTATCGCTGCATCTTTATTAGCAAGTGAAGAAAAAAGCGTAATATGTGATGTACCTACGCTCTCCGATGTATATACAATCAACGAAGTGTTGCGTCATTTAGGAGCAGATGTGCATTTTGAGAATAATGAAGTTACCGTAAACGCTTCTTACGCTTTAGAAACAGAAGCACCTTTTGAATATGTGCGCAAAATGCGCGCGTCAGTGCTTGTTATGGGCCCTCTGTTAGCCCGTACGGGTCATTCAAGAGTAGCGCTTCCGGGCGGCTGCGCAATCGGCTCAAGACCGATTGATCAGCATTTAAAAGGCTTTGAAGCAATGGGTGCAAAAATCAAAGTAGGCAACGGCTTTATTGAAGCAGAAGTGGAAGGCCGTCTGCAGGGCGCAAAAATCTATTTAGATTTCCCAAGTGTGGGTGCGACAGAAAACTTGATTATGGCAGCTGCTTTAGCTGAAGGAACAACAACGCTTGAAAACGTGGCAAAAGAGCCTGAAATCGTTGACTTAGCGAACTATATCAATGCGATGGGCGGAAAAATCCGCGGAGCCGGCACAGGCACCATTAAAATTGAAGGTGTCGAGAAGCTTCACGGCGTAAGACACAACATCATTCCTGACCGTATTGAAGCGGGTACTTTCATGGTGGCTGCGGCTATCACGGAAGGAAATGTATTAGTCAAAGGTGCGGTTCCTGAGCATCTTACGTCTTTAATTGCGAAGATGGAAGAAATGGGAGTCAAAATTACGGATGAAGGAGAAGGCCTTCGTGTCATCGGTCCTGCCCAGCTGAAGCCGATCGACATTAAAACGATGCCTCACCCAGGATTCCCGACTGATATGCAGTCGCAAATGATGGCGCTGCTTCTCCGTGCGAGCGGAACAAGCATGATTACTGAAACTGTGTTTGAAAACCGTTTTATGCATGCTGAAGAATTCCGCCGGATGAATGGCGACATTAAAATTGAAGGACGTTCTGTGATCATTAACGGTCCTGTACAGCTGCAAGGCGCAGAAGTTGCCGCTACGGACCTGCGTGCGGGCGCGGCGCTGATTCTTGCGGGATTAGTGGCTGAAGGTCATACACGCGTCACGGAACTGAAGCACTTGGATCGCGGTTATGTGAATTTCCATCAAAAACTTGCGGCTCTCGGCGCTGACATCGAGCGTGTCGTTGATGAAACGGCCGCTGAACAAGAAAGCAAAGAAGTCGTAACTGACCTAAACGCATAATGGCTGTAAAAACAGTATGTCAATCTGGCATACTGTTTTTTTATGGTTTATCATCATTATTATGCTCTGATTTCCAAAAAAGAATACGTTTTTCGCGTGAAAAATGGAATAAAGATTCTGTCCAAAAGGAAGTCATATTAGCTTGTCCCTGCCCATAAGATGAAGTAGAGTCGAATCCCAAGCAGGAGGCAGCTGATATATGAAACCGATTGTATTTCTACTATCCGGGCTGTGTATACTTATTCTTCTAGTCCCCACCATTCTCGTCCTTCCGTTTCAGGCAGAAAAAGGAGCAGCCGTAAACAGAGAGCCCGGACACAAAACAGCACACACCACACGAGAAACAAAAGGAGCAGAAACATTGAAAGAATCACCTGTATCCATTCCGGTTTATCGGACATCCAATCAATCTGTAGAAAACATTCCGCTTGAAGAGTACGTGATCGGTGTCGTGGCTTCCGAAATGCCCGCAGATTTTAAACCGGAGGCCTTAAAAGCCCAGGCGCTCGCCGCCCGGACATTCATCGTCAGACTGATGGTCGCTGACTCAGCCGTTCAGGCGCCGAAAGGATCACTGGTGGATGATACGCAAATGTTCCAAGTCTATCAAAGCAAAAGCCAGCTGAAAAAAGAATGGGGTTCTAAGTACGCACACAACCTCAAGAAAATCACAAACGCGGTCGCCGGCACGCAAGGAAAGATTTTAACGTACGACAACAAGCCGATTGAGGCATCTTTCTTCTCTACGAGCAACGGGTATACGGAAAATGCGGAAGCCTATTGGACAAGCGCCATTCCTTATTTAAAGAGCGTGAAAAGTCCGTGGGATAAACAATCGCCGAAATATCTCGCCACCCAGACCTTCAGTGTGCCGGAGTTTCAGCAAAAGCTCGGCGTACAGCTCTCGGGACAAAACACAGTGGGACAGATTACAGCCAGAACGCCGGGCCATCAAGTGGCGACGGCCGTCATAAACGGCAAAAAGCTGAAGGGAAGAGACATCCGGGAAAAACTCGGACTCCGTTCTGCCGACTTTGAATGGAAACGAAACGGCGGCAGCATCACCATTACGACAAAAGGATTCGGCCACGGCGTCGGCATGAGCCAGTACGGGGCCAATTACATGGCGCAGCAGGGGAAATCCGTGGCAGACATCGTCAAGCATTATTATCAGGGAGTGGACATTTCCGAAGCAGATTCATTTTTAAACAAATATATGGCGAAAAAATAGACGCTTTCATGAGCGTCTGTTTTTTTTGAAAACTATTCCATAAACGGTAAAGCAACCAACAGACTCATATAACGAAAGCCTAAAGGCTGACAAATGTCGATTGAAGGCTGAGCGCCGGGTGTAAATCACTGATAAAAATGCCGCTTCTATGTGAATATACGCAAAAATAATGAGGAACGCCGTCCTATTTATTTCCCTTTTCATCTCATTTACGATAAATATTGTTCGGCGTTGAACGTAAATCTATTGAAAAGGGGAAAAAGCAATGAAAAAAACATTTTCACTCATACTCATGCTCGGATTGATGCTGACTGCTGCATCTCCTGCTTTTGCTGCCGAGAATGCAAACGAGAAGACTCTTTCATTTAAAAACAATACCGCCATTTTACTTGATGCGAGCGGCAGTATGGCAAAACGGATTGACGGTGTTTCTAAATACAACATGGCAAAAGAAGAAATTGTCCGTTTTGCGGATCAAATTAAATCTAAATCACAGGTCAGAATGACGGTTTTCGGTTCGGAAGGCAATAATAAAAACTCCGGAAAGGTTCAATCTTGTGAATCCATTCGCGGTGTGTACGGATTCCAAAGGTTTGACAGACAGAGCTTCCTTAACTCTCTTAACGGAATCGGGCCTACGGGCTGGACACCGATTGCAAAAGCATTAGAGGATGCGAAGGCTTCCTTTACCGGTTTGCACAAACTTGGCAGTAAATCCGTTTTCCTGTTGACGGACGGCGAGGAGACATGCGGAGGAGATCCTGTTAAGACAGCGAAAGAACTTCGCAAACAGCATATTAAAGTCAACGTGATCGGCTTTGACTTTAAGGAAGGCTTCAACGGCCAGCTTCACGAGATTGCCAAAGCGGGCGGAGGAAAATATTACGAAGCTCACAGCCAAAAGGATATGAACCGCATCTTTACAATGGCAGCGAGTTCATTAGCGGAATAAGAAAAGGTGCCGTTTATCGGCCCTTTTTTTTATTTTTATTTAACAAAAATTTCAAGAAAAGATGAAGAGAAAACTGTAAAAAGAATCAGATTCCGGACTTATATTACAAAAAGGGCGAAAAAGGCATTAAATCTGTCATCATTTATCCAATCTTTTTAGGATGATGCGCATAATTCTGCTCATTTTTAACGGCGTACCGCCGCTTATACAAAAGGAATCCCGCCCTATATCTTTTTGCATACTCGTCATCTAGCATAGAGAAGAGCCGGGGGCCCATCGGCCAAAAACAAACGGAGAGGAATGAAGGAAATGAAAAAAATGTTCACTGCGGGGATTGTCGGACTTTTGACGCTTTCACTCGGATCACCTGTTTTTGCAGCTGAGAAAAAGCACGAAGAAACAAACGTTGCCGTGCTGTTTGATGCAAGCGGAAGCATGATACAAAAAACAGGGGGAGAGCGTAAAATAGATGTTGCGAAAGAGTCTGTCACTTCTTTTGCGGAAGTTCTTCCTGAAGACACGAATCTGATGCTTCGGGTATTCGGACATAAGGGGAATAATAAAAACTCAGGCAAAGCCGTATCATGTAATGCGACAGAAACGTTATACGGCCTTCAGCCGTACGCCGTGACTCCATTTGAGCAATCACTCAGCAAGATTAAACCGACCGGCTGGACACCGATTGCGAAAGCGCTTTCTGATACGCGTGAAGAATTTGAGCGGGCCGGCGCCGCGGGGAAAAACGTCGTATATCTGATCACAGACGGTGAAGAAACATGCGGAGGTAATCCTCAGGCCGAAATTCAAAAGCTCCGTAAAGCGAACGTCAACACGATCGTCAATATCATCGGCTTCAACTTCGGCATGAAAGGAAGCGAAAGCCTTGAAAAAGCGGCGGAAGCGGGAGGCGGCACATATGTCTCAGCTGACAGCGCGGACGAGTTCAAACAGGCTTGGGAAGACGCTGCAAAGGATTTAGCAAAAGAATAGGTTAAAAAAGGACGCCCGCGCGGCGTCTTTTTTGTTTAGAAAACGGAACCGCGGGAATGATACGGATAAAAGGAGATGAACGCTGTTGTTAAAAGGAGCAGGCATTATATTAGTGCTGGCGGCAGTCGTTTTTGTTCTGATGGGAATTTTTCTGAAGCTTGCCGCCTTCATATTCGTCAGTATATTGGCCATTATCGCCGCAGTTATTTTATTCACCATTCTGAGCAGACATCATCGCAATGAAACATAGAGTCCTAAGAGGGCTCTTTTTTTAAACCGCAAATTCGACAAAATACAGGGATTGTGGAAGAATAAAAGAGAAGGATACTGCGGAGGGGAAAACAGTGGATGAAAAAACAACAGCGGTAAGAGACATATACCGCTATGAAAAAGGGGTATTAACAAAAACGGCAGATCGGATGGTTTCAGAGTATCCGCTGACCGTCATGGTGAACGGGCAGGAATTTGTTACGCTCGTCTGCACGCCTGACCATTTAGAGGAACTCGTCATCGGATTTCTCGCATCAGAAGGCGTCATTCGTTTTGAAAAAGAAATCAAAAGCTTTACTATAGATGAAAGTCTCGGGTTTGCATATGTTGAACTGACGAATCCCGGGGTGCTTGAGCAAAAAGACTATACGAAGAGGGTCATCGGTTCATGCTGCGGGAAAGGCCGCCATTTTTACTTTCAGCAGGATGTGAAAACGGCCAAAACCGCCGTCAGCCGTATCACCATAACTCCTGAGACGTGCCTTCGCCTGATGAAGGAGATGCAAAGCGGGAGCGGCACCTTCCGGGAAACGGGCGGCGTCCATAATGCAGCGCTGTGCGATACGGAAAAGCTGCTCTTCATGAGGACGGACATCGGGCGCCACAACGCGCTGGATAAGCTGTACGGCTGCTGTTTGAAAAACGGAATGCCGGTCCGTGACAAGCTGATCGTCTTCAGCGGCCGGATTTCCTCAGAGGTTTTATTAAAAGCCGCAAAAATCGGCGTGTCGATTGTCATTTCAAAATCGGCGCCGACGGAGCTCGCGCTGCAAATGGCGGAAGAGCTGAACATAACCGCGATAGGTTTTGTCAGAAACGGATCATTTAACGTATACACACATCCTGAACGGGTTGAACAATAGAAAGGGGTCTTGGGCTTATGAATACAGAAACGCGCCGGGTGACAGACAAAAGGGAAAGGCCGCTCAGGGATCTTCGTATCTCTGTAACCGACCGCTGCAACTTCAGATGCACGTACTGTATGCCAGCCGAATTATTCGGACCGGATTATCCATTTTTACAAAAGACGGAATTGCTCTCCTTCGAGGAGCTTGAGCGGCTTGCGAAGCTGTTTGTCGGCCGCTTCGGCGTTGAAAAAATCAGGCTGACGGGCGGAGAGCCGCTCATGAGAAAAGATATGCCTGAATTGATCAAAAAACTTGCGCGCATCCCCGGACTTAAAGATATCGCGATGACGACAAACGGCTCTCTGCTTCCCGTGTATGCGGAAAAACTGAAGCAGGCGGGGCTGCATCGCGTGACAGTCAGCCTCGATTCTTTAGAGGATGAGCGGTTTAAGGCCATTAACGGCCGCGGGGTTTCGGTGAACAAGGTGCTTGAGGGCATTGAGGCGGCAAAATCGGCCGGACTCGGTGTGAAAATCAACATGGTTGTTCAAAAGGGCGTCAATGAAAAAGATATCCTGCCGATGGCCCGCTATTTTAAAGAAAAGGGTCATATTCTCCGGTTTATTGAATTTATGGATGTCGGCAATACGAATCAATGGAATAAAAAAGACGTGATCACGAAGGCCGAGATTATTGATCTGATCAACCAGCACATGCCGACGGAGCCGATAGAAGCGAATTATAAAGGAGAGGTCGCTTCCAGGTTCCGCTATCTTGACGGTTCCGGCGAAATCGGCGTAATTTCCTCCGTATCGGATGCATTCTGCGCCTCCTGCAACAGAGCGCGCCTGTCGGCGAGAGGCGAGCTGTTTACGTGCCTGTTTGCGTCAAGCGGCTATGATGTTCGGAAGCTCGTGCGCGGCGGTCTGACCGATGATGAATTGACGGAATCCATCGCTTCTGTCTGGAGAAATCGCACGGATCAGTATTCAATTGACCGCGCGCTTTCTAAAACGGATGGGAAAAAGAAAGTGGAAATGTCTTATATAGGCGGATGAAGAAAAGCTTGCCCGGACAAGGGCAGGCTTTTTTATTCACAATATGAGAGCGGTCTGTTCAAAAAATACCGATGACAGCCGAAATATATGATAGGAATTTTGATGCAGGACAATCAAGTTATGCAATTCCAAAGCCATACAATATGTTAAAATATAACCAATAGAAATTAGAAAAGGTTGTGAAAGGGGCATGACCGCATACGAGATTCCGTCATCTCAAGTTGGAGTCAAGATCAACAAATGGTACAAGCACATTTTAGCGTTTCAAGCGGCTGATGCCATAAAGCTGAAAGAGGAAATTGATGAGGATATACAACGTATGGAGGAAGACCAGCTGCTGCTGTTATATTATCAGCTGATCAGCTACCGCCATCATATTATGCTTGATTACGTCAAGCCGGAATGCACCGAACAATCACAGATTCAGTACAGCGAGCTGCAAAAGACGATCGAAAGCACGGACAGCATATCGGGACTGTCTGAGTATTATTTCCATTTGTTCAGAGGGATGTATGAATTCGATCACAATAACTATGTTGCGGCTATTTCTTTTTACCGGAAAGCGGAAAAACTCCTTTCATTTGTCGAGGATGATATAGAGAGGGCGGAATTCCATTTCAAGATGTCTGAAGTGTTTTATGTCATGAAGCAGACTCATTTTTCCATGAATCACGGGATTCAGGCGCTGGATACGTATATGAAACACGATTTCTACAGAGTGCGGAGAATTCAATGCCATTTCGTCATCTCAGGAAACTACATCGACTGCAAAAACTACGACAAAGCGCTTGAGCATTTAGACGAAGCCCTCCGCCTTTCTTTGCTTGAAGGACAGCCCCGCCTGATCGGGTCTTCGCTTTACAATCTGGGGAATTGTTATTCTGAAAAGCGCGATCTGGATGAAGCGGCCCGGTACTTTAGAAAAGCGGTTCCCGTTTTTGAAGAGCATCAGCTTGAACAGCTTCCGAAGGCGCTGTTCAGCTTAACGCACACCCTTTTCAGGATGCATGATGACCAAGCGGCCCTTACCTATTATGAAAGAGGGGTCATGATCGCGAAAGAACGGGGCGACCGATTCAGTTTAGAGAAGTATAAGTTTTTACAAGCGCTTTATTTGGAGTCACTCAATATGGATTTAATCCATGAAGTGTTTGACTATATGAATGAAAAATCGCTGTATGTGTATATTGAAGATTTCGCCTTGGAGGCCGCCATTTACACAAGCGGACATGGGCAATATAAAGAAGCGGCGTATTTTTATGAAAAAGCGATTCGCATGAGAGAAAACATTCAAAAAGAACAGTGTTTATACGATATATAATTTTCTTAACCATCTGCTCAGCAGATGGTTATTTTTTTATGCACATCATAACGTTTGACCATAGAAAAAAACGGAAAAATCGCAAAAGAGAGAAAAAAGTACAAGGGGAAGGAGGGATTTGTTGTTCGGATTCAATGATATGATAAAGTTTTTCGTATCATTTCTCATCATTCTGCCGATGGTGTCTGTCATCCATGTGTCGGGACACAGCTTTATGGCCATGCTGTTCGGAGGCAAGGCATCATTGGATATCGGAATGGGGAAACGTCTTTTAAAAGTAGGGCCGATTCAGGTTCGGCGTATCTACTTCATAGATTCTTTCTGCAAGTTCGGCGAATTGCGGATAGATAACCGTCTGACGAGCGCGCTCGTCTATTCCGGAGGCTGTCTGTTTAATCTCGCTTCTATCTTTTTAATAAATCTGCTGATCATAAAAGATATCCTCGAGCCAAACTTATTTTTTTACCAATTTGTCTATTTTTCAACTTATTATGTTTTCTTTGCCCTTCTGCCGGTGCAATACGGGGATAATAAGCTGTCAGACGGATTGGCCGTTTACAAAGTGCTCCGCTACGGGGAACGCTGTGAAATCAATAATTGAGAGTTGAAATGTTTGTGTTCAGGCTGAAAGGGAAGAAAACAAGTACACAGAACAAAAAAGGAGCTGAAGAGATCATGAGTCAAGATAACGGTTTAAAAGACAAAGTAAAAGGCGGCATGAACAAAATGAAAGGGGAAGCAAAGGACAAAGCAGGAGACATGGCAGACAAGTCCGACTTAAAAGCGGAAGGTAAAAAAGACAAAGCGAAAGGCAGCCTGCAAAAGGGTGTCGGTAAAACGAAAGATAAACTCAGTGATGATTAATTTGATAGTGAAACACAGCAAAAGCCCAAAATATTTTGGGCTTTTTGTTATGAGAAATGACAAAAATTCCAGTTCATTTGGTTAATATTCACTAAATTTTTAAATATTCTATAAATTCACCGGTAATTTCTTTATAATATTCACATAGAATGTAACCTTTCTTCACATTTAATTAAACGTTTGTTGAAGAAAAAAATGAGAAATCGGTAATTTCTGCAAAAGGAATCGGGCCGTTCACCGTCGAATAACTTTTATCACTTAACATTTCATGAGGTGAAGGGGGTGACGGCCGCCTGCATCGTTTCGGTATGACCATGCGGATTGTGTTTGACTATCACTAAGGGGGAATACAGATGAAACTGACACCGGTTGAACAAGAAAAATTGCTTATTTTTACGGCGGGAGAGCTCGCTAAGCAGCGGAAGGCGCGCGGCGTTCTGCTGAATTATCCCGAAGCCGCCGCATATTTGACCTGTTATCTGATGGAAGGCGCGAGAGACGGAAAAAGCGTTGCTGAGCTGATGGAATCCGGCCGCAATGTATTGACGGAAAAAGATGTTATGGAAGGCGTTCCGGAAATGCTGGACAGCATTCAGGTGGAAGCGACGTTCCCGGACGGGGTTAAGCTTGTCACCGTTCATCAGCCGATCAAAGCGGAGGTGAAGTCATGAAGCCGGGAGCGATTCAAGTCGCAAAGGGGATCATCACCATTAACGAAGGCCGGAAGACGCTGGAGGTGTCAGTCACCAATAACGGAACACGGTCAGTGCAGGTAGGATCGCATTTTCATTTTGCCGAAGCCAACGGCGCCCTTTCCTTCAATCGGGACAAAGCAATCGGCATGCGCCTTGATATTCCGTCAGGCACATCTGTCCGTTTTGAACCGGGAGAAGAGAAAACCGTCACGCTCGTGGAAATCGGAGGGCGAAAAACGGTCAGAGGTCTCAACGGCATGGCCGATACGTATATGGATGAGCGGGGAAAAGAGAAGACTCTGTCAAATCTTAAAAAAGCCGGATGGATGGAGGAGGCGATCCGATGAAAATGTCACGTGAGCAATACGCAGAACTGTTCGGACCGACAACGGGAGACAAAGTCAGACTCGGAGATACGGATTTATGGATTGAAGTCGAAAAAGATTTCACGAATTACGGTGAAGAAATGATTTTCGGCGGAGGGAAAACAATCCGGGACGGCATGGGGCAGAACGGGCGTATCACCGGGAAAGACGGAGCGCTTGATCTGGTCATTACAAACGCGGTTATCCTGGATTATACCGGAATCGTCAAGGCGGATATCGGGGTGAAGGACGGCCGGATTGTCGGCGTCGGAAAAAGCGGCAACCCTGATATTATGGATGGGGTGGACCCGCACATGATTATCGGTGCCGGAACAGAAGTCATTTCCGGCGAAGGGAAAATCGTAACGGCCGGCGGGGTGGATACGCATATCCACTTTATCTGCCCGCAGCAGATGGAAGTCGCGCTTTCTTCAGGCGTGACCACGCTTCTCGGCGGCGGAACGGGTCCTGCGACGGGAAGTAAAGCGACGACTTGTACATCCGGTGCATGGTACATGTCGAGAATGCTGGAAGCGGCCGAGGAGTTTCCGATCAACGTCGGTTTCTTAGGAAAAGGGAATGCATCCGATAAAGCGCCGCTGATCGAGCAGGTGGAAGCAGGCGCGATCGGCCTGAAGCTGCATGAAGATTGGGGATCAACGCCAAGCGCCATTAAAGCTTGCATGGAAGCAGCGGATGAGGCGGACATTCAGGTGGCGATCCACACAGACACGATAAATGAAGCGGGCTTTTTAGAAAATACGCTTGATGCGATCGGCGACCGGGTTATTCATACATATCACATAGAGGGAGCCGGCGGAGGCCACTCACCGGATATTATGAAACTCGCATCTTACGCCAATATCCTGCCGTCCTCTACGACGCCAACGATTCCGTATACCGTCAACACAATGGACGAGCATCTTGATATGATGATGGTCTGCCATCATTTAGATTCAAAAGTGCCTGAAGACGTGGCGTTCAGTCATTCACGCATCAGAGCGGCCACCATTGCGGCGGAGGATATTCTGCACGATATCGGCGCGATCAGCATGACGTCATCTGACTCGCAGGCGATGGGCAGGGTGGGTGAAGTGATTATCCGGACATGGCAGGTGGCCGATAAAATGAAAAAACAGCGCGGCGCTTTATCAGGAGAAAACGGCAATGACAATGTGCGCGCCAAACGCTATATCGCCAAATACACGATCAACCCGGCCGTCACTCACGGCCTGAGCCATGAAGTCGGTTCCGTTGAAAAAGGAAAGCTCGCCGACCTCGTACTATGGGACCCGGTTTTCTTCGGCGTCAAACCTGAACTTGTGCTCAAAGGCGGCATGATCGCCCGCGCCCAGATGGGAGATCCGAATGCTTCCATTCCGACGCCTGAGCCCGTGTTTATGCGGCAGATGTACGCATCATACGGTAAAGCAAACCGAAATACCTCTATTACATTTATGTCCCAGGCCGGTATCGCAAACGGTGTGCCGGAAAAGCTCGGCCTTGAAAAAATGATTTCTCCCGTACGGAATATCCGTAAGCTGAGTAAGCTCGACATGAAGCTGAATGACGCGATGCCGAATATACAAGTCGATCCGAAAACTTATCAGGTGTTCGCCGACGGAGAAGAGCTGGCATGCCAGCCTGTCAGCTATGTTCCGCTCGGACAGCGTTATTTCTTATTTTAATCCCTCTTCGGCCGGTTTCCCGCCGGCCTGTTTACCCTCTATTGCCAACTTGATTTCATCCTGCCGCCCGTTTTAGTGTATATTAGTAGTTGACAAACAAATGAAATGTAACTATTGCGGTTACAACGGTGGTGAAAAACATGATTAACAGCCGTCTTGCTGTGGCCATTCACATTCTATCGCTGATCTCAACGGATGAACGGGCGTCATCGGACATGATTGCGGGCAGCGTAAACACCAATCCCGTCGTCGTGCGGAGAACGATCAGCCAGCTGAAAAAAGCGGGTATTCTGACATCCCGGGCGGGTGTTCCGGGAGCCAGCCTGAAAAAAGATCCGTCGGAGATCACCCTCTTAGAGGTTTACAGGGCGGTGCAGAATAAGGAAGAGCTTTTTGCGGTTCACGACAATCCGAACCCCGACTGTCCGGTCGGAAAAAATATTCAGCGCGCGCTCGATGAGACGTTCGGAAGCGTACAGCGGGCAATGGAGAATGAACTTGCGAGCAAGTCCCTTTATGATGTAATGAATCATCTCTTTTGTTAAAAAGAGATGGGTTCATGCCGCTAGCGGTGTAACGAAAATGGTTACAATGAGTAATGAGGAAATCGCGGTTTTGGCTCCATATTCAGACACGCCTGGATGCGGATTGCGATCTGTTTAATGAAGAAATCCTCCGAAACTAAAGGAGGTGGTTACCGGGATATTTTTATTTTGCTTAAGACTTATGTGAAGGTGTCAGCTGTGAGCAAGTTAAACAAAAAATGATATCCTGCCTCCAGCAATGCCAAAACCGTTCGCCTCTTAACAATCATTATAAAATTTCTCTAGGAACGATCAGCAGCCCGTTAGCTGCCCCTAATTAAAGATGAGCTGTTACCACACTGTTACATTAGAACTTCCGCTGCTTTTATATCCTTCTGTCGCTAAGACTTGATAAGCCCAATTACTGCCCAGATTCATTCCATGGCTCTTCCATGCGTTAACATGATTGCTGAAAGTGATTGCAGCGTTGCTTCCGGTTGGTCTCTTCGACTGGCGAACACTCCAGTACTGCGTAAAAGTAGTGTTATCGCCATCAATGGAAGGTGCGTTATAACGTGTCGTTGTATATATGTCATATGTACCTCCATCACTCTTTACAGTACCTTTATACGTTCCGGTAGGTCTGTAAGTACCCCATGAATCCACCACATAATATTCGATGAGAGGTGCTCTCGTCCAGCCATATAAAGTCAAATATCCATTGCCATTCGGCGCCCAGACTCCGGCATTATAGTTTATTGTTCTAAATGGCGAGCCTGTAGTCCAGCCTTTACCAACAACGAAATTTCCGGTATTAGACCAATTAACACTGTAATTCCCGCCAGATCCATTGACAGCGTTGACTGTTCCGCCCCCATCAGTCCAATTTTGCCAGTAATCTGTGCCAGCTGCAGAGGCGGTTGCCGAAAACATGCTGATACTCATGAAAGCTGCCGTCAATCCAACTAAGAATTTCTTTTTAAACTTAAACATATGTTACCTCCTATACTATTTTTTCTGACTTTGACATGAGGCAGCACTCGTAAATATTTAACGAACGCCAACGCTTTTGATCGTTCCTTTCAATATAATAGCATGAATACATGAGTGAATATTAAGAACAATTGTAATTTAATTACAAAGACCCAAAAACTGTATGATAAGTGGTCTTGTTCCGCCATGGCTTTTATCCTTATTTTGCAGAATCACAATTCTTGCTTCTAAACCTGATCAGGAACAGTCGAACAATTGAGTGATTTCAGTTGAAACTCTGAGGAAAAGCTTTATTTGAATAAACTTTTTTGAGCTGAAGTCGAAATGTCTGAAAGAATATTTGCAGACAGCTGCATCAGCTGCGCCATTATGCCATCGTCGTATTGGAAAATCGAAAGCAGAAAAACTTTACCGTTGTCGAAGAAGCGGAATAAGAAAAAATCCCGGGCGGATGCGCCGGGATTTTCCTTTTTAATATGTATTGGCATCAATATTATTAAACACGCCGTCCACGATGCCGAGCGTCATGAGGACAATGAAGAGAACAATACCGAGAACGGACAAGCCGACCGTCACAATCAGGTAGATCCCCTGCATTTTCACGAACTTTGCATAATTCTCCAGCATATGTTCTTCTGTCAGTTCATTGAACTGCTCCGCCATCTGTCCCGCTTCATTTGCCGAGCGCATCAGAAAAATGCCGGCAATGATCTGCAGAACGCCGGGAATGGCTCCGATTAAAAAGAAAAACGCGCCCGACAGCGCCGCAAACGCACCCACGATAATAAATAAAATACCTGTCGCTTTTCCCCATTTCGAAATAGAAATAAGCGAACGATTCACTGATTCAGGTTTCAAACTATGGCACTCCTTTACAAAAAAATACTCACTTTTCATTTATACACTATTCGGTCATTCTTTTGAATATAAAATGTGTTTTTTCATGCCGTGTCCGTTTTTATATCAGAAAATTCCCGAGAAAACACCCCGGGAATTACAAAATCGGCGAAAGAAGTCTTGAAATCGATTCTTTAATGCGGATCCGCAGCGAACGCTCCTGATATTCTTCATACGTATATTTTCTGGAGACGAGCAGATCTTCTTTAAATGAGGAAATGAGTTTTTTCGCAATGGTGACGTCATAAATAAAGGCGTTGACTTCAAAATTAAGTCTGAAGCTTCTGACGTCGATATTCGCCGTACCGACTGAAGCCGTCTCATCATCGACGACAATCGTTTTTGCATGAATAAAGCCGTTATCGTAAATGTAGACTGAGGCTCCGGCTTTCAAAAGATCGCCGATGTAAGATAAAGTCGCCCAGTAAACGAAAGCGTGATCCGGCTTGTTCGGAATCATGATTTTGACGTCGATGCCTGACAGACAGGCGATCCTGAGGGCATCTAAAAGACTTGAGTCAGGAATAAAGTAAGGCGTCTGAATCAGGATCGACCGTTTGGCCGTTGAGATCATCTTGATATAGCCGTTTTTAATTTGTTCCCATTCTGAGTCCGGTCCGCTCGTGACAATCTGCATCCCGACGTTGCCCTTCGGCTCGCATTCCGGAAAATGATTCGGAACGTATGTGAGCGTATGATGATGGGAGGCTTGGTTCCAATCGAGGATAAACCGTGTCTGAATGGCGTGTACCGCCGTGCCTTGAAGCCTGAGGTGCGTATCGCGCCAGTAGCCGAATTTCGGATTCAGGCCGAGATATTCATCTCCGACGTTAAAGCCGCCGACATAGCCGGTTTCGCCGTCAATGATGACGAGCTTGCGGTGATTCCGGTAATTGAGCCGCAAATTAATCGGACGAAGCCTGGAAGGAAAAAAGACTTCCACATGGCCGCCGGCGTCCCGCAGCGGTTTGAAGAATTTTTTTCTGAGTGATCTTGAACCGAGTTCATCATATAACACTCTGACTTTTACGCCTTCCCGTGCTTTTTTCACTAAAGCATCGCGCAATTTTTTTCCCAGTTCATCACCTTTATAAATATAGTATTGAAGGTGAATGTGATCTTTTGCGTTGGAAATGTCCTTCATTAAGCGTTTGAACTTATCGCGCCCGTCCGTCAAAATCTCCACCGAATTATCCTCTGTAAAGACTGCGTGGTTGTTCATGACAAGCATATAGATGAGGTCTTTATTATCCACAGTCGCCCTGTTGTTAAATTGGAATTGCCTCGACTTCAGATCTTTCAGCTGAAACTTCAGCAGCTTTTCTATCCCGATTTTTTTACGGTCTTCCCATTGAAACAGATGCTTGCGTCTCAGGTTATGGCCGAATAACAGGTATAAAATAAACCCTAAAATGGGAATAAAAAAAAGAACCAAGAGCCAAGCCCATGAAGCGCTGGCATCGCGTCTTTCTTTGAAAATCATGATGACGGCCAAAAGTATATTTAAAACGAAAAAAAATCCGAATAAAATAAATGAAATGCTCACTTTGCAACCCCGCTATATCATATTTATCAAGACTGTGCCCATTAGTATTCCGACAAGTGCAGCAATCTGATTCCCATTTCAAATTATAACATTGACATTTTGAAAGAATAAAGAGCCGGAATCAAAGATGAATGCAGTTTTCTTTCAAAGAAAGTTCCGGGTGCGGTAAAATATGCATATATGAAAAAGAAGACAAAAATGACAGCAAAGGGGAGAGGGCATGAAGCTGGAGCATGCGGAACAATTGCCGGGATTCATAAAAAAAGAAATTCAGAAAATACAAATCGCCATCGCGCCGCTGATGAAAAAAAGCATCATGTACCGTTTTCTTGCTTTCCCGCTCGCCGCTTTTAGTCTGTTTCATCTGGCATCGCTTTTGATTCAGGCCCCTTCCGGGAGAGGAGCTCTCGTCTCGGCCGGCATTTTTGCCCTCCTTGCGGCTCTGGGTCTTGCGTTTTTTAAGGAAGCCGGCTATCAGCGGAAACAGGTGCAAAAAACGATCCGCCTTTATATGCTGAACAGAATCAGAAAAAGCGACATTCTGTCCGAGGAACGGAAAAGCGCCTATACCCGGCTGATTGCCGAGGAACCGTCTGCGATGAAGAGCTTTATTGAATTTTTAACGGAAGAAGACCGGAAAAAAGAAATGCTTTATTAAAAAAGAGCTGACGCGCGATCAGCTCTTTTTGTCATTCAAACACCGGGTCGTTCTCATAGTAATATGAATCAGGCGTGTCATACGTATCAGTGCTGTGATAAGCGATAATTCCGATGACAGCGAAGATGACGACTAAAATAAAAGCGAGAATGCCCAATACCACACTGGATGCCGCGTAAAAAAACTGCATTTTGATAAATGACGCGTAATGTGCAAGCATATTTTCTTCCGCGTTTTCTTCTAGTCCTTCCTGAAGGGCGGCAGCCGCTTTTGCCGAGCGCATCAGCATGACGCCGGAAATGATGAGCAGAACCCCCGGAATGGCTCCGAGCAGCGTCACAATGGCTGACAGAGCGGAAAGAGAGCCCGTGATGATCAGAAACACGGCGGTGATCTTTCCCCATTTGGCGATGTCGGCAAGGGAACGGGCTTTTTTATTGAGCGGCTGGTTTTCGTCTTTGTCTTTATCGATGGTGATCATGACAGTTCTCTCCCTAAAATGTTCAAGTCATATCGTTTTCCGTCCATTTCGGCGATACCCGGGAATACGCCCCATTCGGTAAAACCGAATTTTTCAAACAGCTTAATGCTCGGCACATTATGTCCGAAGATAAAAGCCATCAGGCTGCGGATGCCGATTGCCGGAGCGAGTGCCAGGGCTTCTTTCAGCAGAAAGCTTCCTGCTCCTTTGCCGCGGCAATCCTGATGCAGATAGATGCTGATCTCCGCCGTTTTGTCATAGGCCGGACGGCCGTAAAACGTTTCAAAGCTGATCCAGGCCGCTACTTTGCCGGTTTCATCTTCCGCGACCATCAGCGGGCGCCGGTCCGTGTGCCGCAAAAACCAATCCATCCGGTCTTCGGGCGTCACTTCTTCCGTATCAGCCGTTACCATTCGTGAGGCAATCGTCGAGTTGTATATGGCCACCACCGCATCTAAATCCTCCAATACGGCTTTGCGCAGGGTCAAATTCATATTCCGGGATCTCCCTTCACATTTTATTACATAATCAAGTGCAATCTGCACATACTATTTCCAAAAAAGTTTTTTATGGATGTGTATATATTTTCAGAAAAGTGTTCAGAATGTTGCTGAGGTGATGAACAAATGAGAGAGGAAGAAAAGAAAACTTCTCAAGTCAAAAAACTTCAGCGGTTTTTTCGCAAACGCTGGATATTCCCTGCAATCTACTTAGTCAGTGCGGCCGTCATTTTAACAGCTGTCCTTTGGTATCAATCCGTTTCGAATGATGTGAAGGACAATCTGACGAACAACGGCGGAAGCTCCGCGTATGACAGCGGCAAAGACGATGCCGTCGAAGTAGGCAAGTCAATGGAAAACGTCGCAATGCCGGCTGCTCATTCTGAAAATGTTTCTGTTGTGAAAAAGTTTTATGAAACTGATGCCGCAAAAAAAGAGAAAGAAGCAGCACTTGTTAACTATAATAACACGTACAGCCTCAGTAAAGGAATTGACTTAGCTGAGAAAGACGGAAAATCATTTGATGTTTCTGCTTCTCTGAGCGGTACGGTTGTTAAAGCTGCTAAAGACCCGGTACTGGGATATGTGGTTGAAATTGAACACTCAGACGGCCTGTCTACTGTCTATCAGTCTTTATCTGAAGTCAGCGTGGATCAGGGCGACAAAGTAAAGCAGAACCAGGTCATCGGTAAATCCGGAAAAAACCTTTACAGTGAAGAAAGCGGAAATCACGTGCACTTTGAAATCCGCAAGGACGGCGTAGCGATGAACCCGCTCAATTTTATGGACAAGCCGGTAACATCTATTGAAAAAGCAGCGGCTGAAGAGAAAAACGCTGTGACAGAAGAAACGGAAGGGTCAATTCAGCAGTCTTCCGAGAAAAAAGATGTGACGCCTAAAAAAGAAACCGAAGAAAAACCAGGTGACAAAGAGGACGGCACAAAAGACAAGACAGATGGTAAAGATGACGGCTCAATGAAAGATTCGGGCAAGTAATCTTGATCCCAAAGCGCCTATCAGCTCAGATAGGCGCTTTTCATATTGCCGCATGTGCCTTTATACTAGTAGAAAACGAAGGAGATGCTGAATGAATAAATGTCTGGCGGCCGGGTGGCTCGTCTTTGTTTTCGTTTCGGCTTTGACTGAAAGCTTTCACGATATGATTGTGTCACAGACGGTGTCCTTCCGTTTCACGCCGCATCCGGATGTGTCCGGTTTCTTTGTGTTCGATATGGCGGAGCTCGCCATACCGGAAGCGGCGATTCAAAAGCTCGGGCACGCGTTTTCATTTTTTGTGCTCGCCTATTTGTTTTTCAGGGAGTGCAGGCGCATGAAGAGGGCGGTGCTGTATGCATTGGCCGCCGCTTTCCTGACAGAAATCGTCCAGCTCTTTTTCGGCAGAAACGGATGCCTCCGCGATGTGCTGATTGACAGTCTCGGCATTGCCGCATTCTGTGCTTTACAAAGGAAAAAGCATACAGCCAAACATACAAAAACCGGCAGTCTGTGACAGACGCCGGCTTTTTTTATATATTATGGTTTGTCGATTTGCTTTTATGAACGATACTTTCATAGATTCGCACGATCAGATCGACAATCGGACGAAGCACATTTGAAAATCTGAACAGCAGGAATCCGACAATGAGGGAAACGATAATGCTTCCGAGCACATCGATCGGATAATGGTGGCCGACCCAAATTCTTGAGAAGCCGGTCAAAAGGCCGAAAATCACAAGCGGCCAGCCGAGTTTTTTGTTGCGGAACAGAATCGCAATTGAAATCGCCAAAGCGCCTGTCGTATGGTCACTCGGAAATGAAGCATCCGCGGCATGGGGGATCAGCGTATGAACCGTATGCTCGACAAAGGGGCGCGGCTCGACATAGACTTTCGTGATGAGGTAGTTGATGATAAGCGCTGCAACACCCGTGAAGCCCGCGTACAGGGCGTTTTGTCTGCCTTTTGTGCTTCCGAACAGCCACATGGCAAGCAGGAAAAGGGCGTAGGCGTAAATGGCGTATTCCGTAATAAATACCATGATAGAGTCGAGAATGGCACTATGGTGCGACAAACCATTGATCGCTTTAAATAGTTCGTAATTCACAAATATCACCTTTTATCTTTATTTTATATGAACAGTGTAATGCTTTTTTCTATGAGACACAATTGGTATTAAAAATAATCATAAAAAAGTAAACAGAATGAAACGTGACTGTATTACTGTGCGTCAAGTATGCGGGAAAAGAATAGCCGAAGGAGTTTTGTCCGTTGCTGAAACGTTTGAAAAACGCCGATCTGCCGCTTGTGTTTGTCATTATGCTGCTTTGCGGATTCGGCTTGTTAATGGTGTACAGCGCCAGTGATGTGATGGGGTCTCAGCGGTATGGAGATCCATCCTATTTCTTCCATAAACAGAGTGTCTCTTTACTGATCGGATTATGCTTATTTCTATTTGCCGCCTGTCTGCCGTATAAGCGGTATGCGCGGCTTGTACCGCTGTTTGTGGTCGGTTCGCTGGTATTGCTGCTGCTCGTATTGATACCGGGAATCGGGCTGGAGCGGAATTTCTCCCGCAGGTGGCTGGGAGCGGGCCCGCTTGTCGTACAGCCGTCTGAATTGGCGAAGATCGCGATGATTTTGTATTTCGCTTCGATTTATACGAAAAAGCAGCCGTACATTCATCAATTTGTGAAAGGGGTTCTGCCGCCTTTAGTGATTTTGGGGACCGCTTTTCTGCTGACATTGGCGGAGCCTGATTTAGGGACGGCTTCCTTAATCCTGGCGGCGTGCGGGTCGATTTTATTATGTGCCGGCTTGAAAAAGCGCCATCTGTTCGTGCTCGGCGCGACGGCGGTGTCCGGGGTTGTTTATCTCGCATTTTCGGCTTCCTATCGTGTGAAGCGCCTCGTTTCCTTTACCAATCCGTTTGGTGACGCGAACGGGGACGGCTATCAGCTGATTCAATCCTATTTTGCTATTTCCGGAGGCGGGTTTTTCGGAAGAGGGCTTGGAAACAGTGTTGAAAAAATGAACTATCTGCCTGAGGCGCATACCGATTTCATTATGGCCGTGATCAGCGAAGAACTGGGGATATTCGGTGTTCTGATCGTTTTGGGATTATATTTTGCGTTAATGCTTCTCGGCGTAAAAACGGCCGTGCGGGCTGATGACCCGTTCGGGAAGCTTCTTGCCATCGGAATTACGTTTCAATTAATGTTTCAGGTTGTATTGAATTTGGGAGCGATGAGCGGACTTCTCCCGGTTACGGGTGTGCCGCTTCCGTTTATCAGCTACGGCGGTTCTTCATTAATTATGACGCTGTTTTTGTGCGGCATACTGGTCAATATCAGTACATATGCGAAAAAACAACCCGTACGGCATAAGCGGCCTGTCCCGCATGAAAAAAAGGTTTCTTCTTTTTAATGAAGCTGAAAAAACGCCCGGGACATTTCTGTCTCCGGGCGTTCTGCCTGTTTATAAAGCTCCTGGTCCTTCTTCTCCGGTGCGGATATTAATCGTGTTTCCGATTTCATAGACGAATATTTTGCCGTCTCCGGGCTCTCCCGTTTTTAGCACTTTTTTCGCCGTTTCCACTACTTGATCAACGGGGACCTTGCTGACAACGATTTCCACTTTCAGCCGTTCATACACATTGCTCTCAATTTTGACTCCGCGGTACAGTTCGGTGTGGGCTTTTTGAAGGCCGCAGCCGTGTACGTTGGAGAAGGTCAGCGATGTGACTCCGATTTTACCGAGTTCCTGTTTCAATGTTTCAAACTTAGCCGGACGCGTAACGATTTCTACCTTGAACATTTGACCGCTCATCTAAGCCACTCCTCACTTTATAAGTCCTGATATGCTTTTTCCCCGTGCATCGTTAAATCAAGCCCGAGTGACTCTTCTTCTTCACTGGCGCGAAGGGGAATGAACAGACCTACAATTTTAATGATAACGAAAGTGACAATAAATACAAATACATAGGTTGCCGCAATGGCCGCAATCTGCTTCCAGAGCAGTCCCGGATCGCCGTAAAACAGCCCGTTTGCCCCGCCGTCATTGACGGAAGTGGTTGCGAATAAACCGGTCGCGATGCCGCCCCATGTCCCGCCGATCCCATGCAGGCCGAAAGCGTCAAGCGCATCATCATAACCGAAAGTCTTTTTGAGCCAATAAACGCCCCAAAAGCAGACAAGCCCGCCGATGAAACCGATTACGATGGAAGAGAACGGCGTAACGAACCCGGCAGCCGGCGTAATGGCGACAAGCCCGGCGATAGCGCCTGACACAGCGCCCAGCATGGTCGGTTTTTTATTCAGCATCCATTCGATTAAAATCCAGCCGATAATTCCGGCTGCAGCCGCGGTGTTTGTGTTAATGAAGGCAAACATCGCGATACTGTCAAGCGTCAGGGCGCTGCCGACATTGAAGCCGAACCATCCGAACCAGATGAGCGCTCCGCCCAAGAACGTGTAAATTAAGTTGTGAGGGGAAGCCGCCGTGCCGTCCTTGCGTTTTCCGAGCACAATCGCCAGCACAAGCCCGGCGACTCCGGAAGAAATGTGGACGACGTTTCCGCCTGCGAAGTCAAGAGCGCCCATTTGGCCGATCCAGCCGCCGCCCCATACCCAGTGCGCAACGGGCGTATATACGAGGGAAGCCCACAAAAAGGAAAATACAAGAAAAGCACTGAATCTCATGCGTTCAGCAAATGCTCCGGAAATAATGGCTGTCGTCAGTACGGCAAACGTCATTTGGAACATCATGAACAAGGAATGCGGGATCGTATCACTGTAACTTCCGGGTTCAAAGCCGACCCCCTTCAGCCCCGCCCATTCAATCCCGCCAAGCCATGTATTGCCGGGGGCAAAAGCAAGTGAATATCCGTACAAAACCCAAACGACGGATACGATGGCGAGAGAAGAAAAACTATGCATCGCCGTGCTGAGCACATTTTTGCTTTTTACCATTCCGCCGTAAAACAAAGCCAGCCCGGGGGTCATCAGCCACACGAGTAAAGCGCAAAAGAACATAAATACTGTATCGCCCATCTGCATGTTGTATTCCTCCGTCTCATTCAGAATGTAATTGTGATTAATTCATTATTATAGAGAAAAAAGAACGATAAAACATTTTCGTGTAAGGTTATCTGACATGGTTTTTTGCGTTCATAATGCTGCTTTTTCAAATGGGTGTCGTGCGACTTTATATCCATAAAAAGAGCGCCGGAGCACGGCGTAAGAAATCCTGTCCGGGAAAGAGTAAAATAAACGGGGTGAGAAACACTAACTGCATCAGGAGGAATCATTATGACAACATCATTAAATCTGCAATTTGAAAAAACGGCTTTGGTCCTTATTGATTTACAAAAAGGCATTGTGCCGATTGATAAAAGCGGTACCGTTGTGCCGAACGCGAAAAAATTAATTGATGTGTTCCGGGAAAAAGGCGGATTTATCAGCTTTGTGAACGTGGATTTTCATGACGGAGCGGATGCGCTGAAGCCGCTGACGGATGAAGAGGCGGCGGGCCATTCGGCTCCGCCGGCGGACTGGGCTGAATTTGTGCCTGACATCGGAGTGAAAGAAAATGATTATACGGTAACAAAACGGCAGTGGGGCGCGTTTTTCGGCACGGACCTGGACCTTCAGCTCAGAAGACGGGGAATCGACACGATTGTGTTATGCGGGATTGCGACAAACATCGGGGTGGAAAGCACGGCGCGAGAAGCTTTTCAGCTCGGGTATCAGCAAGTTTTCGTAACTGACGCGATGGCGACATTCAGCGATGAACAGCACGAAGCGACACTCAAGTTTATCTTCCCGAAAATCGGCAGAAGCCGGACGACGGAAGAATTTATCGCACAGACAAAATGACAATCTCTAAAAAAAGCCGCGTCCTGTTCTTGACGGCCGTGGCTTCGGGGACGATGCTGAACCCATTGAACTCGTCGATGATTTCTCTTGCGCTTCACAGTATTCAGCATGAATTTCACCTGTCGTTTACAACGGTGTCCTGGCTGATATCGTCCTTTTATCTGGCCAGCGCGGTGGCGCAGCCTGTTACCGGGAAGCTCGGTGATATGCTCGGCAGGAAGAAGCTGTTTTTGATCGGGCTTCTGCTTGTTGCCGTCTCGGCGGTCGGCGCGCCGTTTGCGCCGACTTTCATGACATTGCTGATCATGCGGCTTTTTCAATCGATCGGAAGCAGCGCGATATATCCGTCCGGCGTCGGATTGATCCGTTCAAATATACAGGAGAAGCAGGCTTCGGCACTGGCCGTCCTGTCAATCTTTGCATCAGCCATGACGGCGCTCGGTCCGACTCTCGGCGGTTTTCTGATCGTTTGGGGAGGGTGGCCGGCAATCTTTTTCGTCAATCTGCCGTTTATCATTCTCAGCTTTTTTCTCGGAATGTATATGTTTCCGAAAGATGAAAAACGCGAGATCGGCGGCTTGAAAGGCGTGCTCCGCCAGCTTGATACGATCGGGATACTTCTGTTTGCCGGAGCGATTATCCTTCTCCTGTCGTTTTTATTGTCCTTCAGTACGAAGCCTCACTATACAGAAGGCGTATTCGGGCTTTTGTTTGTCGGGCTGTTTATCTGGCGCGAGCTGAAAACGGAGAAGCCGTTTATTGATGTCAGGCTGTTTAAAACGCATCGGAAACTATCGTCGGTGTATATTCAATTTATTTTGCTGAATATATTCTTTTACTGCATCTTTTTCGGGCTTCCGAGCTATTTTCAGGATGAAATGCATTTGTCCGTTCAGACAAGCGGATTGATTATGCTGTTTATGTCGGGCATGAGTATTCTGGTGTCGCCTTTGACCGGAAAATGGATAGATAAAAAAGGGCTTCTTCAGCCGATTGTTGCCGGAACCTGCCTGACCGCGCTCGGAGCGGTGCTGTTAACGTTTTTCTTCCTTCAGGCGCCCATGATAGGAAAAGGGCTGATCCTGTCGGTGCTGGGTGTCGGCTACGGCTTCGGAAATGTCACGTTTCAGGCGGCCATGCTGAAAGCGAGCCCCGCCGACATGGTCGGAACAACGTCCGGCCTGTTTCAGACCTGCCGGTATCTCGGTTCGATTTTGTCTTCTGTCATTTTGGGCATTCTTTTCGGAAAAGAAATTACCGCCGGCCATTTTCATATGCTTGGGACGATTCTTATCGTTGTCGGCGCCGTAAGCCTTTTGATGGCGTCCCGGTTTTCGGTTCTCCTCAAAAAAGCCTCTTAACAGGCGCAAAAAAAGAGACGGGCTCTCCCCGTCTCTTTTTTTTGTGTAATGTACTCAAAAATCAAAACGATTATTGTCGACAGCAACCAATGTTATTTACGGAATTTTCAGTTATATTTTTTCACATGTGATGTAAGGAAAACGTACATGCGGGAGGGAGAAAATGAAAAAAACAATGAGTGATCGGCTAAGCAACAAAGATTTACTGCCTTTAGAAGACGGCGAACGGACATGGAAAGCAGTGAATTTTGCATCCATCTGGATGGGGTGTATTCATAATATCCCGACCTACGCGACTGTGGGCGGGCTCATTGCGATCGGCCTTTCTCCGTGGCAGGTGCTCGCCATTATCGTGACGGCGTCACTGATTTTGTTCGCCGCTTTGGCCTTGAACGGCCATGCCGGAACGAAATACGGCCTGCCTTTTCCGGTCATTATCAGGGCTTCTTACGGAATATACGGCGCTAACATTCCGGCGCTTCTCAGGGCGTTTACAGCCATCATGTGGCTCGGAATTCAAACATTTGCCGGGAGCACGGCTTTACACATTCTGCTTTTGAACATATGGCCTGGCTGGGGGAGTCTCGGCGGAGATTGGAATATATTCGGGCTTCATCTGCCGGGCTTTCTGTCGTTCATTTTCTTTTGGGGCATTCATCTGCTTGTGCTGCGGCACGGCATGGAATCGATCAAAAAATTTGAAGTGTGGGCGGGCCCGCTTGTATATCTCGTCTTCGGCGGCATGGTCTGGTGGGCGATAGATATTGCCGGCGGGCTCGGTCCGATTTACTCACAGCCGGGAAAGTTCCATACCTTTTCTGAAACGTTTTGGCCGTTCGCCGCCGGAGTGACGGGAATTATCGGAATATGGGCGACGCTGATCCTGAATATCCCTGACTTCACCCGGTTCGCCGCGTCGCAAAAAGAACAGATTCGCGGCCAGTTTTACGGGCTGCCGGGAACATTTGCGCTGTTTGCGTTTGCAAGCATCACGGTGACATCCGGATCACAGGTAGCATTCGGAGAACCGATTTGGGATGTGGTGGAGATTTTGGCCCGGTTTGATAATCCTTTCGTCATCGCTCTTTCGGTCATCACACTTTGCATCGCCGCCGTCTCGGTTAACGTGGCGGCAAACATCGTGTCACCGGCCTATGACTTGGCGAATGTCCTGCCGAAGTATATTACATTCAGAAGGGGAGGGTATTTGACCGCCGTTTTGGCTCTGTTCACAATACCGTGGAAGCTGATGGAGAGCGCCACGAATGTATATGCGTTTCTCGGACTTATCGGCGGGATGCTCGGACCGGTGGCCGGGGTGATGATGGCTGATTATTTTATCATCAGAAAAAGGCAGCTCTCAGTTGAAGACCTTTATTCAGAAACCGGACAGTACACTTATTACAAAGGCTATAATTACCGGGCCTTTGCCGCGACGTTTCTCGGCGCGTTTATTTCTTTAATCGGGATGTACGTCCCGGCGTTCGCCGGCATCTATGATATCTCCTGGTTTGCGGGTGTCATTTTGTCATGTCTCGGTTATACGGCGCTTATGTACATTCATCCTCCTTATGCAAAAGCGGAGGGGCGAATCGTGCGGGAAAGAGCGGCCGAATAAAAAAAGCCGGGGGCTGCCCCCCGGCTTTTTGTCATATCAGTCTGCGATTGAAACGTTTCCGTCCGCTTCAAGCGGCGTTCTTTTTTTCTGGCTCCAGCCATACAGGAGCAAAGCAATCAGGACGAACAGCCCCGCTGCCAGATAAATCGAATGGAATCCGGCCGAAGCGACGAAGAGGCCGAATACATATGACCCGCCGGCAATCCCGCTGTCAAAGAAAGTGAAGAAGGTAGCCGTCGCAAAGCCTGAACGGTGTCCGGGCGAATTCTGAATCGCCAGCGTCTGCATACACGGTACGATAGAGCCGTATCCGAGACCGATTACGGCACCGGACAAGAGAAGCATGAGGGCGCTGTTTGTCATCGCCAGCATGCAAAGCCCCGCGGAGAACACGATAATCGACGGATAGATGACGATTCCCGGCCCCACTCTGTCAAACAGCTTTCCTGTGAAAGGACGTGCGGCCATCATCGTCACGGCGAAACAGACGAAGAAATAGCCGCTGACATCCAACAGGTGGATCGTCTTTGCATAAACGGATAAATATGAAGTCACACTTGAATAACAGAAAGAAATGGACAACCCGACAAGCGCGATTTTAAGCGCGCCTTTTTCAAACATGTCGGAGAAAGAAAAACGGAAGACAGTCGTTCCGCTGTTGTTTTGATCCGGCACACGAATCATAAAAGCAATCAGCAAGCCTAAAGAAACAAATACGGCAAAAAGCGTAAAGAACACCGGGAACGATATGACTTTCACAAGGCTCAGTCCGAGAAACGGACCGATCGCCATGGCAAGGTTCATAGACATCGCGAAATAACCGAGTCCCTCACCGCGCCGCTTGGCGGGAATAAGGTCAGCGGCAATTGCGCCCGTGACCGTCGTTAAAATGCTGAACCAGATGCCTTGGAAAAAACGCAGTCCGAGCAGCAGATAGAAATTGTGTATCGGCAAATACAGATAAGAAGACAGGGCGAACAGCGCCAGAGATACAATCGTCATTCTTTTCTTGCCGAACCGTTCAATAATCGCCCCTGAAAAAGGACGGGTGATAATAGCAGATAACAGGAACAGGCTGATCAAAAGCCCTCCTTGCGATTCACTGCCGCCAAGCTCCTGAATCATATAGATAGGCAGCACGGCCAAAAATGTATAAAAGAACACAAAGACAAATAAATTCACGAGTACGACCATAATAAAATCTTTGGTCCAGATCGAGTCAGATTTACTCAAAAGTACAGCACTTCCCTTTCTTTTTTATTTCGTTAAAAACACATTCAGAAACTCAGAAAAAGCTTCCTTATCTCCATCTTGGAAATCCGCAAGCATGTCTTCCTCGAACTTCAGCATCTCTTGATTGATGCTGTTGTATTTCAATTCAGCTTCCTTCGTCAGGACGACGAGCTTTTCCCGCTTGTCTTCTCCCTGTTCCCGCTGAATCCAGCCGTTTTCTTCAAGGCGTTTGATCGTTCTGGTAACGGTCGGCGCCTCTACGTTCAGATAGGACCAGATTTCTTTTTGGGTCATCGGCCCGATCGTTTTTAAGCAATATAGGATTGACCATTGAGAGGAGTACAGGCCGAATGGTTCCAGCCGTTCATTGGCTTTCTTCGTAATCAGGCGGGCGCATTGATTGATTTGATGAATGAGGCGTCTGTTGACGTGGATCATTTCCGTTCTCCTTTTCAAAAAACTTACCTAAGTAACTAATTGTGCTGTTTCATTCTACAGCAGGATCGCGCGGATGTAAACCCCCCGTTCAAAAAGCAGAAAATTATGACCCGCCCCTTGTCCTTATTGAGTTTTTAGCATATTCCCAATTCATTGCTAATACACTGTTACAAACCTATCAAAGAGAGTGTTTGAGGTGAGGGATCGTGGGCATATTTCTAAAACCTTCTTATATAATCGGACAACGAAGAAGCTGCATCATCAGTGAATCTGTTACAGAATACGGATCTCATTTCACACTTCTCACATCCAACTGGGGAGGTCGAGTGGTGTGCACGATTACATCAAAGAGCGAACAATCAAGATTGGTAAGTATATCGTGGAGACGAAAAAAACCGTTCGTGTCATTGCGAAAGAGTTTGGTGTTTCCAAAAGTACCGTACACAAAGATCTGACAGAGCGCCTGCCTGAAATCAATCCTGACTTGGCGAATGAAGTAAAAGAAATACTCGATTATCATAAATCCATCAGACATTTAAGAGGGGGAGAGGCGACGAAACTAAAGTACAAGAAGGATGAAATTCTTGAAGGGGAGCCCGTTCAGCAGCCGTAGCGCCTGACGTCTGCCGGGCCCTTTTTTCTCCTCCCGGGCGGTTTCGCGAATATCCGCAAAATTTTGTCAAGAACTTATATCGTTCAGCAGCTTTTTTTTGATAAATTATGATAATATATATAATTAGGGCACAATGTGGATATTTTACTGTGAAACAGATATCAAGGAGGATATAAATAGATGTTTGCAAGGGATATTGGAATTGACCTCGGTACTGCAAATGTACTGATCCATGTAAAAGGAAAAGGAATTGTTCTGAATGAGCCTTCCGTTGTGGCACTTGATAAAAACAGCGGCAAAGTGCTGGCTGTCGGTGAAGAAGCCAGACGAATGGTTGGACGTACACCTGGGAATATTGTTGCGATCCGTCCGCTGAAAGACGGCGTAATCGCAGACTTCGAAGTAACAGAAGCTATGCTGAAACATTTCATTAATAAGCTGAATGTAAAAGGACTTTTCTCAAAACCGCGCATGCTGATCTGCTGCCCGACGAATATTACATCCGTTGAGCAAAAAGCGATTAAAGAAGCAGCTGAAAAAAGCGGCGGAAAGCATGTGTACCTTGAAGAAGAACCAAAAGTTGCCGCTATCGGCGCGGGTATGGAAATCTTCCAGCCGAGCGGTAACATGGTTGTTGACATCGGAGGCGGTACGACAGATATCGCAGTTATTTCTATGGGCGATATTGTCACCTCCTCTTCTATTAAGATGGCTGGGGACAAGTTTGACATGGAAATCTTAAATTATATCAAACGCGAGTATAAGCTGCTGATCGGTGAACGTACCGCTGAAGATATTAAGGTGAAGGTCGCAACGGTTTTCCCAGACGCACGTCATGAAGAAATCACCATCCGCGGCCGTGACATGGTTTCCGGTCTGCCGAGAACGATTACAGTAAACAGCAAAGAAGTAGAAGAAGCCCTTCGTGAATCAGTTGCCGTCATTGTGCAGGCCGCCAAGCAGGTTCTTGAAAGAACACCGCCTGAATTGTCCGCTGACATCATCGACCGCGGCGTTATCATTACCGGCGGGGGAGCGCTGTTAAACGGGCTTGACCAGCTTCTTGCCGAAGAGCTGAGGGTGCCTGTTCTTGTTGCTGAGAACCCGATGGATTGTGTTGCGGTCGGAACCGGCGTCATGCTGGATAACATGGACAAGCTTCCAAAACGCAAACTGAGCTGATGATAAAACCTCATTCTGAAAAAGAATGGGGTTTTTTTCTGTCAAACCCTTCACGAACGGGAATGTAAATCCGATAATAAGAAAAAATGCTGATTTTCATTATAGAACAAATGTTCCGGTGAGGCAACTGGAAATAATGCTATTTCAGAGGTGGAAGACTTGTTAAAAGGATTATATACCGCAACGTCCGCAATGATTACACAGCAGAGAAGAACGGAAATGCTGTCAAATAACATCGCAAACGCGAATACATCAGGGTACAAAGAGGATCAAGGTTCAATCCGCGCCTTTCCCGAGATGCTTCTGAGCCGAATAGAAGGCGACAAAAAAACGAAAATCGGCTCCGTCAACACAGGCGTATACATGCAGGAGCTGAAACCGTTGTTTACGCAGGGAAGCCTGAAAACGACCGATCAGCCGACGGATATCGCGCTGATGGAGAATCAGGTTCCCAAGAATGCCGAAACGAATGAAAACGCCGAGCTGTTTTATCCCGTGCAGACCGCAGGCGGCGTCCGCTATTCAAAAAGCAGCACTTTCTCATTAAATGAAAACAATCAGCTTACGATAAACGGAAACCTTGTGTTATCAACAAACGGACAGCCGATTACAGTCGACAATGAAAAATTCACCGTATCAGAAAACGGAACGGTCACGACAAACGGCCGGCCGGCGGGGCAGATTGATATCAGAATGGAAGAAGACGTGCGCAATCTGAAACGGGACGGCAATGACCTATACAGCACGGCCGACGGCTCTGAACTGCCGAGCGCGGCGGCGAATCCCCAAGTCTCGTATTCATTAAAGCAAGGCGTCTCGGAGCTTTCGAACGTGGACGTGACGAGCACGTATACAGAAATGACGGAAGCATACAGATCATTTGAAGCCAATCAAAAAGTCATTCAGGCTTACGATAAAAGCATGGATAAAGCCGCAAATGAAATCGGCAAAGTGTAACAAAATGGGGGACATTCAATTATGATGCTCAGATCAATGCTGACGGCTTCAACAGCCTTACATCAGCTTCAGCAGCAGATGGATACAGTCAGCAGCAACCTTTCAAACAGTGATACGACAGGCTATAAAGCGAGGGACTCCCGCTTTTCCGAGCTGATCAGACAGCAGTATGACCATATAGATGACAAAAAGGAAAATTCGCCGAACATGCGGAAAACGCCGCCCGGCCTGCGTCTCGGCGCCGGAACGGTCATGACTCCGCAGCTGGACTCAGGGCAGGGAAGCATCAAAAAAACCGACCGTGACCTTGATATCGCGTTCACATCACCTTATCAATATCTTCAGGCAGAAGCGGACGGACGGCGGGTGTATACAAGGGACGGCTCACTTTCCCTTAAGCCGGCCGGCGGAAATGACCGGCTGCTTCAGCTGATGACAGCGGGAGGCAATCCCATTCTCGATGAGAACGGTCAGCCCATACAAATTGACAGTTCGCTGACTCAGCTGAAAATCAGCAAAACCGGAACGCTGACGGCTTCAGACCAGGCGGGAACCCGTTCGCAGACGTTTAATCTCGGCATCGTCAATGTCAATAATCCGCAGGCGCTTCATGCGGAAGGGGATAATCTGTTTTCCGTGAACGGCGCGGGGGCTTCAGCGATTGAAGAGCTTACCGGCGCAAACCGGCAGGCAATCGGCATGGAGCAGGGCGCGCTTGAAGGTTCAAATGTCGATATGTCAAAAGAAATGACCGGCTTAATCGTGTCTCAGCGTTCCTATCAGCTGAACAGCCGCACGATTACATTAGGAGACCAAATGCTGGGCTTAATCAACTCAGTCAGATAAAAGAAGGGGCGTTTTGATCAGCCGCGCATGATAAAAAATGCGGCTTTCTCAAAATCGCCCTTTTTTTTGTAGTAATCAGTAATATCCTGAAGCAGCACTTCCAAATCCACCCACGCTTCAATTTTCTGCAGCTCCAGCACGAGCTTCTGCAATCGGTCGTACGGGTCCTCCTGAGCGGTGTACAGTATGTTGAGCGCGGTCAGCTTCAATTTCATAATCTTGTTCTGCACTTTTTCAGATATGTATAAACCTTTCTGCAGCACGGTTTGTCCTTCGGCGGCAGAGCCGGTTTTAAAAAGTGCTCTGACCGCTTCGTATACACAATGCAGGTAGGAAACGGGAGACTCTTTCTCGAAACGCTGATTGCCCAATACCTTTTTGTAAAAAGGGAGGGCCTCTTTATCTTTTTTCTGGGCGGTCTTTAAAAAACCAAAATTATAATAGGCGTGGCACAGCAGGTTATTGTCATTGATCCGGTCCGTTATCTTTATGGATTCATTGAAGAGCTGTTCTGCGTCGTCATAGCGTGCCTCGTCTATATAATTCACGGCGAGAAGCAGCCGGCAGCTGAGCGTTTTTTTGATGTAGCCGGCTTCATCTTGATAGATTTCCAGCGCTTTATTGACATATTGAATGGAGAGCGCAGGCGACTTCATCATGTAATATGCACCCGCTGTTTTATAATAAAATTCAGCGGCTTCGAAACGGTCCTGAATGGCCGGCAGGTACTGTTCAGCTTCTTTAAAGCGGCAGACAGCACGGTTCGGAGCGCCATTCACCATATGGAATAACCCTTTGAAAAAATAGAAATAATAAGTTAATTCATGATCCATCTCATCTTTGCGCCGCTTCAGCTCGCAGAACAGCTTATTCAGACCGTCTTTTTTCTCAAACAGCAGCTGAAACCGTGCGAAAAACAGCTGATATCTGAGTTTGAGCTTTGCATTCTTTTGTAATTTGGGGAGATGCTGATTGATTTGTTCGTGAAGGGAACGGGCTAGATCGAATTGGCGTTTTCCCATGGCGTCATACCACTCATTCAGCATCACCAGCGTACGTTTTTCAGTAAACTTAGCAATCATCTTCCAACCTCTTTGCATAGGGTAAAAATCTTTATTTATCATAACACATTAATGGACGAGGCTCATTGCCAGCTGGTTACAGTTTACAGCGCGGTTGAAAAAGAAATTGATTCATAATATACTTCCAAATGTACAGATTGGTTGCCACATATGCCTTCTATACATACTATTGTCGATGAAGGAGATGTCAAGAGAATGCTTGATACTCAGCAAATTAAAGAAATTATTCCCCATCGCTATCCGTTTCTTCTGGTAGACAGAATTACGGAAGTCGAAGAAGGAAAACGGGCGGCGGGATATAAAAATGTGACGGCGAATGAAGATTTTTTCAACGGCCATTTTCCTGAATACCCTGTTATGCCGGGCGTATTAATCGTAGAGGCTTTGGCGCAGGTCGGAGCGGTTGCGATGCTGATAAAAGAAGAAAACCGGGGCAGACTCGCATTTTTTGCGGGGATTGATAACTGCCGTTTCAAAAAGCAGGTAAAACCGGGTGACAAGCTGGAGCTTGAGGTTGATATTACCCGCGCGCGCGGTACGATCGGACGCGGCAAAGGCGTTGCCAAAGTTGACGGCGAGCTCGTGTGTGAAGCTGAATTAACCTTTGCGCTCGGAGAATAAAAGCAAACAAATGGGCTTATAAAAAGCCCATTTTGTATAGAAAGGGGTGAATGTGATGTGGTCAGAATTTAAAAGCTTTGCGATGCGGGGCAATATCATGGATCTGGCTATCGGTGTCGTCATCGGCGGCGCTTTCGGCAAAATCGTGACGTCGCTCGTTGAAGACATCATCATGCCGCTTGTCGGCCTGCTTCTTGGCGGTCTTGACTTTTCAGGGCTGGCCGTGACATTCGGCGACGCCCATATCAAGTACGGAAGCTTCATTCAAACGATTGTGAACTTCTTCATTATTTCATTTTCTATTTTTATCGTGATCCGCACAATAGGCAAGCTGAGACGTAAAAAAGAAGCAGAAGAAGAGGCTGAAGAAGCCGAGGAAACAGATCAGCAGACAGAACTGCTGACTGAAATCAGAGATCTGCTGAAACAGCGGGCTCCTCACAATGACTAGGGCACAAAAAAAGGCTGGATGATTAACGTCCGGCCTTTTTCATGATCATAATTTTTGTTTAAACGCTTCAATCAGCCGGCTGCCCGAGTAGCCTTCTTTCACGAGCGACTCCAGAATGCTTTCTGATCCGGGGTGGTTTCTTGACACCATTTGACCGTAAATTAAAACTTGTATACTTCTTTCCAGCTCGACGATATTTTTGATGCTTCCCGTCAGCTGGGCGGGGCGGTTGCTTTTTTTCGTAATCGTTACAAACACCTTCGCTTCTTTCTGGCTTTTCATCAGCATGTCAAAAAAAGAAAAGTGTTCGGCCGGGACCAGTGCTTCAATTAACCAGTGATTTTCTCCGTCCTCTTTATTGATAATCAATCCGTCTAAAAGGGGAAACTGCTCAATCGGCTGATCGTCTTTATCTAAACGTTCCACATTCAGATCAACCAGTTTAAAGGTTTTCATCTCTTATTTTCACCCCTGTTGTCCATGTTTTTCGTTCATTTATTATAACACATATCATTTTTCCCGGGAAAATGCTGTAAGACATGCTTCATCATTTTTGTAGGCGGTCAACATTTAATCATTTCTATTTTTTCATTATAATGTAAAAGAATATGGTCATGGAGAGATGCTTATGAATCAATTGCGCCTGAAGGAAATCTATATAGAAGACGGTTCAAGGCGAAAAGACGATCATTCCTACTTGGTATGCAAAAAGGAAGATTGTGAGGTGCATCTTAACAGAAGGGGAAATGTCGTCTTTTTATATGAAACAAAAGACCGCATGGAACAGTATAAAATTCAGCTTTCACTGACTGATAAAAAGCTGAGTTTTTACTGGTTCGCATGGGACGGCGGAAAGTTTGTCCGCATGTTTGAGAAAGACTGGCTCAAAACGAAACTTTTCTCGCGGCTGCTCAAAAATACATATTACATAAGCGGTCAAAAACAAAAGTTTTTTTTATCAGAAAGAAAAACGAAAACATAAGAGCAGCCTAAACGGATAACGGCTTTTTCCGCTTTTTGCTTTCACGAGCCCATGTACTACAATGAAGCCAGCCTCGAAAAAGAGAGGAGGATACGGCTTGTTTAACCACGTTATGCTTGTCGGCCGGCTGACGAAAGACCCGGAGCTCCGTTTTACATCAGCGGGCATTCCCGTCGCGCATATTACGTTGGCGGTAAACCGCAATTTTAAAAGCGCGTCGGGTGAAACCGGAACCGACTTCGTCAACTGCACCATCTGGAGAAAAAACGCTGAAAACACGGCATTGTACTGCCAAAAAGGGTCAATGGTCGGTGTAAGCGGCAGAATCCAGACAAGAAGCTATGAAAAGACAGACGGCGTAAAAGTTTATGTGACCGAGGTCATGGCTGATACCGTTCGGTTTATGGATCAAAAACGGAAAGAGCCGCTGGCTGAATAGCATGCTTTTTTCCTCGATTTCCCGCCTTTTTCAGCGGGCCCCGCAATACCTCCTTCCCACTCGCCAGTCGAAAGACTGGTTTTTTTGTGCGGGAGCTAAAAAATGGTTAAAAAGAAGTGATTTCACTTATGAATACTTAAAAACATTGAATATATTGGGATAAAAACTTATAATTACTTACAGATAAGTGACGAAAAAGGGAATGAGGACGTGTATCAAGAAGAAAGACTGATTGCGATAATGGAATATTTGAAACAGCATCGGCGGATCACCGCTGAACAGATATGTTCGCTGCTTCATATTTCAAGAGATACCGCAAGAAGGGACCTTGTAAAGCTGAAAGAGCGCGGGGCCATTATCAGAACACGGGGCGGCGCGATTCTGCCGTCGGTGAATCAGGAAGTTCCGGGCTATTCGGGCCGGCTGAAAACTGTTTCTGAAGAGAAAAACAAAATCGGCAAGCTGGCCGCATCCCTGATCCATAAAGGAGACCGGATCATCCTGGACACTTCGACAACCGTGCAGGCCTGCGCGGAGCATTTAAATGTCACCGGCTGCACTGTTATTACAAATTCGATCAATCAGGCCGATATCCTTTCCGCAAAAGAGGGAATTGATATTCACCTGCTCGGCGGAAAGCTCCAGAAGGAACATCGGTTTTTATACGGGGCTTCCGTTGTAGAAAAACTGGGGGATTATCACGCCGATAAGGTGCTGATCGGCGTTGTCGGTATCTCGGAAAACGGCCTGACGATTCCGCATGAAGAAGACGGCATGGTAAAGCGTAAAATGATCCGACAGGCTGAACAGGTGATTGCGCTGAGCGATCACTCCAAGCTTGGCCGTACGAGTTTTTATCAGTATGCAGACCTGCACGAGGTTGACCTGCTGATTACCGATCAGCTGCCTGATCAGGATTTTTGCGATCTGCTCGACCGGCACGGCGTAGAATTGCTTGTAACTGAATCTGAAGAAGAGGATGAGGACATGTGAAACTGATTGCCATAGATCTGGACGGCACACTGCTGAACAGCAGTCATCAAGTAAGCGATGAAAACAAGCGGGCTTTAAGGGAAGCCCGGCAAGCGGGAATTGAAATCGTGGTTTCCACTGGACGCGCGCATTTTGATGTGCACTCCATATTTGAACCGCTCGGCATAAAAACATGGATTATCAGCGCAAACGGAGCCGCCATTCATGCTCCTGACGGCAGCCTGTACCACTGTGAAGCGATTGAAGAATCAAGAGCCCGCGGCATTTTGTCATGGCTTGAAGAGAATCAATATTATTATGAGGTGTTTACAAACAAAGCCATCTATACGCCTGAAACCGGCAGGCAGCTGCTCGATATCGAAATGGACCGGGTGAAAAGCGCCAATCCGGAAACCGATCTTTCTGTTTTGGAACAGGCGGCTTCAGTGCAATACAGCCAGTCCGGCTTTGCTTACATTCATTCATACCGTGAGCTCTTTGAGAAAGAAGAGCATCTGGATTTTTATAATATTCTCGGATTTTCGTTTGATGAGCGGAAGCTGAAAGCGGGCTGGGACCGATTCAGCGGTCAGAAAGATCTCACCCTTGTCAGCTCTGCCGATCACAACTTTGAACTGGCGTCTCGAAACGCCTCTAAAGGGCAGGCGCTCAAACGGCTGGCGCAAAAGCTCGGCATTCCGATGGCTGAAACCGCCGCGGTCGGTGACAGCTTAAATGACTATTCAATGCTTCAGGCGGCCGGAAAAGGCATAGCGATGGGGAATGCGAGAGAAGATATTAAAGAGATCGCTGATGCCGTTACATTGACAAATGATCAAAACGGCGTTGCGCATATGATCAGGAATTTACTGTGAAAGATGGCGATACTGTTCATGACTGGCGTGACGCATTCATGGCAAATGCGGCGTAACAGTAAGGACGACATAAAAGACCGGCTCTTCCCGAGAGAGCCGGTCTTTTTGCGTTTAATGTGATTGCGCCGATGCGCTGAGGGTGAATAATTCTTCAAGCTCATCGGATGACAGCTCGGTAATCCAATTTTCACTTTGGATAATCTGATCGTTCAGCGTTTGTTTCGTTTCGAGCATGGCATCAATTTTTTCTTCAATCGTTCCCGTCGTAATGAGTTTGTGAACGTGGACGAACCGTTCCTGGCCGATTCGGTAGGCGCGGTCGGTCGCCTGGTTTTCCACCGCCGGATTCCACCACCTGTCATAGTGAATGACATGATTGGCAGCCGTCAGATTCAGGCCGGTTCCGCCCGCTTTCAGTGACAAAATCAGCGTCGGGTATTCTTTCTTCTGGAACTGTTCGACGAGAGAATCGCGTTCCTGCTTGGACAGGCTGCCGTTTAAAAACTGAACCGGTTCTCCGAATGTTTTTTCCAGGAGGCGCTTCATCATGTTGCCCATCTGAATGTATTGGGTGAAAATGAGGCAGCTTTCCCCTTGTCCGCGGATCACCGCCATTAAGTCAAGCAGCTTTTCCAGTTTGACGGATCTCCCGTTTAACAGCTCTGTCTGTTCTTCCTTCAAATAGAGCGCAGGATGGTCGCATATTTGCTTCAAGCGGCCGAGCATGCTCAGAATCAGCGCTTTCCGCTGCATCCCGGTCAGAGAAGCCATATGTTCAAATGTATCTTTGACAAGCTGTTCATATAGGGATGCCTGTTCGGCTGAGAGCGGGATAAACTCTTTTTGTTCCAGCTTGTCAGGAAGATTAAGCGCCACTTCTTCATCCCGTTTTGTCCGGCGCAGTAAAAACGGCCGGATTAACTGCTGAAGCTGGTTGATTCTTTTTTCGTCACGGTCTTTTTCAATCGGCAGCACATAGCGTTTATGAAAGCCGGTCAGACTGCCGAGATATCCTTTGTTCATAAAATCAAAGATCGACCAAAGCTCTGTCAGGCGGTTTTCCATCGGTGTTCCGCTCAGCGCGATATGATGGACGCCTTTCAGCTTTCTGATTGCGCGGGACTGCTTCGTATGCGCGTTTTTAATGTTTTGCGCTTCATCAAGGCAGACGGTGCTCCATGTCACGGAAGAAAGCTCTTCCTGATCGGCGTGCGAGAGGCCGTAAGAAGTAAGAACGACATCCGCATCCTGATAGGCCGGGACAAATGCTTCCCCCTTCGGCCTGCGGGGGCCGTAATGAAGCACGGCCTTCAGCTGCGGCGCGAAGGTCTGGAGCTCACGCTGCCAGTTGCCGAGCACCGATGTCGGCGCAATGATTAAGGCAGGCGCTTTTTGCCGGCCGCTTTCCTTCACATGGAGAAAATAAGCGATCATCTGAATCGTCTTTCCAAGTCCCATGTCATCTGCGAGACAGGCGCCGAAGCCGTTTTCCCGTAAAAACAGAAGCCAGTTCATGCCGTACATCTGATAAGGGCGGAGCTGGCCCTGAAACGCGGCGCTGACTTCATGCTCCGGCAGATCCCCGGCATCCGTCAGTTTGCGGATCAGGCTTCTGAGATGCTTTGATAATTCGATCTTGATCCCGGCAAATGCCGATGAGTCAATGATGCCCGTGTCCTCGGCTCCGTTTTCCCCGTGATCCATCAGTTCGCGCGCCAGCACGTCGGACATGTGGAGGCCCTCAGATTCCGCTTTTTCCATCAGTATTTTCATCTGTTTAATAAATTGCGGATCAATTTTCACCCATTGGCCGCGGATGTTGACGAGACGTCTGTTGTTTGCGACAAGCTCATTGAATTCATCCTCTGTCAGCTCAATTCCGTTTGTGGCGAATCTCCAGTTGAAATCAAGCAGAGCGTTCATGCCGACGAAGGACTCGCCCCGCGGGGAGGATGACACTTTCGCCTTGAGCATCATATTGCTGTCCCGGACAATCTGCCACCATGATGGGAGAAGAATCTCCACACCCATATCGACAAGCGTCTCACTCGCTTCCGATAAGAAGATCCAAGCCTCTTCTTCAGAGATCAGCGTCGTTCCTGAATCAAACGAAAGCCAGGGAACCGTTCTGCGGAAGCGGTCCTGTTCGCGCGCGATTTTTCCGCTGTATGCCTGCCACGCTTTTTTCAGACCCTTCAATCCGTCGAAAAAGGTGATGGAGCCGGTTTTTTTCTCACGTAAAAACATCTCGATTTTCCAGTCGTCACCGTCGAAATCAGGCTCGTTTAATCGGAGCCCGACGGTAAACGGCGTCAGATCGTCATGCCAGCCGATTCCCTCGAGAAAATCATCTTCATCCAAAAAGGAGCCTTTAAACGTATGAACGGCCGGCGAACGGGTTTCGATCCGCCGCCATTTTTCCAGCAGGTCATCATTGTACTGAATGTAGTCCTGTACCGCGGCTGAGAACCAGTCTGCCGTAAAGCCTTCCAGCAAAAGCTCGCGGTCTTTGAAGCGCAGGACGCCATTTTGCCATGCGTCATAATCCGGAAGAAAATCGCCGTCGGCAATAAATTCGTATATCGTCGAAGCCGCTTCGATTAACGGTTCCGTTTCCTTTGTCAGCTGCACGGTGCTGAATGAATTGAACGAGTTTTTTCCAAGCAGCTCGACGGTCATCCACGGGCTGAGCAGAACGGCCGGAGTGCCGATGAAGCTGACGTCTTCAAGAAACGTTCCGTAAAAGGTGGACTCATGCCATTGGAACAAATGAGTCTTCATCTGACTGAGAGTAAGCGGCTGCTCCTTCTCATCATGGCTTGACAGCGTAAATGTCCAATCTTCCATTTGTTCTACATGAATGAAAATTTCCTTAAGACTCGCCATCAATCAACTTTCCTTTCTGCAATTCTTCTTGAAGGGCGCGCAGCCTCTTGTAGCTTGCGCTCAGCCGGCTGATATACCGCTCCCAAACCTGCTGTTTTTTTGCCTTTTTATAAAGCGTCCGCAGTTTTTTCAGATGGCGCGCAGCCTCTTTATAGGCGCTGCGGTTTTTTTGGTCGATAAAAAAGGCCGCCGCCCGGTGATAGGAGGGGATGAGCGCTTCCGGATCACTGGCGGCAATTTCCTTCAGGATGTCCTTTTCAATTTCCCAGACGGAAAAACCGACGAGGCTGTGAATCTCCACCCATTCCGCGTACCGCCGTTTTTCGTACAGGTACTGGCTGTATTCGGTAAAGGTATAGGGAAGGCAGCCGGAAGCAAACCGTTCAAACAGCTGATCATCCCGTGAGTGCCGCGCATAATCCGCCAACAGCGCAAACAGCTCTCCGATGATGTCGCGCATTTCTTTAAACGGCTTATCAAGCTTCGTATAGTTCACGGCAAGCGGTTCGATCCGGCCATACCATGTTTTCAGCCGTTTCCAGTCTTTTTTCGCGGTGAGTTCACCGAGCCATTGAAAGGTGTACGGCAGCGCTTCAGGAGGGAAGCGGGATATATCTTCAAAGACCGCTTCATCATCTTTTTGCAAAAAGGCCAGATGAAGCCGTCCGAACCGCACTTCCGGCGAAAAACGGCGCCCGCTTTCCTGTTCGAGAATCTCCTGTTCACGCGCGACCCATTTCGGCCGGTTCAAAAGCGCGCTCCACATTTCACCGAATACCCGGAGGCGTTCGTATTGAAAAAGCTCTTCTTTCACAAGCAGTCTGCGGAGCACCGGGGGCGTCCGGTCTAAAAAAGGATCGAGTGAAAAAGACAAGGCGTACGTTTTCAGTCTGTCAATGGAGGAATAAATCGTATCCATCAGCTGTTCCACGTATGGATTAATGCTGTAATAATCTTTTTCGGCATCCAATCTGCCTGACTCAATCAAAGTGAACATGTGAAGCCAGACGGCAAGCGCCGAATGAATCTGATATAAGCTTTTAAGCTCGGGTTTTTTCGGGGCGTGTTTTTTGAGCGCTGACAGATAGCCGTAATAAAGGCCCTGCATCGTCTGGCTTCCGGCCGGCGTCCGCGCCTCCCACAGCGAGAATTCCGAATCAAAAAAAGCGAGCCAGCTTGACAGCGACTCTTCATTCGGCAGCACTTTTTCCTGAAACTGCCGGCGGACAAGCTCCCTGCTTTCCTCAAGCTTTTCTCTTTCCAGCCAATGTTCGGTAAAGGTACCGACCCGCTCGAATTGGGCATATACGTAAAGAAAAACGGCCAGCACGTGGCGGCAGATCGCCTCAGACGGGCATGCGCAGCCGCTTTTCACCATGAAAAATAAGTTCAGCGTGACCCTTACAGGCACAACATCCTGCACATATGCGGAAATCTCTGTCGGGGTTTGAACCTGTATACGATAGACGGAATCCTGCCGATATAAAATGAGTGCTTTCTTCATCAGCTGAAAATTGTCTTCATTGTAAGGAAGAAGTTCTTTAAGCTGTTCAGCCGCTGCGAGCACATCTTCTTTAGCAATCATATCCTGAAGCATGATTATCGCTCCTAACGAGTCACAAAATAAAAAGATTCCAATTCCTCTATTATATCGCAACACATGGCCCGGAAAAAGTTTTTCCTAAAAAAGGACATAAAAACCCGAATGTGTCGAATGATGTATTAGAGATTGCAAAACAGCACCCGACAGCATATAATAATCTTGTTTTCAATTTAATGGAAGCCGAAAGGAAACGAATGATGAAGAAAACGAAGTTAGATCAAGAGGAGTTTCTGAAGATTTTAATGCATGCGCACGACATTGGTGAGCAGTCCTCTGAGATGACCACAAAAGAAATGCTTGAGAATTTGATTTCTTATATTAAAAATGGATATGCAACATAAAATCCCGCAGGCTCTTGGCCGCGGGATTTTTTAATCTTCCTGTGACACCAGTATTTAAAGCGCTTACAAAAATAAAACAGATTGAAGTGATTGTCTATTTTTGTCGAATTTTGTCATTTGAAAAGGTTAGAAATGACAGTTTAAAGCTGTATAATCGTAATTGGAAAAGATCATTGGAGGGAATGGGAATACGCGGAAAGTGATATGGAGGTTATATGGGAGAATCTACAAGCATAAAGGAAATATTCGCAATACTGAGAAAGCGTCTGCTGTTTATACTTATTATTACCGCGGCGGCATCTGCCGCAGGCGGACTCATCAGTTTCTTCGCTCTTACGCCGGTCTATGAAAACTCAACTCAAATTTTGGTCAGCCAATCCAAAAACAATCAAAAAGAAGTCCAATTCAATGACGTTCAAACCAACCTCCAATTAATCAACACGTATAATGTCATCATCAAAAGCCCGGTCATCCTCGACGAAGTGATTAAACAGCTGCATCTGTCCATGACTTCGAAAGAGCTGGAATCGAAAATCACAGTGTCCAGCGAGCAGGATTCACAAGTCGTGACGATTGCCGTGAGGGATACGGATGCTAAGCGGGCGGCCGTTATGGCAAATGCGGTTGCAGCCGTTTTTCAGGACAAGATCACCGCCATCATGAACGTGGATAATGTCAGCATCCTTTCAAAGGCCGAAGCGGCGGACAGCCAGTCACCGGCAAAGCCTAACCGTAAGCTGAACATCGCGATTGCGTTTGCCGCCGGACTTTTGGGCGGAATCGGTCTCGCCTTTTTGCTGGAACATCTGGATAATACGATCAAATCGGAAGAACAGCTGGAATCGCTGCTCGGCATCCCGATCCTGGGAACGGTTACTTCAATCAGTACTAAAGACAGCGTTGCCAAAAACTTGAGGATGGCGGAAACCAAACAAGCGGGGGGCGGACATGTTGACGCGTAAAAAAGACAAACCCGGAAAACGAAGCGTGATTGCGATGTCTGAGCCGAAATCCATCAACTCAGAACAATATCGCACGATCCGCACAAACATTGAATTTTCTTCCGTTGATACGGAGGTGAAGTCCCTTTTGATTACATCCGCCGGCCCGGAAGAAGGAAAATCGACAACCGCGGCCAACCTTGCCGTCGTATTTGCACAGCAGGGGAAAAAAGTGCTTTTAATTGATGCGGATCTGCGCAAACCGACGGTTCATTTCACCTTCAAATTGGACAACGGAACCGGATTAACGTCACTGCTGTTAAAACAGATGCCGTTTCAGAAAGCCGTCCTGCCGGCTGATGAAGCAAACCTGGATATTTTAACGAGCGGGCCGATCCCGCCCAATCCGGCGGAGCTTTTATCGACGGGTGCCATGAAAGATCTTCTGTCAGAAGCAGCCGCAGTTTATGATAAGGTGATTTTGGATACGCCTCCCGTCTTGGCCGTAGCCGATACGAAAATATTAGGCAGCTACACTGACGGGGCCATTATGGTGATCTCAAGCGGGAAAACGGACAAGGAAAAAGCGGCCAAGGCAAAAGAAGCGCTCGATTACTGCCCGTGCAAGCTCCTTGGGGCCGTGATGAACGGGAAGAAACAAACGAAACACTCGGACTACGCCTATTACGGACAATAATGTCATAATGGGCGCGGTCCATTCTTTTTAAGGAGGGATTGAAATATGATAGATATCCATTGTCACATCCTTCCTTCCATAGACGACGGCGCGGCGGATGATACAGAAAGCCTGAAGATGGCGAGAGAAGCGGTCAGACAGGGGATTGATACGATCATCGCGACGCCGCATCATGTGAAATACCGCTATGACACGGACCGGCATACGGTCAACGAAGCGGTCAGCCTGTTAAACAAACGTTTGAACAAGGAAGGCATTCCGCTGACTGTTCTGCCCGGCCAGGAAATCAGAATAGACGGAGATCTGCTGGCAGGTCTTCAAAGCGGCACGCTTGTCCCGCTCCATAATACAAAGTATGTGCTGGCGGAATTTCCGGCGGATCATGTCCCGGCCTACGCTGAAAGGCTGTTTTATGAACTGCAGCTGAACGGATATGTCCCCGTCATCGCCCATCCGGAGCGGAACAGGGAAATTCGCGAAAACCCTTCCGTTCTATACAATCTTGTGAAGAAAGGGGCGGCCGCCCAAGTGACGGCCGGCTGCATTGCCGGAGCATTCGGGCGGAAAGCGAAATCCTTTTCGCTGCAGCTGATGGAAGCGAATTTGATCCACTTTCTCGCATCTGACGCCCATAATCTCGGACCGAGAAATTTTTATTATCAGGAGGCGCTCGGCGTTCTGAAAAAAGAAGCAGGGGCCGAGCTGATTTACATGCTCACGGAAAATGCGGCGCTTCTCGCTGAAAACAAAGCCGTTTATAAGGAACCTCCGCTGCCTGTGGCCCGCCGTAAGCGCTGGGGTCTTTTTTAATCGTCGTCTCCATCCCGTTTAAATGAAGCGTAAGCGGCTGTTTTGCAAGATGATTCTTTTATGCTTATGCTATTATCAGCGGCCGGCGCCGTTTTTTCCTATCATGACCTCAGGCTTCCGGCATTCAGCCGGCGCCGGGATCATATGATAATAACGGTAAGCTGCCCAGCAGCAATTTCTAAACGGTTGGGGGAACACGATGAAAATAACAGTGATCGGAACAGGCTACGTCGGTCTTGTGACAGGAGTGTCTCTTTCAGAAATCGGCCATGACGTAACATGCATAGATATTGACGAACGTAAGGTTGAGCAGATGAGAAAGGGATTGTCCCCTATCTTTGAACCGGGCCTTGAAGATATGATGAAACGAAATATCGGCCGGCATCGGCTGGCATTTGAAACGAGCTACGAAAAAGGGCTTGCGGAAGCGGACGTTATTTTTATAGCGGTCGGGACACCGCAAAAAGAAGACGGGCACGCAAACCTTACTTATATTGAAAATGTCGCCGAACGGATTGCCGAACATATTTCTAAAGATGCGATCGTCGTGACAAAAAGCACGGTTCCCGTGGGAACGAATGACAGGATCAGCGAAGTTATTCATTCACGGCTGAAAGCGGACGTGAATATTTCAATCGCCTCGAATCCGGAATTTCTCCGTGAAGGTTCGGCAATTCACGATACCTTTCACGGAGACCGCATCGTGATCGGGGCTGAAGACCGGCAGACGCGGGAAACGCTTGACCGGGTTTTCGGGCCGCTTGCGATTCCGGTATATCATACGGACATCAGAAGCGCTGAGATGATCAAATATGCGTCAAACGCATTTTTAGCGGCGAAAATCAGTTTTATTAATGAAATTTCTCATATATGTGAAAAAGTCGGTGCGGATGTGGAATCAGTCGCACACGGAATGGGATTGGATAAACGGATCGGCAATCAATTCTTAAGAGCCGGCATCGGTTACGGCGGTTCCTGTTTTCCGAAGGATACAAACGCCCTCGTGCAGATTGCGGGACATGTGGAGCATGATTTTGAATTGCTGAAGTCCGTCATTAAAGTCAACAATAACCAGCAGTCCATGCTGGTTGATAAAGTGCTGAACAGGCTCGGCGGTGTGACGGGGAAGACCATCGCGTTATTAGGGCTGTCTTTTAAGCCGAATACAGATGATATGCGGGACGCGCCGTCCATTGTCATTGCGGATCGTCTGGCGGCTCTTGACGCCCGGATGACAGCGTACGATCCGATCGCTTCATTCCGGGCTTCCGGGCTGCTTCCGGCTGCGGTTTCCTATCGGGAGTCCATAGAAGAAGCCGTCAGGGGAGCGGATGCCGTCCTGATTCTGACAGATTGGGAACAAATTAAACACTTCCCGCTTGAAGCGTACAAAGAGCTGATGGAAACCCCGGTTATTTTCGACGGGAGAAACTGCCACTCGCTTGAGGAAGCGGAACAGGCGGGCGTGGAATATATCTCAATCGGAAGAAGAGCCGTCGTGCCTCAGACTGATTCTGTCACTTGAAAGGCCGGCGGACCGCGCCGGCCTTTTATCATACAATCATTAGAGACGAAGGAGATATTTATCGTGGAAAAAACATGGAAATTGCCGAAGCGAATGGAATCATCCCGCGGTCTGCTGGAAACGTCAGCACGGCCTTTTATCAAACTGCACGTCAAAAAAGCTGAAACGGGACGGTATGACAGTAAAATTGCAGGAGACCCCTATTTTCCGAAACATGAACCATATCCTAAAGATGAAAGCGGCAGGCCGATGAAGCTTCTCGCTCAAATCAATTTTGCGGATATGCCCGGACTCCCTGATTTTCCGGACACCGGCATTCTTCAGTTTTACATATCGGTCAGTGATGACGTATACGGTCTGAATTTTGACGACGGGTGCGTGCAAACGGGTTTCTGCGTCAAATATTTTGAACATGTGACAGCAGAAGAAGCGGAGCTCATGGATGATTTTTCTTTCGTTCAGGTTGAAGAGGAGTACGATTTTCCGATTCAATCCGAAGCGCTGATCACCCCTGAGCTGTCTGCTGAATGGGTGCTCCCGTCTGATTTTCAATTCGGGCAGTATGCCGGGATGGATGCCTTTGACTATTTCGAGCAGTTTGACGATGAGGTGTATGACGAATATACGGCGAACGCATTCGGCCATAAAATCGGCGGCTATGCGTCCTTCACCCAGGAAGATCCGCGGTCTTACTCCCATCAAAACCATACGATTCTGCTTTTGCAAATTGATTCAGATGATGACATTGATTCGATGTGGGGAGATGTGGGAATCGCCAATTTCTTTATCAGACCGGAAGATTTGAAGAAAAAAGATTTCTCAAACGTTTTGTACAACTGGGACTGCAGTTAACGACAGTATGATGATCATGATACAAGGCAAAGGAGACGGTTAATCACTGTCTCCTTTTTTTTAGGGAATTTATCATGGATACATAGAGGAGATCGATGAATGGATATGCCGTTTATGTGAGTCTTTTGGCGTTAATGATGAGCATCTCGGCTGTTGAAAATAAGCCATTTAACCTATTTAAGCTGCTTTCTGTCTATTTTAAAATATAATATATGGAAATATAGTATGGAAAAGTCTGTGCTTTTTGTACGACTTTTTGCGTAAGACGAGGTGAAAACAGATGAGCCATTCAAGCACATTAAGCCATATTAACAGCACGATCAGCCATAAACTGGGCGAGGTTGAACACCAAATTGATAAATTAAAAGAAGCGAAAAGAGAGATAGAATCTCTGCAGGAAGAGGGCGTATCTGAAATCAGGGACATCCTCAGGCCGCACCTGGACCATCATTGGACCGGCACTTTTGCTGAAGAATTTGATGACCGGCGCGATCAGGCCCATACAGAAGCATACAGAATCGTCACAGACAAATACGACGGTTATATTTACCGAATCGGCTTAAAGATGACACAGCTTGAAATTGAAAAAGGAGGGCTCCTTGCCGCCAGAAGCATTGCGAGAGAGGCAGAGCACCTGCTGACGCTGGGAGAAGAAGCCCTTGACACGGTCGGAGAAAAAATACAATCAATCAAAAGAAGCTGGAGTTGGTTTTAATGGCAGAAATAAAACTCAAATACGGAACCGTCATGAAGCAGCTTGAATCCGTCAGCAGCGCTTTGGAGGCCGTTTCGATCGGGAACGCCGGTTCAAACGGAAAAAACAAGCTCGACTATACCTCCAAGTACCAATCCCGCGAGGCAAAGCTTGTATCGATGATCAGCGAATACAAGCAGGCCGTTCATAAGAATATCGCGGACGTTAAAGACAACGTAGATTCTTTGAAAGAACAGGACGAGGCGATCGCCGTAAAATAACGAAAGAAAGGACTTGCCGATGAGCAAAGTGTTTGAATCACAATCGTTAACGGACGAAGCAGATAAGAGAAAGAAACAATACGAAGCCCTTGAAGAGCAGCTGCGTGCGCTCAAACAAGCCTTTCAAGGCGTGGCCGATCTGGGTGATGCTTTGAAAGGGAAAGGCGCAGACAATATAAAAGATTTTTTTCAGGGACAAGCGGAAATCGCCGACAGCTGGCTGACGCTTGTCTCTGCTCAAATTGCGTTTTTAAATGGCATTTCAGGTGACATTAAAGATCAAGAACTCAGCGATACATATGTGGAGACTTCATTTTTGGAGCATGAGCTGCCCAACGCGGATTTGAAAGCTTCAGAGATTGTCTCCGCTCATAAAGCAGAAATCGATTCAATTTTGTCAGGCATCAGCGATATTATTCATCTCGACACATATACGCTGGATGATTACGCTGACAAAATGGGCGATGCCCAGAAAACCAGACGTGACACGATCACGGCAGTCGATACGCTTGATGAATCCCTGACTGCTGAATATCAAAACTTAGAATCTCTGGACAACGCCGTGCTCAGCAAATATTCTGTTCTCATGCAGGCCACCAGCAACGGGAAAAGCGCATCCCCTATGTACTATGACAAAAAAGGCTTCCACAGCAATGAAATCTACAAAAGCGTCACGGCGACAGAAAAACAGGGAACGGACTATATTGACGCAAAAGCCCAGCAGGCCGAAGCAAGACGGCTTCAGGAAAAGGCTGAAGAAGAAGCCAATAAACCATGGTACGAAAAAACATGGGACGGCATCTGCAACTTTACCGGCGAAGTCACCGGCTATTATGATTATAAAAGAGCAGCCGAAGGCGTTGATCCGGTGACCGGAGAAAAGCTCTCCACCGCAGAACGCATCACAGCAGGAGCGATGGCCGCCGCCGGATTCATACCGGTCGTCGGCTGGGCGGGCCGCGCTTTCAAAGGCGGAAAAGCTATTTACAAAACCGGAAAAACCGTCATTGCCGCAGAACATGCTTTAGATGCCTATAAAACCGGAAAATCCTTAGACATTCTCAAAATGACAGAAATGGGCGCATACGGCCTTGTTGCCTCAAACGGATTCTCCGAAGCCGTCACAGGCAGGGATATGTTCGGAAACAAAGTGTCCGAGGAGAAGCGGAAGCAAGGGGCGCTGGAAGCTGCGCTGAGTTTGGTTGGAGCGGGTGCATTGGCGAAGCATGTAAACAAAGGCATACCGCTTGCAAAATCGCCACATGCATCAAAAGTTGAAAAAGGGAAAAAGATTCTAGACCAAGTGAAAGAATTCAAAGTCCCGACGAATGTAAAAATTCGTGTCCACAAGACTGTCACACCGGATGGCGCAACTTTCCCAATCATTCATGCTGATGTGAAAACGACTGCTGTGAAAGATCTTGGGATTGTGAAGATGACTAGTGGTGGTAAAGGTATTAAGGGTATTGTTAAACCTGTTTCAAATATGAATGAGTTTTTTGATATGGAATTTGGAAAAAAAATAAGTAATTCCTTATCAAAATCAAAAGTAAAGTACGATGGACAATCAATTTATAAGGTGGAAAAGAAAACTGATAACCAATATCTGAAAAAGGGTTATGGAGTTTATCTTGACGCATTACACAAAGACCATTTAGAAGTAATAGATAAGACGGGAAATGTGAAATACGTATTGAATTTAGATGGTACTTTAAACCCTGACAAGACTAAGAAAGCACTTGGACGAGTAGTTAAGGGGTGGAAATAATAGTGGAGGAATTTATATGGATAAAAAGTTAGAAGGAATATTGGACATATTAGATAAACTTAATTCAAGTATTAATATTGTAAATAAAGAAGATTTAGATGAACAGTACGAGAACCTTGAGGATTTTAGGGTGTTAACTAGAGATTTAGATATTATACTAAACAATTTTGGTTCATTGGATAAGAACGATGGTGATGAAATAGAGAAAATGTTATTTGAACTTCATAGAATTCTAACGACGTTTGAATGGCATTTCTCAGAAATCAGTGATTTAAACACAACAATTTTAAAAGTTTATAAAGACAAAATCAATAACCTCTAGTAATGAAAAGCCTTAAAAGATTTTTATTTTCTTTTAAGGCTTTTTTAGTGGGGGTGAGTGCCGAATAAACTGTTTTCTATTTAGAGAGTAGAGGTGATCCTTATAAGCCTTATATGATGTTTTACCAAATTATAGAGTGCGTACAAATAACTTTAAAATGTATGCCCTATCGTATGAATCAAGGATTAATCAAACACCTGCACAGATCAATCCAAAGATTGAATTTTAAGGAATTAGGGGAGAATCTTTAAGTACGCTTAAACCTCCACCAGACCCTAAATTGAAAAGCATATTAGATGAGGCTGGTGTAAAAGGGATTCAATATAAAAATGGAGTTCCTGATTTTTCACCAATTGCAAAAGCACAAGTTGAAATCAACTATATGCTTGGAGGAAAAGGAACTTATGGGGGGAAAGCAAGATGAGCTAATTTTGTTCAATCAGATCAAAAATTAGCTGACCAAATTAATGGCTCACCTGAGTTAGCAAGTCAACTTGGGATGGAATCTGGTAAAATTAGTGCAAGAGATATAAAAAAATATCGAGAAAAAATAAATTAACATGGCATGAATTAAATGATGTTAAAACAATGCAACTTGTGCCAACAAAAATAAATAGTGAATTCGGACACCTTGGTGGTGTAGGAGAAATAAACGCAGGAGCTTTTAAACCTGAAACAAAGGCATACCGCTTGCAAAATCGCCACAAGCATCAAAAGTTGAAAAAGGGAAAAAGATTCTAGACCAAGTAAAAGAATTCATAGTACCGACGAATGTAAAGATTCGTGTCCACAAGACTGTCACACCGGATGGCGCAACTTTCCCAATCATTCATGCTGATGTAAAAACGACTGCTGTGAAAGATCTTGGGGTTGTGAAGGTGGCTGGTAGTGGTAGCGGGAATAGTAAGAAACTTTTCGGTCAATATGGAACTCAAATTGCAAGTAAGACAACATGGCAAAATGGGAAGACAGAAAGAATAGACATTGAAAACCCAAATCCAGGGCAAAGAGAAGGTCAAATTCACTATCACGAGCCAAGTAATAAAAAATGGTATTTTGATGTAGAAACAAAAAAGTTTTATGACCAAAAAACAGGTGAAGATGCACCTAGCAAAATTCAAAAAGTACTTAAAGACAAGAGTGTTCAGAAAGCTATAAATAAGGGATTGAAATTTTTAGGTGAGGATCCTGTATTTTAGTATAGGAGTGAAGATTATATATGGAATATACAAATAAAAATATGAAAAGACTAAAAGAACGACTTGAAGATCGGAGTAATGCAAATAAAGTTGACCTATCTAAATTAAAGGATATTATTTCACCTAATATAGTTAAAGTAGACGATTGCTACATTCTAGATCTAGAGTATGAGTTAACTGATAATACAACGATAAATTGGAATAGAATTTTGAAAATGTACGGGGATAAAACGGGGTATGAAGCATCGTGTAATGAGCTCCGCATAAACGATTATTTAGACAACAGTGATTTGTCTGATGAAGAGATTTCACTTTATGCGTTTCAGGTAGTAGACGGTTGGGAACAACATTTAAAAGAAAAATTTCCTGAGCATAAATTTGTTGTGATTATAAGTATTGATGAAGGTTTTGCGACACTTAGATTTCATAAATATAGAGAAGAGGAAAGAGGTTGGCTAAAGGCCGACATTGAAGAGTACGGAAACGAAGCTATCCTTGTAAAAGAAATTAACTTTAGTAATAAAATTTAACTAAAAAAGCAGGTAGTTATATTGGGACTGACCCCTGTTTTTGAGACAGGGATCAAAACACCTTCATACAGCCAATTGCCGATATTGTATCGGCGATTGGCTGTTTAGTTTCGTTTGAATACGAATATTGTTATAATAATGAATGTATTCTATGGCAGTGCGTTCTACGATGGCCGTCGTAGTTCGATCAATGTTAAGATAGAACGTTTAGACTTTAGTGAGGAATGAAACGATTCGATATTAAACGGTTTTTTAAAAGTTATTAACCCAGACGAGTATTTAGATATCTTAGAAAGATGTTATATAAGGTACGAGCAAGCGATTCCTATTTTCACCACCTCAATGGGTGATATTATAGTATGGGAAAAAGATAAATACGTTAATTTATTAAATTTTAGAAAAGGGCATGTTCATGTTGTTTCATCTGGATTTGATTTCTTTTTTGATGATTTAAAAGATAATGATTTTATGAATGATGAATTAATGTGGGAACCTTATCCCGAAGCTAGTAGAATATACGGTAAACCTGATTATGACGAATGTTTCGGATACACTCCTTTACTAGGTTTAGGTGGATCTGAAAAAGTAGAGAATCTAGAAAAGGTAAAATTAAGAGAACATATTCTTATTATTACTGAATTTATAGGGCCAATTGAATAGGATTGGTGTTAAGACAAGCACTTGATTTGCACTTAAGGCATCAAGTGCTTCTTTGTATGTAACAGGAATAGCTGAACGAAAAATGAATGTTTGCTTTCCAAGGAGGTAAAAATAGTTCATGGCTGAATTTGAATTTATAAATCATTTAGAAAATAAAACATATAAGGTACCTGAAGAGGATATATTAAAAGCTGAACAAAGAATGAAAGTAGATATTCCAAATGATTTAAAACAATTATACTTAGAAGTCGGTTATGGTTTTATTAAAGGTGAAAGTGATAATGCAATTAATAGGATATTGGGGCCAGGGGCAGTAGCCGACATTAGACTAAGAGAAGGAATTTTTGAGTTTGACCCAGATTTAGATGAACTTTATGATGATGAAAATAAACTTATTTTTTTTGAAGTAAACGAGGGTGTTTATATTTCTATAGATTTACAATTAGAAAACAATCCAATATTTTATTTTGACACTCAAATAGCTGAGTCGTTAGAGGATTTTTTTAAAAAGTTCCTCAATGATAACGAATATTATATTGATTTAATTGAGGATTAGACTTAAAAATGGGATAGTTAGAAGAATTAATTGACCTTGATTGGCTAGTGAAGCCTTTCAAGGTTTTTTACAAATGAATTGTTATTTTCTGTTTAAAATGACTTAAATGTCTTTGGGCTATGACCCCGTCACAGGAGAAAAACTCTCCCACTTAAAGGAGGTAAATAATTGTGAAATATGATTTTATTAAAACTTACAAAGAAAATACATTTTATCAAGTAAGTGAGAATGAAATCTTAGAAGTAGAAAATAAGTTAGGTTTAAGGTTACCTTATGATTTGAGACAGTTTCTTCTTGAGGTTGGATACGGCTTTCTGAAAAAATCAGAATATAATATTAATCGCATTCTTGGACCTGCTTCAATTAGAGATGCAAGATTAAAAGTTAATGACTTTGAGTTTTATCCAGATATAGAAGTTTATGAGGAACTTGAAGAAGATAAATTGATTTTTTTTGAAGCAAATGAAAGTGCTTTATCGTTAATTGCATTAGGCAATGAACAAAACAATTCAATATATTACGATGATATAAAAATTGCAGATTCATTAGAAGAGTTTTTAATAGAACTTATGAAAAATGATAAATATTATCTTGATTTAATTGAGGATTAGACTTATAAGAGGGAATGGTTAGAAAAATTAATTAAACTTGATGGCTGCTGAAGCCTTTCAAGGTTTTTTCATAGGTGAATTGTTGTTTTCTGTTTTGTAAATTCTGAATAATTTATTTAGCTTTAGGCTGCGTTCCGGTTACCGGAGAGTTGGTAACCCTACGGTTGTACTTAGGAAAGGTGTATAAAGTAATGAAATACGGACATTATCATAATCAGGTAAAAGAAGTTATTGATTTTTCCAAAACCTTTAAAGCAGTTGCATCACATGATATCTCTTATTTTACTAAAATTATTAATGATGAAGAAAAAGCTAAGTACTATGCTTACGAAGATGTAATTGGTGAAGATGAATATGCGTGGAAAGATATAAAAGAAAACGAGATGAGTGAGGTATGGGGAAAATTTTATAAATTAAACGATGATCAAAAACCACAAAACCTAGACATGCTTCTGAAAATTTTTTCGGAAAATGTCAGAAGTGCTACGACTGAATTTAATACTTTTCTTGAAGAGATCGTAGCAGATCTGAATAATTGTGCAATAAATAGAGCAGTAAGCGGGAAAACAGACAATTTTTTTGAAAAACTTTTCAAAATTTATAAAGCGGGCTATTTTCCATGTGGCTGGGATGGAGATTATCCTTATGGAAGTTTTATTGCGCTGTATATCGAAATGAAGAACTTGAGTTGAAAAGACGATTTTAAATGAAAACGAGGAAAATAAGTGAAATGAAAATACATCAAATTCACGATTTTGATCTAAATGATGAATCGGACTTTATTCAAACACAACAATCCCTAATACATAAAATTAACCTATCCCCCGTCATCCATCCAGACTCCGTCAACACATGCGCAGGCGTCGACCTCGCTTATCGGGAGCAGGACGGGGAACCGTACGGCGTATGCAGTATCATCGTGATTGACGCTGATACAAAAGAAGTGATTGAAAAAGTGCACAGCATGGGGAAAATCAGCGTGCCGTATGTTTCCGGTTTTCTTGCGTTTCGCGAGCTGCCGCTGATCATTGAAGCGGCCGAAAAGCTGGAGGCGGAGCCGGATGTGTTTTTGTTTGATGGCAACGGGTATCTGCATTACAATCATATGGGCGTTGCCACCCATGCGGCTTTTTTTCTGGGGAAGCCTACAATCGGGATTGCGAAAACCTATCTCAAAATCAAAGGATGCGATTTTGAGATGCCCGAAAATGAAGTCGGCGCCTACACCGATATTCTCATTGACGGCGAGGTATATGGCCGGGCGCTTCGGACACGTCGGGACGTGAAGCCTGTCTTCTTGTCTTGCGGACATAACATTGATTTAGAAAGCAGCTATCAGATCACAATGAAAATGATCAATCGAGAAAGCAGGCTGCCGATCCCTGTCCGTCTGGCTGACCTTGAAACGCATGTTTTGCGAACGTTTTATCGGAAAAATCACGTGTAACACTTGCAGTCCGGGAGGCTGCAAATGTTTTTTATTGATCAGGCCATCTGGGAGGATGACAGGAACCACATGTAAGAAGCATAGACGAAGAAATAGTTATCTATATCGAACAACATATCGGGACTGAAACAAAAAGCACCTGTCCAGGTGCTTTTCTTTATAAATGAGGAACCACAAGACCTCCATACAAAAACGCCGCGATAATCAGGAAGGCCGGATGCATCTTGAATTTTGTCAAGGCAAGGAGGGAAATCCCCGCAATCACTAACGCTTGAACCCAGCCGATCGCTTTGATGCCGTCTGCGCCGATTTGCCAGGTAAGAATGAGCATCATGACGGCGATGACAGGCTGGACGGACAGCGTCATGCCTTTGATGACGGGTGATTGGCGGAAGCGCTGAATGATGCGCAAGAGGACGATCAATGCGAGCGCCGACGGTACGACGGTGGCGATCAGCGCAATCAGGAAGCCGGGCCATCCGCCTGCGCTGTAGCCGACATACGCGGCGATTTTGGTGGCGATCGGGCCCGGCAATGCGTTCGCAAGCGCGAGCATATTTGAGAATTGATCGTTTGAGAGCCAGCTGTATCTGTTGACGACTTCTTCAAACATCAGCGGGATCGACGCCGGTCCGCCTCCATATCCGAGTGCGTTTGCGACAAAAAACGCCATAAATATATAAATCATGATCATGAGGCCGACATTCCTTTATCTTTTGAACGTTTATTTGTGATTTTGTCCTTTAATTTAAAATGAAACGCGCCGTACGCCAAGAAAATGATAATGACAAAGCCGGGATTGATCTGTAACGTTTGCAGGCCGATAAAAGCGATGATAAAAAACAGGATGCCCGTGACCCAGCCGAATCCTTTAAGCGCTTTTTGGCCAAACTCGTACGCCATGATGCCGAGCATTACCGCAATCACCGGTGTTACGGCGCCAATCATGCCGGCAACAATTGCTGAGTGGCTTAAGACATTGACAGCCGCAAACAAGCCCGCCATAGCGAGACATGTAGGCAGAATATGGGCGAGGGTCGCCGCGATTGCGCCTAACGTGCCTTTCAGCTTGAAGCCCAGATACGCAGCCATTTTTGTGGCAATCGGTCCGGGAAGCGCATTAGCGATCGCTAATATTTCTCCGAATTCATCATCATCTATCCATTTGTATTTATTGACGGCTTCATGGCGGATGAGCGGGATCACCGACGGGCCGCCCCCGAATCCGAGAATGCCCGTTCGGACCATCGCCGCCGTAATGTCCCAATAGGGATGTTTCATGGCTATGTCCTCCTTACAGCTTCATGCCCGTTCTGCTTTTATACCGTTTAATCAGCATTTGGCAGTCGACGCTGACGACGCCTTTTTGCGTATAGAGCCGTTTTGTCAAAAACTCTTCCATCTCCTGATCATTTGCGAAAATGCCGTGCATATGCAGCTTGCTCGGCCCGGTCATGTGATAAAGGCTTGTCACGGCCGGCTCCTTTTCAAGCTTTAATGCGGTTTCCTCCAAATACTGCGGCTCCACCTCCACATTAAAAAACACGGACACGTGACGGCCGATTTTCGCCGGGTTGATGACAGCGGTGAATTTTTCAATCACACCGGCATCCAGTAAATGCTGAATGCGGTGCTGAACCGCCACTCGCGACAGGTTAACCCGCTTTCCTACGTCTGTATAGGAAATCCTCCCTTCCTCGTGCAAAATCGAAAGAATCTGTTTATCCGTTTCATCAAGGACAAGATTCGGAATGCTGTATTCATGTTCCAACCCGCTTCACCTTCCTTCATTTGGTAGACAATATTGTATCATGAAATATTACGTTTTGAAGGGAGAATTTTTTTATTGTTTTCGATATGTAACAACTTAGAATTATTTCTTATCGGAAAGTAAATAGTGTGTAAGATTTTCTTTCAGGAATGTGGATGGCCGCGAAGTCGCTTTTTATACTTGAGAAAATTTGTAAAGGGGCTTGTCATGAATACTTCAACCATCGGAACGAAACAAATGGTCGTCAGTCCGCATTATCTCGCGTCTCAAGCGGGGGCCGGCATTCTGGAAAAGGGCGGAAACGCGTTTGACGCGGCAGTGGCGGTCAGCGCCTGTCTGGCAGTCGTGTATCCGCATATGACGGGTCTTGGCGGGGATTCATTTTGGCTCACTTACCATAAAGAAACGGGACGAATCAAAGCTTATAATGGGAGCGGCCGTTCAGGGAAGCATGTGACGAGAGACTTGTATCGGGGCAGAGAAGCGATCCCTCTGCGCGGGACAGAAAGCGCTATTACCGTTCCGGGAATGGCGGACAGCTGGGATGCCGTGCTTTCGGCGTACGGGCGTCTTTCGCTCGCTGAGGTGCTGAAGCCAGCTCTTGATTATGCGGCAAACGGATTTCCGGTGTCCGCCGACCAATGCGCCCACACAGAACGCAATCTCGCTCTTTTAGCCTCGACGCCTTACACCTCGGCCATTTTTACGAGAAACAAAAAAGCGCCCATGCCCGGTGAACGGTTTGTCCAAAAGGATCTGGCGGCCAGCTTGGAGCAGCTTGCCGAGAAAGGAAGAAGCGCTTTTTATGAAGGAGACCTCGCTCAACGCATCACATCCTTTCTGCAAAACAACGGCGGCCGTCTGACACTTGATGACTTTAAAGCCCACCGCGGCGAGTGGACGAACCCGGTATCCTCCGATTACCGCGGGTGCAAAATCTATCAGGCTCCGCCGAATTCACAGGGCTTTACAGGCTTAATGACGCTCAATATATTGGAAAACTATGATTTTTCTCAGATCGAACACGGTTCCTTTGACTATTATCATCTGCTGATCGAGGCGCTGAAGAAGAGTTTTCAGCACCGGAATGAAGTGCTGACTGATCCGGCATTTTCTCATATTCCGCTGGATCGGCTGCTTGATAAACGGTATGCAAAGCAGCTTGCGGAAGAAATCGGTAACGTGGCTGCGCCGGCGGTAAGCCGGCCGGTCGGAAGCGACACTGCTTATGCCGCCGTCGCCGATGCGGAAGGAAATGCCGTTTCCTTTATTCAGAGCCTCTATTTCGAGTTCGGATCTGCCGTTACAGCGGGGGAGACGGGCATTCTGCTGCAAAACCGCGGGTCATTTTTTTCGCTGGACGAATCCCATGTCAATACACTTGAACCCGGCAAGCGGACGTTCCACACTCTCATGCCGGCGATGGTCTGTAAAGAAGGAAAGCCTCACATCCTGTACGGAACCCAGGGAGGAGAAGGCCAGCCGCAAACTCAGACAGCGATGATTACGCGCATCATTGATTACAAAATGGACCCCCAGCAGGCGATCAATGAGCCGCGCTGGGTCTGGGGACGGACATGGGGAGAGGAGTATGAAGGGCTGAGGGTTGAAAGCAGAATCAGCCCTGAAACGAGAGAAGCCCTAAGGCAGAGCGGCCACCGCGTCGAGACCGTTGGTGATTTTGACGGGCTTATGGGCCATGCGGCAGCGATCGTCATTGATGAAGAAGGCTTTCTCCAAGGCGGGGCCGACCCGCGCGGCGACGGAGCGGCCGCAGGAGTATAGAGCTACGCTGACTGATGAAAAAAATAAGCACGCCAAGCGCGGCAGAAAGACCCGCGTAAAACGAATCGTACACATATTGCTTTTCCTCCCGCCGGTGCCGCCATTCCATTATGCCGCTGCAGCAAAATAGAAACAACTCCCGCAAATACGTACATTTCATTGAAAAAAGTCACCGCTGCGATGCCCGTAATAAGCAGTGTGATTTCGATTAATCGATATTGAGAACTTTGACGGCAAATACTTGAAACATAAGGCTGAGCAAAATAAATACGGCTGAAAAAATCAGTAACTGAATGAAATCCATCATCTTCCTCCTAAAAATGTGTCTCTCGTTTCATACGAGTGATGGCCTTGTAAGTTTCGGCATTCTATAAGACATTAGGCTGAGTTACATGGTAAAAGACTCAAAAAGACCCCTTGCGAAAGGGGTCTTTTTGACTAGTTTCTTCTATTATAATGGTTCCTGCTTCAGGTCGGGCGGACAAGCGTATATGTCTTCCCGAGTCTGGCGTATTCATTCCCCGCGAGCCTTGCCGCAGGCTTCAGCTCATCTGTCCGTATGTAGCCTTTATCGGCGTCATATACTTGGTCATTCAAATGAAAACAAACGACTCTGCCGATGATGAGGTCTGTCGTCGTTTCTCCGCTGTCATTTTGGAACGGAAGATGGCGTTCGAGTATACATTCAAACCTCACTTTTGCTTCTTTTATACCGGGAACGCTGATGCAAGCGCTGTCTGTCACAGAAAGGTCTGTCATGCCAAGTTCACTGACATCAGGATCAAGCCTTGCCGCCGTTTTGTTAATGTCTTCAATAATGGACTCATCACTGACGTGCACCACGAATTCCCGATGAGCGAGTGCGTTTCTCGCGGTGTCTTTCTGCCGACCGTCCGCGCGGCTGACTGAGATGGCCAGAAGCGGCGGTTCTGCGGAGACAACGTTATAGAAACTGAAGGGCGCCGCGTTTACGGCGCCGTTGATGGATGACCGCGTAGTGACAAATGCGATCGGCCGGGGAACGACTGTGCCCGAAAGCAATTTGTAAGTGTCTTTTGCGTTCAGTTCGTCTGCTCGTAAGATATGCATGATTTCGGCCGCCTTTCTTTATCGTATGACCTGATTATACAGAAAGAAAATTCGGAAACACAACAAAAGAAAACCGGCTGCATATCTTATCACGTGGCATATATCTGATTGAGGAAAAAGGCTTCCGTTTAGCCGGCAGCCTATTTACGAATGGTGTTACTTGTAGTTTTTCTTTACAACCCAGATGTTCCCGTCTTTCCAGTACTCTGTTTTGCTGCAGTAATCGTCTTTTTTGCAAGGGTCTTTTTTCTGAGGACGATAAGGTTTTTTCTGCGTGCGTTTTTTCTTGCGGCGGCATGATTTCTTGTGGCTGCGAGATTTTTTGTGAGACCGGCATGATTTTTTACGGCTGCGAGATTTTTTGTGAGAGCGGCGCGATTTTTTATGGCTGCGAGATTTTTTGTGAGAACGGGACTTTTTATGGCTGCGAGATTTTTTGTGAGAACGGGATTTTTTATGGCTGCGAGATTTTTTGTGAGAGCGGCACGATTTTTTATGGCTGCGAGATTTTTTGTGAGAGCGGCACG
>NZ_JAAMNL010000001.1:404927-604283 GCF_011066015.1 Bacillus sp. EKM206B
CGGCACGATTTTTTATGGCTGCGAGATTTTTTGTGAGAGCGGCACGATTTTTTATGGCTGCGAGATTTTTTGTGAGAACGGGATTTTTTATGCTTGCGAGATTTTCTCTTCTTACTGCTTTTTGGTTCTTGGTACAAATAATCTTCCAATCCCTCGGTGCTTGCGGACTTTACTGCTTCTTCGATATCAGAATGGGAATAGTGGCCCATTTTGAAACCTCCTCATGATATATGTTTTAAGGATGCGATCCTTACTACCACATAGTACGCATGAATGAAAAAAGTGTATGTGTGATTCGCTGAGTTTTATATAAAAAGCACAGCCTAAATTAATACAGGGAGGTTTACTGATGAAAGACCAATCAACATTGCCTCTATACCAGCTGTTTATTCACCCGAAAGACTTAATGGAGCTGAAAAAAGACATTTGGGATGATGATCCGGTGCCCGCGGTGCTGAGAGTGAATCAAAAACGGCTTGACATTGATCTGGCGTACCGCGGCTCGCATATAAGAGATTTTAAGAAAAAATCGTATCACATCGCTTTTTATTCGCCGAAAACATTTCGCAGGGCGAAAGAGATACATTTAAACGCTGAATACAAAGATCCGTCGATGATGCGGAATAAGCTGTCTCTCGATTTCTTCGCGGAGCTTGGGACGCTGTCACCAAAGGCGAATTTCGTAACCCTGCAAATCAATGGCAGACATGAGGGGGTGTATCTTGAGCTGGAGTCAGTGGATGAATATTTTCTGGCGAAACGGAATTTGGCGGACGGCGCTGTTTTTTACGCGGTTGATGACGACGCCAATTTCTCCCTCGTCAGTGATCTGGAGCGGGATACGAAAACATCGCTCGAACTTGGTTATGAAAAGAAAACGGGAACGAAAGAAGACGATTTATACTTGCAGGATATGATCTATAAAATTAATACCGTGCCGAAGTCAGAGTTCAAGGGGGAGATCGTCAAACACTTGGACGCCGATAAGTATTTGAGGTGGCTTGCGGGCATCGTGTTTACCTCAAACTACGATGGATTTGTTCATAATTACGCTTTGTACCGGAATCATGAAACGGGACTTTTTGAAGTCATTCCGTGGGATTACGATGCGACGTGGGGAAGAGACATTCATGGTGATCGGATGGAGGCCGATTATGTCAGAATACAAGGGTTTAATACCTTGACTGCAAGGCTTCTGGATGAACCGTATTTCCGCAAAGCGTACAAACGGCTTTTGGAAGAGACGCTTCAGACCCGGTTTACCATTGAACATATGAAGCCGAAGGTCATGTCACTGTATGAGCAGATCAGGCCGCATGTCGCGAAGGATCCATATAAGAAAGAAGAGATGGATTGCTTTGACCGGGAGCCTGAAGTGATTTGCGAATACATTAAGGAGCGGTCAGCCTTCATCAGCAGTGAGTTAGAGCGGTGGAATATCTGATTTGGAAATGAAGAAAGATTTTTTACAAATAGGCTGGTGAATCAGTTCCCGAAAATAATCGTGATACGTATATATGCATTATGCTTTTTACATTATGAGAAAAATGACTAGGAGGACAATAGATGAAACGCAATACGAAGCGGCAGCGGTCTGATGACAACTTTTTGCATGCGATGGAAGGAAAAGTGATTACTGTCTACCGGGGAGGCCCGGAGTCCAAGACAGGGAGATTAGCAGACATTCAATCAGATTATATCGCTCTTCAGGTTGATAATAAAATCGTTTATTATCAATGGAAACACGTGAAAAGTGTGACGGAAAATACGAGTGAAACCGTATCGCAGTCCGAAGCGGCAGAATGTGAAAAAGCTGATGATTTTCAAGACCTGATCAGCCGGATGACCAATCGCACGGTGCAATTGAATCAGGGAGGTCCGGAATCGAAAAGAGGAAAGCTTCACGAAACAGGGGATGATTTTCTCGTGCTGGAAACAGAAGATGACGGAATTGTATATTTTAACGCCGACCATGTCAAAAGCATCAGCGCGGAACAAGAAGAGGACGGCCAAGAGGAGGAGCGCCCGGAATTTGAAATGGCTGATGATTTTCACGGCATATTTAAACGCCTGATCCACAAATGGGTATCCATCAACCGCGGAGGTCCTGAAGCCGTTGAAGGTATACTTGTGGATAATTCCGACGGCCACTACACTCTTGTGAAAGATAAAGAAGTGCTGCGGATCTATCCTTTTCATATCAAGAGCATCAGCGAAGGGGCAAAAGGAGCAGCTAAAAAAGAGGAGAATAAAGACGACGAGAATAAAGGTGAGAAAGAGAGCGCCGAAGAAGAAAAGCCGCATGAGGAAGAATCACGCGAAGAGCAGCGTACTTCCTCTAAAAAGTCGAAAAGATCATCAAGATCCGTTCGATCCTCAAAACGGGAGAAAGAGGTCTCTTATAGCTACGCCACTGTATTAAGGACAATAGATTATCGGTGGAAACGCGGCCGTAAATGATTGGAAAGATTGTCCGTAAACGCGGGAGAGGGGGGAATGAAATGGCTGGATTAAGCAGATTTCTGGATAAACAAGTCGATATTGAGATATCGGGGAATACGACATTTTCAGGAACTCTTTTGGATATCGGTCAGGATATCATTGTGATTCATGACGGCCGGACGTTTCTTTATATTCCGCTGCTGCATCTTCAGAGGATGACATTGACGCTCCCGGACGAAGAGAATAAAGAGCCGTACGCAAGAAAAAAAAGTCCGCATCCCGAAAAACAGGAACATTCATTTTCTTATCGGAATACCCTCCAGCATATAAAAGGCAGATTTACAGAAATTTTCGTCACGGGAGACCGTTCCATCCATGGGTATGTGACAAGTGTTTTAAATGATTATTTTGTTTTCTTCTCTCCGGTTTATAAGACTCTTTTCATCTCGATGCATCATTTGAAATGGCTGACACCCTATTCCGATGAGCAGACGCCGTATACATTAAACAGTTCAGAGCTGCCGGTTGTTCCCGCTAATGTGCCCCTTGTCCGGAATTTTGAGGAGCAATTAAAAAGATATATCGGGAAGCTGATTATTCTGGATTTAGGAGATATACCGAATAAAGTGGGGCTGTTGCAGGATGTCTCAGATAATATTCTTGAATTGACCAATGCAGACGGCGATACTGTTTTTTGGAAATTGAATCATTTAAAAACCATGCACCTGCCATAAATGATAAAACTGCCTCTCTTATACAGCAGGCAGTTTTTTTTCATCGGAGCTAAAGGTAAATCCAACTGATCCAAACATATAAAACGGTAATGGTAAACACGACGGTGAGAGGGACAACGACAATGGTCGTTTTGATATATTCTGACCAAGAAACTTTTTCGCCGTGCTGTCTGATGATATGCATCCAGATCAGCGTGGCTAATGTCCCGATTGGCAGAAGCAATGATCCGATATCACTGCCGATAATATTAGCCAGATAAATGATTTTTACGGTTAATGGGTCGATGGACATTTCAGTTAATGTCAAAGTGCTGATCATTAAGGCGGGATGGTTATTGAACAAATTAGAGAGGACGGATGTAGCAATGCCCATAATAGATGCAGCGTGGGCAATGCTTTGTGAGACATAAGGTTCAATAGACTGAACAAGCAGCGCCGTCAGTCCGATATTATGCAGTCCGTAAATGATAATGTACATCGTGAAGGCAAAAATAAAGATATGCCAAGGCGCTTTTCTTAATAAGTCTGCCGGACCGATTTTTAAATAAAACCATCTCCAGCAAAGCAGGATAACTGAACTGATGACAGCCACGAGCGAAACGGATATGCCGTTGTAAGAAGCTGCAAACAGACTGATCCGGACGAACAATACAAATACCAAAACACAAAACATGATGTTCGTACGGCTGTTTTGGCTCAAGTCCGGCGGAGGCTGAAGCGGATGATATCGTTTGTGTTCAAGCGAATCAAAATGAACCGGAATATCGGGGAGCTGTTTCGGCAAACGGCGGTAAAAAACGGCAAACAGCAGAAAGGCCATAAACACCAGTCCCAGCGTGCCGGGGATAAACATCATATTGGTGTACAAATAAAGGTCCATGCCTATCATTTTGAGAGAAATTAAATTGACGATATTACTGACGCCGATCGGGGTGCTTGCCGCCGTCGCAATTAATACGCCGCTTATTAAATACGGTGTTTTCTGATGTCTTTTAAGTCCGAGATATTGTAAGACCAATAGTAAAATAGGAGTGGTGATTAAGACGCTGCCGTCATTATTCAGAAAGAGCGTCATTGAAAAACAGAGCAGGTTGGTCAGCCAAAAAAGCCGGATGCCCGATCCCTTGGCGCGGTGAAGCAGTTTGGCCGCCGCCCAGTTAAAAAAACCGAAGCTTTCCAGCGCGATCGCCATAATCATTGTGGAGATAATGGTGATTGATGCTCCGGTGACTTTTGACCCTATATCCCCCAAATCATGAAAGGAAACGGTTCCGCATAACAAAACGAGAATGGCGCCCAGCGACGCCGGAAAGGCTTCATTTAATCCCCCGGGTCTCCAAAATATAAAAATAATGGTCACAAAGAAAGAAATCAGGGTCAAAATGACGGTAATATGTGTAATGTGTTCTGCCTCCTTTTAGATGGGTCATTGCCGCCCCGTTATTTTTATCCCTCCTGATCAGTTGTACTGTATGTATACGGGTACAGGTCGTAAGGTGTACTGAGCGTTTCTACCAATTTAGTAAAATTCCATAAAAGCACAAAAAAAGAGGCTGCTTTCGGCGGCCCTCTTTTTTATGCATTTTCCTTATCCGCCTGCAATAAAGCCTGGCGCTTATTCATAATATCCAGAAAATGTTTCAGAATCGGGTTTTGATTATCCTTGCGGTAGGCAATGACCCATTCGGCAGTGAGCTGCACCTGATTAATGCCGCGGTAGGCGACTTCGAGATTAAACAGCTTTTTAGCAGAAGAAGGCACGAAGGTTACGCCGATACCGGCACTAACCAATCCGATCACCATTTGATACTCCGTCGCTTCCTGAACGATTTTCGGTTTGAAGCCCGCCTGCTCGCAGTAGTTTACAAACTCCAGGTATAAAGTCGGCCATGTTTCTTTCGACAGTGTGATAATCGGTTCATTTTTTAAATCCTGAATGTCGATTGTCTGTTTAGCGGTAAGCGGGTGCTGCTTCGGCAAAGCCAGAATGCACGGACTGCTCTGCACCTTTTCCATATGTAACGCGGAATGCTGTAAAGGCGGATGAAGGATGCCGATATCAATGTTCCCCTTCAGAAGTTCTTCCTGCTGTCTGAAAGAAGAAATTTCACGCAGATCAAGCTTGACGGAGGGGAATTTTTCGCGGAATTCCCGAATGATCGGCGGCAGAAATTCATATGTGGCCGAGCCGACAAAACCGACGACAAGGCGGCCGAGCTCTCCCCGCGCCGTTCTCTGCGCCATTTCAATCGCTTTGTCTATTTCTTCGATCGCGTTTCTGCTGTGTTTTAAAAAACTTTCTCCGGCAGCTGAAAGCTCTACAACCCGTTTCGTGCGCTTTAATAAGGTCACGCCGACTTCCTTCTCAAGCTGTTTGATCTGCTGGCTGAGAGGCGGCTGTGTCATATTTAACCGAAGCGCAGCTTTGCCGAAATGAAGTTCTTCGGCAACGGCAATAAAGTATTGAAGATGGCGAAGCTCCATCCTTATCCATTCCTTTCTCTTTGTTAATTATTCGTGAAACATATTAATCATACGGCGAATTGATATTGGAGGTCAATTTCCAAAGAGTGTATAGTGAATAATATCACAAATTACTTAAAATTTTATATTTAATATGCATAATAAGGAGTGAGGGTGTTGGCAAAAGCAACAAATGAACTAAAAACCTCTGAAAAAAATCGGGGGGCGGAGCTTGTTGTTGATTGCTTAGTGGAGCAAGGTGTCACACATGTTTTTGGCATTCCGGGTGCAAAAATTGATGCAGTATTTGATGCGTTAAAAGATAAAGGACCTGAACTGGTTTTATGCCGTCACGAACAGAACGCTGCATTTATGGCTGCGGCTGTCGGAAGACTGACTGGAAAACCAGGCGTTTGTCTCGTTACTTCAGGCCCGGGGGCATCCAACTTGGCGACCGGCTTGTTAACGGCTAATACAGAAGGTGATCCGGTAGTGGCGCTGGCGGGTAACGTAATTCGCGCAGACCGGTTAAAACGGACACACCAATCATTGGACAATGCGGCGCTATTTCAGCCGATTACAAAATACAGTGTAGAAGTACAGGAAACAGGGAATATACCAGAAGCGGTAACAAACGCCTTCAGGGCAGCGTCAGCAGGTCAGGCAGGCGCGGCTTTCGTGAGCTTTCCGCAGGATGTTGTGAATGAAATCACAAATGTGAAAAACGTACGCAGCGTGCCGGCGCCGAAACAAGGCCCTGCACCGGAAGAAGCGGTCAGCGCGGCTATCGCGAAAATCCAGACGGCGAAACTTCCCGTTCTGTTAGTCGGCATGAAAGGCGGAAGACCGGAGGCGGTAAAACAAATCCGCAAACTGCTTGCCAAAACAAAACTGCCTTTCGTAGAAACGTACCAAGGGGCCGGCACATTGTCCAGAGAGCTGGAAGACCAATATTTCGGCCGGATCGGACTGTTCCGCAACCAGCCGGGCGATCTTCTGCTTGAACAGGCGGATGTCGTATTAACGATCGGTTATGATCCGATTGAATACGATCCGAAGTTCTGGAACGTAAACGGTGACCGTGCTATTATCCATCTTGACGAAATCCAGGCCGATATCGATCATGCCTATCAGCCGGAATTAGAATTATTAGGCGATATCGCCGCTACGGTTAAACAAATTGAACACGACGCTGTGACATTTGATATGGGCAGCCGTGAACAAGAAGTGCTGAGCGAATTAAAACAGATGCTCACAGACAGCGAGAAGGCGCCAAGCGACCATAAATCCGACAGAGTGCATCCTCTGCAAATCGTCCAAGAACTGCGCAATGCAATTGATGACGACGTAACCGTCACTTGCGATATCGGTTCTCACGCGATCTGGATGTCCCGCTACTTCCGCGCTTATGAGCCGCTGAAACTGTTGATCAGCAACGGCATGCAGACATTGGGCGTAGCGCTTCCTTGGGCGATTGCCGCCACATTGGTGAATCCGGGTGAAAAAGTCGTATCCGTTTCAGGAGACGGAGGATTCCTGTTCTCTGCAATGGAATTGGAAACGGCAGTCCGCTTAAAAGCGCCGATCGTTCACCTTGTATGGAATGACAGCACATATGATATGGTCGCATTCCAGCAAATGAAAAAATATAACCGTACATCATGCGTAGATTTCGGAAACATTGACATCGTAAAATATGCAGAAAGCTTCGGCGCCACCGGCTTGCGCGTTGAGTCACCGGAACAGCTGGCAGACGTGCTGCAAAAAGGCTTGAACACAGAAGGCCCTGTCATCATTGACATTCCTGTCGATTACAGTGACAATGTCCATTTATCAAGCGACATGCTTCCGAAGCAATTCAAAGAAAAAATGAAAGCAAAAGCTCTCTAGCACTCTGCGCACCATGACCTGTTTTCTAAAACAGCCCAATTTAAAAGGAGTGAAGGGAATATGAAAAACGCAAGCGACATCCATATGATGAGCCGCGGAGAAAAAGGCTCACCTGAGGATCAGATCTATCAAGTATCAACAATGACATCTCTGCTGGACGGAGTATATGACGGAGATTTTGATATGGCTGACATTCCGAAGTTCGGTGATTTCGGAATCGGCACGTTCAATAAACTGGACGGCGAATTAATCGGATTTGACGGAGAATTTTACCGTCTGCGCGGCGACGGAACGGCTACGCCTGTTAAAGGCGGAGACCTGTCACCATTCTGCTCATTCACATTTTTTACGCCTGATATGACGCATACGATCGACGGCGAAATGACCCGTGAAGAATTCGAGCAGGAAATCGCCAGCCTTCTGCCTAGTAAAAACTTATTTTATGCGATCCGTTTAGACGGCGTATTTAAAAAGGTGCAGACAAGAACGGTAGAACGCCAGGAGAAACCGTACGTTCCGATGATCGAAGCGGTAAAAACACAGCCTGTGTTCAATTTTGACGACATTCAGGGTACAATCGCCGGCTTCTGGACGCCGGGTTACGCAAACGGCATTGCTGTTTCCGGATATCACCTGCACTTCATTGATGAAGGACGCAATTCCGGCGGACACGTGTTTGACTATGTCATTAAAGATTGTAAAGTGACCATTTCTCAAAAAATGAATATGAACCTCAAGCTTCCGAATACGGCGGACTTTTTCAACGCAAATTTAGATAATCCGAATTTTGCGAAGGATATCGAAACAACCGAAGGAAGCCCGGAATAAAATAAAAAGAAAGCCCCATTTTTTCTCGGGGGCTTTCTTTTTATTTGGCTGAACCGGCAAAGATTAGGTAAAATACAGTCAAAAGGGAAAGGTGTGGTAGCTGTGAAAGTATTGGTATTAGCGGTTCATCCTGACATGGACAACTCAGCGGTCAATAAGGCGTGGACAGAAGAATTAAAAAATCATGATGAAATTACGGTCCGTGAGCTTTATAAAGAATATCCGGACGGGAAAATAGATGCGGAAAAGGAACGGCAGCTGTGTGAACAGTATGACCGGATCGTATTTCAATTCCCGCTGTACTGGTATAGTGCGCCTCCGCTTTTAAAAACATGGATGGATCATGTGCTGGCGTATGGCTGGGCTTACGGCTCCAAAGGAAAGGCGCTGCACGGCAAAGAATTGCTGCTGGCCGTTTCCGTAGGTGCCGGAGAGGATGCATATCAGGCAGGCGGGTCTAATCATTTTTCACTGAGCGAGCTCTTAAGGCCGTTTCAGGCAATGGCTAATTTTACGGGTATGACCTATTTGCCGGCTTTCGCGATGTACGGGGTAAGCAGCGCCGATGCTGCGGCTATTCGTGACAATGCAAAACGCCTGGCGGATTACATAAAGAAGCCATTTTAGAGTCGTATGCATTCATCTTCATCCGACAATATTTCCTGAGAAATATTTCGAACCTTAGACGTTTCTGACTGCTCAAGAAAGAAAAAACGGATTTCGCGCTGAATTTGCGAAATCCGTTTTGATATTATGTCAGTTTTTGCAGATCTTTTGTGCTGATATATCCCGTTGCGCCCCCGTAATCGACAAGCGCCCAGCCGAAGTCAATGCCGCCGCCGGCTGTCTTTTTCCATCCGAGGAAAGAAACGCTCGTGTTTTTAGCAAGGGAAGCTTTGACCGCTTGTTTGTCTGTATATACTTTTGTTTTTGCCGTTGTTTTTACGGTTGTTGCTTCTTTAACAATATAATGAGTAGATACAAATCCTGTTTTTCCGTTTTTATAATGTACTTTTGCCCAGTCAGCGTTCTGGAATGAAACGATCTTTAAGCTGTCGCCTAAATGAAGGGTATCAGCTCTCGGACTGGCTGCTGATGCTTTTGTTCTGACGTTCAATGCTTCCGCGGAAACGAGATAAGAGTCAAGCGGGTAGCTGTACAGATCTTCAATTTTGACCGCTTCCTGCGCGTGTGTCTCCGAAAGAGGCGTTATTCCGGCAGCTGAAGCCGCTGTTATTCCCGCTGCAAGGGTCAGAATGGATGCCGCTTTGGCTGTTTTCTTCATCTGTATCTCTCCTTTTACTTCATCCTTTCACGTTTTATCGAAAATCTAAACATCGGCCGGTTATTTTTGTGTTTGAAGTTTCAATGGAGCGGAAATGGTTTTTTTGACTTTTTCTCCTTTGAGCACCTGCTCCGCCGCTTCGGCCGCCAGTTTTCCGATCAGCTCCGGCTGCTGGGCGACCGTGGCTGTCAGCTTTCCGTTTTTAATGGAAGAAATCGCATCTTTATTTCCGTCGAAACCGACGACCAGAATGTGTTTGCCCGAGCTGTTAATCGCTTCGAGCGCGCCGAGTGCCATTTCATCATTATGGGCGAACACGGCTTTGATATCCGGATGTCCCTGCAGCAGGTTTTCCATGACGGTCAATCCTTTTGTACGGTCAAAATCCGCCGCTTGCTTTGTTACGACATCCAGCTTTTTGTCGGCAATATGATGAAAGCCCGTTCCGCGTTCCCGTGTCGCGGATGCGCCCGGCACCCCTTGCAATTCCGCCACTTTGGCGCCTTTTCCGAGCTGATCGGCGAGGTAGTCAGCCGCCATTTCTCCTCCTTTGACATTGTCAGAGGCGACAAGCGTTTCGACTTTGCCGTGTTCGGCTGAACGATCAAGCGCAATGACGGGAATGCCGAGGGAATTTGCCGATTCGACGGCTGTTGAAATCGCTGATGAATCGGTCGGGTTGATCAGCAGCGCATCGACTCCCTGCTGGATCAAATCTTCTACGTCATTTGACTGTTTAGATGAATCATTTTGAGCATCGACAATAATGACCTCCATGCCCCGTTTTTTGGCTTCCTTTACAACGCCTTCTTTTAATGAAACGAAGAACGGATTGTTCAATGTGGAGACGGAGAGCCCGATAGTGAATTCTTTTTTATGTTTTGTGTTTGACGGTTTTGCCCATTGTGGCGGTTCAAGTGAACAGGCGGACAGCAAAAACAGTGATAATGCCGCGATTGTGATGATGGCTTTCTTCATAATGGTCCTCCTACTATGCCGATTTTTTGCGGTCCAGCAGCACCGCGATTAAAATGACGATTCCTTTGACGACGAGCTGATAAAAAGATGATACGCCGAGAAGGTTCAAGCCGTTGTTCAGCGTACCGATAATCAAAACCCCGATCAGCGTACCGATGATGCGCCCTCGACCGCCGGACAGGCTCGTTCCGCCGAGAACGACCGCTGCGATGGCGTCCAGCTCGTATGATTCCCCGGCCGTCGGCTGTGCGGAATTTAAGCGTGATGTCAGAATCGCTCCCGCCAGCGCCGATAATAAACCTGTCAGAGAATAGATCATGATCTTGATGCGGGGCACTTTGATTCCCGATATCAGCGCCGCTTTCTCATTGCCGCCGATGGCGTATGTCCGGCGGCCGAACGGTGTTTTGTGCAGAAGAACCCACAGGGCCGCAAATGCAATCAGCATCGTAATGGCAGGTACGGGAATGCCGAGAAAATAACCGCGTCCGAATAATTGAAATGCGTAATTTGAACCGAGCCCCGTAATCGGATTTCCGTCCGTATAGACGAGGGTCAATCCGCGAAAGACGGTCATTGTCGCCAAAGTGGCGATGAACGGCGCCATTTTTCCTTTTGTGATTAATAATCCGTTTATCATGCCGAGTACGGCGCCGATTACGCAGCCGATGATGACGGCTAAGATCGGGTCGATGCCTGAGACCATCATACCTGCGACCAATGCGCTCGATAAGGCGAGGATGGCTCCGACAGAGAGATCAATGCCTCCCGTTAAAATGACAAACGTCATTCCGAATGCAATCAGAGCGTTAATCGCAACCTGCCGAAGAAGGTTGAGAATATTGAGGGGTTCAAGAAAACTCGGGTTTAAAACGGAAACGATCAGCACAAGAATCAGTAAGCCGAGAAACGGACCGAGTTTTTGTGTGAAGGTGTGAATGGAAAATCGCTTTTGTTCAGTTGATGTCATTGGTTCAGTTTTCATACTGCTGCCCTCCCGTGGCAAGTGTCATGATGTGTTCTTGTGTTGCGCCGGCCGCATTGATTTCTCCGCTGATGCGCCCTTCGTGGACGACGATGATTCTGTCACTCATGCCGAGAATTTCCGGCAGCTCGGAAGACACCATGATGATGGCGACTCCGCGATCGGTCAGTTCATTCATTAATGAATAGATTTCCCTTTTCGCGCCTACGTCGACGCCTCTTGTCGGTTCATCAAGGATGAGAACTTTCGGGCCGATTCCGATCCATTTGGCGATGACGACTTTTTGCTGATTTCCTCCTGATAAATGCCGGGCGGCGGTTTCCGGAGATGCGGTCTTAATGGTCAGACGCTTGATGAGCAGCTCAACGAACTCCGCCTCGCGTTTTCGGTCAATGATGCCTTTCGGAGAGAAGCTGGTCAGGTTCGGCAATGAGATATTTTCACGAATGGACGTATCCAGCAGCAGCCCTTCATCTTTGCGGTTCTCCGTAATCAGGCCGAGTCCCTTACGGATGGCATCGTACGGACCCCGAATGCCGGTTTTTCGGCCGGAAATCCAGATCTCTCCGGAATCGAGCCTGTCAATTCCGAACAGCGCCCTCATGATTTCTGTCCGTCCGGCACCCATTAAGCCGGAAACGCCGAGGATTTCTCCGGCGCTCACATGGAAACTGATCTGTGAAAAGCTTCCTTTTTTTGAGGCGTTTTTCACTTCGAGCACCTTATCGCCGAGTGACGGCGTGCGAGTCGGATACCGATCGGTCAGCTCCCGCCCGACCATTTTTTTGACCACTTCATCAAAATTAGTGTCTTTCATATGCGCCGTATCGACAGTGAGGCCGTCCCGCATAATGGTGATCCGGTCGCAAATCGAAAATATCTCTTCCATTCGGTGCGAAATATAGACGATGGATACGCCGTCCCGCTTTAACGCCGTCATCACGTCAAACAGTTTGCTGATTTCCCGTTCGGTCAGCGCCGCGGTCGGTTCGTCCATAATAATGACTTCGGCGTTTGTCATCAGCGCTTTGGCAATCTCAATCATCTGCTGCTGTCCGACGGAACATTGTCCGGCTTCCCGGTCAAGAGGAAGAGAGACTCCCAATTTTTCAAGCTGTGATTTTGCTAGCGTTTTCATTTTCTTCGTTTCCAAAACGCCGAACGCCGTCGTCAGCTCTTTGCCGATAAAAAGGTTTTCAAGCACCGTCATGTCCGGCCATATATTCAGTTCCTGATGGATAAAGGCGATTCCGTGCTTTTCGGCTTCCTTTGGATTGGAGAAGCTCATATTTGTTCCGTTTATCGTAATGTTTCCCTTGTCGAGCCGGTAGAGCCCGGTGAGCAGATTCATTAACGTCGATTTGCCCGCTCCGTTTTCTCCCATTAAAGCGTGGATTTCTCCCGGCAGAAGCTCAAATGAGACGCCGGAGAGCACTTGGTTTTTGCCGAATGCTTTATGAATGTCTGTCATGCCGATGTGCATGCTGGATCCCTTCTTTCTAGAAAATCACACCCGCCTGCAGAATGCAGTTGGCGTATGGTGTCATTTCACCCGTTCGGATGACGGCTTTTGCTTTCTGTGTGAGCCGTTTGAATTCCTCATGGGACATGTACTCGATCGTCTGCGCTGAGAAATGGCTTTCTATGAAACTTGCATTCTCAGGATTTGCGTCTTTGATCTCGGAAGCGGCGATCACCTTTTCGACTGCCATCTCCCTGGCTACCAGGCTGGTCACGTCCCGAAAGGCGGGAACGCCCGCCGTTAAGGACAAATCAATTTTAGGGACGCCGTCAGGGACGGGGAGACCCGCATCGGCGATTGCGATGAGGTCTGTATGCCCCAGATCAGCTAATACTTTGGCAATGTGGCTGTTTAACATTCCGTGTTTTTTCATGACAGCAGCTCCTCAACTTCTTTTCTGGCCGGCATCCCGCCTTGGGCGCCGAAGTGCTGCACGGACAGGGAGGCGGCGCGGTTGGCAAACAGGAGCGCTTGCTCAATGTCCCGTCCTTCCGCGAGTGCGACGGCAAGTGCCGCATTAAAGGTATCGCCGGCTCCCGTCGTGTCGACCGCTTCTGCAGGGAAGGCGGGAACAAGCTGTTCCGCGGTGCCGTCTGAGTAGCGCACGCCTTGTTTTCCTTCGGTAATGAACAGTTTGCCGGGATAGCCGGCGAGCGCTTCTTCTTTCGTCCGGTCAGGAAATAAAATGGACGCTTCATGTTCGTTCGGCGTAAGATATGCGGCATCCTCAATCGTCGATTGTTTCAGCGGCCGGGCCGGCGCGGGATTCAGGATAACCGGAATTTGCTGCGCGCGGCAGTAGCTGCACACTTCTTCTACGGTTTCTTCAGGAATCTCCTGCTGGATCAGCACGATATCAATGCCGGGAAGTTTTGCTAGCGCACTTTTGGCATAATCGGGGGAGATGTCATCGTTTGCGCCTTTTACGACGACGATGCTGTTGTCTCCTTCTGCGAGCACAATATGAGCCGTTCCGCTATTTTTGTGTGTAACCGTTTCCATATAGTCCGTATTGACACCGTTTGCCTTCAGGTTTTCAATAATCGCTTTTCCGTAGCTGTCATTGCCTGCTTTTCCTACCATATATACGTTTGCGCCCAGGCGGGAAGCGGCTACGGCCTGATTTGCGCCTTTTCCTCCGGGCACGGTTTGAAAGTCTGTGCCCAGTACGGTTTCTCCGGCTTTCGGCCGCCGTTCAGATGTGACGACCAGATCCATAGAACAGCTTCCGATAACACAAATTTCACTCATGGTGATCATCCTTTCTTGTCGTTTGTCTTCTTATGTAAGTCACGGGCATTTGAATGGCCGTCTCTTTCGGCGGCTCTTTCTTTATCAATTGCAGCAGCAGGGTTGCCGCTTGTTTTCCCATCTCATATGCAGGCTGGCGGATGGTTGAAAGCGGCGGAAACAAAAGCCTGCTCTGCGGAATATCGTCGTATCCGATGATCTGAATCTCCTCCGGAACTTTTTTGCCGAGCCGCAGCGCCTCATGGAGGACGGCAGCCGCCGCAATGTCGTTGCTGGCAATGACTCCGTCGGTTTCCGGGTATGCTGCAAACAATTCTTCTGCTAAAATGGCGGCATCCTTGATGGAAAATGAAGCGGCGGAGATGACATTGAACTGCGCGCCCGCTTTTTGCAGCACATCAAGTGCGCCGTTAAAACGTTCCTGAGCGGTCGGAAGGTGGGCTGGGCCTTTGACAAGCGTGATGCTTGTGCTTTTGCCGCGAAGCATTTCCTCAGCCGCCCGTTTTCCGCCTGCCCGTCCGTCACTGAATACGGATGGGGCGCCTTCTTTTGTCCGGTCCAGAAATACGACCGGGTAAAGGCTGCCGCTGTATTCGGGAAGGTCAGGGTAATGGGTGGCCGCCAAAATACCGGCAACTTGATTTTGTTTAAATGTTTGCAGGTAGTCGAGTTCTTTTTCCAATTCTTCATCGCTGTTGCCGATAATCAGCCGGTATCCTTCCCGTTGCAACTCGTCTTCAGCCCCGCGGGCAAGCTGAGGGAAAAAGGGATTCGTAATATCCGGAAGCAAAAGCCCGACCAGTCTGGATTCTCTTTTATAAAGAGAGCGGGCAACTTCATTCGGATAATAATTCAGCTTCTCCATGGCAAGCATGACCTTCGTTCGTGTATCTTCATGCACGTAGCCGTTGTCATTGAGGACACGCGAAACCGTGGCAACAGAGACGCCGGCAGCGCCTGCGACATCTTTAATCGTTGCCAACAAACACTCCTCCTTCATTTATGTAACCGTTTACATAAAAAGAGTAACACGAATAATTTCGGTTGGCAACAAAAAAAGAGACCGGGGTCTCTTTTAGTTCACGATGCCGATTTGCGAGATATTCACTTTGATATCAGGGACGATCTCGATGGAAGGATAGACCTCACGCCAATTGAGCCGCTTGCCCCGCTCATAATAATGGGTTTGATAGTTCCGGCCGATGCCGAGGATATCCGAGTTGTGCTCCTGAATATGGCTGATCACCGATCTGGCCTGCCCGTTCAGATTTGCTGATGCTTGTTTGTTCATTTGGTCGATTGCCGTATAAGAATTCAGCTTGTCCTTTGGATATTCCAAGACGCGTGCATTCAGTTTTAAACGGATTTTCACTTTTATATGCTGCGGATCTGTATCTATAAATACAATCTTTCGCGTGGCATCCGTGATGCCGAGAGAAAGATAATTTTCAATATCCATTTTGTATTTGTCCCACAGCTTCAGATTAATATTAGCCGATTTATTAAATTGCCCGCTTAAAAGGGTCAGGAGGGTCGAATCCTGACCGAGCACCTCAGTCACTTTCCGCTGGCCGCTGAACAGGGCAGAACCCTCTACCTTTATCGTCTGTCCGTTAATCGATAAATAAGGAAGGGCGAAATCCTTATCAGCCGTCAGCATGCTTGAACGGATGGATTGCAAATTTTCCATGCTGATATTTGATTCCGCATTAGCGCTTGTTAATAAATTCGTTAAGTACTTGCTGACGATCAATTTCTGCCGGACGATCAGCTTCAGCACTTCAATCGCCTCGCCGTCTTTTACAACCGCCGGATGAGCGAGAAGCGGGCTTTTCGGATCTCTGTAAAAGACATCGAGATAAGGAAAAAGCGGTTTTTTCGCCATTTTCTCACCGATTAATAAGACTCTTTGCTTGGACGTGTCAATGCGCTGATCAACAAGCTTATCCAATTGAAACCGCGCTTCACGGATGGTGTGCCCGGAAGCGCTGAGCACCGTCGTAATGAATGAGCCGCCCGTTTCCTGTTCCGCCTGGGACGACTGAACCTTCCGATAGGTGATGCCGATTTTATTTTTACCGTCATGATCAACATCAAGGCTTGCGGTCAGCACGAGAGAAATATCTTTCAGCAAATTTTGATCCCAGCAGCCCGCAAGTGTCAGGCTTGCGCACATGAGACTGATAAGAACCGCTTTTTTAATGCGCATGGCGGACACCCTTTTTGCGTACAAGGACAATCAATACCATAAACAACGGAAACAAATACACAAACACAATATCGGAAATGCGGAAAAACTGATCCAGCTGCTGTATCGTTTTATCCGTGCTTGTGGCCCAAATAGACAGAAGGAAGACGAGCAGGGCCAGCGGATAAACAAACCGGCTGTGGTCTTTTTGATTGAACAGCTTGGCGATGCCGGTGCTTGCCAAGTAAAACACGTTGGCCAGCGTTGAAAAGACGGTCACGAACCAAAACGTCAAAAAGAGCAGATCCGTCCGTTCGATAATTCTGAATGAAACGGTTTTTAACAGGTACAGCACAGGCTCCGGGATCATTTTTATTTCTTCGGGGCTGATTGTGACAAAGCAAGTAAGGGTGATATACAGGTAATAAAGGATAATCAAGATGTTTGAAATCGTCAGTATTTTGTAGCGCTGGCTGACGGTGCAGTTGATTAGGGGCCCGATCACGAGCGCCGCCTGAAAGCCGGTAATGCTGACAAGTGTTTGCTGCACCCCGGTAAGCATGTCTTTTGCGGTTCCGTGAAAAATCGGCATAATGTATGTGATATCGGCTTTTCCCAGCGTGTATAAAATCGGCAGAGAGATCAGCAGCAAAAACGGTGTTAAGATAAAGCTGAACCTGGCGATCGCATTCAGCGGGGCCTGGGCGATATAGACAGAGCCGAGGATCAGCATTAAGCTGACCACCCAATTCGGAGTCTGCGGGAGCACCCAGATATCCAATATCCGTGTAAATACAGAAAGAATGAGCGTGCAGAGAAACGCGAAATATAAAATATACAGCACCTGCATCCCTTTGCCGGCAAGTGTTCCGAACACCTCCTCCAGCATTTCGTACAGGTTCAGCTTCGGAAACCGGTGAAATAATATCATATACAGGCTGAATGTAAGCTGGACGAGCAATCCGGTAAGCAGAATGGAAATCCATCCGCTGCTTCCCGATTTCATCATCAGTAAATGGGGCAGCGCCAAAATGCCGATGCTGATCTGCGTCTGATTAATGAAAAACACGCCTTGAAGCGGGCTTATTTTTTTAGGCTTCATCTTTTCTCCACCCCCGAACATGTTTCATCTGCTTTGAGTCTTGCGGTCTCAAATAAAAAGGCCTTCTTTTAATAAACCAAGCCGGCAGCCGGATAAATGCATCCTTCAAGTCACTGAAATGAAACGGCGTCAGCGATGATAAATAAGGAACGCCGAGTGATTCAAGCTTGCACAGGTTCATCAGAATAAGCCCGAAGCCGAGTGCGATGCCGATAAAACCGAACGAGGATGCCAGAAACATAAGCGGAAATCTGAGCGTTCGGATGGACGTGCTCATTTCATATGAAGGAAGCACAAAAGAAGAAACGGCCGTAACGGCTACGACGATAATCATCATATTAGAAATGAGTCCCGCCTGAACGACTGCGTCACCGATCACGAGACCGCCGACAATGCCGATCGTCTGACTGATCGGTTTCGGCAGCCTGATACCGGCTTCGCGGATCAGTTCAATCGTAATTTCCATAATCATGGCTTCTATCAGCGGGGGAAAGGGAATATCAACAATCGAATTTTTCATGGTGATAATCAGATCGTTGGGAATGACTTCAAAATGAAACGCAATCAGCGCGATATAAAAAGCGGGCAGCGTAATCGCGATCATAAAGGCGAAAAATCTCAGCACTCTTAAAAAACTGGCGGAAATCCACCTCGTGCTGTAGTCATCCGGAGATTGAAAAAAGGAAAAGAATGTGATCGGCGCAATCAAAGCCGACGGACTCCCGTCCATCATGATCAGTACACAGCCTTCCATCACGCATGCTTTTGCTTTATCCGGCCGTTCCGTATGAATGATCTGTGGAAAAATGGAAAACGAATTATCTTCTATTGATTCCTCGATAATCCCGGGCGCAAGCACGCTGTCTATACGCAGGTATGACAGGCGCCGCTTCACTTCTTCCACAATCTCCGGATTGGCGATATTCTCAACAAAGATAACCGCAACCTTTGATTTGGCTCTTTCCCCGATATCCATATAATGAACGGAGAGATGGCGGTCCTGTATGTGAAACCGCAGCTGATGAATGTTCGTTTCCAAACTTTCCACAAACCCGTCATGGGCGCCGCGGACGATACTTTCAGATTCGGGTTCCATAATGGAACGCAGCGGATTCTGCCCGACGGAAAACAGCTTCGCTTTCCTCGATGCATCGCTGAGAAAAACAACCTGTCCGGCCAAAATCCCGTCAATGAGTTTTCTGATTTCATCCGTTTCCGCACTGCTGACGGCATTCATCGTTTCCTCAAGCGGGCCGTTCTGCAGGGTGTCGCTTAACAGAAACTCATTCAGCTTCTGTTCTTCTATCATTTGTTCAATATAAAAGAAAGCGGTATGACGGTCCTGCAGTTTGATCCTTCGTATTTTAAAATCACCGCAAACACACATCAGCTCCTGCATTTCCCGTACAGCCGATTCAAAATCGCCGGGAATCCGTTTGTTTTGTTTATCCGCAGACATCAGACCGCCTCCTTTCCTGGTTATCTGTAGTTTTCAGCGGGTATTCCTTTTTTATGCATTTTATAAAATAGAGGAGTTCCTCGATGGTTTTACCAAGAACTTCACAATTATGGATGAATATTTCTTGAACGAATATAAAGATTTATTAAAAATATTTCAAAAGAGTGATAAACGTCCTGTAAATGGTTTAAAAGGAGAAAGGCTTTCCGCATATAAAATGTGTATTTCTTGTAAACACTCCGGACCCGTCTTTTTCTGTCATGTACCAGTCATTCCGCTAGTTATTTTGGAATGGGACTGAAAGCAGGATACGGGGGAAAAATGAATGACTTTAAGACCTTATCCTTAACAAAACAGGCAGTCTGCACACAGCGGACAGAGAGTCCCGAAACGTATGCGCAGTGCGAAAAACGCTGATACAAACGGGCTGGAAAAGATGGATTATCATTACATCTTTTTCTTCCGGAACGCGAATAGTTCCATTGGTCCAAATGAATTTCTGTGCGGAAATGTAAACGCATTCATTTTTCTTTTGGAAAATTGAAGTAAGGTTGAAGTCCTGCCTATTCCCAAAAAAAGCAATTCGATAATAGGAAGAATAGCGTCACTAATAGAGAAGTTTGGCTCAGTGAAAGCGGGAAGATTATGTTACATAATGCCGATTGAGAATTCATAGTGAAGCTATATACTGATGAATGAATTTATCAATACAGAAGGAGATGTCAAAAATCAATGTGGTTACTCATTATAGCCTGTGCTGCCGTACTAATCATCGGAATCATTGAAAAAAGGCGGCATCAGAAGAATATCGATGCTCTGCCAGTACGCGTCAATATTAATGGTATCCGCGGAAAGTCAACCGTAACGAGGCTGACGACCGGAATACTGATGGAGGCGGGCTACAAAACAGTCGGAAAAACGACGGGAACAGATGCAAGGATGATCTATTGGGATACACCTGAGGAGAAACCGATCAAACGGAAACCGCAGGGCCCGAATATCGGCGAGCAAAAAGAAGTAATGAAGGAAACCGTAGAACGGGGCGCCAATGCCATTGTCAGTGAATGTATGGCGGTAAACCCGGATTATCAGATTATCTTTCAGGAAGAACTCCTTCAAGCCAACATCGGCGTCATCGTGAATGTGCTTGAAGACCATATGGACGTCATGGGGCCGACGCTTGATGAAATCGCTGAAGCTTTTACCGCGACGATACCGTATAACGGTCACCTTGTCATTACAGACAGTGAATACACAGACTTCTTTAAAGAAAAAGCCGCAGAGCGGAATACCGAGGTCATTATTGCGGATAACTCTAAAATTACAGATGAATACCTTCGAAAATTTGAATATATGGTCTTTCCTGATAACGCTTCCCTTGCGCTCGGCGTTGCCCAGGCTCTTGGGATAGATGAAGAAACGGCGTTTAAAGGAATGCTGAATGCGCCGCCTGATCCTGGCGCCATGAGAATCCTGCCGCTGCTCAGCACGAAGGAGCCCGGTCATTTCGTAAACGGCTTTGCCGCAAATGATGCATCTTCTACTTTGAATATATGGAAACGTGTAAAGGAAATCGGCTACCCGACAGATGAACCGATCGTCATCATGAACTGCCGCGCCGACCGTGTGGACAGAACGATTCAGTTCGCAAACGACGTGCTTCCGTACATTAAAACGAAGGAACTCATACTCATCGGCGAGACGACAGAACCGATCGTCAGAGCTTATGAAGAAGGCAAGATTCCTGCCGATACACTGCACGATCTGGAATATAAATCAACAGACGAAATCATGGACGTGCTGAAAACAAGAATGCAAAACCGTGTCATATATGGCGTCGGCAATATCCACGGTTCAGCGGAACCATTAATTGAAAAAATTCAAGAGTATAAGGTGAAACAGCTCGTTAGCTAGGAGGAAAAGGATAAATGTTCGGATCAGATTTATACATCTCACTTATTTTAGGCGTGTTAATCAGTTTAATTTTCGCGGAAAAAACAGGTATCGTACCTGCCGGTTTAGTCGTGCCGGGTTATTTAGGGCTCGTTTTTAACCAGCCGGTCTTTATTTTACTCGTATTGTTAGTGAGTCTTCTTACATACGTGATCGTCAAATACGGTTTATCCAGATTTATGATTTTGTACGGACGCAGAAAGTTCGCAGCTATGCTGATAACGGGAATCTGCTTAAAAATCGCCCTTGATTTCCTTTACCCGATCGTACCGTTTGAGATATCAGAATTCCGCGGAATCGGTATCATCGTACCGGGTCTGATCGCCAATACCATTCAGAAACAGGGATTAACGATTACATTTGCCAGCACGCTGTTCTTAAGCGGCGCAACTTTTGCCATTATGTTTGCTTACTACTTAATCTAATGTAAGGTGTGTCAAACGATGAAAAAACAATTAAGCTTTCAAGAAAAACTGCTGAAGCTTACCAAACAGCAGAAAAAGAAGACCAATCTTCACGTTTTTATCGCGCTGCCGATCGTCTTTTGCCTGATGTTCGTCTGCATCCTGACAGGGAAGGCGGAAACGCCGAGTGTGAAAAGGAATGCAGATGACCTTGTATCAGCCTCATTCGTCGGAGATATTATGATGGGCCGGAATGTCGAGAAAGTGACAAAGCATAAAGGCACGGAGAGTGTCTTCCGTTACGCAAAGCCATTTTTCGAAGCATCCGACTATGTGTCGGGGAACTTTGAAAACCCGGTTACATATAAAAAGAACTACAAAGAAGCAGAAAAAAATATCCACCTTCAGTCAAACAAAGATGCCGTAAAAGTATTGAAGGACATGAATTTCACCGTTCTCACGGCAGCCAACAACCATGCGATGGATTACGGCCCTCAAGGAATGCGGGATACGGTTGAAGAGTTTTCAAAGCAAAATCTTGAACTTGTCGGCGCGGGCCTCACGCTGAAGGAAGCCGAGCAGAACATTTCGTATCAAGATGTAAACGGAATCAAAATCGCAACACTGGGTTTCACTGATGTTTCCGGAAAAGGCTTTGCAGCTAAACGAAATGCGCCGGGTGTGCTTCCGGCCGATCCAGAGCTGTTTATTCCGATGATTTCTAAAGCCAAAAAGAAAGCCGATCTTGTCATTGTTCAAACACACTGGGGACAGGAATACGATAATGATCCGAATGACAGACAGCGCCAATTGGCAAGAGCAATGTCAGATGCCGGAGCGGATATTATCGTCGGACACCATCCGCACGTGCTGGAACCGATCGAAATGTACCACGGCACCGTTATTTTCTACAGCCTGGGCAACTTCGTATTCGACCAGGGGTGGACAAGAACGAGAGACACGGCGCTTGTTCAATATCATATGCAGAAAAACGGCACGGGACGCTTTGAAGTCACGCCGATGAATATTCATGAAGCAACGCCTGCACCGGTTAAAAAAGGCAGCATCAATCATAAAACGATCGTACGTGAACTGACGAAAGAATCGAATTTCGATTGGAGCGTCAAGGATGGAAAATTAACGTTTGATGTGGATCACAGCGATATCTTAAAAAAGAAAGCGGAGTGAAAAACAAATGAAAATCATTAAAGCGGGATGGCCGTTTGCCGCGATCATTATGGTCTTTATGTTTATGTCAGCGTTTAAATACAATGATCAGCTCACAGATCAGGAAAAACAAAAAATTGACACGGAAATGCAAAAAATTCAGCAAGAGGACACAGCGGGCGCAAAATAAGCGCATGATTCCGCTTGCCGGCATATTGTTTGTTCCGAATCCAGTAAAGAATGCCCATATCGGGCATTCTTTTTTTGTGTGCTCTCCTAAACATTTGTTAAAAGTTACCGATGTAAAAACTACTAAAAATGAGGAGAGTGAATAGAAAACATGCTCACAAGCTGGAGGAAGTACATCCTTGCCGGCCTTATGATTTGTCTTGTGGCACCCGCAGTAACGAGAACGGAAATTGCTGAAGCGGATTCTCAAGTTTCTGTCCTGATGGTTTCAGACGCGCAAAAACTTGTCGGAAATAAATATGTTTACGGAGGCGAAGAGCCTGAGGACGGTTTTGATCCGTCCGGATTGATGCATTATCTTTTCAGCAGGCAGAACATCCATCTGCCGAGAACGGTAAGTGATCAATGGAAGATTGGAACCGCCGTCAAAGAAAATGACCTTTTACCGGGAGATCTTGTGTTTTTCAAAAAGTCGGATTCAACACAAAACGCACCCGTCCATGACGGTCTTTATATCGGAAACGGAGAGATGATACACAGTTCTCCGTCAGAAGGCGTAACCGTCACACGGTTTCAAAAAAGCAGTTATTGGATGAATTTATATCTTGGCGCAAAGCGGATTACAAAAGATCCGGAACTGGCTGATGACCCGATCGTTCAGGAGGCAGCCCGTTACCTCGACATTCCGTATGTATTCGGCGGAAGCACGCCCGAGGAGGGATTCGACTGTTCGGGGCTGGTCCAATATGTTTTTGAAAACAAGCTTCACATTTACCTGCCGAGATCAGCGGAACAGCAGTGGCTGGTCGGTGAGAAAATCAAACTGAGCGGCATAAAGCCCGGGGACGTGATTTATTTCAGCGACACGTATAAAAAAGGAATTTCCCATGCGGGCATTTATGCGGGAGAGGGAAGGTTCATCCAAGCAAGCCGCTCCGAAAAAGTCACCATTTCTTACTTGTCGGAAGATTACTGGAAAAAACATTTTACGGGGGTGCGCCGATTCAGCAATTTAGCCATTTCTAAAGAAAATCCCGTTGTGTCCACAGCGGCCGATCATATCGGAATTTCTTATCTGAAAGGCGGCGTTTCACCGGAAACCGGCTTTGATACGGCGGGATTTGTTCAATACATCTATCAAAAAGCGAAAGGAATCAGCCTGCCGCGTTATGCGGACAAGCAGATGCAGGCGGGCGTTCCGGTCGATAAACAAGATCTGAAGCCCGGCGATCTGGTCTTCTTTAAAGCGGAAAGCCTGAATCCGGCCATTTATATCGGGAACGGACAAGTGATTCATGTCACCGTGTCCGCAGGCGTTACCATAACAAATATGAATACAAGCGCTTATTGGAAGGACAAATATGCGGGCGGCATCCGGCTTCCGTAAAAAAAGACGTCAGAGAGTGTCTCTGACGTCTTTTTCTTTTACCGTTTCGGCGCTCTGTATCCGGCCGCTACCGCATCCTCTACGGAACAGAACATTTCCGCGGGATCTGTCGTCCGGTCGTAGTATGTACTTCCCGGCGTGTGATAAATGCCGTTCCGGCTGCCTTTAATGTCGCATCCCTGTGAGGTGCCGCCTGCTTTCGTTTCGGCATGTCCGCCGGAGGAAGGGGCGTTGTTTTGCGCCGTTTCCGCGTTTTCGGATGTTTTTGTTTCTGCTTTCTGCCGCTTTAAAGTTTTATTTTCTGACTGAAGCGTTTCAGCGGTCTTTTCGAGCTTCTTTTGTGAATTTTTTAATGTCTCATTGTCTTGTTTGAGTGATTTGTTTGTTTTTTTCAGCTCGCTTATCTCTTGGCTGAGTTTGCTGAGTTTTTCTTCATTGCCGGCTTCGGATTTCTCCTTTTCGGCCGCGGCACTGATGCTTTCATATTTTTTCTCAAGCGCCTGGTGTTCCTTCGTCAATTTTTGATAAGCGGTATCAAGGGTGCTGTATTTCTCCTCTGCCTTCACGGCCGAGGCGTCCGGCTCTGCGAGGGAGGCGCCGGTCAGAAGCAGGATAAATCCGCCGATGAGAAGGGGCCAAAACAGCTTTTTTGAAAAACGTTTTTCTTTTTTGGCAGCTTTGCATATGAGGTGGAATATTCCGTATCCGACTGCGCAGAGAAAAGCTAAACATCCTATAATAGCGATTGCATTCGACATCATGAAACTCCTTTTTTCTTTATCTTACAATTTATTTTCATTTTTGGGAATTTCTTTTTTGGGAAACGTGAAAAAAGCCAGGCCGTGAAAGACCTGGCTTTTTCCTTTTATTGATCGTTGTCGAGAAGCCGGTTGATGAAATATGCGACGCCGTTTTCATCGTTGCTTTTTGTAATATACGTGCTTTTTTCCTTCAGTTCATCAATCGCATTGCCCATGGCGATGCGGTTTCCCGCCGCTTCAAACATGGAGAAATCATTCGGGCTGTCGCCGATGGCGTAAATATCCTGTTTTTCAATACCGTACAGTGAAGCAAGCTCCGTCAGAGCACGTCCCTTTCCGGAACCGGCAGGGAGGATTTCGATAATGTGTTTTCCGGAAGATGTCTGGGATAATTTCGAATGATGTGTAATTTCTTCTTTGGCGTTTCTCAGTTTTTCCATATCAAAAGAGAAACAAAGAAGCTTGTAAACATGTTCGTCTCCGTTAAAAATCGCCTGTATATCCTGTACGGGTTTAATGCCGAATTGTTTGAACTGCGTCTTTGCGCCCTCCCATAATGTCTGAATATCTTCCTTGGGATTGGCGCTTTTCAGAATATCCAGTTCTGCCTGCAGTTTGGACTCGCCGTCAAATGGGGACAGCAGATGATCATCTGTATAGACCTCAAAGTAAATGTCGTTGTCCGTTAAATAAGCGGCGATATCCTTCCCGGCCTGCTGATCCATTAAGAGCCGGCTGACGAGGCGGTATCCTTTGTCATGGACTGTCCCGCCGTTTGCCGCAATAATCGGAATATCCAAATCTTTTAAGAGCGCTTTTACATCAAACGTGGCTCTGCCCGTGCAGATGGCCACGAGAATGCCCGCCTCATCCGCTCTTTGTAAAGCCGCTCTGTTTTCCGGAGAAATCACACTGTCCGAGTTCAGTAATGTGCCGTCTAAGTCAATGGCTATCAATTTCATATGTATGGATGCCCTCCTTAAAAATAAAGCTGCTTCATGTAGTATGTTCAGCTTTGTGCGAAATCAGCAGAAAGCCGTCAGTTAAAGGCTATACCTTCATGTCCTTTTTTTCAACAGAAAAACGGCGGGATTTACTAATCCCGCCGTGACGTCTTACGCGTTTAAATCATTTTTTAATTTTGTTTTTACTTCTTGAAGGTTTTCCTCATTCAGCTTGAAGTAATAAATATTTTTGCCGTACTGAGGAGTGTAAATATAGCTGTCTGAACCTGTCAGCTGCAAAGAATCCACCGATTTCAGCGATGTGATAAACGGGAACAGACCGATGGCGTCATTAAGAGATAAGTTCATTTTTAAGTTTTTCCCTAAGCTGTCGACGATATCGTCATAAGAAGGGATCGAGCTTAACGATTTAGATTTTTTAATAATGGCGCTCAGCACTTCCATCTGTCTTTGTCCGCGCATCAGATCGGTGTCCGCTTTGCGTGTTCTTACATAAGCCAGTGCCTGCTCACCGTCAAGCGTCTGGACGCCCGGCTTCAGCACGACTTTTCCTTTTGTATCGACTTTAATACGATCGGCAATTTTCTGGCTTTTCACATTTACCGTAACGCCGTTCAACTCATTGACGACATCGCGGAACGCGTCGAAGTTGCTCTCAACCACATAATCTACCGGAATATCAAGCATGTTTTCTACTGTTTTATAAGTTAAATTATAACCGCCGTAAGCATGTGCGTGCGCGAATTTGTCATAGCCGTGTCCCGGGATGTTGACATAGGAATCCCGCGGAATGCTGAGCATCGTCGCTGTTTTCTTTTTCCGGTTGAAGGTGACGAGCACGTTGGCGTCACTTCTTGCGTCATCTACTGATTCGCCCTTATTGTCACGGGCGTCTATTCCTAAAAGCAATACGGTGAAAGAATCCTTCTTCGGGTCAAATTCTTTGATCCGTTTTACGGACTGGTCGCCGCGGTCAAGGCTGACGTGCGCTTCTTTGGTCGCATTATTCAATTTCACAAATGCGTAGGTGCCGACGGAACCGGCGATCACCAATAAGAAAGCGGCGAATACCAGTACAAATTTCACCCATTTTCTGAGGCGTCTTTTCTTTTTTCTGCGTTGAGATCGTTCTTCCATATCATTACCTCTCGTTTCTATTCTTTGTGAAGCGTACCATAATTGTTGACTTGGAGCAACTCTGCAAATGAGAAAATTCCAAATCTTTCTCTCTATTTCGACAATATCTACTGTTATTTTTGCATCAGGTTCACATTATATTGGACGGCAGGAAGCGTGAAATGTTTCGTCGCTTTGTAAAAAATAATTAGTAAAATAATGGATATTAACGGTGCGGAAGGTTTGAAACGGACGGAAACAGGCAAAAGAAGCAGTAGAACACTTCCGCGCGGATACAGCGTTGGATGAAGGGAGTCTACATAACATGAAAAGCATACACTCGAATAAATGGCTCTATTTTTTCGGCGCACTCGGCGGCGCGTTATACGGATATGATACCGGAGTCATTTCCGGAGCTATTTTATTTATGAAAAAAGAACTGGGACTGAACGCCTTTACAGAAGGCCTCGTCGTCAGTTCGTTATTGGCGGGGGCGATTCTCGGATCGGGATTCGCCGGCAAACTGACCGACCGGTTCGGCAGGCGGAAGGCCATCATGGGAGCGGCGCTGCTGTTTTGTATAGGCGGTTTAGGAGTCGCTTTTGCCCCGAATACAGAGGTGATGGTTCTTTTCCGGATCATTCTCGGACTGGCTGTCGGAACATCTACAACGATCGTTCCGCTCTATTTATCGGAGCTGGCTCCGAAGCATAAACGGGGGGCGCTCTCTTCGCTGAATCAGCTGATGATTACGGTCGGAATCCTCGTTTCTTATATCGTGAACTATATATTTGCCGATGCAGGCGCTTGGCGCTGGATGCTTGGACTTGCGGTTGTGCCGTCAGTCATTCTGCTGATCGGAATCCTATTTATGCCGGAAAGCCCGCGCTGGCTGTTTACGATCGGAAAAGAAGAGAAAGCAAGAGAAATCCTTTCATCATTGCGGGGAACGAAGAATATTGATGATGAGATTGATCAGATGAAAGAAGCGGAAAAGGAAAACGAAGGCGGCTTGAAAGAATTGTTTGAGCCGTGGGTGAGACCCGCGCTGATTGCCGGCCTCGGACTTGCCTTTTTGCAGCAATTCATCGGGACAAATACAATTATTTATTACGCCCCGAAAACATTTACCAGTGTCGGGTTCGGCAATTCCGCGTCTATATTGGGAACGGTCGGAATCGGCGCCGTCAATGTCATCATGACGCTTGCGGCTATTAAAGTCATTGATAAGATCGGCCGGAAGCCGCTGCTGCTGGCCGGTAATGCGGGCATGGTCATCAGTCTGCTCGTATTGGCCGCGGTCAATCTTTTCTTTGAACATTCAGCAGCCGCATCATGGACAACGGTGATTTGTTTAGGCCTGTTTATCATTGTATTTGCGGTCAGCTGGGGGCCTGCCGTGTGGGTCATGCTTCCTGAATTATTCCCGCTGCATGTCCGGGGTATCGGGACGGGTGTCTCCACTTTGATGCTGCATGCCGGAACATTGATTGTCTCATTAACCTATCCGATGTTAATGGAAGCAGTCGGCATCAGCTATTTATTTCTCATTTATGCCGCGATCGGGATACTGGCATTCCTGTTCGTCCGGTTTAAAGTGACCGAGACGAAGGGGAAAAGCCTTGAAGAAATTGAGCAGGATCTGAAAAGCCGTAACGGAGGCTCGGGATCAGAATCAAATCGGCGGACAGTTCATCCGTAATATTCAGTTTTAGGGGGCGGTTATTCACCGGCCCCTCAAAACGGATGCCGTGCGGGCGCCCGGTCACATAAATGACGGGGATATGTCATACGTTGTATAAAGTCACGATAAAGGCGGGGATGCCGGTGAAAACGAGTATTATTATCCTTACATATAATGAACTTGAGCTGACGAAAAAATGTCTGGCCAGCATTGAACGATACACCGACAAAGATAAGATTGAACTGATTATAGTTGACAACGGTTCCTCAGACGGAACGAGAGAATACATATCAAATCTGCCTGACGTCAAAGTCATCCTAAATGAAAAAAACCTCGGGTTCGCCAAGGGGTGCAACCAGGGTATCAAAGCGGCAGGGGGAGAAAATCTGCTGTTTCTGAACAACGATACGATGGTCACGAAAAATTGGCTCACCTCCATGCTGAGGGTGCTGTATCAATCTGAAAAAACCGGTATGGTCGGGCCCGTCAGCAACTATGTCAGCGGCGCGCAAATGATCCACGACGCGTATCAATCGCTTGATGAGCTGGAGTCATTCGCGGAGGCGTATTGCGCCCGGGAAAAGCATCATACAAAGCGGGTGCTGCGCCTTGTCGGCTTCTGTCTTCTGGTGAAAAGAAGCGTCATTGAAGACATCGGCCCGTTCGATGAACAATTCGGATACGGTTCTTTTGAAGATGATGACCTATGTCTGCGCGCCCTGCAAAAAGGCTACAGCCTGCACATCGCCCTCGATGCCTTTGTGCATCACCACGGGCACGCGACGTTTACGGCTAATCAGGATATCAATATCAATCAGTTATATTCGGAGAACCGCCAGCGTTTTACGGAAAAATGGGGTACTGATTTTACGTACTTTACTCATCCGAGACCGGAAATTGCGGAGCTCGTTCCCCGGGAGGCGAAACGGATACTTGATGTCGGCTGCGGCGCGGGGGCTACGGGGCTGGAACTTCAAAACAGACAGCCTTGCGAACTGTACGGAATAGAACTGCACCCGCTGGCGGCGCAAGCGGCAAAAGGACACTATGAAGCGGTGCTGCAGGAAGATGTCGAAGAAGTGAAGCTGCCTTATCCGGAAGGCTTTTTTGATTGCATCATTTTCGCGGACATCCTTGAGCACTTAAAAGACCCGTGGCGCGTCATTGAAACGTACTCATCCTATTTGTCGCCTGCCGGATCAATCGTTTGCAGCATTCCGAATATTTCCCACGCCGAAGCGCTGTTCCCGCTTCTGCTCGGTGACTGGACATACAGAGACGCCGGCATTCTCGACCGCACCCACTTGCGGTTTTTTACGCCGCAGACGGTGCGCACGCTCTTTCCGGAAGAGACATTTGACGTGAAAAAGCAGTCCTATACGTATGTTCACGTGGATGAGCGGGTGCAGCTGTTTTTACAGGAAATCACACGAATGGCGCAATCGATGCAATTTCCGGTGACACAGCTGCCCGAACAAAGCCGGATTTATCAAATTCTCCTCCGTGTCGAAAAAACACGCTGAAGGCTACCGTCCCATCGTTCCGAAGTTGGTAATCTGAATGGAAACATCATAGTCAAAAGCCGCTTCGGAGAAGGTCTCATCCCAATGATGCTTTACTTTCTTCCAATAGTCGGGATATTGAATGCGGACTCTGTCAGAAAAGAATACAGGGTCCGTTTCATATTGATTCTGCAGCTTATCGATGACTTCTTTCACATCGCTTTTCAGTTTTTTTTCGAAAATCTTTTCTAGCCCGTTTAAATAGTGCTGATCGAATGAATCTTCTCCGGCATATTGATCCTCTGACAAAAGTCCTTTTGTTTTTACCGCTACATGAAATGACAGCTTCCCGTTTTTCAGCCTGGGAGTGATGGCGGATGTTGATTTTTTGATCTCGAAGGTAATCGGGTGCCCCCCTTTATCCAAAGCGGGCAGCACGCCGCCCCGTATCGTCCCCATCAGCCAATTCAGGCTCTGTATTTCGTATGATGACAGAAAGCCCGCCAATCTGTTTTGTTTTGCGTTTTTGATAATGGCCGCTCCGTCATACACCGTTTTTCCTTTTTGATTGCTGACGGCCTGAATGAGAAAACTGAGTTTATTATGGCAGTAAATCGAAGCTCTCCCGATTCGGAGCGGTTTTAAAATCTTCCCGTTGTAGCCGCCGTTGTTCGTAAGGTCGATCAGCTTTTCCGCGGCCATGGGCTGCTGCTGATTCGGCGTCGGCTCCGTCAGAATATCGGACGCTTTTCCTCTTGCCGCGAAGAGGTAGCTGCTCCGCCTTAATTCATCATCGCGGATAAAATGATTCATCATCTGCAGTATATTTTGGTCGGCCAGCAATTTGTCGCTGAATATCAGCACTTTTAAATGATCGCTGTAAACAGGCGGATCTTTTAAAGAGACTTCACTGACGGCTTCAAGAATGGTATCCCCCCGCGTCGTTACATTGACAAACACGGGCCGGCCGGAAGCCTGGCTGTTTTCGCTTTGGGGCAGCAGGTTTTGATAGGTTAATTTATATCGGCGGTCACTCGTCTCGTCTATCGCCAGCCCCCGGGCGAAAGACAGCTTTTCGACTTCCTTCGCGTCCCAGCATCCTGAAAGCGTCATCAGTATGAAAAGCGCCGCCGCCCATTTTATGAAAAGTGTCATGACGTCTGTTTCCTCCCGGCTATTTTTTTCATCCAGCTGACAAACCAGATGAGAAAAGGAATCATAATGACGGCAAAAAACGCATATCCGAGAATATTCGCGAATGCAAACACACTGTTGATATCATCGGGGTACATTGATAGGCCGAATGTCACTGCCAATAAGCCTCCCAGCAGCCAGGCATTGTTTTTATTTTTCAGTTTGAAAATGGTGTTTAATCCGAGATGCGCCCCTTTAAAAGAACCGAGCATACAGGTGAACTGCTGGCATGTCCACGTAATTAAAAGAAAGATATCAAACCGCTCTATGAAAATGCCCCGGATTTCCAAGGCATGAATCAGGGAAATGGTCGGATACGTCACCGTTTTGGCTTCAGCGACCGACATACAGCCGATGACGACAAGCAGCGTAAAGCTGTAAAAAATGCTCGCGCCTGCGATGCCGAAGACAGCCGCCTTTTTCGCCTGCTTCGGGTTTTTCATAAACGGCACCAGATAAAGAATCACCTCAAGTCCCGAAAAATACAGAAGGGTCCGCGGAAACAGCTCAAAAAAGCTTTTGTAGCCTCCTTCCATGACCGGGCGGACGAAATCCAGCTTAAACAGTCTCAAACTGAATATGAGCAGCGTAATCAGAATGACGATCGCAATCGGAAACAGATAGGCATAAAGCTTTGAAATGGGATAGACCCCGCCGGTCACATGGTAAATGCCGACCGCCAGAAAGATGAATATGACGACACCCATCGGCGTATTTTTCAGTAAAAAGTAATTGATGACTTCACCGAGAAAACGGGCTTGAAAACAGACGGTGACGACAAAATAACAGCTTATGAATAAATTCAGAAGAGAACCGATGGCGCGGCCCATGATGCTTTGATTCAGCTCATAAATGGTTTCCCCGCTGTTTTTCTGCAAAAACGGCATAAAGAGCAGGACGATGCCGATAAACACGACACTCTGCACAAGAATAATGATCCATCCGCTCGGACTGTCCGCTGTTGCGGCGGAGCGCGGCAGTGTTAACACGCCCGCTCCGATCATTGTTCCGCTTACCATGAGAAGTGTCTGCATAAACGACAGCTTGTCTTCCGGTTTTTTCATGGGGATCACCTTTGCTTGATTTTATCTTTCGTCTCTTTTCTGGTCGGCCGTTTTTTCAAAAGAGGCGTCGGCAGTCTGACGATCGTATCTTTTAAGTCTTGGCCAGGCTGCGCCATGATCGGAATAAGATAGTCCTGACCGAAGCTTTTCAGGCGCATCAGATGGCCGATGACAAGCAGATAGCACATGATCAGTCCGTATAAACCTAATATCGCCGACAAAATCATCGAAAAAATACGGATGAGCCTCAGCGGAAAATTGAACGCATAGGAGGGCGCCGTAAAAGAAGCCAACGCCGTAACGGATACGACAATGACCATCATCGCGCTGACAATATTCGCCTGAACGGCGGCCTGTCCGATCACCACGCCCCCGATCAGGCCGATCGTCTGTCCGATCGGCTTCGGCAGCCTGAGTCCGGCTTCTCTGATCATCTCGATCGTAAAAATCATGATGAACGCTTCAACAAAAGGAGGGAACGGGACATTCAATCTGCTTCCGGCAATCGTAACCGCCATTCTCGTCGGTAAGAGCCCCGTGTGAAACGTAACGAGCGATATGTAAAGGCCGGGTAAATAAATCGTGATTAAAATGCATGTATACCGAAGCAGCCTGAGAAAGGTAACCGGAACCCACCGCTGATTATAATCGTCAGGGGAATGGATAAATTCATCAACGGTGGCCGGCACCAAAAGGGTAAAAGGCGTTCCGTCTACAAGAATGGAAACCCTTCCCTCCAAAAGAGCGCCCATAACCCGGTCGGGCCGTTCAGTCGTCAAGACGGTCGGGAAAATGGAATACGTGTTATCTTCAATAAGCTGCTCGATCGCTCCTGATTCCGGAATGTCGTCAATGGTGATGGACTCCAGTCTTTTCATCACTTCTTTTACGACATCATCAGGGGCAATATCACGAATGTAGGCAACGGCGATCCGCTTTTTTGTCCGTTCGCCGAGTGTGACCTCTTTGATCTGGAGGTTGGGATCACCGGACTGCTCGCGCAAAAGCGCCGTGTTCGTCCGAAGCTTTTCGACAAAACCTATCCTCGGCCCCCGTTCAAGCACTTCAGAAGACGGTTCTTCAATATCACGCATTTTAAATGTTTCCGTCTCAAACGAAAGAGCTTCCTCCCATCCCTCCGCCAGCAAAACCGATTTGCCGGAGAAAATGTCTGCCTCCGCGTCCTTAAGTGAAGAAAGCCGGGTATGACGATAGCCGAAAGAGATGGATGACGGCGGTATTTCAGCCGGTTCCTCTTGATGCCGGGCGGCCGCCTGCACGGGCGAAATAATATATTCCGCAAGCAATTGATTGTCGGTCAGTCCGTCTATATAGATAAGACAGGCGTCACATTTGCCGTTTCCGTACGTAAACGAATAAAACATCATGTCATCGCTTTGGCCGAACCGTTTTTTCAGCACTTCAAGGTTTTTGCCGAGCTCCGCATGTATCGTCACAATGTTCCCCCCTTTTTCCATCAGTTATTTTAATTTGCGACAAACAAGGCATTTTATTCTGGAATAGGAAATGACTGAGCATTCCGCCCCATCCGAATGGTATAATGAGCAGGTCAGCCATTTTATACATATTGTTTTTAACCGCGGCTCCCTCCGTGTTTTAAAAAAGACACAGGGGGAATGGGATATGAGCCGCTTTTTAAGGGGAGGGGAACGAACATGACGCAAGAGCCGATTTTTTTACAGCCTGTATGTAAAGAAAAACTATGGGGCGGCACGTTATTACGCGAACGATTCGGATATGACATACCTTCAGAAACAACCGGCGAATGCTGGGCGATATCAGCCCATCCGCACGGAATGAGCACGGTCAAAAGCGGTCCGTATCAAGGGAAAACCTTGATGGAACTGTGGGATCAGCATAGAGAATTATTCGGCGGAACGGAAGGGGACCGGTTTCCGCTGCTGACGAAAATACTGGACGTCAAACAACATCTGTCCGTTAAAGTCCATCCTGACGATTATGACGCTGAGGAGCATGGACAGGGTGAAACGGGGAAATCTGAGTGCTGGTACATTATTGACTGTAAAGAAAATGCGGAAATCATATACGGTCACACGGCCCGTTCGAAAGCGGAACTTGTCACCATGATTAACAGCGGTGACTGGGAAGGCCTGCTGCGCCGTGTGAAGATCAAACCCGGCGATTTTTATTATGTGCCGAGCGGTACCATCCATGCCATTTGCGCGGGGGCGCTCGTGCTTGAAACACAGCAGAATTCAGAGGCCGCCTACCGGATATATGATTACGGGCGTACAGATCAAAACGGCCAGGCGCGTGAGCTGCATATCCGCGATGCCGTCAACGCAGCCACCGTTCCTCATGTGGACGGATTTTTAGATGAATCAACTGAAACGAGAAAAGGCGTCACCATCAAAACCTTTGTGCAGGGAGAATATTTTTCTGTATACAAATGGGATATCAGCGGGACGGCGGAAATGACCCAGGACGCTCCGTTTATGCTGTGCAGCGTCACAGAAGGAAGCGGCTCCATCATCTGTGAAGGCAAGTCCGCCAAGCTTGAAAAAGGCGCGCATTTCATACTGCCGGATCAGATGCCTGACTTTACGATAAACGGAGATTGCACGATCATCGTTTCTCATATATAAAACCAAACTTAATCCCAGCTCTGGGATTAAGTTTTTTTATTTGGAAAATTGGGTGATTTCTCTCTGTAAAAATGAAGAAGGCCGGCCGATAAATAAACTAGTTTGATAGAAACCAATTGAATCAGAAAGAGGAGAAGGAATGAAAAAGAGATTCGTTGCACCTATGTTATTGTCCGCCGTTTTCCTTGTCTTTTGCACCCTTACACAGCCCGCTGAGGCCGCATACAGCGACTACTCCGTTTACGAGCTGGAAACGAAGCAGCAATTTGCTTCTGAGAACGAGGCGCTTCAAGCGGCAGCGAAATTGAAAAAGGATACGGGGTGGCAGACTGACGCAAAGAAAGCCGGAAATACGCCGCTCACTTATCAAATCTCAGCTTCAGGCTTACACGATGAAACGGATGCGAAAACCGTGCTGAAAGATTTTACGAAGCAGACGGGCGTGTCCGGCACTTACAGCGCAAGCGGAAGCAAACAGCCGTACGTGACCGTCACATCAGGCGTCCTATCAGACGAGCGGCAGACGAAAAATCTTCTTGCCGAACTGACGAAAAAAACGGGCGTGACCGGCGCCGTCAAGCCGGCGGGGACAAAACAGCCGTACATGCAGGTCGTGACTGCTGAGATGGCGGCCGAAGCGGACGCAAAAGCGCTCTCGCAAGCGTTGACGAAGCAGACGGGCGTGAAAGCGTCATACCGTCAGATCAAACGGGAAACAGCCCGGTTTCAGATCCAATCAGGAACAATCTCCGGCGATCAAAAAGCCGCTCAAATCCAAACTGATTTTCATAAGGAAACAGGATTGCAGGCGTCGCTGAAAGTCACGGCAAAGGCCAGTCCGAATATCACCGTGACAGTCTCTGACATTTCAAATGCAAATGATGCGGCAGGTTTAGCGAAACAGCTGCAGCAGAAAACGGGCGTCAAAGGGAATGTTCAAAAGTATGCCCAAAGCAAAACAGCAACCGTGTACAACGTGCAGTCAGGATATTTTAACGGAGTAAGCGCCGTACAAAATGCTATCACCCAAATCAAGAAGAATACGGGTGTCAGCGGAAGCTATCAAAAAGCCGGCAAGAAAAATAATTACACGGTCGGGATGAGCGGACTGACGGCTAAGCAGCTGCAAAGTGTTCAAGCTTTCTTTAAAAAGAAAAAATGGCATTGCGACGCATCGCCTGTCAAAAAGACAGCATCAGTGTCCGTTTATCGGATCACGGCAGGGCAGCTTACCGCTGCAAAGGCAGATCAAGCGGAGGCGTTTTTCCGCCAGCAGCGTGTAAAGACGGCAAGAACCGCGGCGGGAAAAACAGCAGAAAACGAATATCAGCTGCTTTCTCAGCAGACGGCAGACCAGTCGAAGATAAAAAAAGGATTGAATCTGCTGGCGGGATATAAACTGACCGCCATTACAAAAACGATATCCAAGCAGACGGACACAACGTACCAAGTCACAACCGAATCACTGCTTGATACGGCAAAGATCAATCGTTCGCTGGACTTTTTCAAAGGGAAAAAAGTATCCGCCTCCGCGCAGAAAACAGGTGAAGCAGCGTATACACAATTCAGAATTGAAACGGCACCGCTGCTTAAAAAGGAAGACATTGACCGCGTGACTGCTTTTTTCAAGCAAAACAAAGCGGCCGGCACTGTGAAGGAGACGGGGAAAACCGGCTCTGCACAGTACGTCATCAAAACCGAAACATTCAGCAGTAAAACCGTTTTAAATAAAAGCATGAGCTTTTTCAGCGCCAAACAATTACAGGCCGGCTATACGAGTGAAAGCCATCCGGTTTATGAACTCCGCATTCGCGATCAATTCACGGGAGCGCAGTCAGCGGACGCCGCCTCCCAAAAGCTGAAAAAGCTGTACGGATGGACGATGGCTATTTTGAAAATAAAAAACGGACCGCAAATCATGAATACCAATTACAACATCTCGCTGGCAGATATGGTCAAAAAACAAATGACAGTCAGCCCGCAGACTGATGCCGCGGCTTATGCATCGCTTACGTACATCAATACGGCCTCCGGAACGGTCACAGCCGACGTCCTGAACGTCCGGTCAACCCCGGAAGTCAGCTCCGGCAATATTATCGGGCAGTTGAAAAAAGGCGATAAAGTCAGCATCACAGGCCAGACAAACGGCTGGGCCAAACTCAGCATGGGCTGGAGAAACGCCAGCAGTGACGAAGTCGGGCAGTATGTCAATCCGGCTCACTTCGCACAAGACAGCAAGTATTACTTTCAATTTCTGAAGCTCTCTCAGACAGCCGGACTAAACGCATCGGAACTGAATCAAAAAGTGCTGGTCAATAAAGGAATACTGACAGGGAAAGGCCAGGCCTTTATTACAGCCGCCGGCAAATACAGCATCAATGAAGTGTATTTGATTTCGCATGCTTTGCTTGAAACGGGCAATGGCACGTCAGAGCTTGCGAACGGCATTATGTATAATGGTAAAAAGGTTTACAACATGTACGGCATCGGGGCTTATGACAGCAACCCGAATTACTACGGCGCACAATACGCGTATAATCAAGGCTGGTTTACTCCGGAAGCCGCGATTATCGGCGGAGCCCAATTTATCGGTGCGTCTTATATTCACAATCCTTCATACGAGCAGGATACGCTGTATAAAATGAGATGGTCTCCAGCCGCGGCCCATCAGTATGCGACAGACATCGGCTGGGCGTATAAGCAGGTAAACCGCATGTACAGCTTATACTCACTGCTGGATGACTATACGCTTTACTATGATGTTCCCGTGTATAAGAAAGTATAAAAAAGGGCTGAAGTGTATGCTTCAGCCCTTTCTTCATGCAAAAAACACCCGCCGTCGGATTCAGGCAGGTGCTTCAGCACAATTCTTCATTTTTGTTTCCGCAAATTTCAATAACGCTTCACTCGAATTCCCATCTGAATACATATTCCATTTGTCTGAGAACCGCTTCATTTCTTCTGCACGAAATGGCTTTTTCGTCATTTCCTCCAGAAGGGCTTCGCTGTCATGACAAGCCTTTCCGGGAATGACGGACGTATAATTGTTGATTAAACCGCGTTTTCGATCATATTCTTCCAGATCATACGTGAAAAAGAAAATCGGTTTATTTAAGAGCGCGAATTCAAAAGGCACGGAAGAGTAATCCGTAATTAAAATATCAGCCGCTTTCAAGAGATCATGAAGACGCATGTCAGACACGTTCTTGATCAGTTCGCTTTCAAACGAAGCGGAAATCTGATGCAAAACGGCAGGGTGAAGCTTTACAAGCAGCATATACTCTCCGTTTAACGCGTTTGTGAGCTGTTCTTCGGTGAATGGCAGCCGGAAGGATTGCATATCATAATCCCTGAATGTCGGTGCGTACAGGATGATTTTTTTCGGCCATTTGTGCTTCAGTTCCGGCTTGTGTTCTTCATAATAGACGTCAGTCAGGGGGACACCCGTTTTTAACAGCTGGCCGTCCCGTATGCCGAACGACTTTTTAAAAACGTCAGCCATCGCGTCTGAGCCGACGGTGACAAAGTCAAACGAGCGGTACACTTTTTTAAACCGGCTGATATCTGATGCCGGACGGTTTTGATTCGTCACATCCTCAAGGCCGAACTTTTTCAAAGAGCCGTTCGCATGCCACACCTGAATGCATGTCGTTTGCGGCCGGCGGTTTAAGACGCTTGTCATGAGGAAATAGTTATCCGTTATCACCACTTTGCTCTTAAAAAGGATCAAAACAGCCTTCAAAAGATGCAGCGGATGTTTTTCGTTCAGATAAAAAGAGCCGATACCTTCCAGCTCTTTTTTCAGACTGACGGCATGTCTCGTATACAAAACCGTCATTTCATAAGAAAGCGATTCAGCGTGCGCTTTGTAAGAACGGATGAGAGCCTGCGCATTCTCTTCAAAAGATACCAGCAGGGTCAGATGGTTCTTGGGCTTTACAGGCTTGAACAAAACGCCGAGAACAGACAGATATATAGAATAAAAAGCGGCGAATAAAGATCGCAAGTTCATAGATTACCAATCTCTTTTGCTGTTTTATTTGTTTAAAGCTGTTTCGTTTGATCTTCTGCCTGCTTGGAATACAGGCTTTTATTTGATTTATTATTTCTCAAAACGGTAAAAGCATACTTCGGAATGTTCAGCATCCTTTTCCATCTCCACGGATTCGTCAACAGTCTGTACAGCCATTCCAGATTCGTTTTGATCATCCATTCAGGGGCGCGTTTCACCGTTCCGCTGAACACATCAAAGCTTCCGCCCAAACCGATCGATACAGCCTGAGGGAAAAGATGTTTGTATTCATAAATAAATTGTTCCTGATGGGGATATCCTAAGGCGACAAACACGAGATCGGGTTTCGCCCGGGAAATCTGTTTGGCGACGAAGCGTTTATCCGCTTCATAACCGTTGCTGGCTCCGACAACCTCAATATTCGGATACTCTTTGCTGATCCGGTTCAAAACGGCGTCAAGCACGTCTTGCTTAGCTCCGTATAAAAATATTTTTTTAGACTGCCGGTTTGCGAGGCCGAGCAGCGCAAGAAACACATCGAATCCCGCAATTCTTGATTTCAGCGGGTGCTGCGTCAAACGTGACATTAACACGACGCCGATACCATCCGGCAGGACGAAATCCGCGGAAGAAATGACTTGATGATAACCTTTGTCTTTCGCCGCAGCGTATCCGATCTCAGGATTGACCGTCGCAATGACGGCTCCTTGCTTTTGTGCGATATAATAAGTGTCTAAATATGAAATAAACTCCTGTAAATTTCCATTAACATAAGAAAGGTTGTGCACCATTTCAGTCTGCATCTGCCGTCCTCCTTTTTGTACGGGATTTTCTTTCACTTTTTCGTGACTTAGGCTAAGCTTTATTTTAACATAATACCTTCAGAGAAACTTAACAATAGTTTTACAAAAATATAAATAAGATAACAATTTCTTTAATCATACGCGCAAAAACCCTGCTAAACTCCTATTGTAATAACATTTGTTAATAAGTGGATTTTAACTTCGTTTTACATTGGCTTAACCTTTTCAGGGCTATGTGATATAATGAGGTTCCATGAGTACGAAATTGGCACTTTAGTGATTAAGGATACAGCTGCGCAGCATTTCAGGGCAGTTGCTTGTTATACGTATGATGATAGAAAGGAGCTTTTGTTTCATGAAGAAGGTCATTACTTACGGTACGTTTGATTTACTGCATTGGGGTCATATTAAACTGCTTGAGCGCGCAAAGCAGCTTGGAGATTACCTTGTTGTTGCCATCTCAACAGACGAGTTCAACCTGCAAAAACAAAAAAAGGCCTACCACAGCTATGAACACAGAAAGCTGATTCTGGAAACGATCCGTTATGTCGACGAAGTCATTCCGGAAAACAGCTGGGATCAAAAAGTACGTGACGTAGCGGATCACAACATCGACGTGTTCGTAATGGGAGACGATTGGGAAGGCAAATTCGATTTCCTTAAAGATCAATGCGAAGTCATCTACCTCCCTAGAACCGAAGGCATTTCCACCACACAGATTAAAAAAGAAATTGCCGGGGTGTAATTGAAACATTCGGATATACAGATGATAAAGAAGTACTCCCTCCGGATAGGGAGTACTTCTTGTAATATAAGGTTATTTTCGCTATATTTGTTATGCGCTTTTGAAAAAAAGCTAGACAATAAGAGGAGAATTTAAAGATGAATCTTAGTAACTTTTTTAAGTTGAATAAAAAAGAGTCCAAGCCGTCCGTAGAAGAACGCGAATATACCATTTTAAATAAAGAAGCATTGGCGGAAGAGAAGACGGTAGCGGTAGTCGTTCCTGTTTATAATGCAGAAGAATATGTAAGGAAAACAGTTGATTCAGTGATCCTTCAAAACATCGGCTTTCAGCATATTTCTTTAATTCTTGTCGATGATTGCTCTACTGATGATTCCAGAAACATCCTGACTGAGTACGCCGAATTGTATGAAAATATTACAGTCGTCTTTTTGAAAGACAACACGGGAACCCCGGCTTATCCGAGAAACTTGGGAATTGAGCTGGCTAATGCGAAGTACATTACATTTTTGGATGCAGATGATTGGTTTGCGCCGAACGGAGTTAAAATCTTATTCGACATGCTTGAAAGAGATCAGGTAAATTATGCGGTCGGAAAAACGATCGAAATGCAGGTGAACGGTCAAAAAACGATCGGGAAACATGAGTCTTCGCTGAACAGAGCGAAGGTATCGCCTTTTTCAATCCGGCATATTTTCTATCATCTCGGCCCGCGGGCAAGAATGATGAACTTACAATTTCTAAAAGATAATGATATCAGATATCCGGAAATGAAATTTGCTGAAGATAAGCAATTTTTTATGGATGTTCTTTTGGCGTGCGGAGATATTTCAACGTCAACCGAACCGGTCTATTATCTGAACAGAATGGACAATAATGAGTCGCTGACAAAGCAGACTAATATAATGGAAAAAACCGACACGAACATAGCCGTAATGAAGTATATTCTGAACAAAAAATTAGATACTGAAAAAGAGAAGATGGCGATGAACCGCCTGATCGAATTCGATTCCATTACGCGTCTCTTCGATCGGATGCACTTCCTGAAAAGCGAAAACAAAGAAGCCTATTACAATAAATTCAATGAAATTCTGAATGTGTTAAAGAAGACGAAATACGATATTTCCGAGACATTTTTTCATCCGATTCATAAAACAGCCTACCGTCTGCTGACTCAAAAACGGTATGATGAGGTCGAAAAGCTGTTCCGCTGGTCCAAAAAAGAGCCCGATAAAAACATCGTGACGCAAGGCGGACTGGCTTATTTAGAAAGCCCGCTGACGGATGAAGAAAATAAACTGGTCGAACTTCGCATGCATGGAGAAACGGAAAGCGCGGTGTTCGCCGATCATAAATTCACCGTTACGTTCCGCTTGTTCGGACAGGACAGAAATAATGCCCAATATATTCAGTTTCAGCACAGAGATAACATGAAAGTAGTCCACCAGTTTCCGGTTCAGTCACTGGGAGACGGGCGGTACGTCCTTGAAATCCCGTTACGTGACATTGAAAAAGTCGGACTTGGCGGTTATATTATGTATGTCATTTATAACGATTATGAACGTGTCATGTTAAACAGAGACGACGGTGAAAAGGTGACGGCAGAAGCGAACGGACTGCAATATCAATTCTACCGGACGGTGAAGGAGAACCTTTCACTGAAAGTAACAAAATGATGATTGTGATTGGATATGTTTAATTGAAACAGAGGAGTAGACTTATTTTATGGGTATAGAAAATCCTGTCAGATACAAGTTAAAACATCTTAACATAAAGGAAGAGACATTCAGCATTACGATATCCTGTGAAAATGTCACTGCAGGGGAAGAGCCTTCTCTTCAGATTATAAATCGTAAGACAAAAGCGGAACTTTCCGTCCCTCTGAAACGGTTGGCCGGAGAAGGCGGGGAGTACCATGCTGTTATGAGCACGGATCTGCTTTCTGACCATACGGACGGCAAAGGATGTCTGGATTTCTATGTCTCCTTTATCAATGATGACAGTGATATCAGTAAAAAACGGTTAAAATCCAGCCTTGAACCTATTGAACTGTCTTCTTATAAAGATGAGGCTCATCATATGTTCTTTTTCCCTTACACGACGAAGAAAGGGAATTTCTCCTTAAAGCTGCTGCAGAAAAAGTTCGTCACGCGGATTGATGAAATGGAGCTCGAATCTGACGGCAGCTTACATCTGAAAGGTTTTGCATTCCGGCTGAATGCGGCAGAAACCTTAAAGATAAAAGAAAAAAACCTGATTCTGAAAATGAAAAAAGGAAAAGAAGAGGAGCCTCTCATTCTGAAGTATCCGCTTCACGACGTGCCGAGACACGACCTTGATGAATATGTTCAGGACACAACGATGCTTGACACGATAGGCTTTGATACAAAAATTGATTTGAATGCCGTTTATAAAGAATTGAATCAGCAGCTAACTTTTCAATTCCATATTCAATTCATTTTTGAAGATGCCGGGACGGGTGAAGAGATTATCACCAACAGCAAACCGTTAAAGGTTCTGAAATCTGAACAAGTAAACCCTAACCAATTCACGATCCTGAAAACGGAGAAAGGGCCTGCCAGATTTCACGTTTTCACGAAAAAGAAAACGAAAAATCTCCACCTGAGGATGAACGATTACAGCTTCAGCACCCGCGTGGAGTATTTTGTGAAAGGAAAGCTGAAACGGGGCGCTTCCTTTGTACGCAAGAGAAAGAATAAGCTGAAAAAGTTCATTGAGAAAAGAATACAAAACACTTATAAAGCGGGATTCAGGGTTGCGGGGAAACTGCCTGTCAAACAGAAATTTGTCATGTTTGAAAGCTTTGCCGGAAAACAGTACAGCTGCAATCCGCGGGCGATTTATGAATACATGAGCAAAGAGATGCCGGAATACCGTCTCTGCTGGAGTGTAAACCCCGCTTACTCACAGACATTTAAAGATAAAGGAATTCCTTATATCGAACGCTTTACGTTCAAATGGCTGTTTGCCATGGCAAGAGCCGAGTACTGGGTTGTCAACAGCCGTATGCCGCTGTGGATTCCGAAACCTGAGCATACGACATATGTCCAGACATGGCATGGCACGCCTTTAAAGCGCCTTGCAGTAGATATGGATGAAGTGCATATGCCGGGAACAAACACTGAAAAATACAAGCGCAACTTTACGACAGAGGCTTCAAAGTGGGATTACCTGATTTCACCGAACGCATATTCAACCGAAATATTCGCCCGGGCGTTTCAGTTTAATAAAACCATGATTGAATCGGGATATCCGCGGAATGACTTCCTTCAAACGGATAACAGCCCTTCTGTCATCAAAGCGCTGAAAGAAAAAATGAATCTTCCGCAAGATAAAAAAGTGATTATCTACGCACCGACATGGCGGGATGACCAATTTTATAAGAAGGGAAAATACAAGTTTGACCTTGATTTAGACCTTCATCAATTGAGAGAAGCGATCGGCGATCGTTATGTCATTATTTTACGAATGCATTATCTCGTGGCGGAAAACTTTGATCTCGGACCGTATGAAGGATTTGCGTATGATTTCTCCAGCTACGAAGATATCCGTGAGCTGTATATGGTCTCTGATTTACTCATAACGGACTATTCCTCTGTCTTTTTTGACTATGCAAATCTGAAAAGACCGATGCTGTTTTATGTGCCTGATATCGAAACGTACCGGGATAAACTCAGAGGGTTTTACTTTGACTTTGAAAAAGAAGCGCCCGGCCCGCTTGTCAAAGAAACAGGTGACGTTATCAAATGGGTCAATGAAACGGAATCAGATGATTATAAGCTTCCGGATTCATTCGGGCCTTTTTACGAGAAGTTCTGTTATTTAGAAACCGGAGAATCGTCTGAAAAAGCCGTAAAAGTGATTTTCGGGGACAAGTAAATAGGTGCAAAAAAGCATAATTTAACCACGTTAATTATGCTTTTTTGCTTAAGTGACGGCATGTTGCGCTCATGGGATTCAGGCTTGTTATGAAGTGAAAAATACATCGTAATCTGTTACAATTATGAGCGGTGCTTTTGTAAGTCAAAGCTATTACCTAAAACTTACGACTAAGGAAGATTAGAATGAATGCATTGGTAAAAATTCTGAAAGAGCAATTCAACTCATTTCCGCTGATTATGCGGCTTGCAGTGTACGAAACGAAATCAAAGTATCAAGTGAACTATTTGGGTATATTGTGGCAGTTTCTCAACCCTATGATTCAAATGCTGGCTTACTGGTTCGTATTTGGTCTCGGGATTCGCGGCGGACATGATATGGTGCTTGGAAATGGAGACAGCGTACCGTTCATCGTCTGGATGCTGGCCGGCTTAATTCCTTGGTTCTTTATCAGTCCGACGATACTGGATGCATCTAACAGCGTTTTTAAACGGATAAATTTAGTGTCGAAAATGAACTTTCCGATCAGTTCACTGCCTTCTGTAGTGATAGCATCGAATTTATTCAGTTACTTTGTGATGATGGCGATTTATATTATTGTGCTGCTGAGCAACGGACTGTTTCCGACGCTTCACTGGCTGCAATATATTTATTACTTGTTTTGCATGATCAGTTTTATGTTTGCTTTCGGCCTGTTTAATTCAACCATCAGCGTTTTAATCAGGGACTATCAGTTTTTGCTTCAAGCCGTCACAAGGCTGCTCTTTTTTCTTCTGCCGATTTTTTGGGACATTGCGGAGAAATTCGGAAACAGACCTGAAGTTTTGACCATCTTGAAGTTAAACCCTCTTTTCTATATTATCGAGGGCTTTAGAGACAGCTTTATGGAAGGGCAGTGGTTTTTCCACGATGTGAAATACACGCTGTATTTCTGGTTCGTCACACTGCTGTTATTAACAGTCGGTTCACTTCTTCATATGAAATTCAGAGATAAGTTTGTTGACTTTCTTTAATATAGTAAGGAGATTATACGATGAAACTAAAAGTTTCGTTCAGAAATGTTTCAAAACAGTATTTTCTATATAAAAAACAGTCTGACAAAATTAAAGGACTGTTTTTCCCAAACAGAAATCAAAAAGGTTTTTTCGCTGTCCGAAATGTTTCTTTTGACGTCTATGAAGGGGAAACGATCGGATTCGTAGGGATCAACGGCTCGGGAAAATCAACGATGTCCAATTTGCTTGCAAAGATCATTCCGCCGACAAGCGGGGAGATTGATATGAACGGGCAGCCGTCTTTAATCGCGATTTCTGCCGGATTAAACAATCAATTAAGCGGTAAGGACAACATTCGTTTAAAATGCTTGATGATGGGTCTCAACAATCGGCAAATAGACGAGCTTTATGAAAAAATCGTTGAATTCGCGGATATCGGCGACTTTATAGATCAGCCTGTTAAAAGCTATTCAAGCGGTATGAAATCCCGTCTCGGTTTTGCCATATCGGCGCATATGGACCCTGACATCCTTATTATTGATGAGGCGCTCTCAGTAGGGGACCAGACTTTCTATCAGAAATGTGTGGACCGCATTACGGAGTTTAAAGAACGCGGCAAAACGATCTTTTTCGTCAGTCATTCCATCGGACAGATTGAGAAAATGTGTGATCGGGTGGCTTGGATGCATTACGGCGAAATGCGCATGTTCGACGAAACGAAAGCCGTTGTGAAAGAATATAAAGCTTTTGTGGATTGGTTCAACAAGCTTTCAAAGAAAGAAAAGAAGAAATATCAAAACGAGCAGATTGAAGGCAGAACGCGGGCAGCCGAGGAACAGAAAATCAGTCAGGCGCAGCAAAAGAAAGCGAAGCCCAAATTCATTGCCAATACGATACAGATTACGCTGCTTGCATTGCTGGCTGTCGGCGCAGGCGCTTCGATGTTTTCAGACAAGCCACTGCGTGCGATTACATCTTTCGGTGACGTCAAACAGAGCGATGCCGGCCTTTATGAGTCTGTGAATAAACCTGCTTTGGTAAAAGCTGAAAAGGCGGACCTTTATACTGAAAAAGATATAAAAGGAAAAGCCTCCGCAAGTGTAAATTTCGGCACGAAGGTGCAGGTAGAAGCCGAAAATAACCAGGCGGCCAAAGTGAAATTAAACGATAAAGAGTACTTTATGAAAAAGACTGATCTGTATAAAGTGAACGCTTTAAAAAAGACGGATGTTCAGCTTAATGATTTCAGCGGCAGTTTATCAAGCCAAACAGCAGAAGAGTTTCTCTCATATCTCAATAAAAGCCGGGACGATGTACAGAGTAAATTGAAAAATCCAGCTGCCGGACAAACGGCTGACGGACGGAACGTATTAAAAACATCCGATGCAAAAACGGATGTAGTGATTGACAAGGATACAGTCTCCGAAGTGGTTTTTCATTTATCGCGTCCCGCAGACATCTCAGCTTTAAGTGAAAAAGGCGGCAGCAAAATCAATCAGAATTTGCTCCTGCTTAAAAACCAGGAATATACTTTTTCGGTGAACAATGCTGATAAAACACTGACGGTAACGTCTAAAAAGTAAAGATCACATAAAAAAAGCTGCCGGATTCGGCAGCTTTTTCTATTCGTCAGCTTCTTCTTTTTCAAGAAGATCCTTCATGAACGGAATTAATTTATGGCGGATATCCTGATCCTGTAAGGCAAATTCAAGCGTCGTCTCGATAAATCCGAGTTTTTCACCGACATCGTAACGTTTTCCTTCGAAATCATAAGCGAAGACACGCTGAATGTCATTGAGCTTTTGGATGGCGTCCGTTAATTGAATTTCTCCTCCTGCACCGACTTCCTGCTGTTCCAGGTACATGAAAATTTCAGGAGTGAAAACGTATCTTCCTAAAATAGCCAAGTTGGAAGGAGCTGTGCCCGGTTCAGGCTTCTCTACAAAATTTTTGACCTGGTAACGGCGGCCTTCATTTGTTAACGGATCGATAATTCCGTAGCGGTGTGTGTCGCTTTCAGGAACTTGCTGAACACCGATGATTGAAGACAATGTTTTTTCGTATTCATCCATCAGCTGACGAAGTCCCGGTTTTTCAGCCTGGACAATATCATCGCCGAGAAGAACGGCGAAAGGTTCATCGCCGATGAAGTTGCGTGCGCACCAAACGGCATGACCGAGTCCTTTTGGCTCTTTTTGGCGAATATAGTGGATATCCGCAATATTTGACGATTTTTTCACTTTTTGAAGCAGTTCGATTTTCCCTTTTTCTTCTAAATTGCGTTCCAGTTCAGGGGCATTGTCGAAATGGTCTTCTATTGCTCTTTTTCCTTTTCCGGTTACGATAATAATATCTTCGATGCCGGATTCGACAGCTTCTTCGATAATATACTGAATTGTCGGCTTATCAACGATTGGAAGCATTTCTTTAGGCATTGCTTTTGTGGCCGGCAAAAAACGAGTGCCTAAACCTGCTGCCGGAATAATGGCTTTGCGTACTTTCTTCACTGAATAACACCATCCTTGTTTCTGCAAAATCTTTTTTTCAGAACTATAACCTAGTCTTTTTCCACTTTACCACAATTGATTAAAATTCACACCTTTTAATCCGCTTTCAAAGAGTCTTGGAACGGTTTTTGCTTTGTTTGCCATTAAGCTTTACAATATCTAAGAAACGGCATAAATATGTTAACATGAAGGGATATCCGACATATAAAACGAGGTGCAGACAAACCGTTGAAAAAACTAAAAGTAATGACCGTATTCGGTACAAGACCTGAAGCAATTAAAATGGCTCCGCTCGTATTAGAGCTTGAAAAATATCAGGAAATTGATTCGCTGGTGACTGTAACCGCGCAGCACAGACAGATGCTGGATCAAGTGCTTGAAGCATTCAGCATTACGCCTGATTTTGATTTGAATATTATGAAAGAGCGTCAAACGCTTTCAGAAATTACATCTCATGCTTTGCTGAAACTGGACAAGCTGTTCCAAGAAGTAAAACCAGATATCGTTTTGGTCCACGGAGATACGACGACAACGTTCGCCGGAAGCCTTGCCGCCTTTTACCATCAAATCGCCGTCGGCCATGTGGAAGCCGGTCTGCGTACGCATAATAAATACTCTCCTTTCCCTGAGGAAATCAATCGGCAGATGACGGGCGTGATCGCTGATGTGAATTTTGCGCCGACAAGCCAGGCTGAACAGAATCTGCTTGCTGAAAATAAAAAGCCGGATTCTATATTTGTCACGGGAAATACGGCGATAGACGCGCTTCAAACGACAGTGCGGGAAGATTATTTTCATCCGATTTTTGACAAGCTGGAAGGAAGCAGGATGATTCTTTTAACAGCGCACAGACGTGAAAATTTAGGCAGGCCGATGGAACAGATGTTTAAGGCCGTCAGAAGAGTCGTTGAAGAGTTTGAGGACGTACAAGTCGTTTATCCCGTTCATTTGAATCCCGCAGTTCGTGAGGCCGCAGAAGCCCATTTCGCTGATTCGGACAGGGTGCACTTAATAGAACCTCTGGAGGTCGTGGATTTCCATAACTTCGCTGCGAAAGCAAGTTTCATTTTGACCGACTCAGGCGGGGTTCAGGAGGAAGCGCCTTCTCTCGGAAAGCCGGTCTTGGTGCTTCGGGACACAACCGAGCGCCCCGAAGGAGTGAAAGCCGGGACATTAAAGCTGGCGGGTACAGATGAAGAAACGGTGTATCAGCTGACAAAACAGCTCTTAACCGATCAGGCTGAATATGAACGGATGTCAAAGGCGTCAAACCCTTATGGTGACGGATCGGCTTCAAAACGGATTGTGGAAGAACTGCTTTATCGGTACGGCTATAGAAAAACCCGTCCGCAGCCTTTTACAGAATAAAAAAACTCTGCATCATATGCAGAGTTTTTTATTATTTCAGGCTTTCTTTTAATTCTTTTTTGACTGAAGCGAGGCTTGCTTCATCTAATTTGTAATAATAGATATTGTTGATTCTCGTTCCCGTTCCCTTCAGTTCATGCTGAGTGACTTTGCTGCGGGCATTTTTATAGTCAGTCATAACCGTCCACATATCATCGAATGACATGTTTGTTTTCATATTGTTTTCAATGACCTTAAACATATCTCCGAATTTCGTGACAGACGAGATGTTTGCCCCTTTAGAAATAATCCCTTCAATCACTTGGCGCTGGCGCTGCTGCCTGCCGAAATCCCCCCGGGGATCTTCTTTTCTCATACGCGTGTAGGCAAGTGCTTCTTCGCCGTTCAGGCTGATGTTCCCCGTTCCGAAAGAGTGCCCGTCGTAGTTGAAGGCAAACGTGCTGTTCACCGTAATCCCGCCGAGTGTATCCACGGTATCTTTGAAGCTCTCCATGTTTACTTTCACAAAATAATCTACCGGCACGTCAAGCAGGTCCTCGACGGTATCCGCGGCCATCTGCGTTCCGCCGAAAGCATAGGAGTGGTTGATTTTATCCATCGTACCTTTGCCGGAGATTTTCGTATACGTATCACGCGGAATGCTGACCATTTCTGTTGTATTCGTTTTAGGATTGACGGTCATATAAATCATCGTATCCGCGCGCCCTTTGTCATTTTTCCGCTCATCGACGCCCATGATTAAAACAGAAATCGGATCCTTCTTTCCGAGATCTATATCCGTGTCACGTTTGTCCGATTTTTTCAAGTCTTCCTGAATGCTTGCCACCGTTGAAGCCGCTTTGTGCCACAAGTAGTAGACGTAGCCTCCTGATGATAAAACTAACAGCCCGATGATTGTTACGATTGTCAGAAGAACTTTTTTCTTCTTTCTTTTTCGTTCAGCTCTCATTTGTCATCACCTTTTCTATTAACTTTCCTGATACAATTTACTAATCTTTATAAACCCAGTCATATTTTTACTTATAACCATGTAATAGACGAAATTCTTAAAAAAAGGTTACAAAAAGACCTTAAAATTACCTTAAAAAAAAGTTAGTATAAGACGATACATAAAGATGAGGTGAAAAAAATGAAAAAAACTATTGCAGCTTCGTTCTTAATACTGCTTTTTTCTGTTGTATTGGCAGCGTGCGGAACGGCGGATCAATCAAAGAAGGGAAGCGGTTCTTCGGAGAACCAGGCTCAAAAAGAAACGGCATATTATGTCGGTATGGCGGATACGCACACAATTGAAGTAAAAGTGGATGATCAGCCCGTCAGCTTTGAATTTTCTGATGATTTCTCTGATGTTCTGAATAAATTCAGCGAAAATGACAAAGTCAGCATTACGTATTTCACAAATGATAAAGGCCAAAAAGAGATCAAGGAAATCGAGAAAGCAAAATAATACACCATGATCAGCAAAAGGCGGGATAAAAATTGAAGAAAACAATATGGGCTGTCTGTTTTTCTGTGATATTCAGCCTGGCTTTATTACCGGAAAGCACTTTTGCGTCCAGTTCTGATATCTCAGTAAAACTGACGAATTATATTGGTAATAAATCGACTCTGAATATCGAACCTTCAGGAACTTATAAACTGACGGGAAGCGATGTCTCCTCCGTTGCCAGATTGGGAGGCGCGTCCAAATATGATACGGCTAACGCCGCGACATCCAAGTATTGGAAAAACCCGTCCAACATAGTTGTCGTTAATACGGATGCTTATTTTGCGGACACGCTTTCCGTCATTCCTTTAGCGAATAAACTGAAAGCGCCTGTTCTGCTGACTGAAGCAAAAAAACTGAGCAGCAGCACAGAAGCGCAAATCAAGAAATTCAGTCCGGATAATATTTTAATCATCGGCGGGACGAACAGTATTTCGTCAGCCGCGGAAAAGACATTGAAGAAATACGGCCGCACGAAACGGATCAGCGGAAAAAACAGATATGATCTGTCCAAAAATATTGCGGCCGAAATGGGCAGCTATGACCAGGCGGTCGTAGTAACGGGGGATGTATATACGGATGCGCTGGCAATCGCGCCTTATGCTGCGCAAAACGGCTATCCGATTCTCCTGACGAAAAAAGACTCCCTTCCGAGCTACAATCTGCCTAAAAAAGTGATCATCATGGGAGGCACTTCAAGCGTCAGCAAAGATGTGGAGAATCAAATTAAAAAGAAGGCCTCGGTCACCAAAAGAATTACCGGATCAAACAGATATCAAATATCAGCAAACGCAGTCACTTCGCTCGGCATGGATGCAAGCAAAACGGTGGCTGCCAACGGGACTAAATTAGCGGACATCGTTGTCGGATCAAATATTGCCGCCGCAAATCACATGCCGCTTGTATACATCAAAAAAAGCGAAACACCCGCCGACGAGGCCAGCCTTTTTAAAACGAAAGGCACCTATTCTTATACATTAATAGGCAGCGCGAATTCAATTGCCGATTCAGTTAAGGCTGCTTACGCAAAAGAGTTTTATCTCGTAAACGGAAAGACGTACCGTATTGAAACGTCCGGCGGCAAATTAGGCGTTGCAGGCATTAACAGCGGAAAAACGTCTTTCAAGGCGGTTCCTGAAAAATATTCAACAGCAAACACAATCAGCATTGACGGGAAGCCATATCTGGGGAATATGAGTTTTACTGCGGAATCCGGCAAATATGTAAGACCTGTTAATGAAAACATTCCTTTTGAGGATTATCTGAAAGGTGTCCTGCCGAATGAAATGCCGGGAAGCTGGCCGACAGAAGCGCTGAAAGCCCAGGCTGTTGCCGCCCGCACCTACTCTATCGGCAAGATGGGACAAACAGTCGCGGATACAACGGCCTTTCAGGTTTACGGGGGATACAGCTGGTATCCAAACGCCACCGCAGCCGTTAACGGAACAAAAGGGAAAGTGCTAACTTATTCCGGCAGATTGATAGATGCCACTTACTCATCAAGCAATGGCGGTTACATGGAAGCCGGCGATGAAGTGTGGGGATCGAAAGTGCCGTATTTAGTAGCCAAAAAGGATACAAAAGATCCGGAAATCAGCTGGTCTTTAACATTGCAGAAGCAGCAGCTGCCAGCGGGTCTGGATATGAAAAATCCCGCATCCTGGTGGTCTAAAACAAACGAAGCAAATGCCGCGCAGCTCAACGGAATAAAAAATTGGCTGATGAAAAATAAAGAAACCAATGCAAGTTCCATAAAAATTGCAAGCATCTCTGATCTCTCGCTCACCGGAAAAACAAAAGGCCAGCGCGCGGAAGACGCCGCGGTGAAGGTCACGTACCATGTGAATGACAAGTCGAAGGGCTATGTCATGAACAAGACTGCATCTGTTGAGGTGAAAGCGTCTGAACTCAGGACGATGATCGGAGCTTCATCTTTTAAAAGCACATACGCCAATGCGTCCGGTAATTCTTCGCAAATCACGATATCAGGAAAGGGATACGGTCACGGCGTAGGAATGAGTCAATACGGAGCAAAAGAAAGAGCGGAGGCCGGAGAGCCGTATACTTCTATTCTTGCGTTCTATTACCCTAATACAGCACTTACAAACTACTAAACTTCTGTGGAGGAGATCGGATTGAAATTCATCATAAAATGTCTCCCCGTCTTTATTCTCGGGGTCATTCTATTTGTCCCTTCCGCTTTGGCTGACAACACGGTTAAAAGGATCGGCGGAAGCACCCGGTATGATACGGCTGTACTGGCGGCAAAACAATCATGGGGTGAAGCGAAAACGGTAATTATCACCGGCGGAACTTCATATGCCGATGCAATTGCCGCTGCGCCGCTTTCATATCAAAAAAATGCGCCGCTGCTGTTTACAAATAAAGATCAGCTGTCTGCCGGTACAAAAAAGGGATTAATTGATTTAAAAACGAAAAATGTGATTATCGTAGGCGGCACACCTGCCGTTTCGAAAAATACTGAAAATCAAATTGCTAAATTAGGCATCAGTGTCAAACGATTATCAGGGAGCACGAGATATGCCACAGCCGCAAAAGTGGCGGGTGAAATGACAAGATCTTCTACAGCCCTTGTGGTCAACGGGTTTGTTGATGCAGATGGAATGGCTGCGATTTCTTATGCGTCCGCTAAAAAATATCCGATTTTATTCACTAATGATTCAACGTTAAATGGTTCTACGTCCAATGCGATCAAAAGCTTAGGGATTAAAAACACGATTGTCATTGGCGGGACAAGCAGCATCAGCAGCTCACTTTACAATAAACTGCCGAACCCTTCAAGAATCAGCGGCAAAAACCGCTATAACCTGTCTGTGAATCTTGCAAAAAAGACAGGCTTAAGCACAGGCTATACGTTTGTTACCAATGGTTTTAAAGAGGCGGATACCATCGTCGGAGGCGTGCTGAGCGCCAAGCAGGGAAGAGTTCACCTGCTGACGAATGGAGACAGTCTGTCAAAAGACGTCCGGACGTATATCGGAAGTAAAAACATCACCAGCTTCACCGTCATAGGAAGTGCGTCATCTTTAAGCAACAATGCCGCGTCGCAGCTTAAAAATCCCGTTGTCGGCAAAACGGTCTTTATTGATCCGGGGCACGGCTATCAGGATTCAGGAGCAACCGGCAACGGCTTGCTTGAGAAAAATGTAAATCTTGATATCGCTACGCGTCTTAACAATCAATTATACGGCGCGGGCGCGCTTACTGTAATGTCGAGGAAGGGCGACACCTTTGACTCGCTTGAGGAGAGAGTGAACAAAGGGGCGAAGGCGAACGCCGATATTTTCATCAGCGTCCATGCGAACGCAAATGATAACAGCAGTGCAAACGGTACGGAGACGTATTATGATAAAACGTACCAATCCGCAAACAGTCTGAGGCTTGCCCAAAATATTCAGCCGAGAATGGTTTCTGCTCTCGGCACGCGTGACCGCAGTGTGAAAACTGCCGGGTTTTACGTCATTAAGTATTCTAAAATGCCGAGTGTCTTGTTAGAAACCGGTTTTGTCACAAGCCCGATTGATGCCAATATTTTAAAACAATCAACGAAAAAGGACAGACTCGCGGCGGGGATCACCCAAGGCGTTTCCTCCTATTTCCGATAATTTTTTCATGGAAACAGACCGGTTCATACCGGTCTGTTTTTTTTATTTTTCATTATGCTTTGTCTCAAATATGGATATGAATAGATTTACAATAAAAAAACAATAATCGAAACATTCTAATAAACATTAACGCTTCCTTTACTTCCAATTAACATCCATCTGCTAAACTCACGGCATAGGTCATCAAACATCCCAACAAATCGTGAGGTGTGTGTCAGTGGGAGCAGAGAAAAGCATGAATGTAAATAATAACTATGCAGTGCGGCAGGGGACTTCCGCTGCCGTTACGGAAAGAACGGCCCGTTATTTGGCTTTTAAGCGATTCATGGACATTGTGTTTGCGCTTGCGGGGCTTTTGGCGGCGCTCCCGGTGATGGGCCTGTTCTCCATACTGATTCGTTTGGAGTCGCCCGGCCCGGCTTTTTATAAGCAGGAGCGGGTAGGCAAAGACGGGAAGCCATTTTATTTGTATAAGCTCCGCTCTATGAAAATAGATGCTGAAAAATCGGGGGCGGTCTGGGCGCTGAAAAAGGATCCCCGCGTGACAAAGGTCGGCGCTTTTATCAGAAGGACCCGTATTGATGAGCTGCCGCAGCTGGTAAATGTGCTTCGGGGAGAAATGAGCCTGATCGGCCCGCGTCCCGAGCGTCCCGTGTTTACGGAACAGTTTCAGGCTGAGATTCCGGGGTTTACGGAGCGGCTGGCCGTTAAGCCGGGATTAAGCGGCTGGGCGCAGGTCAACGGGGGATATGACATGACACCGAGGGAAAAACTGATGTTTGACTTATATTATATCCGCAACCTGACCTTTTCATTGGAACTGAAGATTATGCTCAAAACGTGCAAAGTGATCTGGACCGGTGACGGGGCGCGATAAAAATTCTGGTCAGCAGACAAAAAAGTAGGGAAAACGATGCCTAGTATTACAAATCAAATCTTGAGCGGCGCCAAATGGACAAGTATTTCGACAGCGTGTATTACGGTCATTCAAATCGTCCAATTCGCCCTGCTCGGGCGGGTCATGTCACTGGCTGAATTCGGCCTTGTCGGCATGATCACAACGGTAGTGGTGTTTGCCCAAATTGCGCTGGATATGGGTTTTGGCGCCGCGCTCATTCAAAAAGATCATGTGACTGATAAACAGATGTCTTCCTTGTACTGGCTGAATATCATAACGGGGCTTGCGCTGTTTGCGCTGCTGTTTTTCAGCAGTCCGCTCATCGCCGATTTTTATCGGCGGGAGGAGCTTTTCTATTTAATCCGCGTGCTGGCCGTCATGTTTTTAATCGCGCCGATCGGTCAGCAATACCAGTATATGCTGCAAAAAGCGCTGGCATTTAACACGTTAAGCAAGATTGAAATCTTTTCAAATGTGCTGTCCTTCGTGTATTTGGCGGCCGCGGTTTTTTATACGGACCCGATTCTCGCCTATGTGATTTCTCAGGTGCTGCTGCAATCGTCAAAAGGCATTCTGTACTGGATGGCCTGCAGAAAAACATGGAGACCGGCGTTGGTTTTTGATCTGAAAGGAATGAAAGGCTTCTTTTCTTTCGGGGCCTTTCAGCTGTCTTCCCGGCTTGTGAACCGGCTCGGAGCGAATATTGATATGATTCTGATCGGCAGTTTTATCGGCGCTGAGGCGCTCGGCATTTACAATCTGGCCTACCAGATTGTCACGCTTCCGGTATTAAAAATTAATCCGATCATTACGAGAGTCGCGTTTCCCGTCTTTGCGAAAAACAAGCATGAAAACAGCGTTATCAGAGAAGGATTTCTCAATATGACCAAAATACTCGCGCTGATATCCTTTCCGCTTTTGCTCGGTTTGGTTTCAGTGTCGGATGCATTCGTGGCTTCGGTATTCGGAGAAAAATGGCTGGCGGCTGTCCCGGTTTTAAACGTTCTCGCCATCGTCGGGATATTAAGGGTTCTGATGAATCCGAACGGATCTGTGCTGCTCGCAAAAGGGCGGGCCGATCTGGCGTTTTATTGGGACGCCGGGGTGATGCTGCTGTATGGTGCATCTTTGTACGCCGCCGTGCTGTCCGGAAATCTCTTGACGGTAGCCTGGACGTACGCTTTCATCAGCATCCTGAATTTCCTGATCGGGCGCTGGCTGTTGGCATATGTCATTAAGCTGCGGCTGTCGGCTTACTTCAAAGCCGTGGCCAAACCGTTTCTGCTTACGGCGGCAATGGGTGTCATCGCTTTTACAGCCAGCTTCGGCACGGAGCGGATCAGCCTTGATGTCAAGCTGCGTCTGGCGATCTCCGTAGCCTGCGGCGCGTTGTGTTATTTATTCCTGTTAGGAAAAGCTTATCCGCATATGAAAAGTAAATTAAGAAAAGGACGTTTGCTATGAAGGTATTGTGGATGACAAGTGTCTATCCGAGCAGTGAGAAGCCGGGGGAAGGCGTTTTTCATGAGACGCAGGCGCAAGAACTGAGAAAGCTTGGCGCGGAGATGACCGTCATTTGTCCGCGGCCGAAACTCGCCGCGCCATTCCGGGTGCTGAAAAAGACATATCGGCAAACGGATATCAGGCCGGCGCATGAATGGCGGAAAGGCGTGTCCGTCCACCGGCCGTTTTATCAGGCGGTTCCCGGGCAGCTGAAATGGGTGCAGCCGCATAAAAGAATGGCGTCATCGGTTCTTTCCGCGATTAAAAATCATGGCCTGAAGCCCGACCTGATTCACGCGCATTTCGCCATGCCGTCAGGCGGAGCGGCCGCCATTGTGTCAAAGGCTTTAGGCATTCCGTATGTGCTGACCTTGCATGGCAGTGATGTCAATGTCTATCCGCATTACAGCAAAAGCGCTCATCGCGCATTTACATTTGCGGTGCGGGAAGCAGCCGATATTTACGCTGTGAGCGGCAGTCTGCGGGAACAAATGAAAAAGCTCACCGAAGCGGAGTGCAGCGTGCTTCCGATCGGCATCACGCTTGACGCCTTCCGAAAAAAGAACGAGACGAAAGAAGCCGTCAGAAAACGGCTCGGCCTTCCTCCGGATAAAAAACTGATCGTGTTCATCGGCAGGCTTGTCAAAGAGAAAGGCGTTTTCGACTTATCAAAAGCCGTTCAATCATTGGATGAAAGATATGAAGCCGTCTTTGTCGGTGATGGTCCCGCCGCATCTTCATTGCGTGAAGCCGCTCATATCGTCACGGGGCAAGTGCCGAACGACAAGGTACAGGACTATCTGCTGGCTTCGGATGTAATGGCGCTGCCGTCCTACAGCGAAGGCATGCCGACTGTGGTCATTGAGGCGCTCGCTCTGAAGGTGTCGGTGATCTGTACCGATGTCGGAGGATTGGCTTCTTTATTCGGGAAACACCGGGGGTTGCTGATCAAGCCGGGTTCACCTGAGACGCTGGCAGAATCGATTCTGCAATATGACGAAGGAGAGGCTTGGACGCCGCAAACAGCCGAGGAACTTTATCAAACCGTCCGCACGTATTTTGACGCAAGCCAAAACGCGAAAGCGCTGAAAGAGAAATACCGATCCGTAATGAACCGGGCCGGGCAAGAGGAGAACCTTTCGAAAGAGGGATGAAGCTGTGAAAAAAATCGCTGTATTAGGAACAGGGTATGTAGGTCTTGTATCTGGAACTTGTTTTGCGGAAATCGGCCATCATGTGACTTGCTGTGACATCAATGAAGCGAAAATCAGAAGCTTGCAAAACGGAGTCATCCCGATATATGAACCAGGGCTTGAGGAATTAGCCGAAAAAAACGTCAGTGCCGGGCGCTTATCCTTTACGGCCGGCATTGAGCCGGCTGTGAAAGCCGCTGATATCATCTATATCGCCGTCGGTACGCCGATGTCAAAGACGGGTGAAGCCGATCTGACCTACATTAAGGCAGCGGCGCAAACAATCGGAGAACAGCTGAACGGATACAAAATCATTGTCACCAAAAGCACTGTTCCGGTCGGGACAGGAAAGCTCGTTTACCAAATCGTCAGCGAAGCGTCAAAGGGAAAATATCTGTTTGATGTCGCGTCAAATCCTGAATTCCTCCGCGAAGGTTCGGCGGTGCGGGATACGATGCAGATGGAGCGGGCGGTCATCGGCGCCACAAGCGAACATGCCGCTTCGGTCATTGAAGAGCTTCATAAGCCGTTCCGTACGAAGATCGTAAAGACCAATCTTGAAAGCGCGGAAATGATTAAGTATGCCGCAAATGCTTTTTTAGCCGCCAAAATATCTTTTATTAACGATATCGCCAATATTTGCGAACGTGTCGGGGCGGACATTTCCCACGTGTCAGAAGGCGTCGGTCTTGACAGCCGGATCGGGAATAAATTTCTCCAGGCGGGCATCGGATTCGGCGGATCCTGCTTTCCGAAGGATACAACGGCTTTATTGCATATCGCAAACGCCGCCGGCTATCCGTTTCAAATGATGGAAGCCGTCATTGAAACCAATCAGAAGCAGCGGGTCCGTATTACGGAAAAATTGAACCGCGCCATCGGTCCCTTAAAAGGGAAAACCGCGGCCGTACTGGGGCTGGCCTTTAAACCGCACACAAATGATGTCCGCTCCGCCCCGGCTCTTGATATCATCGCAAGTCTTAAAGAGCAGGGCGCTCACGTGAAAGCGTATGATCCGATCGCGATTCCCGAAGCGTCAGCGATATTAGGAGACGGCGGCATTGAATATCACACAGAGCTGTACAGTGCCATCAAAAACGCGGACGCATGCCTGATTACAACAGATTGGCCGGAAGTCAAGGAGATGGATCTTCAGAGAGTGAAGCAGCTGCTCAAACAGCCGGTCATCATTGACGGCAGAAATATGTTTCCGCTGGAGTATATGAGGATTTCAGGATTCACTTATCATTCCGTCGGACGTCCGGCGGTTCATGCCGATCGGCAAATAAAAGAACTGGCAAGATAGAAAAAGATTTGTCTTCAGGCTCTCGGCAGCCCGGCTCGGCTGCCGGTTTTGGAAAGGGGTTTGCCATGTGAGTATCAAACGTTCAGCGGCACATGTTCTTGTGCTGCTTGCCGCTCTCATTACAGGAGGATTCATCATGCTGGAGGCGGTCAGGGCGGATGCCGGCTTCGGAAAAATCACCGTGCTGCTGTTTGCCGCCATGATCGGTATTGCCGGACTTGCTTTGCTATCCGCCTTTACAACAAACGGTCAGATGTTTATGGGGCTCATTTATATCCTGATCGCGTGTACATTTTTAAACCAGGCCTTCTTTGCGGTCCATCTCGGATTTTTCAGCTTATTTATATACCGGCTGTTATTAATCGGAGCAGGCGCCCTTCACATCGCCGGCATCCTGACAAACCGTCATCATATTGACAGATGGAATCGGGTGAATGTAAAAGGGGTTCTGATGTTTTTCGCCTTATGGTTTACATACGGTCTCCTATCGTTATTGTGGGCAAAATCCGTGACGTACGGGATTAAATATTTAGCTTTAATGGGAATGGGCATGTTTTTGATTTATCTTATTGTCATGTTCATTCAGCGCTTTGATCAGCTGATGGTTTTTTACGGCATATGGCTTGTGATGACCATTTTTGTGATGGCGATCGGCTTTTACAACCATTTTACACACCACCATCTGCCGAGCTCCACGCTTTATAACGGCCCGCAGTACAAACAGCATTATCCGACGTCCGTTTTCTTTAATCAAAATGATTTTGCTACCTTTTTGTGCATCAGTTTCTTTCTGTATGCGGCGGCGGTGAAAAATATGAAAAACGGCTATGTGAAGGCCGTCAGCCTGCTCTTTGCGATCTGCGCTTTGTATTTAATCATTTTGACCGGTTCGCGCGCGAGTCTGCTGGGCATATGCGCGGGGGCGGCTGTATACGTCTTCATCCTGCTGCCTTCCCTGTTGAAAAAACTCGCGCTGTACGCAGCGGGAGCGGGTGCGGCGCTGTTTGCGGTTTTATTTGCGGGCCGTATCACCAATGCCGTCTTGAATCTGTTTTCAGCTCCGCAAGCGATGCCGGGACAGCAACCGCTTCCTTCCAACCTTGCGAGGGCGAATCTTTTAAAAAACGCCTTTCACTATGTGATTGATTCCTGGGGGTTCGGAGTGGGTGCCGGAAACGTCTCTTACTATTTAAAAGCGGAGCCCGTTTATGATACGGGCGGCGTAGTTGAGGTGCACAACTGGCTCGTCGAGATTATGGCGAACTTCGGCGTGCTTACGATGCTCGGTTACCTGACAGTCTATTTGTTCCTTTTTTGGACACTTTATAAATGTCATGAAAGAAAATCGGAAAATCAGTCAAGACTGATCACAGAAGGACTTATCACGGCGATGGCCGGTTTTTTGGTAAGCAGCATCAGCCCAAGCTCCGTATCAAATTTATTTTTCCACTGGGTATTTCTCTCGCTCGTGATCGCGGCGGTCAATATATTGAGGCGTTTACAAAAGGAGCCTGCCGTCACGGCGTACTATGAAAAACAGGGAGATGCGAGATGAAGGATATGTTGACAAGAATAACCCGGCGTATCAAAAAGAATATCATTTGGATCATTGCGCTGCCCGTTGTGTTAGGGGCGGCGGGATATGTATTGCCGTCAAAAATCAGCGGAAACGGCAGTTTTACATCAGAAGCCGCGATCGCCCCGGGAAATTATGATCATCCGCTTTATAACAATACAAAAGAAATCCCGCTCCTTTTGACGAGCGATGCCTTTTTAAAGCAGGCTTTGCCTGATAAAACAGACGAAGAAAGAGCGGCCGTGAAAAGTAAACTGACTGTCGAAACACAATCAGATTCATTGATCACGGTCAGCTACAGCGGCCAAAACAAACAGGAGACCGAATCGGTGTTTCAAGCCGTCATAACAACTTTTCTGAAGAATGATCAGGACCTGTTTGAAAAACGGGCAAAAGTAGTGCGGCAGAGTATTGCTGCGCTTGAAGGAGAAACCGTCAGCGCGGACGCCAAAGTGGATAAGGAACGATTTTTATACGAATTGAAAAATACGCAGCTGAACCTGAAAGCGGCCGGCATCATCAATTCAGAGCCGATGAATGAAACGGCGGGACAAGGCATGCCGCCGAAAAAGAAAGCGGTTCTGGGCGTTTTAATCGGCATTGCAGTTGCATTTATGTTCATTGTCATTCCTGAGTTTTTTAGAGAGTCCTTGTAAAAATCTGCGATGGAGATGTGACCATGACAAACTGGAAACCTTTCGTATCTGTCATTACACCGTCTTATAATGCAAGTGAATATATCGAAGACACGATTCAGTCTGTTTTACATCAAAGCCACCCGCATTGGGAAATGATTATCGCGGATGATTGTTCAACGGACGGAACGAGAGATATTTTACGGCAATATGAACAAAAGGATGAGCGGATCCGCGTCGTTTATTTAGATAAAAACGGGGGAGCCGCGGCTGCCAGAAATACAGCCCTTAAACATGCCAAGGGCCGTTATGTCGCATTTCTGGACAGCGATGACAGATGGAAAAAGGAAAAGCTTCAAAAACAGCTTGCGTTTATGGCAGAGCGGTCCTGCGCTTTTTCATTTACGGGCTACAGCGTCATGGAGCAGGACGGAACGCCGACGGACAAAACGATTCAAGCCCCTGAAAGCCTGTCATATGATGAAGCTTTAAAAAACACGATTATCGGGTGTTTAACGGTCATGATTGACAGAGAGCAGACGGGGCAGATTCAAATGCCTGATATCAGAACGCGGCAGGATTTAGCGACATGGCTTTCCCTGCTGAAAAGGGGATTTACGGCTTACGGCCTGAATGAGTGCCTTTCAGAATACAGGCTTGTGCAGAATTCGATTTCAAGCAACAAGTGGAAAGCCGCAAAAAAAACGTGGTTTGTTTATAGAGAAATTGAGCGCCTGCATTTTATCAAGGCTTCGTGGTGTTTTATGCAATATGCAAAAAACGCGGTCTTGAAAAGACTGTAGGCGTCAGAGGAGCTGGGTGATGAAGGTGGAACCGATTATTCACGTAATCGTCGGAGCAGCAGAATGGGGGCATGACCGGCTGAGATACAGACGGCACCGGCTGGCTGAATTTCTCGCCCGGCAAAAAGAAACGAAAAGCGTCATTTGGGTATGCCCGTCTCCGCGAGCCAATGATGGTCAGATGGCCGGGATCGCCGAGGGAATCCGGCAGTTCACTGTAAAGGATCTCATGCGGCAAAAAGCTTTCCGCTTCGGCAGGTATACAGACATGTGCTACAGGCATAAGCTTTCACCATTGGTGAACATGCTGAAGGAAGAAGGAGAAGGGGCCCGCTGCTGCTTATGGTACACCTTCCCCGGTTTTCCGCTGCTGGCAGATCTGTTTCCTTGGGATGAAGTGATTTACGATTGCAGTGATCTGTGGGCCGCTCCGATCAGCGGCCGGTCCGGGGTGCTGTCAAATGTTAGAAGAAACATCATTAAACAGGCGGAAATGAGAATCATTCAGCGTGCCGATTCCATTACGTGTACATCTGACTGTCTGCACCAGGAGGTCGGAAAAAAGCTGGAGAACCCGCACCAGAAAGTGTTCACCATTGAAAACGGAGTGGAATATGACCTGTTTTCACGGGAAAATAAACAGCCGGATGAAGACATTTTACGGGGACGGAACGGAACGGTTCTCGGTTTTATCGGCGGAATCAAACCGAAGCTCGATTTTGCGCTTATGGCGGAAACGGCAGATGTGAGGCCTGACTGGACGATTTTATTGGTAGGCCCGAACACGGCTCAGGACGATCCGGATTTCAAGTCGCTTCTGAAGCGTCCGAATGTCATTTGGACGGGACCTGCCGCGCCGAATGAGGTGCCGTCCTATATGCAGCTTGTCGACATCGGCATCATGCCGTATAAAAATTCACCTTATAATGACGCGGTATTTCCGCTTAAGCTTTTTGAATTTTTAGCCGCCGGGAAACCGGTTGTCGGCTGCAACCTTTCTTCTACGTCAAAAATCAAAAGGCCTTTCGTCTATGAATACGTTGAAGGGAGTGACCCCGCAGATTTCATCGCGGCCTGCGACGCGCTTCTGGCAGCGGACTGCAGCGGATCATATGAGGCTTTGCGCCGTGAATTGGCCCGGAGACGGGATTGGAATGTTTTATTCGGCCGAATGCTCGAATGCACGGGTATATTGAAAAATGCGCAATCCCATTAAAAGGGAAAGCGCATTTTTTGATTTGCGTGTTTCTTTTTGATGATGCTTGTTATAATAACTAGTAAGAATTATAATGGAAGGAACGGTTCAATATCAGAAAAGACTTCATATAATTCCAAAGGAGACTTCTTTATGCTTGACGAACGCATGTTTCGCATAGTTGTTGCGTTTTTTGTCTCTCTGCTAACGGTTTTAATCCTAACTCCTATCGTAAAAAAAATTGCGATCAAAATAGGTGCAGTTGACCAGCCCAGCAACCGAAAAGTACATGATAAAATAATGCCCCGTATGGGCGGCCTGGCCATCTTTATCGGCGTAGCGGCGGGTGTGCTCGCGGCCGGCATATATAATGAAACAAAAATGACCGCCATTACAGTGGGTGCGTTTATTATTGTTATTTTAGGAATCCTTGATGATAAATACCAATTAAGCGCAAAGGTAAAGTTTTTCGTCCAGCTGGCCGTGGCCATTATGATTGTGAGCACGGGACTGAAAATGGACTTTTTCTCCGTACCGTTTTTAACGGAACGTTTAGAATTGGGATGGGTCGCTTACCCGCTGACTGTGTTATGGATCGTCGGTATTACGAACGCGATGAACCTGATTGACGGTTTGGACGGACTCGCTGCCGGCCTGTCGGTCATCGGACTCTCCACTATCGCCGTTATGGCGTTGTCCGGAGGGAAAATCCTTATTCTGTCACTTTCACTTGTCGTGATAGGAAGCACACTCGGATTTTTGTTTTATAATTTTCATCCGGCAAAGATATTTATGGGAGATACCGGATCGCTCTTTCTCGGATACGTCATCTCAGTACTCTCATTATTAGGTCTTTATAAAAGTGTTACTTTATTCAGTATCATCATTCCGATCATCATTTTGGGCGTGCCGATTTTTGATACGACATTCGCCGTCATCAGGCGGATTTTAAACAAACAGCCGATCTCAGCGCCTGATAAGTCACATATACACCACCGGCTGATGGCCTTCGGGCTGTCACACCGCACGGCTGTCATTATCATTTATTTAATCGGCTTTATTTTCAGCGTCAGTGCCATCCTGCTGAAAAGCGCGACCATATGGCTTTCGCTGTTTATTATTTTTGTATTGATTGTATTTATGCAAATCATAGCAGAGGTCACAGGGTTAGTAAATGAACAATTTAAACCATTTACCAAGTTTTACAAGAGATTGGTAAAGAAAAATTAAAAAGAGCAGATCATGCGAATGGTCTGCTTTTTTGTGGATTCTGCTATTCTCTTATTATATAAAAAAACCCGATCCTGCTCAAAGGATCGGGTTTACTCTTAATAGCCTGTTGTGCCGCCGGACTGTGTGCTGTCCGTACCATTTGCACCGGCAGTACCGTTGGTTGAATCAGTGGTACCGCTTGTTCCTGCGCTGCCGGAAGTCGAATCAGCCGTACCGCCTGTTCCTGTGCTGTCAGAAGTCGAATCAGTCGTACTGTCCGTTCCGGTGCTGTCAGAAGCAGGATCGGACGCCGTGCTGCTTCCGGACGGGTAATCCAGGTGTTTCTGCAATTCCTGCCGTACTTTTTCGAGATTGGTCGGATCGGGCTGGAAATAATACGTTCCGCCCGTAGACGCGGTTCCGCCGCCGCCTAAATATAAATCTGATCCTGTTATGGTCAGTGTATCAATCTTTTTGCTGGTAAAGCCGTTGTAAATCTGCTGAAGGGCGAGTCCTTCAGTGATTCGAATATTCGTTTGGACATTATTGCTTGCTGTTTCAGCGATTTTATCGATTTTAGCAATGTTTCCAGCCTTAGACATTTGGTCGATCAGTGCATTTAGGATTTGCTTTTGGCGGTCATTACGGCCGAAGTCTCCGCGTTTATCCTGCTTTCTCATGCGTGCGTAAGCCAGAGCCTGCTCACCGTTCAAATGCATGTTTCCTTTCTTGAAGTAGATCCGTTTCTTTTTACTGACGTCACTCATCTCGTCGAAGTCAAAAGGCACTTTTACATTGACTCCGCCGACTTCATCAATAACATCCTTAAAGCCGTTAAAATCGACAGTGACATACTTATCAATCGGTATGCCTAATAAGTCTTCGACGGTTGAGACGGTTTCATCCGCCCCGCCTTTAGCAAAAGCCGCATTGATTTTTGATTTTTTACCGGTTGTATCGCCGGCAAGCGTCACCCGCGTATCACGCGGAATACTCAGCATTTTCATTGTTTTATTTCTCGGATCAAGGGTAACGACAATAAGAGAGTCTGATCGTCCGCCTTTTCCGCTTGTGGCATAATTTTCGATCCCCATAAACAAAATGGAGAACGGTTTTTTCTTCATATCGATGACTTTATCCCGAAGTTTTGATTTGTCTCCGCGGGAAAGGGCATCATATGCATTATCTGCCGCATTGATCGTTTTGTATACTTTGTATCCGCCAAACCCGGCAGCGACTAACAAAACGAGGGTAAGCAGCAGCAAAATTCGTTTGAATATGATCTTTCGTTTGCTTTTCTTTTTCTTTCGAACACGCACTCTTACACGTTCAGCCATTACATTAGTCTCCTTTAGGGCTGACGTCTGTTTCTAAATACGTCAGTTCTCCCTCTGTATTCTTACTCTTGCCGTTCGTCAGTTCTGTCATCCATTTTATAAACTCGTCTTTGTCTTTTTCTTCAACGTACGTTTCAAATTCGACATGATCCGCATAATGGATATCTTTCAGTAAAAAAACTGATTCTCTCAGTTCGTTCTCTATCTTGCCGAGCCACGTATAATCCGCTGATGTATGCATAATCCGCATCAGCTTCCGCTCCGTAACTCCTATATGATTTAAGCCTTCAGACACTGACTTCCCATATGCACGAATCAATCCGCCTGCACCGAGCTTTATTCCGCCGAAATACCGGGTAACCACCGCGCAGGTATCTTTCAGACCGCGTTTTTTCAGCACTTCCAGCATGGGGACGCCGGCTGTGCCGCTTGGTTCTCCGTCATCATTCGCCTTTTGTATATGGTCGGTTTCGCCGATCAGATAAGCTGAGCAGTTATGAGTCGCATTCCAGTGCTGTTTTTTTATCTTTTGTATAAATTCCTGCGCTTCCTCTTCAGAAGCAGCACGGCTCAGGTGACAGATAAAACGCGATTTTTCAATCACAATCTCATGTTCACCCGTTTCTTTAACTGTTAAATAGCTGTGCAGCATGATTGCTGGACCCTCCTGACAAGCATTAAAAGACTTGTTTCTACAAATTCGAACAGACTTTAGAATTTTTGCGCATATTTTGGTATCATGAAAGAGTAAGATACTATATAAAAATGTTTTTTTCTAGAATATACGCATTCTTTCATTATAATTCGACATAAATTGCAGTTCAATTACATTTATAATAAAAATACATAACAACACCGTTACGGAGGGAGACAGATGAATAAATCGAAGATGGACTCCAAAGTTTTGGATTCTATACTTATGAAAATGCTGAAAACCGTGGACGGGAGTAAGGACGAGGTTTTTCAAATCGGAGAGCAGTCGCGCCAGCAATATGAGCAGCTGGTTGAAGAACTCAAACAGATCAAACAGCAGGTCTACGAAGTCATTGAGCTGGGCGACAAACTTGAAGTTCATACGCGGCACGCACGAAACCGCTTGTCTGAAGTAAGCAGAAATTTCCATAAGTTCAGCGAAGAAGAAATTCGCAACGCCTATGAAAAGGCGCACAAACTTCAAGTGGAACTGACGATGATCCAACAGCGTGAAAAGCAGCTGCGGGAGCGCAGAGATGATTTAGAACGCCGGCTTTTAGGTCTTCAGGAAATCATTGAACGGTCAGAATCGTTGGTCAGCCAAATAACCGTCGTTCTGAATTACCTGAATCAAGACCTTCGCCAAGTAGGGCTTCTTCTTGCCGATGCGCAGGCTAAACAAGATTTCGGTTTAAGAATCATTGAAGCCCAAGAGGAAGAAAGAAAAAGAGTTTCCAGAGAAATTCATGACGGTCCCGCGCAAATGCTGGCAAATGTCATGATGAGATCTGAATTAATTGAACGGATCTTCCGCGACCGCGGCACGGAGGACGGATTTCAGGAAATCAGAAATCTGCGGCAGAATGTGCGGAATGCCCTTTACGAAGTCAGAAGGATTATATATGATTTAAGACCGATGGCATTGGACGATCTCGGGCTGATTCCGACACTGAGAAAATATCTTTATACAACTGAAGAATACAACGGAAAGGTGAAAATACATTTTCAGTGCATCGGAGACACGGAGAACCAAAGGCTTGCCCCGCAATTTGAAGTGGCGCTTTTCCGTCTCGCTCAGGAAGCCGTCACAAATGCACTCAAGCATTCAGAATCAGAGGAAATTACAGTAAAAGTGGAAGTAACCGCTGATTTTGTCGTTCTCATCATTAAGGACAATGGAAAAGGCTTTGATATTAAGGATGCTAAACAAAAGAAAAACAAGTCATTCGGCTTGCTGGGAATGAAAGAAAGAGTAGATCTGCTTGAAGGAACGATAACGATAGACTCTAAAATAGGTCTTGGGACATTTATCATGATTAAGGTTCCGTTATCTCTCGGCCTATAATTTGTTAAATAGAGCCAAAAGACATATTGACCGAACAGCGGCGTATATAGAACAATAGGATAAGGAGGCGTAGCGTGTGACTAAAGTAAATATTGTTATTATCGACGACCATCAACTATTCCGTGAGGGTGTAAAAAGAATATTGGATTTTGAACCTACCTTTGAAGTGGTAGCAGAAGGTGACGATGGAGATGAGGCGGCTCGAATCGTCGAGCATTATCATCCCGATGTTGTCATAATGGACATCAATATGCCGAATGTAAATGGAGTAGAGGCTACTAAACAGCTTGTTGAGCTGTACCCTGAATCTAAGGTGATTATCCTCTCCATCCATGATGATGAAAACTATGTGACTCATGCTTTAAAAACAGGTGCAAGAGGCTATCTCCTGAAAGAGATGGACGCAGATACTTTAATCGAAGCAGTGAAAGTGGTAGCCGAGGGAGGTTCTTACCTTCACCCGAAAGTAACCCACAATCTTGTCAACGAATTCCGCCGTCTTGCGACAAGCGGAGTTTCTGCTCATCCTCAGCATGAGGTTTACCCGGAAATCCGGAGACCATTACATATATTAACGAGACGGGAATGTGAAGTGCTGCAAATGCTTGCAGACGGAAAAAGCAACCGCGGAATCGGTGAATCATTGTTTATCAGTGAGAAAACAGTGAAAAATCACGTGAGTAATATTTTGCAGAAAATGAACGTTAATGACCGGACACAAGCCGTTGTCGTAGCCATTAAAAACGGCTGGGTAGAGATGCGTTAGTCATGTGTGAGAAGACTTGCCTGTTATGGCAAGTCTTTTTTTACAGCTGCATATCTATTAAAATACTTATTAAGTACTTAATAAGGCAGGTAAAGTGATGAAGATTGCAGTTGTAACAGACAGTACAGCATATATTCCGAAAGAGATGAGAGAAGAACATCATATTCATATGATCCCTCTCCAAGTGGTTTTCGGTGAAAAAACATTCCGCGAAGAAACAGAACTCGACTGGAGAAGTTTTTATAAAGAAGTAAAAAATCATGATGAGCTGCCGACTACGTCCCAGCCTTCTTTCGGTGAATTAATCGCATTGTACGAAGAACTGGGCAAAACATATGACGCAGTCATAAGCATACATTTGTCCAGCGGAATCAGCGGAACTTATAACAGCGCCGCCTCGGCAAACACTATGGTTGATCATATTAAAGTTTATCCCTTTGATTCAGAGATCAGCTGTTTGGCACAAGGTTTTTATGCATTAAAGGCAGCACAGCTCATTAAAGACGGTGTTGACTCACCGGAAGAGATTATAAAAGAGCTGGAAGAAATGAAAAAAACAGTCCGTGCGTATTTTATGGTGGACGATTTATCACACCTCCAGCGGGGCGGGCGTCTAAGCAGTGCTCAGGCTTTTATCGGCGGTCTGTTAAAGGTAAAGCCTATTCTTCATTTTGACAATAAGGTAATTGTTCCTTTTGAGAAGATTCGGACACGCAAAAAAGCGATTTCGAGAATTTTTGAGCTGTTTGGGGAGGATGCAAGTAAAGGAATCCCAATGCGGGCAGCTGTCATCCATGCAAACAGGGAAGAAGAAGCGGCGGATATTATACAGGAGTTAAGCGGTAAATATCCTCATGTCGAATTCTATAACAGCTATTTCGGTGCCGTGATCGGAACCCATTTGGGCGAAGGCGCCATCGGAATCGGCTGGTGCTTTAAAAACTAAGTGAAAATCTCCGTTTTCAAGGGCGGAGATTTTTTTATTATTAAGTTTTCGTGATTCGACAAAAAAATTCCCGGCAGGCATACTTTGAGCAGAAAGGAGGCAGGGAGATGTCCGAAGGTGCTTCAGAATTTTCAGAGGTGCGGGATTTCTTTTACGGCCGGCATTTATTGAGATCTGAGATACCGTTTTCAGATCATCGCATCAAGCGTTTTACAGAAAAAGAATATATAACGGCCGAGCCGTCAATCATCCGCCGGAAAAACCGTTACGTCTGCCAACGATGCGGTCAGTCTGATCAAGCCAGCTTTGCGGCTTTTTGGGCGCCCTCTGCCAAAAGGCAGATTACCTATTGCCGTGCCTGTGTCATGATGGGAAGGGCTGATGAACTGACATCATTATATTCTTGGAATCAAACCCCTGAAAACAGCTGGGAGCCTGTAAAGCTTTCTTGGGAAGGAACACTGACAGACGGACAGAAGCGGGCGGCCGCCGCGCTTACAGATGCGATAAAAGAGAGACAAGAGCTGTTAGTATGGGCGGTTTGCGGATCAGGGAAAACAGAGATGCTGTTTCCGGGTATCGAGTTTGCGCTGAATCACGGTTTGCGCGTCTGTGTCGCGACTCCGCGTACAGATGTCGTACTTGAACTGCTGCCGAGACTGAAAAAAGCATTTGAGAAAGTCGAAGTTTCTGCTTTGTACGGCGGCAGCGAAGAAAAAGGCTGCTTGACTCCGCTGATGATTTCAACCGCTCACCAGCTGATGCGCTACCGAGACATTTTTGATGTCATGATAATAGATGAAGTAGATGCGTTTCCTTTTTCAGCCGATGAGACATTAAGATTCGCTGTTGATAAAGCGAGGAAGAAAAACAGCGCCCTTGTTTATGTAACGGCGACTCCTTCAGACACATTAAAAAAGAAGGCTGAAGCCGATTTGCTGAAAAGCGTCCGCATACCGGCCAGATATCATCGGAAACCCCTTCCGGAGCCGCGTTTTTTGTGGTGCGGAAATTGGAAGAAGAAGCTTCAGAAAGGAAAACTGCCTCGCTCTGTAACGGATTGGGTCCGCCAAAAACTTCAATTACAGCTGCCGGTTTTCTTATTCGTTCCGTCTGTACATGTATTGAAAAAGACAACGGATTATTTTCGGAAATTAAACATACGGGCAGAAGGCGTACATGCGGAAGACACATTCAGAAAGGATAAAGTGAAACGGTTCAGAAACGGCCGGCTTGACCTGCTGGTAACGACTACGATTTTAGAAAGAGGGGTTACCGTGCCCAAAGTTCAGACATGTGTCCTCGGCGCAGAAGCACCTATCTTTACTGAGAGCGCGCTCGTACAGATCGCGGGCAGAACGGGAAGGCATTATAAACATTTCAGCGGTGATGTCGTCATGTTTCATTTCGGAATTACAAACGGAATGAAAAAAGCAAAAAAACATATAGAGCATATGAACAAATTGGCACAAAAAGTAAATTGTTGGACTAGTTAATTTCAGAAAACGTGATACAGTATACTCATACTTTCCTATGAGGAGCTGTCAGCATGCTTGTCAATTCTAAAGAAATCATATTAAAGGAACTTCTCGACCGCCATATGCCTAAGCTTCATATGAAATGCACATGCCGGGTATGCAAAAATGATGTACTGGCACTTTCACTAAACCGGGCTGAACCGGCATATGTTACAGATAAAAAGAAAGTTGCTTATGCAAAAGCAGAGATAGTTGATAAACAGAAAAATACGGCGCTGCTTGTCATTCTGGCTGAATCAGCGGCGATTGTTTCGGTTAATCCAAGCGAGTTCTGTGAAACTCGGGAAGGAGCGTAATATCTCTGAATTGTTTATTGTGTGATTCACCAATTTCAAGTTCATTGACTTGGAGATCTCTGTTTTCTCTGGCGCCGGGGCAAGAGGTATGCAGCATATGCAGCAGCCAATTCGAAAAAATTGAAGGTCCCGTATGCAGTATATGCGGGAGGCCTCAGGAGTCAAATGAAAAATGCGCTGATTGTGCGGCCCGGGAATCAAAAACGGAAAAGCGCTTTTTGCTGCGGCAAAACCGTTCGGTATATTTGTATAATGATGCGATGAAGGACTCATTGGCCCGGTTTAAATTCAGGGGTGATGCGAAAATCATTCAAGCATTTGAACGTGACTTTGCTGCCGGCTTTAAAGCGGCATATCCATCAAATACACATACTCTCATCCCTATTCCGCTGAGCGGCGAACGGCTGGCGGAACGCGGATTCAATCAATCCGAGCTGCTGGCCTCTCTGCTCGGAATGCCCGTCATTTCCCCCCTCATCCGACTGAACAATGAAAAACAATCCAAAAAGAGCAAAACAGAAAGGCTGTCCGCAGAAAAAAAGTTTTCAGCAGCCGAAAACTCCGCCGAAGGTATGAACGTCATCTTAATAGACGATATTTATACGACGGGCGCCACACTGCATCAAGCCGCCGAAGTCCTGCTGACAGCGGGTAAAGCGTCATCGGTCTCCTCTTTTACTTTAATCAGGAGCTAAATCATTCTTTTTTTCTGCCGATATAATTGATAGAAATATAAGGCAGATTAAAGAAGGAATAGGAGTTAATACGATGGGTGAATTGGCGAATTGTCCAAAATGCAATGCTTTATTTTTTAAAACGAACCTGCAGACCGTATGCCAGGCATGTATTAAAGAAGAAGAAAAAGCATTTGAAACCGTCTATAAATTTTTGAGAAAGCAGATCAACAGACAGTCGACGATGCAGCAGATCACTGAGGAAACAGGTGTGGATGAAGAGCTGATCCTTAAGTTTATCAAACAAAAAAGGATTCAGATCAGCCAGCTTCCGAATTTGGCATATCCTTGCGAAAGGTGCGGAAATCCAATCAGGACGGGGAAATTTTGCAAGTCCTGTCAGACAGATATTGAGTCGCAATTAGACCATATGAACCAAAAAACAGCCGCTGAATTCGAAGATAAAAACAGTACAAAAGACACATACTATGCCTATAATACCAAAAACACCTGATTCCCTAAACTAACTGATAACGCAGTCGATAAAAGAATTAGACTGCGAACAGAAAGCGAGAGGAATCCTATGAAAATCAATCAGTACGGAACACAATCCGTTAATCCATACCAAAAAAATTACGAAAAGCAAGCCGTACAAAAAGAGGCTGCAAAGCCGAAGGACAAAGTGGAAATTTCTTCTCATGCAAAAGAGCTTCAAAATGCGTCAGATGCGGTCACTAAAACACGTCAGGAAAAAATCGCTCAGCTTAAAGCGGATATAGAGAGCGGAACATATAAAATAGATTCAAACAGCATCGCTGAAAACATAGTAAATTTCTATAAAAAGCAATAAAAAGGAGAAAGCCAATGTCAGCAAAGCCAATTATTGATCAACTGAAGCGACTTTGCGCACTGCATGAACATCTGCTCACGCTGTCTGAGGAGAAAACGGAAGCGCTGAAAGCAGGTAAAACAAAAGAGCTCTCCAACATATTGACCAAAGAGCAAAAGTATATTCAGGCAATCGGGCAGACTGAGGAAGAACGAATCAGGTTAACTTCTCAGTTTCTCAGCCGCGGTGAGGACAATACAATTGCTGCATGCATCTCCAGAACTTCAGGCAGTGAAAAACAGGAGCTTGAAGGGTTATTTCACTCTTTGTCTGCGCTTCTTGACCGTCTGAAAGAAGTGAATGAGATGAACAAACAGCTCACGATTCAGGCTTTACAATTCATCTCCGGGGCATTCGATATGATCATGCCGGGTGAAAAAGAGAATATGAATTATAAAGAGCCGCAAGCGGCGCGCAAGCCTGTCAGCCGTTTGACATTATTCGATTCAAAAGCTTAGAACGGAGGATTTTCAATGCCATCGACTTTTATGGGGCTGGAAACAGCAAGGCGTGCATTGAGTGCGCAGCAGACTGCATTGAGCACAGTTTCAAATAACGTTGCAAATGCAAATACAGAAGGATACACGAGGCAGCGCGTCACATTACAATCGACGAGCCCTTATCCCGCAGTATCAAAAAACAGTGATCTGACGGCCGGCCAAATCGGAACAGGAGTAAAAGCCGGTTCAGTTGAGCGCGTCAGAGACAGTTTTTTAGACTATCAGTACAGAACTGAAAACACAAAATTAGGGTACTATACAGCCCGTTCCAATTCCTTGTCGCAAATGGAAGGCGTCATGAAAGAGCTTGACGATAACGGATTAAACGGATCGCTCAGTTCGTTTTGGAATGCCCTTCAGGATCTGGCGACGAATCCGGAAAATACGGGAGCGCGCTCAGTTTTGCAGGAGCAGGGGAAATCTCTTGCCGAAAGTTTTAACTATATATCTACCTCTTTGACTAACATTCAGGGTGATATTAAAAAGAACCTGGATAACACAGCGGATCAGGTCAATTCCATTCTCAATCAGCTGAATGACCTTAACAATCAAATTGCAGCAGTTGAGCCGAGCGGTATGCTCCCTAATGATTTGTATGACCAAAGAGACAGATTGATTGATCAATTATCTTCTATGGCAAATATAAAAGTTTCATATAATAAGTCGGGCGGACATGCCTTGGCGACTGCTGAGGGCACGGTTAACGTCGAATTGCTGAACGGAAACAACAATTCTCTCGGTACGCTGCTCGACGGTAACACAAAAACAGTTTCAGAAATGAAAATCAACTACGACAAGGACAGCGGCCTCGTGTCGAGTGTGTCAGTCGGCAGCAATACGGTCAATGCGGATGCATTTACCGGAAAAGGCTCACTTTTAGGTCTTATTGAATCATACGGCTATATGTCAAATGGAGAAGAAAAAGGTCTTTATCCTGAAATGCTGACGGCTCTTGACAATATGGCGCTGTCCTTTGCTGACGCGTTTAATGCAGTTCATGAAAAAGGGAAGACCTATACAGGCGAACAGGGTGCAGCATTTTTTGATTTCAGCGGTGGTGAAGCGGTGCCGGCAAAAGGTGCGGCAGCGAAAATAAAAGTCAGTGACAAAATCCTTGCGTCTACTGATAATATCGCAGCGTCGTTAAACGGAGAAAAAAGTGACGGCACCAACGCGACAAATCTTGCAGCCGTACAGAACAGCAAGCTGACTATTAACGGTGAAACCACTACAATTAATGACTTTTATGAATCCCTTATCGGAAAGCTGGGCGTTAATTCACAAAAAGCGGCCAATCTTATGAACAACTCTGAAAGCAACACCCTTTCAGCCGATGAACGGAGACAATCAGTCAGTGCAGTGTCTTTAGATGAAGAAATGACAAATATGATTCAGTTTCAGCACGCTTATAATGCGGCTGCGCGGATTATAACGATGCAAGATGAAATATTCGATAAAATTATTAACGGTATGGGCACCGGAGGAAGATAGGAGATAAGTAAATGAGAGTAACTCAAGGGATGATCGCAAAAAATTCTCTTCGATTTATCGGCTCAAGTTATGACAAGCTCGATCGGCTTCAGCAGCAAGTGTCTACGGGGAAAAAAATCACGAAAGCTTCTGATGATCCGGTCGTTGCAATGAAGGGAATGCAGTACCGTACTCAGCTTGCGCAGGTAAACCAGTATCAGCGGAATGTTTCGCAAGGCTTTACATGGCTGGAAAACTCGGAATCAAGCGTAAACTCGGAAACGGATATTATGGGGAAAATCCGGGACTTGATGGTTCAGGCGAAAAGTGATTCGAACGGTGAAACAGAATTGAAAGCAATCGGTACAGAAATCGGCCAGCTGAAAAAGCAGCTCGTTTCTGTCGCGAATACTCAGGTAAACGGACGTTACCTGTTTAACGGAACAAATTCAGATGTCCCGCCGATCACTGAAAATGCCGACGGCACATATACGTACAACTATGAGAATTATACAGGTGCTTCGGATGTTAACATCAACATCTCGAACGGAGCAGTGTTGAAAGTGAATTCTGATCCGAACTCAGCTTTCGGAGGCGTCGCACAAAATGGAGATAATGTTTTTGAATTTCTTAACTCCTTAGAAGCTTCTTTAAGCAAAGGCACGCTGTCCGAAGCAGATTCAGATCAAATTCTGTCAGATATTGACGGTTTTACTGATAAAATGAATGCTGAAAAATCCAATATCGGCGCACGCACAAACCGGTTGGAACTCATTCAGACAAGATTGGAATCACAAGCGGCAACCGCTGAAAAAGTATTGTCCGATAATGAAGATGTAGAAATGGAAGATGTAATTGTTGATTATTTATCTCAACAGACGGTTCATAGAGCAGCGCTGTCAGTGAATGCGAATATCATTCAGCCATCACTGATTGACTTTCTGAAATAATATAACTGACCGTCTTCAATATATAAAAAAGCGACTCACACCAGGGAGATCGCTTTTTTTACTAAAATACTATAAATAGGAGGGATCTCTGTGCAGATGCCGAGATTGATTATTGACAGTGTGCCTGCTAAAATCGGTATAACCTTTCAAAAGGAAGAAATCGAGATGGAACAGCCGCCCGCTGACCTGGAAATCGAGCAGCCGCCGGCAGAGCTGAACATTGAAAGCACGCCGGCCAAACTGACGATTGACCAGACGAGGGCGTGGGAGAACTTGAATCTCAAATCATTTGAAAAGCTGAACGCTGAAGCCGCTCAAAAAGGTGCGGAAGCCTGCAGCGAGTTTATCGCAAAAACAGTCAGGGAAGGGAAGGAAATGGCGGCTATCGAAAAGAAAACGGGCAATGTGATGGCCCGGCAGGCAGCAGATGTCAGACCGCCCGATCCATTCGGCGAATTCAGCGACTTTCTGCCTGCGCAGTTTCTCGTCGACATTGACTGCATTCCTTCAAAGCTTACGATTGATATTGAAGCCCGCAAACCTTCAATTGAAGCAGCCGTCAATAAACCTGTATGGAATTATACGCCGGGGAAAGTTCAGATTGATATGATGCAAGACCCTAAGGTGACGATTTCGGTTGACGATGGCAACGCAGAATAAAAGATGAAAGTGGTAAAGGATTGTGAAGCATGATAATTAAAACAAAATATCACGGAGAAATCAGAATAGACGAAGGGCAGATTATCTCATTTGAAAACGGCCTGCCGGGATTTAATGACGAGACTCAATTTGTTGTTCTTCCTTTGTCGGAAGATTCACCGTTTTTGGCGCTGCAGTCTGTCAAACAGGAGCACATCGCCTTTATTGTCGCCAGTCCGTTTATTTTCTTTAAAGGGTACGAATTTGACATTGACCATGCGACGCTTGAACTTTTGCATATTGAAGATATAGAGGACGTCGAAGTGATGGCGATTTTAACGCTGGAAGAGCCTTTTGAAAACACGACCGCCAATTTAAAAGCGCCGATTATCGTCAATAAAAAGGAAATGAAGGCGAAACAAATCATTTTACATGATGCTTCCTATGAAACAAAACATCTGATAGGAGGAGGATCATGCTAGTTCTCTCAAGAAAAGTGAATGAGTCCATTCAGATCGGGCCGGATATTGAAATAAAGGTGATCGCCATCGAAGGAGAACAAGTGAAGCTGGGAATTGAAGCGCCTCAGCACGTAGATATTCACAGGAAAGAAATCTACTTGTCGATCCTGGAAGAGAACAACAGAGCTGTATCTTTTAATACTGATTTATTACTTAACCTATCCTCACAAAAAAAGTGAGGATTTTTTTATTTTCAATATAAACAATAGAAGCGGCCATCCGATATATATAGTGTAGCCAATGAGAGGAAAAATTTTCTTCGGAAATGACGCTGCACAAATGCACAAGGACGTGCGAAAAACAATTCAGGGAGGAAATACACAATGAGAATCAACCACAATATCGCGGCTCTTAACACTAGCCGTCAGCTGAATGCAGGTTCAAACTCTGCTGCAAAAAACATGGAAAAGTTATCTTCAGGTCTTCGCATCAACCGCGCTGGTGATGACGCTGCGGGTCTTGCGATCTCTGAAAAAATGCGTTCTCAAATCCGCGGTTTAGACATGGCGTCTAAAAACGCTCAAGACGGAATCTCTCTTATCCAAACATCTGAGGGTGCATTGAACGAAACTCACAGCATTCTTCAGCGTATGAGCGAGCTTGCTACACAAGCGGCGAACGATACAAACACTGATTCTGACCGTTCTGAGCTTCAAAAAGAGATGGACCAATTATCATCTGAAGTAACAAGAATCTCTACTGACACTGAGTTCAACACGAAGAAACTTCTTGATGGAACTGCAAAAGATCTTACGTTCCAAATCGGAGCTAACGAAGGTCAAACCATGACTTTGTCTATCAATAAAATGGACTCTGAAAGCCTGAAAGTTGGTACGACTTATACAGCTCAAGCTGATGGAACACTTAAATCAGGTGATGGAAATAGCACTGCTACTTGGGCAGATGAAGAAGTAACAGACGGTAAAGTTACAAAAGAAGCTGGTTATTATGATGATAAAGGTGCTCTAGTAGGAAGTGAAAAACTAGAAGAAGGCGAAAAGTTATCTAAAGGTATCGACATCTCATCTTCAGCTAAAGCTGCGTCTTCAGCTCTTACAACAATCAAAACAGCTATCGACACAGTATCAAGCGAGCGCGCTAAACTTGGTGCGGTTCAAAACCGTTTAGAGCACACAATCAACAACCTTGGTACTTCTTCTGAGAACCTGACTTCTGCTGAATCACGTATCCGTGACGTAGACATGGCTTCTGAGATGATGGAGTACACGAAAAATAACATCCTTACTCAGGCTTCTCAAGCTATGCTTGCGCAAGCTAACCAACAGCCTCAGCAAGTTCTTCAATTGCTTAAAGGTTAATGACGGAAAGATCCTGGTTCTCCAGGGTCTTTTTTTTATTTCTTCAGCTATCTCCCCCTTCAGCAAGCCAAAGAACCCTATTGACAAAATGAAACATTATATTTTGCAGTTAAATTATTGAAAACCTTTTAATATGACCGATATAAGAATAAGATCATACATTTATGGAGCTGTGATATGATAAACAGTCGGAAACTCACTGTTGTCATAGAGCCGTATACGACTAAACGCCGAAAAGGAGAGGGTACATATGGTCACAAGAATCACAGGCCTTAATTCCGGTCTTGATGTAGATTCTCTGGTGAAAAAAATGATGGATGCCGAAAAGCAGCCGCTTAATAAATTAAACCAGCAAAAGCAGACGCTTGAATGGAAGCGCGATGCTTATCGGGAAGTGAATACCCAGATTGCCGACATGTATTCTACGACATTTAATAATATGCTGATGTCCACAAACTGGAATAAAAAAACAGTAACAAGTTCGGATTCCAGTGTCAGCGCGGTGGCTGTCAGTGCTGAACAGAATATTTCAACGAGCATGTCTGTACAGCAGCTGGCCACACCGACGACTTATAAATCATCAGGGGCCATCAATTTCACTTCGGGTCAGAGCCAAACATTGAAATTCAATGTCACAAATCCGGGTGAAACGAAGCCGACTGAGGTAAACGTCACGATCGCCGCGACCGATACGATTGACGATGTCATTTCCAAACTGAACAGCTCGGGCCTCGGGGTGACGGCTTTAAAAGAGAAAATTTCCAACGGCACGGATTATGTAGATACGATTGCGTTCACTTCCAATAAAACGGGGGAAGGATTTACTCTTTCAGCAGGTGATGACGCAACCAAAAGCTTTCTGAAAGATCAGCTCGGTTTTGCCGTTGATGATGCAACAAATGAACTGACGGCCAATGCCGAAGGGAAAAACGCGAAGTTTACGTTCAACGGGCTTGAAATGACAAAAACGTCCAATAACTTTACGATCAACGGCATCAAATACACGCTGAACAGCGTGACGGACAGCAATAAAACGGTTACGATTAACAGCACGACTGATACGGACGGCATTTTTAACAACATTAAAGATTTCGTTGATAAATACAATACGTTAATTAAAAGTGTAAACGAGAAGGCGTCGGAATCAAAATACCGTGATTATAAGCCGCTAACCGATGAACAAAGAGAAGCGATGACCGATAAGCAGATTGAGCAGTGGGAAGCAAAGGCCAAAAGCGGTTTATTACGGAGCGACAGCACGCTGCAGAACGGTTTGGCGGAGATGCGGCTTGATCTGTACTCAACGGTTACGATTGACGGGAAAAAATATCAGCTTGCCGATTTCGGAATTGAGACGTCTGATAGTTATACGGATCAAGGAAAGCTTGTCATTAAAGACGAAGCGAAACTGAAACAGAAAATTACCGAGAATCCTGCTCTCGTGGCTAAACTGTTTAATGCAGACAGCCCTGATACAGCGAAAACCAAAAACCCGGAGGAACAGGGGATTGCCCGGAGATTAAAAGACACTTTAAACAAAATGCAGACCCAAATTTCAAAACAGGCGGGTACGGAAAGCTCGGTATCAACCAGCTTTGCCATCGGAAAAAGCCTGAATGAAATAGAAACAAATATTTCCAATATGAAAACGAAGCTGGATGACATCGAAACGAGATATTATAAAAAGTTCAGCGCACTGGATACGGCATTGGAGAAATTGAACAGCCAATCTTCATATCTCACGTCAATGTTAGGATCTTCAACATCATAACCTTGGAGGTTTTATAAAAATGGCAATAAATAATCCTTTTGCTGCTTATCAGCAGACATCCGTCTTTACAGCCGCTCCGGAAGAGCTGACTCTTATGCTTTATAACGGCTGCCTGCGATTCATTAAGCTGGCCAGGCAGGCGATGAAGCAAAACAACCTTGAAGCCAAAAATGAAAATATCGTAAAGGCGCAAAACATCATTCAAGAGCTCAGCATCACGTTAAACCGGGAGATTGAGATTTCTGAACAGATGTCATCCATTTATGATTACATCCGCCGCCGGCTGATCGACGCGAACGTGCAGAATAACGGAGAATTTTTAGATGAAGCGGAAAAACTCGTTACTGAATTTCGCGACACGTGGAAGCAGGCCATGCAGAGTGAACGGAAAAACAGCCATGGCGCGGGCGGCCTTGCCTGATGAACAGCAATGTCTTTTCTTTGTATAACGAAACGAAGAACATGTACGCCGCACTGAAGGACGCCCCGGAAAGCGATGGTCTCATCAGCAGCGTTACGGCATTTACGGAGAAAAGGGAGGAGATGCTTGCGGGCATTAAGCCGCCTTTTTCCGAAGAAGAAAAAACGCTGCTTCAGCAGGTGGCCGCGATGGACCGCCTGATTACCGGCGAAGTGAAACGGATTCAGGATGGTATCCGAAATGAAATAAAAACGCTTAAGAAAAAACGAATCTACCATAATACGTATTTCAATCCGTATCATCAAACGACAAGTGACGGCCGTTATTACGACAAACGCAAATAGGTGAGTGTTTTGAGAAGTTTGAACGATTACCATTTGGTGTCAGCCTATTACCAGCTTCTTTTTACGATTGATGAGGGGCTTTGCTACCTGTTGGACACGCAGGATGATTTTTTTAAGACGGAGGGCGAGCGGATTTACAACGATTTGATTCAGGCTTTTTTTCATCTCGATTCCTCTCATGCGCTTCTGCTGTCTATCATTGAGTGCCGATGCGTGGAGACGGCGATCCGCTCATTTGACGAGATCTTTCAGGATTTCAGCATGTTAAATGATTATGATTTCCCGTCCGCCCCTTTTCAGGAGTTTTTAAAAACCATCTTTCTGCCGCATTATAAGCTGTGGATGGAGCAGACGCACGACTGCATCAAACCGTATGTTCTTCACTAGACCTGCTGCAAGCGGCAGGTCTTTTGCCTGCGTCCTCCGCATATACTTATAATCCTGGCGGAAGCTGCCGGATAAAACCGACACCATTCGTCATCGTTCACCGAATTTACACATTATTTTAACGTTTCAGCAGGGATCAGAAGGGGTAAAAGAGAAATAGTTACATATCCTTAGATAAAGGGAGGCGTTCTTTGATGAACTACAATATCAGAGGAGAAAACATTGAGGTTACACCTGCGTTAAAGGATCATGTGGAGAGAAAAATCGGCAAGCTGGAGCGATATTTCGAGCAGAGCGTCAATGCCGATGTGAACGTCAACTTAAAATTCTATAATGATAAGGAATCCAAAGTTGAAGTCACCATTCCGATGACTGATCTGGCGCTTCGTTCTGAAGTGCATAACGAGGATATGTACAATGCAATTGATCTCGCAACAAACAAGCTGGAACGTCAAATCCGAAAGCACAAAACAAAAGTCAACCGAAAATTCCGCGAGCAGGGTCTTCCGAAACATTATTTCGAGAACGGCAGCGCTGCTGATACGGGCGTAGCGGTTCAGGACGAAATTGAAGATGACAGCCCGGAAATTGTCCGTCAAAAGCGTTTTAATTTAAAACCGATGGATAATGAAGAAGCGATTCTCCAAATGAATATGCTCGGACATAATTTCTTCGTATTCACCAACGCGGAGACGAATCTCACAAACGTCGTTTACCGCAGAAATGACGGCAAATACGGATTAATTGAACCGACTGAATAAACCCATCCAGCCTTCCGTGAACGCGCGGAAGGTTTTTCTCTATCTTTATCTGCAAATTCTTTGGAAATGGCAAAAGGTATGTTATGATAATGAGAGGTATACATGGACAGAAAATTATCATTTATTCCATGCAAAATCTGCATGTGAACATAGAGGAGCGTTATAGATGCTTGGGATTTTAAATAAAATGTTTGATCCGACCAAACGTGCGCTGAACAAATACGAAAAAATAGCAAATGACATTGATGCCGTAAGAGGAGATTATGAAAATCTCTCTGACGAGGCGCTTAAACATAAAACGGCAGAATTTAAAGAGCGGCTTGAAAAAGGAGAAACGACGGATGACCTTCTTGTCGAAGCGTTTGCCGTCGTTCGTGAAGCTTCACGCCGCGTAACCGGCATGTTCCCGTTTAAAGTGCAGCTGATGGGGGGCATCGCCCTTCATGAGGGGAACATCTCCGAAATGAAAACAGGGGAAGGGAAAACGCTGACGTCCACGCTTCCCGTGTATTTAAATGCGTTGACGGGAAAAGGCGTTCACGTCGTAACGGTCAACGAATATCTGGCGAGCCGTGATGCCCAGCAAATGGGAGAAATTTTTGCGTTTCTCGGGCTTACAGTCGGCCTGAACCTGAATTCGATGTCAAAAGACGAAAAGCGCGAAGCTTACGCAGCCGATATCACGTATTCAACGAACAATGAACTCGGCTTTGATTATTTGCGTGACAACATGGTGCTCTATAAAGAACAAATGGTGCAACGCCCGCTTCATTTTGCCGTTATTGATGAAGTCGATTCAATTTTAGTCGATGAAGCGAGAACGCCATTGATTATTTCCGGACAAGCTCAGAAGTCCACAAAACTGTACGTGCAGGCAAATGCGTTTGTCCGCACACTCAAGAAAGATCAGGATTATACGTATGACGTCAAAACGAAGGGCGTTCAGCTGACGGAAGAAGGAATGACGAAGGCTGAAAAAACGTTCGGCATCGACAACCTGTTTGATGTCAAAAACGTGGCCTTGAACCACCATATCAACCAGGCTTTAAAAGCCCATGCGGCGATGCAGAAAGACGTGGATTATGTTGTTGAGGACGGCCAGGTCGTCATCGTTGATTCCTTCACCGGCCGTCTGATGAAAGGACGCCGCTACAGCGAAGGTCTTCACCAGGCGATTGAGGCGAAAGAAGGCCTGGAGATTCAAAATGAAAGCATGACATTGGCGACGATTACGTTCCAAAACTATTTCCGTATGTACGAAAAGCTGGCCGGTATGACCGGTACCGCAAAAACGGAAGAGGAAGAATTCCGAAATATTTATAACATGCAGGTTGTATCCATCCCGACCAACCAGCCGGTCATCCGTGACGACCGTCCGGACTTGATCTACCGCTCAATGGAAGGGAAATTCAAGGCGGTGGCGGAGGATGTCGCCCAGCGCTACATGACCGGACAGCCGGTTCTTGTCGGTACGGTTGCCGTTGAAACGTCTGAATTGATTTCTAAACTTCTGAAAAACAAAGGGATTCCGCATCAGGTGCTGAATGCCAAAAACCATGAGCGTGAAGCTCAGATTATTGAAGAAGCGGGACAAAAAGGCGCTGTCACGATTGCGACCAACATGGCGGGACGCGGAACCGACATTAAACTCGGCGAAGGCGTAAAAGAGCTTGGCGGCCTTGCAGTCGTCGGTACGGAACGCCACGAATCCCGCCGGATTGACAATCAGCTCCGCGGACGTTCAGGACGTCAGGGAGACCCGGGCATCACACAATTTTATCTTTCAATGGAAGATGAATTGATGCGCCGTTTCGGAGCTGAACGGACGATGGCGATGCTTGACCGGTTCGGTATGGATGACTCCACGCCGATTCAGAGCAAAATGGTGTCACGCGCCGTGGAATCATCTCAAAAACGTGTCGAAGGAAACAACTTTGATTCACGTAAACAGCTTCTTCAATATGACGACGTGCTCCGTCAGCAGCGCGAAGTCATTTACAAGCAGCGTTTTGAAGTCATTGACTCTGAAAACCTGCGTGACATTGTGGAAGGCATGATCAAGTCTTCTCTGGAGCGTGCGATTGCCGCTTATACGCCGAAAGAGGAGCTTCCGGAAGAATGGAATCTTGACGGCCTCGTGGAGCTGGTGAATTCAACGTATCTTGATGAAGGCGCACTTGAAAAGAGCGATATCTTCGGAAAAGAACCGGATGAAATGCATGAGATGATCATGGACCGCATCATGACGAAATATAATGAAAAAGAAGAGAATTTCGGCACAGAGCAGATGCGTGAATTTGAAAAAGTCATCGTATTGCGTGCCGTTGATTCAAAATGGATGGATCATATTGATGCGATGGATCAGCTGCGTCAAGGGATTCACCTCCGCGCTTATGCGCAGACAAATCCGCTGCGTGAATATCAAATGGAAGGCTTCGCAATGTTTGAGCACATGATTGAGTCTATTGAGGACGAAGTTGCGAAATTCGTCATGAAGGCCGAGATTGAAAGCAATCTGGAACGCGAAGAAGTTGTTCAGGGCCAAACGACGGCTCATCAGCCGCAGGACGGCGATGAGGCCAAACAAGCGAAAAAAGCGCCGGTGCGAAAAGTTGTGGATATCGGACGCAACGCGCCTTGCCATTGCGGCAGCGGAAAAAAATATAAAAATTGCTGCGGCCGGACAGAATAGTCTCGACTGTATGAAGCGAACATGACCGGGTCTGCGTCTTATGGCGCCCCGGATCTTTTAATGAGGTGAATGGAATGGAATTATCAGAAATCAGGGCAGAGCTCGAAAATATGGCTTCTCGTTTAGCGGACTTCAGGGGGTCTCTTTGACCTCGAATCAAAGGAAGCCCGCATTGCAGAATTAGATGAAAAGATGGCGGAACCGGAATTCTGGAATGACCAGCAGAAGGCCCAAACCGTCATCAATGAAGCGAACGGTCTGAAAGAATACGTGAACTCCTATCATCAGCTGAGCGAGTCTCACGAAGAGCTGCAAATGACACATGATCTTTTAAAAGAAGAACCTGACCAGGACCTTCAGCAAGAGCTTGAAAAAGAGCTGAAGTCATTAACGAAGGAATTGAATGAATTTGAGCTTCAGCTGCTGCTCAGTGAACCATATGACAAAAATAACGCGATTTTAGAACTTCATCCGGGGGCCGGCGGTACGGAATCCCAGGACTGGGGTTCCATGCTGCTCAGAATGTATACCCGCTGGGCGGAAAGACGCGGTTTCAAAGTTGAAACGCTTGATTATCTCCCGGGAGATGAAGCAGGAATTAAGTCAGTCACACTGCTTATTAAAGGCCACAATGCATACGGCTATTTAAAAGCGGAAAAAGGCGTACACCGTCTCGTGCGGATTTCTCCATTTGATTCATCAGGCCGCCGTCACACGTCATTCGTGTCATGTGAAGTCATGCCTGAATTCAATGAAGAAATCGACATTGATATTCGTACCGAAGATATTAAAGTTGATACGTACCGGGCGAGCGGTGCCGGCGGACAGCACGTCAATACGACTGATTCAGCCGTTCGGATCACCCACCTGCCGACAAATGTAGTCGTCACGTGCCAGACGGAACGTTCACAAATCAAAAACCGCGACCGGGCGATGAAAATGCTCAAAGCGAAGCTGTATCAGCGCAGAATTGAAGAACAGCAGGCGGAGCTTGACGAAATCCGCGGCGAACAGAAAGAAATCGGCTGGGGCAGCCAAATCCGCTCGTACGTCTTCCATCCGTACTCCATGGTGAAAGATCACCGCACCAATACCGAAATGGGGAACGTGCAGGCGGTTATGGACGGAGATATCGATATCTTCATTGACGCCTATTTACGTTCTAAACTGTCGTAATCCGGGAACACACCTGCCTTTGGCAAGGTGTGTTTTTTTTATCCGTTCTCTTTTTCCATTTTTCACAACAGCGCTTTAGCAAATTAATACGGTATTTGGCTGTTATTTACTTCTAAGCCGGGAAGACTTAAAATGCTATCGAGAGAAAATCGGAGAACGGAGGATTTTGCATGGATGTGAATCACAATAAGCCGCTCCGTCTGATCAAAGATTATATATACATCATGATCGGCGCGGCGATTACGGGGGTCGTGTTTAACGTATTTTTGCTGCCGAACCGTATAGCAGCGGGGGGAGTAAGCGGGATCAGCACCATTTTAGAAACGTTTGGTTTTGAACCGGCTTACGTGCAGTGGATTATTAACATCCCTTTGTTTATCGCCGGAGTGATCATTCTTGGCGGGAAGTTCGGAATGAAGACACTGGTCGGTTCCATCGTTCTGCCGCTCGCCGTCTATTTAACAAGAGATCTGCCTGCCGCGACGACCCATGAACTGCTGGCGGCGATTTTCGGAGGCGTCGGGATCGGAACGGGAATCGGCATCGTGTATCTCGGCAAAGGCTCCACGGGGGGAACGGCTCTGGCGGGGCAGATCATTCACAAATACACGGGGCTTTCGCTGGGAACGTGCCTTGCCATCATGGACGGATTAATTGTGCTGAGCGCGATGCTCGTTTTCGGAGTGGAGCAGGGACTGTATGCGATGCTCGGGGTATTTATTTCAAGCAAAACGATTGATGTCGTGCAGGTCGGGTTCAACCGCTCCAAAATGGCTTTAATCATTACGCAGCATGAAGAAGCCGTCAGATCGGCTGTGTTTAAAGAAATCGACAGGGGCGTGACGAAGATTTCCGCAGTCGGCGGGTATACGGAACATGACCGGCCGATCTTAATGTGTGTCGTCGGCCAGACCGAATTCACAAAACTGAAACAAATCGTCAAACAAATTGATGAGTCAGCCTTTGTCATTGTCGCAGACGCAAGCGAGGTGCTCGGCGAGGGTTTCAAACGCGCGTAAACGGGGTTATAATAGCGAAGGGGTGCATCTTACATATGAAATCAAAATGGGCGCTGCTGGCGCTGGTTCTGACCATGTCCGTCCTGCTGGCGGCATGCGGCGGATCCAATGAATCGAAAAAAGAAAGCTCTGACAGCTCAGGCGGATCAAAAGCATCTGCGTCAGCAGGAGAAGAGCTTTATCAGCAAAGCTGTATCGGCTGTCACGGAAAAGACTTAGAAGGCGGCGGAGGCCCGAATTTACAGGAAGTCGGCGGGAAGTATGATGAAGCTAAAATTGAAAGCATCATTAAAAACGGACGCGGCAATATGCCGAGCCATCTTGTAAATGATGAGGAAGCCGCGAAGATCGCAAAATGGCTGTCACAGAAAAAATAACAGAAAAACCTTGCCTGTTATAGGGGCAAGGTTTTTTCACGGTCTGGGAATGAAAAGAAACTGTAATAGTAATATGTCTAAATTTGACGTATAATGAAGTGTACTGAGGAAAAGGAACTTTCAGATTTTTCATCTGTTTCCTGGTAAATCGGCCATAAACCGCAGTATTTTTACGAACTCTATGGCTGCAAGACATAATTAAAAGATTAGGTGATTTCATGATAGAGATGAAAGAAGTATATAAATCCTATCCGAACGGTGTAAAAGCGATTAACGGGCTGTCAGTCATGATTCATCCCGGAGAATTTGTATATGTCGTGGGACCGAGCGGAGCCGGTAAATCTACTTTTATTAAAATGATTTACAGAGAAGAAAAACCGACAAAAGGACAAATATTGATTAATCATAAAGATCTCGCGTCTGTAAAAGAAAAAGAGATTCCTTTCGTACGGCGTAAAATAGGTGTTGTTTTCCAAGATTTCAAACTTCTTCCGAAACTGACGGTATTTGAAAACGTCGCGTTCGCGCTTGAGGTTATCGGAGAGCAGCAGTCAGTCATTAAAAAACGCGTGCTCGAAGTGCTCGATCTTGTGCAGCTGAAGCATAAAGCGCGGCAGTTTCCCGACCAGCTTTCCGGAGGAGAACAGCAGCGTGTTTCCATCGCAAGATCTATCGTCAACAATCCTGACGTCGTGATAGCTGACGAACCGACGGGCAACCTTGATCCGGTAACATCATGGGAAGTCATGAAGACGCTGGAAGAGATTAATAACCGCGGAACGACCGTCGTGATGGCGACACACAATAAAGAAATAGTAAACACCATGAAGAAACGGGTCATCGCGATCGAAGACGGAATTATTGTGCGTGATGAGTCAAGAGGGGAGTATGGTTCTTATGATTAAAATTCTCGGGCGCCATTTGCGTGAGAGTTTTAAATCTCTCGGAAGAAACACATGGATGACATTTGCATCCATCAGCGCCGTTACCGTTACATTGATTTTGGTCGGCGTGTTTTTAGTCATTATGCTGAATTTAAACAACATGGCTAAAAATGCTGAAAAAGAAGTGGAAATTAAAGTATTAATCGATCTGACGTCCAATAAGAAAACGCAGGATACGCTGCAGAATGAGATTAAAGACATCTCGGGAATCCAAAGCGTAGAGTTTTCATCTAAAGATAAAGAGCTTGATCAATTGGTCAAAAGCTTCGGCGACAGCGGAAAGGCCATGAAAATGCAAGATCAGGAAAACCCGCTGAACAACGCGTTTATCGTCAAAACGACAGATCCGCATGATACGCCGAAAGTCGCGAAAAAAATTGAGAAGCTGGATCATGTGTATAAAGTGACATACGGGAAAGAAGAAGTCAGCCGTCTGTTTAAGATCGTCGGGGTGTCACGCAACATCGGGATTGCGTTAATCATCGGCCTTCTGTTCACGGCGATGTTCTTAATTTCAAATACGATTAAAATCACGATTTTCGCCAGAAGAAAAGAGATTGAAATCATGAAGCTTGTCGGCGCGACAAACTGGTTTATCCGCTGGCCGTTCTTCCTGGAAGGGCTGCTGCTGGGGGTATTCGGTTCTATCATACCGATCGCTCTCGTGCTGAGTACGTACCAGTCGATGGTCGCTTGGGTGGCCCCGAAAGTTCAGGGCTCATTTGTTTCACTTCTGCCGTACAGCCCGTTTGTGTTCCAAGTATCACTTGTGCTCATTCTGATCGGCGCGGTTATCGGAGTATGGGGAAGTCTGACTTCCATCCGGAAATTCCTTCGTGTATAAATACAAAAGCCAGTCTGATATAGACTGGCTTTTTTTAATGGTTTCGTTACTGAATGACGGGCAGGGCCGGTGATCCGGGCTTTAATGTAAAGTCATAAGACGATTCGTCACGGTACATCGGGTTCGCATAAATGGAATCCGAATCGTTTGCCGTTCCTTTTCGGTAAGCAGAGAATGAGTCGTATTCTCTGTTCTTCCAATTCCAAATGCCGTCTTTTCCGGCTTCTTTGTGATAGACGTTATGATTAACAGTATTGCCTTCGTTTTTCGTATAATCATTTGCGATAAAAATCCGTGAACCGCTTGCCGCCATGATGTTTTTTTCGATCGTGTTCCCTTTTGTGCCGTACTGCAGCAGCAGCTGGCCGCCGTCAAGGTCCTTCGTGTCATTTCGATACATAATGTTATGAGCGATCACCGAATTGATGGTGCCGCCGCGTTTCGTGTCATAGCCTCCGATTGAAATACCGGTGTAAGCATTGCCGTACACCTTGTTATCCGTAATCCGGATATCTCGTGCGTATTTCCCTCTATGTTCGGAAGTGGCTTCAATGCCGAGGTCATTGTTGTAAACGGTGTTCTTCTTAATGTCCACATGTTCTGCGCCGTCAACGTAAATACCGCCCGCTGAATATTCATCTCCGTAAGCGGGATTTCCGTAAGAAGAGTTATGGCTCACCGTATTGTTTTCAATGACGCCGTTTCGCGCATAGTCGTTTTGCTTGGACGTTCCTTCGTATCCGATCACGTCAATCCCGATATTGTTATTGTCCCGAATGGTATTGCCGGCAATCTTAAATCCGTCAACATCCCCGTTCAGCACGACCGCTTCGCTTGCGCCGAGCGTCAGTTTTTCAACCGTATTATTTGTGATGCTGACATCCTTCATGGCGCCTGTGCCGTAAAACGCGATGCCGTGTGCATTTCCCTCATCAGCCGTAGTTTTAATGTTTCGGATATGGTTGCCGTCAATGTTGATATGACTGCTTGATCCGGTGACGCAGATCCCCATGGCAGTCGCATCTTCTGATGATACGGAGAGGTTCTCAAGCGTAACGCCGTGAATGGTAATGTACTGTTTATTGCGGATTTGAATTAACGGAGTTTCAGAATCGCTTTTTGGCGCAGATTTGCCGCTGATTGAGACATGCTCATTCTGATAGTTCCGAAATGTAATCGGCTTTTCGGCCGTGCCGCTGTGCTTTACTTCAAACGTTTCATCGTACGTCCCTTCCCGAATCAATACGGTTGTCCCGGCCTCTGCCTTTTCAGCCGCATGTTTTAATGTGCGGAACGGCTTTTCTTTCGTTCCTTCATTTTGGTCACTGCCTGCGGGAGAAACATACAAGGCGTCCGTCTGCGTTTTTTCATTGGCCTCTGTTTTTGGCCAGACAAAGGCGGTAATGCCTGCGGCCAGAACCGCCGCGGATAAAATCGATAATTTTATTTTCATATCGCATTCTCCTGTATATTTAATGAATTGCATACAAAATATTATACGTTACCCATATATATGTAACAATCTCGCGTTTTCATTTTTTTGTTGCCGTTACATGAATTCTTTGCAATTTACACATACTATCTCCAGGTTTTCGTAAAAGGACTAAGAGGAGGTAAACGATGAAGCAGAAAATGATCGCAGTGATAGCGGCCGTCAGCATCATGTGCGGCGGAGCTCATATTGCCGGGGCGGCACAGCCGAATTCAACAGACGCAGAAAGAAGCCGGGCAATGGAAAAAATCGAAAAAGCATATGAGCTGATCTCGAACGAATATGTGGAAAATGTAGATAAAGAAAAGCTTCTTGAAGGAGCGATTCAGGGGATGCTGTCTACATTAAACGACCCTTATTCCGTTTATATGGACAAGCAGACCGCTAAGCAGTTTTCCGATTCTCTTGATTCTTCTTTCGAAGGGATCGGCGCTGAAGTCGGTATGGAGGACAATAAAATCATTATCGTATCACCGTTTAAGCAATCTCCGGCGGAAAAAGCGGGACTCAAGCCGAATGATGAAATCATCAGCATAAACGGTGAGTCAATGAACGGGAAAGGTTTAAACGAAGCCGTGCTGAAAATCAGAGGAAAAAAAGGATCGAAGGTTTCTATTAAAATACAGCGTCCGGGTACTGATAAACAGCTGTCATTCCGGATTAAAAGAGCGGAAATCCCGCTTGAAACCGTATTTGCTTCCCGCAAAGAATCAGGCGGTCATCATGTCGGCTACATCGGAATATCGACATTTTCCGAGCATACCGCCCAGGACTTCGCCGCGGCGCTGAAAAAGCTTGAAAAACAAGGGATTGACGGTCTCGTCCTTGATGTAAGAGGGAATCCCGGCGGCTACCTTCAAAGCGTCGAACAAATTTTAAAGCATTTCATCACAAAAGACATGCCGTATATCCAAATTGCGGAGCGTAACGGCGATAAAAAACAATATTTCTCAACCTTAAAACATAAGAAGCCGTATCCCGTCAATGTCATCACGGATAAAGGAAGCGCCTCCGCTTCAGAAATTCTTGCGGGTGCGTTAAAAGAAGCGGGACATTATGACGTTGTCGGTGACACTTCTTTCGGTAAAGGAACGGTTCAGCAGGCCGTGCCTATGGGAGACGGGAGCAACATTAAATTGACGCTTTACAAATGGCTGACACCGAAAGGCAATTGGATCCACAAAAAAGGCATTGCTCCGACAATTGCTGTGAGCCAGCCGGATTATTTTGCGGCGGGACCGCTTCAGCTGAAACAGCCGCTTCAGCCTGATATGAACAGCGCGGATGTCAAACACGCCCAAATCCTGCTGAAAGGCCTAGGCTTCGACCCGGGCAGAGCAGACGGCTATTTCAGCAAAACAATGAAAAAAGCCGTTCTGGCGTTTCAAGACCGGTACAAGCTTGATAAAACAGCGGTCATTGATAAAAAGACAGCGGAAAAAATGAATCAGCTGATGAATGAAAAGAAATCTGACGAAAAAAATGATTTACAGCTGCAAATGGCGTTAAAATCATTATTTGTAAAATAAATGAAAAGGAGGCGTTTTTTTCGTCTCCTGTTTCTTTTGTCATGCCCTAAAAATGAACTAAAAGACATATAATTATGTCGGTTTTGACAAGATATTAAAAAAATTTTCACATTTAAACATTTATAAAGGACAAACATTACCCGATATTTATAGAGAAGAGAGACTTTATGCCGAGTTAATATGTATTCAAAATGAAACTTTTGAAAGTTGCCTCAGTCAGTTTTAGTTCTTACAATAAAAGAAGGTTCTAATAGAGAACAGTTTTAGTTTGGCAGCTGCATTTCAGTATCGAAAGCAGAAGTGTTTGCGGCGCTTCAGCACGGCAGCTGTAATCACCCGTGCTTATCTGGATAAAAAAATGGGGGTTCACAATTGAAGAGGGCAAGTATTGTGCGTGAAAAAAAATATTATGAATTAGTGGAACAACTAAAAGACAGAACAAAAGACGTCACATTTTCATCAACAAAAGCACTAAGTCTTCTTATGCTGTTCAGCAGATACCTGGTCAATTACACAAATGTTGAATGCGTTCACGAAATCAATGAAGAGTGTGCGAAGCATTATTTCACTTACTTAATGAAAAACCATAAACGTTTAGGAATCAATCTGACGGATATTAAGCGGTCCATGCTTCTGATCAGCGGCGTGATCGAGGTGGAGGTTGACCACTATCTGAAAGATTTCTCTCTCTCAAATGTAACGCTGTGGATGACGGAAGAGAGATAGACGTTTGAGATATTCAAGCCAATGATTATTTGGTAGAATAGAATTAAAATGTTTGGCTTGAGGCGGTGAAAGCAGTGTCTGTTCAATGGGGAATTGAACTTCTGAAAAGTATCGGTCTGTTTTTTTTGCACCCGATGTTCTGGTTTTTTATCATCATAAGTCTCGCATGCGGATATTTGCGGATCAAACGTGAACGCCATACGTTTCATACAAAAATCGCGGATATGTATGACGAGCTTATCTTTACATACATAAAAGGACTTATACCGGGTATTCTTCTCTCCATATTATTTTTTGGACTGGGAATTTCGATTCCATTCGGTCTTCTCGGCATAATCGCGGCCGTGACGGCTTTGGCTTCGCTGACGTTCCGTATGAATTGGCTGTCATCAGCTTATATTGTCAGCGCCGGCATGTTCATTGCGTTTCTCCTTCAGTATACCCACACAGTGCCGTTTGCGGATCGGTTTCCGCAGGCATTCGGCGTGAATTGGGCATCGGCGGCCGTGTTTATGGGCCTTTTGATTATCACGGAGGGAGCGGCTGCCTGCCGTTCAGCGCATCTGAAAACATCTCCGGCGCTTGTCGTCAGCAGCAGAGGACTGCCCATCGGCCGACAATTGGCGAATCGCGCATGGCTGCTTCCGCTTTTCTTATTGGTGCCGGGCAGCGGGCTTGAGTCACACCTTTCTTGGTGGCCTGTCTTTACCGTGCCGGGCGGCTCTTTCCATTTGATCTGGATTCCTTATATCGCCGGCTTCGGACAGCGTGTGCAGGGGTCACTTCCGGAAGTCAGCATAAGGATAACGGCGAAACGTGTCATGATTCTCGGGGTTATCGTGACCGCATTCGGGGCAGCGGCCCTTTGGTGGACTCCGCTTGCCGGAGCTGCCGCTTGTATTGCGGTGCTCGGACGCCTGTTTTTATCATTAAGACAGCGGCTGAACGATAACGCGGCTCCGTTTTATTTCTCTAAGCGGGATCAGGGCTTAATGGTGCTCGGCATCATTCCGAATACACCTGCGGACGATCTTGAGCTGAAGATCGGTGAGATTATTACGAAAGTAAACGGCATCCCCGTGAAGCATGTGTCGGATTTTTATGAAGCACTTCAAAAAAACCGCGCATTTGTAAAAATGGAGATCATCGGCCTGAACGGTGAGATCCGGTTTGATCAGCGCGCGTCCTATGAAGGCGAACACCATGAATTAGGTATTTTATTCGTGCAGGATGAACACGAGCACGAAGAAATGACAGCATTATAATGTGATTTTTCATAATTATTCGGAATAGTTTCAAGAACTCCTAAACTAGATTTCAAAATAAAACAGCTAAGAAAATTATATTTTCTTAGCTGTTTTATTTTGAAATAATAAAAAAATAAATGAAGGAGAGGTATGGCTTATTGGAAAGGTTATTGCTAACTCCAAAACCTTTAGAAGATGAATCTTTAGCAGGATATATATTAAGAATAACTGATTATAATGGTTATGTTGGATAGGGGGAGTACATTATAAAAAAGTTTTTACTTAAGAGATTACCGTTGATTTCACTTGGAGTTATAGCTTACATACTGACAAAATACGCGCAGAACCATCAGGATTGGGCGGAGAAATACAGTAGGTCTGTATATCCGTTATTGTCAAAAACAGTAGGACTTGTACCTTCTTGGGTCACGTTTTCTGTTAGTGAATGGCTCGTCGTGTTGGTTGTGTTACTTTTTCTATTTTATATCGTTTATTATGTGCGCAAGGTTATCATGAGTAAAGGTGCACGTAGGATGGTAGTTTATCGTGGTGCTCTAGGAATCGTTACGATCTGTAGCGTGATATATTTTTGTTATACTATTTTGGGTGGAATAAACTATTACAGATATTCTTTTTTGTCTTATACCGAATATAAAGAAGAGAACTACAGCAAGGAGGAACTGGTCAAATTGAGTAAGTCGCTTGCCGTTGAAATGGAATTGGCAAGGGAAAAGTTAGCGGACACTGATCTTTTGGCTCAAGTACCAGAGGTTTTTGATTATTATGCACAACACGCAGTGTTCTCGATGCAAATGTTATCAAAGAAATATCCTGTTTTGGAGCATTCGTATTCAACACCAAAACCAGTGGTGATGTCAAAACTAATGTCGCATGCAGGGATACATGGTATTTTTGTCCCTTTTACTTATGAATCCAATATCAATGTTAATGTGCCCGTTTTCTTGGTGCCTGCTACTATGGCACATGAATTGGCACATCAGAGTGGTTTCATGCATGAGGATGAGGCAAATTTTATAGCATATCTGGCATGTAAGCAGCAGGATGATCCAATGATACTTTACAGTGGTTTTTTTCTAGCATTTGATTATTCTATATCTGAGCTAAAGAAAGTGGATCCAGATCAGGCGTCTGATATAATGTCCAGTCTGTCCAAGGCGGTGCAGCATGATATAGAACAAAATGAGCAGTACCGGGATAAGTATGAGGGTGTTATTTCAAGTATTTCAAGAAATGTAAATGATGTATATCTGAAGGCAAATAATCAGACAGACGGTTTGAATAGCTATAGTGATATGGTGAATTTGTTGCTGGCAGAGCAGCGAGAGATAGAGAAGTACAATTAAATGTATTTTGAATACTTATAGGTTTATATAGTAATGATAGTGGGCTCAAGTTGAACATAGGAGTGAGTGAAATAAATAAAATAAAAGTATTTCCTATTCCATATGCTGGAGCGTCGGTAAATGCATATTATGAATGGAAAAAACTACTGCCGGATAGATATGAATTGTGTATATGTGAATTGGCTGGAAGAGGAACTCGATTCACAGAGCCTTGTTACCAGTCTGTTGGTGAAGCAAGTGAAGATATCGCCAAAAGAATAAGTGAACAATTAGAATATGACGATGAATATGTTATATTTGGACACAGCATGGGAGCCTTATTGACTTATGAGATATATTATAAACTTAAGCAAATGGGAACTAAGGAACCAAGGCATCTGTTTTTTTCTGGGCGAGATGCTCCACATATTTTTGAAAAGAGAGAAGACATTGAAAATATGACTAATGAAACTTTCTTGACAAAGGTGGAACAATATGGGGGAATACCAGAGGAGTTTTATACAAAAGAGATTATGGATATGTTTCTTCCGATTTTGCGAGCAGATTTTATAATTTTGGACAATTATAAGTTTCAGCCCAAAGCAGAAAAAATAAGTTGTGGAGTAAGCGTTTTTTATGCGGATAGCGATTTTTCGACTCATATCAATGAAATGCATAAATGGAGTGAAGTTGTTGAAGGAAACGTGAAATTTCATAAGTTTAAAGGAGAACATTTTTTTTTGAATCGGTATCCTAATGATATTGTAAATACTATTGTTAAAGATACAGAGACTCAAAATATTTACCAGGCCACCCACCTGGATCGCCTGGAAATACGGGGGTAATCTCCCCCATTAATTCTATTTTGAATTAATTCAAATGAGAGAAACGTTAAAGTCTCAAGTAGTGGTGTAAAAAAGAACTGTGCCTTTTGACAAGGGAAGCCACGGTATGATTCTACTAAAGTGACGCGACTCAACTTTAGAAGGAGGATCAATGTGTTTTGAAATATTATATTTAAAATAAATTTTATCAGTCTGAGAATCCTTCAATGATTGTTACTTAATTTTGCTTAATTATAAAAGTAATATTCAATAATTGTTTTAGGTAGGTTTTAGTAAGGAGAATTATGAAAAAAATTAAGAAAAAACATTGGAAATAATAAGCTTTCAGTTTTATTAATTATGAAAAATCACATATAAAAAGCCTGGTGCCGCTAACAACACAGCGGCCGGGCTTTTTTTACGGCCGGATTACGATGTCAGCGCCGAACTTGATCGGAACTCTCAGCCATTTACATTCACCTTTTCTCTTGTAAATCAAAAGATTCTCATAGAGCAAACGGCATTGCGGTGACACTTTGAGAGAGAAAATGAAGAAGGAAAACTAGAAAAGGTTCCGGAAAGCAGATGCTTACGGAACCTTTTTCGTTATGCCGAATGGCTTTTTTTCGTCTGAACGGTTTCCCCGGACTTGATACCAAGCGATACGAACAAGCCGATCACAGAAACTCCGATCAATATGATAAACAGAATATGAAACCCGGAGATTAAACCGATCAGCGCTGAAGAAATAATGCTTCCGAAATAACGGAAGGTGGAGAAAATCCCGGATGCGATGCCGGACATGCCCGGTTCTACCGTCGCAAGAGAAGATACCTGCATGCTCGTCAGCCCCGCACCTGACGCGATGCCTCCGACAATAAGCGATGCCATAAGAAACGGAACGGAATGGGAATAAACCAAAAGCAAAAATAAGAGATTGGCTACGGCCATCAGCCCGAAGGACAGAAAAATCATTCTTCGCGCGCCCCATTTCTGATGCAGCTGAGCTCCGCCCCAGTTGCTGGCGGACATGAAAACAGAAAAGACTGACAGCGCCATGCCGCTGTGTGACGTATTCATGCTGAAGTGGCCGGTCATAAAGAGCGGCATAATCAATAACACGGCGTACATCATTAAATTGCTTAACAGAACCGACAGATTGGCGCTCGTAAAGGTCGTGTTTTTAAACAGGTCAAAATCAATAATCGGATGTTTCGTGCGCAGCTCCCGCCTGAAAAATAGCGGAACAAATACGAGAATGAGCAGTGCGTACACCCAATAGCCCAAAGAGCTTTCATTTTTCGTCAGAAGAATAATAGATACAATGCTTCCGGCAAGCAAAACGGACCCGATGATATCAAGCGGAGCGTCAGACGTTTCTTCTTTATATTTAGGAAACATCACTAATGCCGTCACGAGTGCGATTGCAAGAAACGGAATGTTGACCCAAAAGATCGAATGCCAGCTGAAGCTCTCAATTAAAAGAGAGCCGATAAACGGACCGAGAGCCGCGCCCAGCCCGGCACCGAGGCCGAAAAAGCCGAATACTTTCGGAAGCCGTTTTTCCGACACGACATGGCGGATGATGGCGATGCTGTTTGGCGTAAGCAAAGCGCCGCCGGCAGCCTGAAGCGCCCGGAAGAAAATCAATAAGAAAAGACTTGGCGAGAGGGCGCACCCCAATGATGCGATGAGAAAAAGGCCGACGCCCCATAAATACATTTTTTTGTTTCCGTACATATCACCGAGTTTGCCGGCAATGGGCTGTGTCACGGCCATCACGATTAAATACACGGTCACTACCCATGTGATGCTGGCAATTGATTCGCTGAATGAGCGGGAAATGGATGAAAGGGCGACTGCGATCATCGTAGAATTGATGGGAACGAGTATGGCTCCCAGCAAAAGCGAAACGATCAGCGCCCATTCTTTCTTTGAACCCATCCTTCATCCTCCTTGGAGCCGGAAAATGACCGGCCGGTAATGCCTTTCATGAAAATCTCAGTGCTGTGTTTCAGCATCGTTTCCTCAGAGAGAGTGATGACTCTTTTCCCCAGCTGCAGCCGGTGTATAAAATAACCGAAAATCATCGTCATAAAGACGTCTGCATTAGCTTCTTCGCTGCCGGGGGTTATCATATTTTTCTTTGTCAGCTCCTTAAAGTAAACGATTAAATGCTTTTTCACGGATTGCGGATATACGACAATATCCTGCAGGACGTCTTCGAATAGTTCCGGTTCGCGCAGGCAGATGCGGAATACTTCTTTTTTTTGTTCCAATTGCTGCAGAAGGGTCGCGGCGAAATGAAGAAGATCCTCATACAGATCGCCTTCCGCCTTGGTGATCATGCTTTCCGGAACCGGCGTCTGCTGTTCAATCATGGCTTTCATTAATCCTTGTTTGTTTTTAAAATTACGGAAAATCGTTGCTTCGCTTACTTTTGCTTTTTCTGCGATTTCTTTTGTTGTCGCTGCGCGGTATCCTTTTTGGATGATCAGATTCATCGCGGCGTCAATAATTCTCTTGTTCGTCGTTCTCAACATGTTTCACCTCGCGTAAATACTGGCAGGACAAGTATACACCCGCCCTGCCCGTCAATAAAGAGGGAAACCTAGCATGAAGCGCGTTTGACAATCGTAATCTTGCCGTTTGTCCCGTCCACCGTGACGATATCTCCGTCGTTGAGCCTGTCAGTCGCGGCACGTGTGCCGAGAACGGCCGGGAGCCCGTATTCCCTCGCGATGATCGCCGCATGTGACAGGATGCCGCCCGTGTCCGTAATGACGGCCTTTGCATCCTGGAACAGACTGGTCCACAGCGGTGTCGTCATTTTGCAGACAAGCACGTCTCCTGTTGAAAAACAGGAAAATTCACTTGCGTCACGAATGACTTTCACCGGGCCGCTTGCGATTCCGCTTGACGCCGCAAGTCCGTAAATTTGATGTTCAGTGTTTTTTTCATCTTCTGTGATGGAGCCGGTAATCTGTTCAGCCGTTTTCAGCTGTTCCGAAGTCGGAGTCCCGAGATAAGCGGGGGCTTCAAGCAATTGATATTGCTGGAAGAGCTGTTTTCGTTCAGCGGCTTTTTCCTGCATCGGAACCGGCGACACGAGCGCTTTCTCGACTTCATCGCTGTATAAGTACCACATATCCTCCCGATCATCGATTACGCCTTGTTTTTGAAGCAGCTCGCCGATTTTCAGAAGGCAAAGGCGCGCTTTGGCGTCCAGCATCGCATCAATATAAAAATGGTGATCATCTTTGATGACGGATGAAGACAATGTCCACTGATAATAGCGGTCAAACGTCTCCCGGAAGCCGTCATCTTCAATTCTATCCATAAAGTCGGCGTAGAGCTGTTTTCGTTTTTCTATCGTTTTATGAAACTCACTGTCAAAATCGTATCCGTTCCGGACATAGTTCTGAATGTTGGCCAAAGCGAAATAAGGGTTTTCCGCCCAAGTTTCTTCAATCAGATCATGACTTTTCACAGATCTCCAGCCGTATTCCTGTAAAAATTCACCGACTTGTTCGAGAAAGCGTTTTCCCTCATTTGATTGCAGAAGCGTCTGATGCAGCTCATCGGCATGAGAAACCGTAAAAACGCGCCGCAGCTCAGGGCTGTCTTTTACTTGTCCGGAAAGCAGCCAGAGCTGTCTGTCGGTCTCCAATGACTTATTCATGACGCCAGCCAGCATTTCGTACAGAAGGGAGGTGTTTTCTTTCTCAACCTGTCCGTACATAGATTCCAGCATCATGTTTAACGCAACCTGCGGAAAGATAATATTGAAATGTTCTGCGTATCCTTTTAAATAGAAGTCTTGCAGGTTTCGGAACGCATCAAGGGCAGTCTCCGGCGTATGGTCTGTATGCGCCAGTTCGTCCAGCTTTTGATAAAAAGGCAGAAAGGTTTCCTGAATAATATCGTACATGCGGTCAGCCAAGACGGGGAAAAGCGCTTCTAACTGTTCTGCAGGCAGCTTGTCGTCCGTCTTATGCTGTCTGGAAAAAACACGGCCCTGATGAAGTTTGACACGCTCGATTTCGATGCCCATTACAGGGAATGCCTTCGTGCTCTCTTTGAGGCCGTATTCCAAAGCCGGCACAATGAGTGAGGCGAATAACGGGCTGACGGGGCCTTCTATATTGGCCTCCATATTGAGCCAAAAATCTTTCTGATCCCGGGGCGTCATGATAAATTCCCGTTCTTCGTCTGCCGCTTTCTGATCCTGCACGATCGTTGTAATCGGCCTGGCCTGAAGCAGATACAGCTTATTTTCGGCAAATCCGAATTCAAGATCCACGGGATAACCGTACAGTTCTTCCGTCTTTATCGTCAGCATGGCAAGCTCTTTGACGCTCTCGTCATCAAGGCAGAAGCGGCTTCTCATGTCAGCGGACGTCTCTTTTTCCGTCACGCCTTCGTCTTTAGAAACGATATACATTTCTTTTAAGCCGATTTCTTTTTCAATCTGAAATGTATCTTTATTGACGATAAATGTGTCGGGCGTCACGCTGCCGGAGACGATTGCTTCTCCGAGACCGTAGCTCGCGCTGATCATCAGCTCTCCGTCATCGTGCGTGACGGGGTTGCGGCTGAAAATGACCCCTGAAACCTCGGAATTGATAAGCCCTTGCACGACAACGCCCATTAACGGTTCTGCGGTGTCATTGTTCATTTTCTCTTTATAACCGCTGACCCGCGCCGAGAAGAAGGAAGCCCAGCATTCTTTCACTTTTCCGAGAAACTCTTCTTCTGTTTTGATATTTAAATAGGTTTCGTACTGGCCCGCGAAAGAAGCCCCTTCAAGATCTTCGGACGCGGAGGAGGAGCGTACGGCGACAGAGGCGTATGATTCTCTCAATTCATAAAACGACGCGGTCAGTTCCTCCCGAAGCTCTTTTGAAAACGTGCCGTTCATAATGGCGCGCTCCATCTGTTCCTGATCTGCTTGAAGCCCGTTGTCTTCCATAAAACGTGTCAGGGCATTCGTCTGAATGATGAAACCGCCGGGAACGGGCAGCCCGTTTTTCGTCAGTTTAATCAGGTTCATTCCTTTTGCTCCTGCAGAGCGGCTCGATTCTTCCGCTTTTTGAAATCGCACTGAATACATGCGGTATGACCCCCTTTTTTTCTTCATCCAAGAAAAATGATAGTAAACACTATCATTACATTGTAAAGAGGGAGGAAGAAACTGTCAAAGATACAAAGACCTAAACCTTCTCATCCTTTCGGCTGAAGAAAGGTAATTCGATTCATCTGGTTAATGGTTCAATGGATTTATATTCACATTTTTTTTGACAGATGATTGAAGACTGCTGAAAAAGGGTATTGTGATAGCAGGGGAACGATTGTCCGATTCTTCATTTTTTACTATAATCAGATGAGATGAAGAATTCCCGAGGAGGGTTTTTGTGATTACAAAAGCCGTTTTTGCATTATGTTTCCCTTTTATGCTGGTCGTCCTTTTTACGCGCGTCACGTTTAACCACTATGTGGCGATCGCTCTCACAGCAGCACTGCTTTTCGCATCCTATTTAAAGGGTTACACCGAAACGTATTTTATCGTTGGATTGGATGTCGTATCGCTGGTGGCCGGAGGGCTGTACATGGCCAAAAAAGAAGCAGACAAAAAGAAAGACAATGCCTGACATGGTGAATATGAAATAGAATGCCTGCTTTTACGCCATAAAAGCAGGTTTTTTATACAAAAATTGACTTGGTAAAAATAAACCATCGAACTTTAGTTCGTATTTTTAGTGATTTTGCCCGTCATTGTGTTACTATATCAATAGGAAGATTTCGTAAAGAAACGGAGGCTTTTTTGTGAAAGATCGTTTTGAGTTAGTCTCGAAATATCAGCCCCAGGGAGATCAGCCGCAAGCGATTGAGAAGCTTGTCAAAGGCATACAGGAAGGCAGAAAACACCAGACTCTCCTGGGTGCGACAGGGACGGGCAAAACCTTTACCGTGTCCAATCTGATTAAAGAAGTGAATAAACCGACACTGGTCATTGCCCATAACAAAACCCTTGCCGGACAGCTGTACAGCGAGTTTAAGGAGTTTTTCCCGAACAACGCTGTCGAATATTTTGTCAGCTATTACGATTACTATCAGCCGGAGGCATACGTGCCTCAAACGGATACTTTTATAGAGAAAGACGCAAGCATTAATGATGAAATTGATAAACTGAGACACTCCGCGACATCCTCTCTGTTTGAACGGAGAGATGTCATTATTATTGCGAGTGTGTCATGCATATACGGTCTCGGTTCGCCTGAAGAATACCGGGAAATGGTCGTGTCGCTCAGACCGGAAATGGAGATTGAGCGGAACGAGCTGCTGAGAAAGCTTGTGGATATCCAGTATGCCCGCAATGATATCGACTTTCAGCGCGGGACGTTCCGCGTGCGCGGAGACGTTGTGGAAATCTTCCCGGCTTCCCGTGACGAACATTGTATCAGAGTGGAATTTTTCGGAGATGAAATTGAGCGGATCAGAGAGGTCGACGCTTTGACCGGAGAAATTCTCGGCGACCGTGACCATGTCGCGATTTTCCCGGCTTCCCACTTCGTCACCCGGGCGGAAAAGATGGAAAAAGCGATTCTGAATATTGAACAGGAGCTTGAGGAGCGCTTGAAAGTCATGCACGAAAACGGCAAGCTCCTTGAAGCGCAGCGGCTTGAGCAGCGGACGAGATATGATCTTGAAATGATGCGGGAAATGGGTTTTTGCTCAGGGATCGAGAACTATTCAAGACATTTGACACTCCGTCCGCCGGGCTCTACGCCGTATACGCTGCTTGATTATTTCCCGGACGATTTTATGATTGTCGTTGATGAATCACATGTGACGATTCCGCAGGTGCGCGGCATGTTCAACGGTGACCAGGCGAGAAAACAGGTGCTTGTCGATCACGGGTTCCGCCTGCCGTCAGCGCTTGACAACCGTCCGCTCCGATTCGAGGAATTTGAGAAACACATGCACAATATCGTGTACGTGTCGGCGACTCCGGGACCGTATGAAATTGAGCATACGCCGGAAATGATCGAGCAGATCATCAGACCGACGGGACTCCTCGATCCCCTTATTGACGTCCGGCCGATCGAAGGACAGATTGATGATCTGATCGGCGAGATTCAGGCGAGGATAGAACGGAATGAACGCGTTCTCGTGACGACTTTAACGAAAAAAATGTCAGAGGATCTGACCGATTATCTCAAGGAAATCGGCATCAAGGTCAATTATCTGCATTCCGAGATTAAGACGCTTGAACGGATTGAAATCATCCGTGACCTCCGCCTCGGAAAACATGATGTGTTAATCGGCATCAACCTGCTGAGGGAAGGGCTTGATATTCCGGAAGTGTCACTTGTCGCCATTCTCGATGCGGATAAAGAAGGCTTCCTCCGTTCTGAACGTTCGCTGATTCAGACGATCGGACGGGCGGCCAGAAACGCGGAAGGCCGCGTCATCATGTATGCCGATAAAATCACGAATTCGATGGAAATCGCGATTAATGAAACGAAGCGCCGCCGGGAACAGCAGGAGCGCTTTAACGAAATTCACGGCATTACGCCGCAAACGATCAATAAGGAAATCCGCGATGTGATCCGCGCGACGCAGGCCGCTGAGGATAAAGAAGAATATAAAACAAAAGCCGCGCCTAAACTGGCGAAGATGACGAAGAAAGAACGCCAGAAAGTCGTTGAGCAAATGGAGCACGAAATGAAAGAAGCGGCCAGAGCGCTTGATTTCGAGCGGGCGGCAGAGCTTCGTGATTTACTGTTAGAGCTTAAAGCGGAAGGATGATGAACACATGGCAATTGACCGGATCGAGGTGAAAGGCGCAAGGGCGCACAATTTAAAAAACATTGATGTAACGATTCCGCGGGATCAGCTCGTCGTCGTGACGGGGCTGTCCGGATCGGGAAAATCATCCCTTGCCTTTGACACCATTTACGCGGAAGGACAGAGGCGGTATGTTGAATCGCTTTCTGCCTATGCGCGCCAATTTTTAGGGCAGATGGATAAGCCGGACGTTGATGCGATCGAAGGGCTTTCTCCGGCGATCAGCATTGACCAGAAAACGACAAGCCGCAATCCGCGGTCAACCGTCGGAACGGTAACGGAGATTTATGATTATCTCCGGCTGCTGTACGCGAGAGTCGGGAAACCGCACTGCCCGGAGCACGGCATTGAAATTACGTCGCAAACGATTGAACAGATGGTTGACCGGATTCTTGAATATCCGGAGCGGACGAAGCTTCAAGTGCTTGCGCCGATCATCTCAGGCAGAAAAGGCGCCCATGTCAAAGTGCTTGACCAAATCAGAAAGCAAGGTTACGTAAGAGTGCGGATTGACGGAGAAATGGCCGAGCTTTCCGAGGATATTGAACTTGAAAAAAACAAAAAGCATTCCATTGAAGTAGTCATTGACCGGATCGTTGTCAAGGAAGGGGTTGCCGCCCGGCTTTCCGACTCGCTGGAAACCGCGCTCCGCTTAGGGGAAGGCCGTGTCATGATAGATGTCATCGGTCAGGAGGAGCTGATGTTCAGCGAGCATCACGCCTGTCCGCTGTGCGGTTTTTCTATCGGAGAGCTTGAACCCCGGCTGTTTTCGTTTAACAGCCCGTTCGGCGCCTGTCCGACTTGCGACGGTCTCGGCTTGAAGCTGGAAGTGGACCCTGAGCTCGTCATCCCCAATCCCGAGCTGTCATTAAAGGAACACGCCATCGCGCCGTGGACGCCGATCAGTTCACAATATTATCCGCAGCTGCTTCAGGCGGTCTGCCGCCATTACGGCATTGATATGGAGACTCCTGTCAAAGACCTGCCGAAGCATCAGCTTGATAAAGTGCTGTACGGCAGCGGCAATGAACGGATTTACTTTAAATACGAGAATGATTTCGGACAAGTGCGCGAAAATGAAATTGAATTCGAAGGTGTGCTGCGCAATATTGAGAGACGGTATAAAGAGACAAGCTCCGATTATATCCGTGAACAGATGGAGCAGTACATGTCACAGAAGTCGTGCCCGACGTGCAAAGGCTACCGGCTGAAGAAAGAAGCGCTTGCCGTTTTGGTCAACGGGCGTCATATCGGAACCATTACGGAGCTTTCCGTCGGCGATGCGCTGGAATTTTTCAAAAACCTGACGCTGTCGGAGAAAGATATGCAGATTGCCGATTTAATTTTAAGAGAGATTGTGGAGCGGCTCAGCTTCTTAGATAAAGTGGGTCTTGATTATCTGACGCTGAGCCGGGCGGCGGGCACGCTGTCAGGCGGAGAAGCCCAGCGCATCAGGCTTGCGACGCAGATCGGCTCCCGTTTGTCAGGCGTCCTGTACATTCTTGATGAGCCGTCCATCGGCCTTCACCAGCGTGACAATGACCGTCTGATCAGCGCGTTGAAAAACATGAGGGATCTCGGCAACACACTGATTGTCGTGGAGCATGATGAGGATACGATGATGGCTGCCGATTATTTGATAGATATCGGTCCGGGCGCCGGCATTCACGGCGGCCGCGTCATATCGGCGGGGACGCCAGAAGAAGTGATGAATGATGCGGACTCTCTGACCGGACGCTATTTGTCAGGGGCTCAATTCATCCCGATGCCTCCGGAGAGAAGAAAGCCTGACGGCCGGTTCATTGAAATCAAAGGTGCTTCAGAAAACAACCTGAAAAAAGCGAACGCCAAATTCCCGCTCGGCACTTTTACGGCGGTGACAGGTGTGTCCGGTTCCGGAAAAAGCACGCTTGTGAATGAAATTCTGCATAAGGCGCTTGCGCAAAAGCTTCATAAAGCCAAAGCGAAACCGGGAAGCCATAAAGAAATCAAAGGCCTTGACCACCTTGATAAGGTGATCGACATCGACCAGGCGCCGATCGGCCGGACACCGAGATCAAACCCGGCAACTTATACGGGTGTGTTTGATGATATCCGCGATGTATTCGCGCAGACAAATGAAGCAAAGGTGCGCGGCTATAAAAAAGGCCGGTTCAGTTTTAATGTAAAAGGCGGGCGCTGTGAGGCCTGCCGCGGCGACGGCATCATCAAAATTGAGATGCATTTCCTTCCTGACGTGTACGTCCCGTGTGAAGTGTGCCACGGCAAACGTTACAACCGGGAGACGCTGGAGGTCACATACAAAGGAAAAAGCATTTCTGACGTTCTGGATATGACGGTGGAAGATGCTCTGTCTTTCTTTGAAAATATCCCGAAAATCAAACGCAAGCTTCAAACGCTTGCCGATGTCGGACTCGGGTATGTGACGCTCGGTCAGCCGGCAACGACGCTGTCAGGCGGAGAAGCGCAGCGCGTCAAGCTTGCTTCCGAATTGCATAAGCGTTCCACAGGCCGGACGCTGTATATTCTGGACGAACCGACGACAGGCCTCCACGTTGATGATATCGCAAGGCTATTGGTTGTGCTTCAAAGACTCGTCGATAACGGTGATACCGTTTTGGTCATTGAACACAATCTCGACATCATTAAAACGGCGGACTACATCGTAGACCTGGGACCTGAAGGCGGAGCGGGCGGCGGCACGATCGTAGCCTCCGGGACGCCTGAAGAAGTTGTCGAAGTGAAAGAATCATATACGGGCCGCTATCTGAAACCGGTAATGGAACGTGATAGAAAACGGATGAAAACATTGCTGGCCGAAAAAGAAACGGCAGCCACATAATAGATCAATAAAAACAGCCCAAAACTCACCGGTTTTGGGCTGTTGTGTTACAGGCTTTTTTCTGTTGGGGAAGCTGTTTGCTTAAATGCATTAAGTCCTGCAGAATATGGGTGCTGCTGCTGTCCAGCAGCACTTTTATATATTGGATATCATGGGAAATGGGAAGAGGGGCTGCTTTGATCTGTTCCAATTCAGCCAGCATTTCGCTGTTCATTCTTTTCTGTTCGCGAATTAAATTTCGCAGACTCTCTTCCGTTACTTGGGCGTTTTCGGGATCTTTCTCCATTTGTATGTCCTCCTTGCATACGGTCAGGCTTTGTTACATATTGTAATCGGTTCGGGGAAAAGATTCTATAGTGAAATCTCTGAAATCAAAAATTACGTATAACGAAGCATGTCCTTAGCATGAAAATGAAACCCGCCCATTCGTCATACGTATGTATAAGGAAGGGTTTTTACATCAAGGCACAGGGAGTGTTTTTATTGAACCGAAATCAAGCGATTATCGCATCAATCTGTTATTTCAGCGTGTTTCTCGCGCCGCTCATTCTTCCGATTGTGGCTTACTTTGTCGTCGATGAAAAAGAGACGAAGCGGCATGCCATGCGAGCTCTGATTTCCCATATCATTCCGTTTGCGGGATTGCTGATTGTGACCGCGGGTGTTGTCGGCGGATTGATTACGGCTCAGGGGGAGAGTATGGTGCCCGTTTTTGTTATGATAACAGGAGCAGCTGTTTATTTTCTGATCCTCATCGGAATGGTCATTTGGAATATCGTGCAGGGAATTAAGGTGTTACGCCAGGTGTAAGAAAAGTCGGGGGAGGAGTTTTGTATGAAACAGGAGAAAGAACGGATTTTAAAGCTTGTGGAAGACGGCATGCTGACGGCGCAGGAAGCACTGACGCTCATTGAAAAACTGGATCATGAATATAAAGAAAAAGAAGAGCAGATCACCGCATTATCTGCGGAGGTCCAGGAACCTGCGGAAGATTTCGAAAGCGGGGCAAAAGGAAGCCAAAAGCCGTCGCTCGGGGCGAAGCTGTTCGACTGGATTGATTCTGCAGTCAAAAAAGTGAAGGAAGCGGATCTTGATCTGAATTTCGGCCACGCACACGAAGTGCAGCATATTTTTCAATTTAAAGACAGTGAATTCTCGGCCATTGATATGCAGATCGCAAACGGCAGCGTCAATATCGTGCCGTGGGCGGATGAAGATATCAGAGCGGAGTGCCAGGCGAAAGTGTACCGGGCGGACAGTCAGGAGGCGGCGCGCACCGCATTTCTTCAGCACATTGAGTGTGAAGTGAAGGGCAATAAGTTTTTTGTCCGCACGGAAAAGAAAACGATGAAAACCAATGTCACGCTTTATGTTCCCCAGAAAGAGTACGATAAGATAAGAGTGAAGCTGTTTAACGGACCGATCAGAGGGGAACATTTACATGTAAAAGAATTCTCGGCGAAAACGACAAACGGCGTTCTGTCATTCTCACATTTGACGGCTGATAAAGCGTCGGCGGAAACGGCTAACGGACAAATCAAGCTGGCCGGACATCAATGCGGCGCGATTGAAGCGGAAACGATCAACGGCTTGATTGATTTGCGCGGATCGAGTGAATCCATTGACGTTCAAAGCTTTAACGGCAATATCATGCTTACCGTGACAGCGCCGCACTGCCGCTCCATCTACACGAAAACGACGACGGGAAACGTGGATATCGCTCTGCCTGATGATTCGGCGGTGAAAGCGGAGCTGAAAAGCAATCTCGGCTCTCTCAGCCATGAGCTGATTGATGCGGAAATTTTAAAGGAAAAGAATGATACCATTCAAAAAGAACTGATGCTGGCATCAAATCAAGGCCATGATCAGCATCTCTCGATTTTCTCAGAATCGTTAACAGGAGCCATTAAGCTCAAGCATACTCAGAGGTGATTGGATGAAAAGACTTTACCGTTCAGAAAAAAACCGTAAAATCGCCGGCGTCGTCGGCGGTTTGGCGGAGTACGTCAATATGGATGCGTCGCTTTTACGCATTATCACCGTTGTATTAGCGCTTGTCACGAGCGGAATCGTGCCGATTGTATATATTATCTGGTGTTTTGTTGTACCTTTAGAAGGAGATTTGAAATAAATGATCAAATGGGCAGTCAGCATTTTAGTAAATGCTTTATTATTAATCGTTATCGCGGGATATTTTGATTCCGTCCATATCAGCAGTATCGGAGCGGCTGTCATCGCCAGTGTGATTCTTTCTGTGTTAAATGTGCTGATCAAACCGATCATCGTCATATTGACATTGCCTGTCACGGTTGTGACCCTCGGCCTCTTTCTGTTTGTCATCAACGCCATTACGTTAATGATGACCGCAGCCTTGATGGGAGACAGCTTTCAGATTGATGGGTTCGGCACCGCCATTTGGGCATCCGTCGTGCTGTCCGTTTTCCACTTGCTGATCCAAAAAGGCATATTGGAGCCGCTTAGAAAAAGGTAAAAAACGAGCTGTCCCGAGAGGGCAGCTTTTTTATGTGTGATTTACATAAGCGGCAGCCTCCTGACGCAACATAATGCATAGGGAGGTAATGAGATGAAACTTGTGATGACGCTCTTTTTTCTGATTGGTTTGCTTTGTGTAAGTCCTTCTGCGGATGCGGCGCGCAAAGAATCGGCAATCCCCGTGAATCAGCAGGAATTCGGACAGCCGCCTCATTACATACCGCTTCTGGAGAATCCTCCCCAAATCGAAGTAAAGGCGGAAATGAAAAGAAACCTGTTCATACAGGCTCATGTACGGAATGCTGACTATCAAGCGTTTTCGGCGTTTCTTTTTTATAAACAAAGCAATGAGCTGGGGTTTAAAATGGTGCCGATGGAGCCCGCGCCAGGCGCAATCCGGCTGTTTACGGCCCAGGTTTCAAAACGGGATATCTGGAATGGAGAATTGGAATATTACCTCGTTTTCACCAACGGCAGACAGCGGGCGGAATCGGAGAAAAAGCGGCTGAAGCTGGACGGCTATCAAGCTGATTTGAATCATATTCCCGAGCTGATGATTACGGAGCTTGCGGTTGATACGAAAAATGAAGACGGCGCTGATGCCTATGAATTTATCGAGGTGTATAACACGACGGACAGGCCCATTCATTTTAAAGACTATCACATCCGCTACCGCTATCCGAAGGAAGGGCCGGAATCAGACATGATATGGAGGCCGAAAGAAGATACCGTCATTCCGTCAGGCGGGACTTACGTGTTTTGGCTGAGGCGCGCCGCATCAGAACTGACGATAGATGATTTCAACCGCTATTACGGGACACGCCTGAAGGAGGGAAAACATCTCGCCGTCATCGAAGGGACGGACGGAATGTCCAACGGCCGCCCGCGTACGGTGGTGCTGTCGACAAATACCGGCAAGGATATCGCCTCAGCGCAATACCGGAAACACGCTTTCCGCCGGCTGACTTCTTTGCTGTACAAATACCCGCTGAACGGAACGGGAGAATTGCTGAAGATCTCCACGAGCGAGCATAAGCCGTCACCGGGCTCCGTTTTTCAGGCGCAGATTCCGCAGCAGAAAAGGGTGATAAAACCCGACAAGGAAAAACCGGTCATCGAAGACCTTACAGACAGAAAGCCCGTCCGGCCCGCTGAAAGCATTGAATTAAAGGCTGACATAAAAGACAAAAACCTTGTCAAAACAGCCGCGTTTTATTACCGGACCAATGAGAAAAAACCATTCAAACGAATTCTGGCCGAAAAAGACCGCAACGACAGCTTATACCATCACATTCTTTATTCCCCGGAACTGCTCGGCCAGGATCAGCTTGAGTATTATATCGCAGCCAGTGATGGAGAAAATGAAGCAAAAACGCCCATCAAGATGATTGACATTGAACAGACGAGCAAATCACACGGACTCAGAATGAATGTTGAACCCGAAGATACGATATCCGGCACCTATCTGCTCAAAGCGACTTCCGACGTCAGCGCCGATAAGATCAAGCTGTGGATTGACGGCAAGCGGCAGGAGACCCGGCCGGCGCTGGAAAAAGAGGTCTATTTCGCCTTCGATGCCCGGAAAACGAATCTTTATTTTCAAAACACCGTCATAATGGAAAATGAGGTGCTGCACATTTTTGACGATCCGTCTCACCGCTACAGAACGCACTCGGTTCTCCTTCCGGAACGTCTGCTGCAAAAAGGGGGCAAAACGCAGAAAGTATCCATCCGTTCGGGCTCAAAGGTTTCTCCGTATGACACGGGAGAGAATCGGGATGATTTTGTCGTGAAACATGCCCGTCTGGTGCTTTCGGACGGAACGGTGATCAAAGACGGGAAGACGGATCCGGCTGAGCAGCTGTTTATCGGTGACGGCAGGCGGGCGAATCAGCAGAAGACCTTCTCATTCAGCCTGCCGGATCATTTGTTTACGTCACGGCTGCTGCCGTGGAACACGGCGAAGCTTTCTGAAGGCTATCACCATATTTTTGTTAGCGACGGTGAGGAGCAGCTGAGCCAATCTGTGCGGGTGGACAATACGGGGCCGAAGATTGTCCCGGGTATCAAAGAAGGCGCGGCGCTGAAAGGTAATGTTGAGCTGAATGCGGACATCCGTGACAAATGGAGCAAAGTGGAAGAGGTCAAAGCGTTTTTGGACGGAGAAAGCATTACGCTCCCCCATCACACGTCATCAGCCGATCTCAAGCCCGGAAAACATACCCTTACTATCATTGCGGCAGACCTTGCCGGAAATGAAACAACGTCCGTCCGCACCTTCCATATCAAACGGGAGGAGCCGAACCAGCCGGAGCTTGCCGATCAAAAAATCGGCTCCCACAAAGCAAAGCTGTCCGTCCGGGTAAAAGACCCGACGAAGGATGACATGAATGTATCATTTTATCGCGGCTTCCGTTATACCGCGCGGAATCCGGGCAGCGTGAAAGTGTATAAACACGCCTCATTAACGGAACCGCCGAGGGGCATAAAAGAAAATGAAATGCCGTTTACCCTGCCGGAAATGAACCGCATCTCGGCAAATGACGGAAAAACCGTTTCGGCGGAAAGTATGGAGCGTTTTCCTTATCACCGATTCGAAGTCTCCGTTGACCCGTCTATCGACGAAACGGATCTGGCCGAGGCGGTCTGGAAAGGAAGCTCTCTCCCTGGCCGAAAGGTAACCATGTATATTTGGAATTACCGGACAAGCCGTTGGCAGGAGGCGGACAGCGTTCTTGCCAAAGATAAAAAGCCGTTTACATTAAAAGCCGCCGTTTCCGCAGCGGATGTGGTGAAGAACTCAAAAATGAATGTCATCGTGCAGGATCAAATACCGGCGAAAGGCAATTACACGTTTGTCTGGATGTCGGATACACAGTATTACGCACAAGGGCACCCGCACATTTTTGACAAAATGACGGAGTGGATCAAAGAAAATAAGGAAAAGCACAATATTAAATATGTCTTTCATACCGGTGATATCGTCGATGATTCAATGGTGATGAAACAGTGGAAAAACGCCGATCACTCCATGCGGACGCTTGACAAGGCGGGGATTCCGTACGGAGTGCTTGCAGGCAATCACGACGTCGGCCATAAAGACGGCACATACCGAACCTTCGGGGATTTCTTCGGGAGCCGTCGGTTTGAACAGAACATGCATTACGGCGGATCATACAAAAATAACCGCGGGCATTATGACCTGCTGTCGGCAAGCGGGAACGATTTTATTATGATTTATATGGGCTGGGGCATTGCGGAACAAGAGATTGACTGGATCAATCAAGTGCTAAAGCGGTATCCGGACCGAACCGCCATCTTATGCTTTCATGAGTACTTGCTTGTGAGCGGAAATCGAAGCCCGATCGGGGAAACGATCTATCGAAAAATCGTCAAGCCGAATCGCAATGTGGCGATGGTATTAAGCGGCCATTACCATAACGCCATGAAAAAAACCGATGCGCTTGACGATGACGGAGACGGAAAACCGGACCGCCTCGTCCACCAAATTCTGACCGACTACCAGGACGGTCCGGAAGGGGGGCAGGGCTTTATGCGCATGATGCAATTCGATCAGGCCGCCAATCAGGTTCACATGTTCTCCTACTCGCCGTACACGGATGACATCAATTACTATGACACCGATCTGTTCGCTGATAAAGACGAATTCTCAGCAGAAATGGATTTACAGCCGAAGAGGAAAAGGGTAGCGACCGATTATTTTGAATGCAACGTCTATACGAACGAACTGCTCGGTCATAAAAAACACGTAAAAAGCGGAAAAACCGCAAATTGGGTCTGGGACGGCCTGCAGCCTGATTCCGTTTATTACTGGTACACCGTCTTGAAGGACCCGTACAACGGCAAAACAATATCACCGTTGTGGATGTTCAAAACGGGAAATACGCCGTATCGCCCGGCTCCGGATCAGTTTGATTTCAGGCATGCCTCAAACCCATAACGAAAAAAATACAGCCTGCTGATCGTCCAGAAGAAAATCTGACGGTCAGCAGGATTTTTTCTGTGCGTAAATGGCGGCGCCCTGCTGTGATAAGTGCTTTTGACTTTTTTATGTCCCTTTTCTATACTAAAATCGATTGGTTTTCGTAATATGCAGGAGGAAACATAATGAACAGTAAAACCGGGACAAAAGAAAGAATTATTCAAACCTCTGCATATCTTTTTCAGATTCAGGGATACCATGCGACTGGTTTGAATCAAATTATAAAAGAGAGCGGAGCACCCAGAGGGTCTGTGTATCATCACTTTCCAAACGGAAAAGCAGAACTCGCCATTGCGGCGATCAAATATACGGGAAGATGCGTTGAAAAGCAAATACAGAATAGTATGTCTCAATTCGCGGACCCTATAGAAGCGATTCAGCACTTTATTCATGTAACGGCTGAACAGTTTAATGATCCGCAGAATATTGAGGGCGTGCCGGTTGGATTGCTGGCGGGTGAGACCGCTCTGATCAATGAAACGTTAAGATGCACATGTGTTGAGGTGTTCAAGAAGTGGACGGATGTGTTTGCGGCAAAATTTCTTGAGCATGGGTTTGAACAAGAGGAAGCGGAGAAGCTCGGGGTGACAATCAACTCGATGATTGAAGGCGCAATCATGTTTTCGCTGGCTCATAAAAACAAAGAACCGCTGCTGCTGGTTTCAAAGCAGGTTCCGTATATTGTCCAAAACAGAGGGTAGCATTTTATTACTCTTTTCTTTATAAAAATAGATACCAGAACCACAGCCTCTTCGTTTTGACAGAGTCATAGAGAACATTCACCGGCTTGATTTGAAAATGGCAGATCAAAAAAACATTCTCCAACCCGTAACGGTTGGAGATGTTTCATTTCACCCTGTCCATATAATGCACGAATGTGTAGCGGTCGCCTCTGTAGGCGGATTTGACGTGCTCAAAGGCAGTGCCGTCCTGCAGATAAGTGGTCCGCTTGATATAGAGGACGGGGGCGCCGGGCTGGATACCGAGCAGCTCAGCTTCTTCCTCGGAAGCGGCTCCCGGTTCAAGCTCTTGTTTTGCCCGTGAGATCGGCATCTGATTGTACGCTTCAATATGCTCATACATGGATGATTGAAAATGGGAGGCGTCCAGTTTTCCCGCCTTGTCAAACGGGATGTACGAGGCCTCGATCGCCATCGGGATATCATTTGCCAGCCGGACGCGGATGATTTTATGAAGCGTTGCCGGATAGCCGCATCCCAGGATAGAAGATAATTCTTCCGTCGCCTGAATCAGCTGGTATTCGGCAAGTCTGCTCCCCGGCTTCATGCCCCGGCTTCTCATATCTTCCGTAAAGCTTGTCAGCCCTTGAAGCGGCTGTTCCATCTTCAGTTTGCTGACGAACGTTCCCCGGCCTTTCTGCCTGTATAAAAATCCTTCATTCACCAGATTGGAAAGCGCCTGGCGCACCGTCATTCGGCTGATGCCGAATTGTTCGGCGTATTCCCGCTCCGACGGAAGCAGCGCATCCGCTTTCAGCTCGCCGTTTTTGATTTGTGTTTTTAATTGTTCCATAATCTGAAAGTAAATCGGAATCGGAGATTGTTTATCAATCTGCATAGGTCAAATCCTTTCAATCGCCGCCCGCAGCCTTTTCATCAATCAAGACCGTCACATCCGGATGCGCGTGCAGGGCGGAGGCGGGGAATGCTTCGCTGAGGCGCCCGTCCAGAAGCTGCTTCACCGCTTGGGCCTTGCTTTTTCCGGATGCCATGATCAAAATCCGTTTGCCGGACAAAATCGTCCCGATCCCCATTGTCAGGGCTTTTACAGGGACTTGATCAATTGACGGAAAGTACCGCGCATTCGCCTGTCTTGTCTCTTCATTCAGCTCAACGACATGGGTTCGGGATTCAAATGGCGTCCCGGGTTCATTAAAGCCGATATGGCCGTTGTGTCCGATGCCTAAAAGCTGTATATCCGCTCCGCCGAGTGTTTGAATCAATCGGTCATAGCGTCCGCATTCGGCATCAAGATCGTCTGCCCGTCCGTCAGGGAGAAAGTGGCGGTCCTTTCGGCTGTCGATATGTGCAAAAAAATGTGTATTCATATAATAATGATAGCTGTTTTTGTCCTCGGGAGAAAGCCCGGCGTATTCATCAAGGTTGATCGTCGTGACATTTCGGAATGACAAGCCCTCTGAGCGGTGCATCCGCACAAGTTCTTTGTATACGCCTTCAGGAGTGCCTCCCGTCGCAAGGCCGAGAACGGCATCCGGCTTTTGTTTCACTGTTTCAGCGATAATCGATGCGGCTTTTTCACTTAATTCTTCATAATGTCTGCATGTGATAACGTTCATGTCCAATCAGCCTCCCTTGAGATATATGCGGTGTTTCCGCGGCAAATCGTTGCCAGCACGCCGCACTGTCCGTCCGTCAGAACAACGTCGGCGTCTTTTCCTTCGGCGATGCTTCCTTTACGGTCGAATATGCCGAGGCGGCGGGCCGCATTTGCCGATGTCATATTTGCTATATCCAGCCATGAGCAGTTTGTAAACCTGCGCATGAGCGCTGCGCCTTCATTCATTTTTAAAATGGAACCGGCCAGCGTCCCGTCAGAGAGAAGCGCCGTGTCCCCGCGAACGGTGACTTTTTGTCCGCCGAATTCGTATTCTCCGTCCTTAAGCCCTTTTGCCCGCATGGAGTCTGTAATCATGATCAGGTTTTTGCTTCCTTTCGCCAAATAGGCAAGCTTAACGGCCAAAGGATGGGAATGAATGCCGTCGGTGATCAGCTCCGCCGTGATGCGGCCGCAGGCGAGAGCCGTACCGATGCCCCCCGGCTCACGATGATGAAAGGAGCTCATGGCGTTGAAGAGGTGCGTCATATGCACCGCCCCGGCATCCGCCGCTTTTTGTAAAAGCTCGGCTCCTGCGTCTGTGTGTCCCATTGACGGGATGATGTTTTGGTCTTTTAAATAACGGATCAGGCTGAAATCAGGATCTTCTTCCGGCGCAAGCGTCACAATTTTGATCATCCCTCCCGAGAGCCGCTCCCATTTCTGAAAGAGCCCGGCATCAGCAGGAGTAATCCATTGTTTCGGCTGTGCTCCCGCCTTTTTCGGAGAGACAAATGGTCCTTCTAAATGAATGCCGATCAACTCAGCGCCTTTTTGGGCCTGCGGTGAGGAAGACGTCCATTCTTTGGCGTTGACGAGCGCTTTTTCAATGTTTTCGTGCTGCTGTGTGATTGTTGTCGCTAGAAAAGAGGTTGTTCCTTCTTCGGGCAGCCGGGCGGACATTGTATCAAGTGCTGCAACATCAGCATCCATCGTATCCGCGCCGTATCCGCCGTGAATATGAATATCAATCATTCCGGGAAGCGCATACGAGCCCGCGGGCGCCTTCCATTCCTTCTCATACGTTTCTTGCGGTCTTGTTTTCCCCGCGTAAGAAATGATGCCGTTCTTTATACCAAGAAATCCGTTTCGGATGATTTCTTCTTCTGTTACGATGTCCGCACCGCTGATTAACAAGCTTTCAGCCACTTTAAAACACGCCTTTCTGGTTAGTTGTTAGTTTTATTTTACTCCTTTTCAGACTAGTTATCTATACCAGTTATGCCGGAATTGTATAAATCTGTTTTGGTTCAGACGGTAAAGTGATAAAATATAACTGTTCAAAGCTCGGAACATCCCAGAACAGGAGGAACATATCTTGGCAAAGGTTCGGACCAAAGACGTAATGGAGCAGTTCCATTTAGAATTGATCAGCGGAGAAGAAGGGATTAACCGCCCGATTACGATGAGTGATTTATCACGGCCCGGTATTGAAATCGCCGGTTATTTTACATATTACCCGAGAGAACGGGTGCAGCTTTTAGGAAAAACGGAGCTGTCATTTTTCGATCAGCTTCCCGAGGAAGATAAGAAACAGCGGATGAAATCGCTGTGCACCGATGTGACGCCGGCTATCATACTTTCCAGAGATATGCCGATCCCGCCGGAGCTTGTAGAAGCTTCTGAGCAAAACGGCGTGCCTGTGCTCAGATCCCCTCTGAAAACAACCAGGCTGTCAAGCAGACTGACGAATTTTCTTGAGAGCCGTCTCGCGCCGACAACGGCCATTCACGGCGTGCTTGTGGATATATACGGCGTCGGCGTGCTCATTACGGGAAAAAGCGGCGTCGGTAAAAGTGAAACAGCGCTGGAGCTTGTCAAACGAGGCCATCGTCTTGTCGCGGATGACTGCGTTGAAATCCGGCAGGAGGATCAGGATACCCTTGTCGGGAACGCGCCTGATCTGATTGAGCATCTGCTCGAAATCAGGGGGCTCGGCATTATAAATGTCATGACGCTGTTCGGAGCGGGCGCCGTCAGAAGCAATAAAAGAATTACAATCGTCATGGACCTTGAGCTTTGGGAGCAAGGGAAACAATACGACCGTCTCGGACTTGAAGAAGAAAAAATGAAAATCATTGATACGGAAATTACAAAACTGACCATTCCTGTCCGCCCGGGGCGGAATCTCGCCGTTATTATCGAAGTTGCGGCGATGAACTTCAGATTGAAGCGGATGGGCTTAAATGCTGCCGAGCAATTCACGAATAAGCTGGCGGATGTCATTGAAGACGGCGAACAAGACGAATAGGAGTTGGCAATGATATGAATGAAGCAGGAACACCAATCAATCCGATTGCCTTTCAGCTCGGGCCATTATCCGTGCACTGGTACGGAATCATTATCGGCGCGGGCGCGTTATTAGGGCTTTGGATGGCCATGAGGGAGAGTGAAAAGCGGGGGCTGAAAAAGGACATTTTTATTGATCTTGTTCTTTTCGCCATCCCGATCGCAATCATTTGCGCAAGGGCATATTATGTGCTTTTCGAGTGGAGCTATTACTCGGAACACCCCGGGGAAATCATTAAAATTTGGAAAGGCGGCATCGCGATTCACGGCGGATTAATCGGCGCAATCGCGACGGGAATCGTCTTTTCAAAAATAAGAGGCATCTCATTCTGGAAGCTGGCGGATATTGCCGCGCCGAGTATTCTGCTTGGCCAGGCCATCGGGCGCTGGGGGAACTTTATCAACCAAGAGGCTCACGGTGAAGCGGTCAGCCGGTCATTTTTGGAAAGTCTGCATCTTCCGGATTTCATCATTAATCAGATGTACATAGACGGACAATATTATCACCCGACGTTTTTGTATGAATCGCTGTGGAGTTTTGCGGGCGTCGTGATTCTGCTTCTGCTCCGCCGCGTGAACCTGCGCAGGGGCAATCTGTTTTTGACGTATGTGATCTGGTATTCGATCGGCAGATACTTTATTGAGGGAATGCGGACGGACAGCCTGATGCTTACGAGCCAGCTTCGGATCGCGCAGGTCATTTCCATTGTGCTGATTGTACTTGCGTTTATTTTAATGATTTTCAGACGCATGAAGGGGTATGCCGATCAGCGGTATGCCGACACGGACTGACGTCTGAAATCGGAAAGGACATAAGATGACTGATAAACGTGTAACCGCCATTTTATTTGATCTCGACGGCACGCTGATTGACACGAATGAACTGATTATCGCTTCTTACCTTCATACGCTTGATCATTATTGCCCGGGGCAGTTTAAAAGGGAAGATGTGCTTCCGTTTATCGGCCCGCCTCTGTATGAAACGTTTTCAGGCATTAATGCTGAAAAGTGCGATGAGATGATCAGCATGTACAGAGCATTCAACCATGAAAAGCACGATGAGCTCGTCACGGAGTACGAAACGGTTTATGAAACGCTGGATGAATTGAAAAAAGCGGGCTATCAGCTCGGGATTGTCACCACAAAGCTGAGGGATACAGTCAATATGGGATTGAAGCTGACAGGCATCGGGGCGTTTTTCGATACTGTCGTCACGCTTGATGATGTAAAGCATCCGAAGCCTGACCCCGAGCCTGTGCGGCTTGCGCTCAGCTGGCTTGGGTGCGATCCGTCGGAAGCCATAATGGTCGGTGACAATTATCACGATGTCATGGCGGGAAAAAACGCCGGCACGAAAACAGCCGGCGTCGCGTGGACGATTAAAGGCGCACAGACGCTTTCCGCCTATGAACCCGATTATATGCTCGAGAAAATGAGTGATTTATTGCACATCACCGGAGTGAAGTAATCCGTGAGAAAAACAGACCGCCATCCGGTTTCAGGTGCAAATTCATTGTGGCATGTTTATCAGACGGTTCCCTTTCTGAAGGTGATGAAAAATTTCATCATCATTCAGATCGCAAGGTATACGCCGTTTTTAAGCGTGAAAAACTGGCTGTACCGAACCTTTTTGAAAATGAATGTCGGAAAAAAGACGTCATTCGCGCTGATGGTGATGCCGGATATCATGTTTCCCGAAAAAATCACTGTCGGAAAAAACAGCATCATCGGCTACAATACGACGATTTTGGCTCATGAATATTTAATACATGAGTACCGGACCGGTTTTGTCACAATCGGTGACGAGGTGATGATCGGGGCAAACACAACCATTCTGCCCGGCGTCACCATCGGGAGCGGAGCCGTTGTATCAGCCGGCACGCTGGTGCACAAAGATGTCCCGGCCGGGGCGTTTGTCGGAGGAAATCCGATGCAGGTGATCTATACGGACGAAGAAATGAAAGAACGAATGGGAAAACCCCGCTGATTAACGTCAGCGGGGTTTTTTTATGACTTGATCACAATGGCCTGGCTGCCCATCTGCTTCCAGGCTTTTTCAAAGTCAGACCGATCTGTTTTTCTGTTTTTATAGCCGTAGGGATCATTGACGTATACATAATCGTGATCATAACCGGTGACGGCTACGCTATGCATGCTGAACGTAACGTCGATCTTTCCGTTCGGCGTATTCCAAGTCTGCATATTATCAACCGGCTTAAAGGATGTGGTGGTAATCACCCAGACCGGCCGCCCTTTTTCAAGCTGGCGGTACACTGAAGAAATGTCTTTTCCCGTCAGATCGTATACTTTGTTTCCCGCATATTCTTTGGCAAGTTTATCAATCGGCTCATGATAAACGCCTAAACCCGGGCCGTTTTCCATATCTCCGGCAAATCCTTCATTCGGATCTCCCTTCAGCCCGCTGCTGTATGTGAGCGGAACTTTATTGATTTTATCCGCCAATGTATTTTTTGATACATGATATCCGGCATTGTTCAAAATCATGGCAAGGCTTGTCACCTCACAGCCATTGTAAAGTCTGGGAGAATCCATCTGTCTGTACAGAACGACATTCAGCGGTGACGCGCTCCCTTTTAACGGTGTTTTCTCATCAGGCTCGTCGGACTGCTGATTGAAAAAATTCAAATGAATATCGTTTGTATAGATGTTATATCCCAGATAGACAAGGACGGCTGTCAGAATCAGCACACATAATGTTCCAAGCGTCTTCATTATCAATTCTTCTCCCTTGTTTCTGTTGAAGCTATTCTATGTATTATAGCACTTCTGCTCAATATGATTCGATCGTTCCGATATGTTTACAGGTTTGTTCATTCTTTAGCCATGTTTATGGAAAAGAATAGGCGGACATTGGGCGTTGCAATTCATTCTTTTATCTGCTAACATATTATCATATTAGCGAACTAAAGGATTCGGAATTTTCCTTCAGACAAAGCGGAGGTGTAAAAGGCAAATGTTTATGTTTGAGAAACCGCATGGCATGAGAGATACGCTGCCCGGTTTATACGAAGCCAAGAAAAAAGTCCGTTCCACACTGACGGATTTAATTGATAAATGGGGTTATCAGTTTATGGAGACGCCGACCCTTGAATTTTATGAAACAGTAGGCGTCCAGTCAGCCATTGAAGAACAGCAGCTGTTTAAGCTTCTCGATCAGGACGGAAAAACGCTTGTGCTTCGGCCTGACATGACCGGACCGATTGCCAGGGTGGCGGCGTCTAAGCTGCACAAACACAATCATCCGCTCAGAGCGGGGTACGCGGCAAGCGTCTATCGCGCTCAGGAGCGGGAAGGCGGACGTCCGGCCGAATTCGAACAGGTCGGCGCGGAGCTGATCGGCGACGGATCAACAAGCGCGGACGCCGAGGTGATTGCGCTGGCGGCCGGCGCTTTGAAAAACGCGGGATTGCACCGGTTTAAAATCGCGATCGGCCATGCCGGACTCGCTGATGAGCTGTTTGTCGAGGTTCTGGGCAATGCCGAGCGGGCGGATGTTCTGCGGCGCTTTCTCTTTGAAAAGAATTACGTGGGATACAGGGAACATGTCAAATCGCTTCCGCTTTCTTCAATAGATAAAAGCCGGCTGCTCGCACTTCTGGAATTGCGAGGCGGGAAAGAGATCTGCGCCAAAGCGGAGGAGATCATCGGCATCTCCGGACAAAGCTTGATTCAGGAGCTGGAAGACCTGTGGGACATTCTTGAGGATTACGGATGTGCCGAGCATATTCGCCTTGATCTGAATATGGTAAGCCATATGAGTTATTACACGGGAATTTTATTCGAAGTGTATGCGGCAAATGTCGGTTTTGTCATCGGAAGCGGCGGACGCTATAACAATCTTCTCGGCCATTTCGGCAGTCCCGCTCCCGCCACGGGTTTCGGGCTCCGTATCGACAGGCTGATTGAAGCGCTCGGCATCCAGGAAGAAACTAGTGAAGCGGACGCCGTGATTTTCAGCAAGGAGCAGCGGGCGCAGGCCATTTTATTCGCGGAGGAAGAAAGGGCGAGAGGCAGAAAAGTCGTCCTGCAGGATCTGGCGGGCATTGAAAATATCGATCATATGACAAAATCATTCGCAAACGTCACATACTTTATCGGTGCCAGAAAGGAAGAGCAGAATGGGTAAGGTACTCACAATGGCAATGCCAAAAGGACGGATATTCGAAGAAGCGGCCGGGTTGCTGCGGCAGGCCGGGTACAGGCTGCCCGAGGAGTTTGAAGAATCGAGAAAGCTGATCATTGACGTTCCTGAAGAAAATCTCCGCTTTATTCTGGCAAAGCCGATGGATGTCACGACTTATGTCGAGCATGGCGTCGCTGATGCCGGTATTGCCGGAAAGGATGTCATGCTTGAGGAAGAGCGTGACGTGTATGAGGTGCTCGATCTGAAAATCAGCAAATGCCATCTCGCCGTTGCGGGGCTTCCCGGAGCGGATTGGAACGGAGTCGCCCCGAGGATTGCGACGAAATATCCGAATGTTGCGTCAAGTTATTTCAGAGAGCAGGGCGAGCAGGTGGAAATCATTAAGCTGAACGGTTCGATTGAATTGGCGCCTTTAATCGGGCTTGCTGACAGAATCGTAGATATCGTATCAACCGGGCGGACATTAAAAGAAAACGGTCTCGTTGAATCAGAACATATTTGTGACATCACATCGCGTTTTATCGTCAATCCGGTCAGCTACCGTATGAAGGATGATGTAATCGACGAAATGGCGGCCAGGCTGGCCAGGGTTGTGGAAGGAGAAACGGCACAATGAAAATAACCGCAGTAAAAAGAAGCGAGCGGTTCTCACTGAAGCGTTCCATCGACAGCGGAACCGAAGAGCAGCGGAAAACCGTCAGGGGGATTATTGAAGACGTCAGACAAAACGGTGACAAAGCCGTTTTGGCCTATACAAAAACATTTGACGGCATCAGCCTGAACCAAATGGCCGTGAGTGCAGAGGAAGTCACCGAGGCGTACCGTCTGCTTGATGATCAGCTGCTGGAAGTGATCAGAAAGGCGATTGCCAATATTAAAGAATATCACGAACGTCAGCTGCAATCCTCGTGGTTTTACCATCGCAAAGACGGCTCGATGCTCGGGCAGAAAATAACGGCGCTCGATTCCGCGGGCGTATACGTGCCGGGCGGGACGGCCGCTTATCCGTCTTCCGTTTTAATGAATGTCATCCCCGCTCTCGCTGCGGGAGTGGAGCGGATCGTACTCGTCAGTCCTCCGGGAAAAGACGGCCGCCTTTCGCCGGGCGTTCTGGCGGCGGCGTCTGAGCTCGGCATAAAGGAAATTTACAAAGCGGGAGGCGCGCAGGCGATTGCCGCGCTCGCTTACGGAACCGAAACGATACAGCCTGTTGATAAGATCACGGGCCCCGGCAATATATTTGTAGCACTCGCGAAGCGCGAAGTCTTCGGCGTTGTGGATATTGACATGATTGCCGGGCCCAGTGAAATCGTGGTCCTTGCAGACGATACGGCGGTGCCCACAGAAGTCGCCGCTGACCTGCTTTCACAGGCCGAACACGATACGCTCAGCTCAAGCGTGCTTGTCACCGACTCACGGAAGCTTGCCGAAGCCGTATCAGATGAGGTGGATAAACAGCTTCAGACGCTGCCGCGTAAAGAAATCGCCGAAGCGTCGATCAAGGATCACGGCCGCATTTATATCGCGGAATCGATGGAAGATGCAGTGGACACGGTGAATGCGCTGGCACCCGAGCATTTAGAAATCATGACGCATTCGCCGGAGGCTTTGCTTGGAAGCATCAGACACGCGGGGGCGATTTTCTTAGGGCGATACAGCGCTGAACCGGTCGGCGATTATTTTGCCGGACCGAATCACGTTTTGCCGACAAACGGAACGGCGCGGTTTTCAAGCCCGTTGAATGTAACAGATTTTCAAAAGAAATCGAGCATCATCTCATACAGCCGGAAGGCATTTGAAACGCACGCGGACAGCATTTCCGCCTTCGCGAGACTGGAAGGGCTTGAAGCGCACGCAAGATCGATTGAAGCGAGAAACGGAGGAATGACCGATGAGAAAAGCGGAACGCGCCAGAACAACAAATGAGACCGATATTAAGCTGGCTTTCGAAATAGATGGAGAAGGAAAAGCCGACATCAGCACGGATGTGCCGTTTATGACTCATATGCTTGATTTGTTCACAAAGCACGGGCAATTCAATTTAACTGTTGACGCAAAAGGCGATACGGAGATAGATGATCACCACACGACTGAAGACATCGGCATCTGCTTAGGGCAGGCTTTTTTGGAGGCGCTCGGTGATAAAAAAGGGATCAAACGGTACGGATCAGCGCTAGTACCGATGGACGAAGCGCTCGCCCAAGTCGCCGTAGACCTGAGCAACCGGCCGCACCTTGAGATGCGCGCTGCATTTCCGCAAGCGAAAGTCGGAACGTTTGATACTGAGCTGGTACATGAATTCTTATGGAAACTGGCGCTGGAAGCGAGAATGAATCTGCACGTCATCGTTCAATACGGCACGAATACGCATCATATGATAGAAGCCGTGTTTAAGGCGCTTGGCAGAGCGCTGGACGAAGCGTCATCCATTGATCCGCGTGTCAAGGGTGTGCCGTCTACGAAAGGAATGCTGTAAATGATCGGTGTAATTGATTACGGTATGGGCAATTTATTCAGCGTGTCGAAGGCGCTGGAACGCGTCGGTGTCCCGTATGTCGTATCAGACCGGCCGGAAGAGCTTGAAAAAGCGGATGCTTTTATTCTCCCCGGTGTCGGATCATTCAGTGACGCCATGGACAATTTACGCAGCGCGAAGCTTGATCAATTCATACACCGTATGGTTGACGAGGGGAAGCTGCTCCTCGGCATCTGCCTCGGCATGCAGCTCATTTTCGAAGAAAGCACCGAAAACGGCTCTGCAAAAGGACTCGGTTTATTAGCCGGAAAAGCTGTGAGACTCAAAGACAGAGATGCCGAAGGAAACAAGCTGAAGGTGCCGCATATGGGCTGGAACCGGCTGACGTTTCACCAAACGTCTCCTTTGCTTTCGGAAGCGGAAGAAGGCTTCGTTTACTTTGTCCATTCCTATTATATAGACGGGATGGAAGACGGCGATCTTCTGGCAAGCGCTGAGTACGGCGTTCGTGTTCCGGCCGTCGTCGGGAAACGCAATGTCTTCGGTGCACAGTTTCACCCGGAAAAAAGCGGTACGGCCGGAATGGCGATCTTAACGCAATTTACAAAAATGGCAGCGGAACAGAAGGTGAAGAAATGAACGCTTTTACATTATATCCGGCAATCGATATGAGAAACGGCAAATGCGTCCGCCTCATCCAAGGCGATTACGGCAAGGAAACGATATACGGTGACTCTCCTTTAGACATGGCGGCGCAATTTGCAAACGAAGGTGCCGAATGGATTCATCTCGTGGATCTTGACGGCGCGAAAGCAGGCAGGAAAGTAAACGACAGGCATGTTCTTGACATTGCGCGGCAGCTTGATGCCAAAGTCGAGATCGGCGGCGGGATCCGTTCTGAAGCGGATGTGTACGGTTATTTATCACAAGGTGTTGATCGCGTCATTCTCGGCAGCTCGGCCGTTTCCGATCCGGCATTTGTGAAGAGCATGCTGAAACAATACGGCGGCAAAATCGCGATCGGTCTTGATGCAAGGAACGGATATGTCTCGACGGAAGGCTGGCTGGAAACATCCTCGGTAAGGGCGGCCGATCTGGGTCGTGAATTGGCGGCCGAAGGAGCGGAAACCTTCATTTTCACGGATATTGCAACTGACGGCATGCTGTCAGGACCGAACATCGAAAGCACCGTTCAGCTCGCAAAAGCAACGGGAAAAACCGTCATCGCTTCAGGCGGAGTCAGCTCAGTCGCCGACCTCAAAGCACTGGCCCGCTTCAAAGACGCCGGCGTATCGGGAGCGATTATCGGAAAAGCGCTGTATACAAAACAATTTACATTGGCCGAAGCGCTCAGCGGGGTGAAGGACGCATGATCACGAAACGAATCATTCCGTGTCTCGATGTGAAAGAAGGCCGCGTCGTCAAAGGCATTCAATTTCTCGGGCTGAAAGATGCGGGCGATCCTGTCGAGCTGGCCGAAGCTTACGACAGAGAGGGCGCTGACGAACTTGTTTTTCTCGACATTTCCGCCTCTCACGAAGGCCGCAAGACGATGACGGACGTCGTAGAACAGGTTGCGGCAAAACTGGCGATTCCGTTTACGGTCGGCGGCGGAATCAATCAATTAAGCGATATGAAACGAATGCTTCGCGCCGGCGCTGATAAAGTATCCGTTAATACAGCGGCCGTTCTCCGCCCCGAGCTGATTACGGAAGGAGCAGATTTTTTCGGCTCGCAATGCATCGTAGCGGCGATTGACGCAAAGTATGATGAAGATTCGGATTGCTATAAAGTGTACACACACGGCGGGAGAAAGAAAACCGAGTGGGAAGTCACGGCCTGGGCAAAAGAAGCCGTCAGCCGGGGAGCGGGTGAAATCCTGCTGACAAGCATGGACGCAGACGGTGAGAAAACAGGCTTTAATCATACGCTCACACAGCTTGTCACACGTGCCGTCCCGGTGCCCGTCATTGCGTCAGGGGGAGCCGGCAGCGCGCGCCATATGCTTGAAGCCTTCACGATCGGTGAAGCGGACGCCGCGCTTGCAGCTTCCATTTTCCATTACAAAGAGACATCTATAAAAGAAGTGAAAGATTATATGAAGAAACACGGGGTGAATGTGAGATGAAACGGGCAGATGAACTGCGGTTTGACGAGGCCGGACTGATTCCCGCCATCGTGCAGGATGCGGCAAGCAAAGAAGTACTGACACTGGCTTATATGAATCGTGAATCCTACGAAAAAACGATAGAAACGAAAGAAACCTGGTTTTACAGCCGTTCACGCGGGGAGCTGTGGCATAAAGGAGCGACGTCGGGGAATACCCAAAAGGTGAAAGCCATCCGCTATGATTGCGATCAAGATGCTCTTGTCGTGCTTGCGGAGCCCTCAGGACCCGCATGCCATAAGGGAAGCTACAGCTGCTTTTCTCCGGAAAAAGCGGACGCGCAGGATCGTTTCGGCATCTTAAATGAACTGGAAAGCGTAATCGCCAAACGGCAGGCGGAGATGCCTGACGGAGCCTACACAACGTATCTGTTTCGGGAAGGCGTCGATAAAATCCTCAAAAAAGTCGGCGAAGAAGCCGCAGAGGTTATTATCGCCGCGAAAAACCGCGACCATGAAGAATTAAAATGGGAAGCGGCGGATTTGCTGTATCATTTGCTCGTTCTTCTGCGTGAGCAGTCGCTTCCTTTGGACGACGTGCTTGACGTTCTTGCAAAACGCCATTCAGCATCTGAGTAAAACAAACCTCACGGAGAGATCCGTGAGGTTTTTAATCTGTCAAACTTAAACATTCAATTAAATATTCCTTATTTCCGCAACCGGAGGCAGATGAATTTGATAATATTGACTAATAGAGTTTATTTTGGTTTTTATCAAAAATATACGTTTTGTTCATATTCCGTTCATGCACATCCGTTATAGTATAAACAGTGATATAGGAGGAAAACATATGCCGAATAAACAACCAAAACCTAAAGGGAAATTCAGCTCATTCTTTTCATTAGTCAAAAAAACAAAACCATCATACGGTATGCTGGCCTTCGCGCTGTCTCTCAGTATTGTGACAACGCTCGTCAGCCTGCTGATTCCGCTGTTGACAAAGCAGCTCGTTGACGGCTTTTCCATGTCGTCGCTGTCAGGCGTGCAAATCGGAATCATCGCAGCCGTGTTTATCGTACAGGCCGCATTAAGCGCCTACGCCACCTACGCCCTGAACTACAGCGGCCAGAAAATCATCTCGGGACTGCGTGATTTGTTGTGGCAGAAATTAATTAAACTGCCCGTCTCTTATTTTGACAAAAACGCCACGGGAGAAACGATCAGCCGTGTCACCAATGACACAATGGTGGTAAAAGAGCTGATCACAAACAATATCAGCGGATTTATTACCGGAATCATTTCCGTTATCGGGTCACTGACGATCTTATTTTTCATGAACTGGAAGCTCACATTGCTCGTGCTGATCGTCGTGCCGCTGGCTGCGGTGATTTTAGTGCCGATCGGCCGGAAAATGTTTAAAATTTCTCGGGAAACACAGGATGAAACGGCGAGATTCACCGGATTATTAAACCACATCCTCCCGGAAATCAGGCTTGTAAAAGCGTCAAACGCTGAAGAAGCGGAATACGGACGCGGAAAAGCAGGCATCATGGCACTCTTTAAACTCGGGCTGCGTGAAGCGAAAGTGCAGTCGCTCGTAGGCCCGCTTATTACACTTGTATTAATGGCGGCGCTGGTCGCTGTCATCGGGTACGGCGGGATGCAGGTGTCATCCGGTGAATTGACAGCCGGCGCACTCGTTGCCTTTATTCTGTATTTGTTTCAGATCATTATGCCGATGGGTCAGATCACTTCATTTTTCACACAGCTTCAAAAATCCGTCGGCGCAACGGAACGGATGATTCATATTCTTGCAGAAAAAGAAGAAGATATCCAAACCGGAAAAGCCATTGAAAACGCGGATCAGCCGATTAAGCTTGAACAAGTCTCATTCGGCTACAAAACAGATCAAACCATCTTAAAAGACATTACGGCTACGATTGAGGCCGGCAAAGTCACCGCGATCGTCGGACCTAGCGGCGGCGGGAAAACAACGTTATTTAAGCTGCTTGAACGATTCTACAATCCGACTGCGGGCAGCATCCTGCTCGGAAATGAACCGATTGATGCGTATTCCCTTGAGTCATGGCGGGAGCATATCGGCTACGTGTCGCAAGAAAGCCCGTTAATGTCAGGCACCATCCGCGACAATATCTGCTACGGATTAAAACGCGAGGTGACCGATGAGGAACTGAGGCAAGCGGCTGACATGGCCTACGCTCTGCAATTTATTGAAGACTTACCGAAGAAATTTGAAACCGAGGTCGGTGAGCGGGGAATTATGCTGTCAGGCGGACAGCGCCAGCGCATCGCCATTGCCAGAGCGCTCCTTCGCAACCCGAGCATTCTGATGCTTGATGAAGCGACATCAAGTCTGGACAGCCAATCTGAAAAATGGGTGCAGCAGGCGCTGGAAGTTCTAATGGAAGGGCGGACCACGATTGTGATCGCCCACCGTTTATCCACGGTTGTGGATGCAGATCAGCTTCTCTTTGTCGAACAGGGTGAAATCACCGGACGGGGCACACACCATGAATTAATGGCATCCCATTCGCTGTACCGCGATTTTGCGGAGCAGCAGCTGAAGCTGAATGCCGACTTAGAAAACAAAGCTGTGTAAAGCAAGACTTTATGAATCAAAAGCAGCTGAAAAAGCTGCTTTTTATTTTGCAGCCGGAGTCCTGTTCATACGGGTGTACGGTCGGTAACGATGAAGAGCCAAGCCATAAGCGTGTATGCCGGTACAGGAGACAATGAAAAAATTCGGTTTATAAACATCATGTCGATTCATGAAAAGAAAAAAGCAGAAGGAGGGGTTTTCATGGCTGTCATATTGGTTGTGGATGATGACCGCCATATCCGTGAGCTTGTCCGCCTTATGATGGAGCAGAGCGGTTTTGACGTCGCAGAAGCGGAGGACGGGGAAGCGGCGGTGCGGCTGATCGAATCAGCACCTATAGATCTCATCATACTGGATGTGATGATGCCGAAAATGGACGGGTTTGAAGTCAGTGAAGCCGTCCGCAGCTTTACGGACATTCCGATTTTGATGCTGACGGCAAAAGGCGAAACGCTGGACAAAGTGCAAGGTTTTACTTCCGGAGCGGATGATTATCTCGTCAAACCGTTTGAGCCGCTTGAGCTGGAAGCAAGGGTCAAAGCATTGCTGAAACGGTACCGGATCACCGCTGAAAAACTGCTGACCATCGGAACGGTCACATTAGATAAGCAATCCCGCACCGTAACGCGCGGCGGCGGAGCGGGATTGACACTGCCCCGGCGTGAATTTGAGCTTTTATTTAAGCTTGCCGGTTATCCGAATAAGACGTTTTCAAGAGAACAATTAATAGAAGATATTTGGGGCTTTGATTATGAAGGTGACGAGCGGACGGTTGATGTGCATATTAAAAGGCTGAGAGAACGGTTTCCGGAAAAAGACTATCCGTTTGCCATCCATACGGTGCGGGGGCTCGGGTATCGGTTTGTGGTGACAGGATGAAACGGATCTTCAGAACGGCTGGAAAAATCATCATCCTTCTCACCGTCACCGCATTCTTATGGCTGGCGGCTCACCTGATTGTTCAGGGATTCGGTCTCATATGGCCGATTTTGCTTGTGCCGTACGCCGAGCAGATTCTGACGCTTTGGCTTGTTTTCGGCCTGCTGTTTGTAACGATGTTTATTTTTTCAAAGTCAGCACGTGAAAGGCATCATGCGATCTGGGATTCGCTGACCGCCACGATCAAGCAAATGTCGAGCGGCAACTTCACAGCGGCCGCTTCCCGGAAAATGGAGAAGATTGAGCGGAACCATCCCGTGACGAAATTGGCTGATGAACTGTCGACACTCGCCGCGGAACTGAGTGAAATGGAAAAACTGAAACAAGAATTTATTTCGAACGTTTCCCATGAAATCCAAACCCCGCTCACTTCATTAAAGGGCTACGCGCATCTTCTGAAAAAAACGGATTTATCATATGAGGAGCGGGGGCGCTACTTACACATCATCGAAACAGAAACAGAACGACTATCAAAAATCAGTGAAAATCTGCTGAAGCTCACTGCGCTCGAACGCCAAACCGAACCGATACAAAAAAAACCGTTCCGCATTGACAAACAGCTGCGGCGCACCATATTGACCTGTGAGCCTGAATGGTCCGCCAAACAGATTGAGTTTCTCATTGATTTACAGGAGTCGTATGTGTACGGAGATGAAGCGCTGCTCAGCCAAGTATGGATGAATCTGATTCACAATGCCGTGAAATTTACCGGTGAAGGCGGCCGCATTTCCGTTAAAATTGTTGATCTGCCGGGAGCGGCCGCTGTCGAAATCGCCGACGACGGAATCGGAATGGAGCCTGAACAGGCGGAGCGTGTATTTGAACGGTTTTATAAAGCGGACAAGGCGAGAAACGAAGGAGGAAGCGGGCTCGGCCTGTCCATCGCCCAAAAAATCGCAGAGCTGCACGGCGGTTCGATAGAGGTTGAGAGCAAGCGCGGCGAAGGAACCCTTTTCCGTGTCATTCTTCCAGCCGAGCCTCGTGAAAAAAACAGCTAAAATCTGGTCGAACCAGCCAGTAAAAAACGAAGCCGATCCTGTCTTTTGAACTATTGAGGTGAAACCGTTTTATGGTATACTACTGACGGTAATACGTATAAAACGGAGGATATTTGTGGGAAAACACACTTCTGAACAGAAAAAGCACGCGCAAATTGTCCAGCTGCTTCAGGATGGACAATATTTTTTTCATAAAGGCTTAAAAGCATATAAAGAGCGGAATTTAAAGCGGGCCAGCAAACTGATTCAGCGGGCCGTCCACCTCGAGCCGAATGATTCCGAAATGCTGTCCCGGCTGGCCGTCATTTATTCTGAAATGGGCCACTACCAGCAGTCAAATGAGCTGTTCGACTTTATTTTGGTGAACCTGAAAGAAGAAATGCCCGAGTGTCATTACTTTAAGGCGAATAATTTCGCGCATTTGGGGCTCTTTCAGGAAGCATACAAAGAAGCAGCGGCTTATTCAGATGCCGATCCGGACGGGGAATTCAGCGAAGAAATTGAAAATCTGATGGAGCTTTTGGATTTCGGCGAAGCGGGTGAAAACGAATCGCTCTATGACCAGGATGAGCTGCTGATCAGGCAGGATCGGGCAAAAGCGCTTCTTGAGAGCGGCCAGCTTCATGAAGCGGTTGTCATGCTTGAAGAGATTACGGCCGATTACCCCGAGCTTTGGTCTGCATACAACAACCTGGCGCTCGCTTACTTTTACTCAGGCAATGTCACAAAAGCGAAACAAACAGTATTCGAAGTGCTTGAGAAAAATGAAGGCAATCTCCATGCCCTGTGCAACCTCCTTGTATTCTGCTATTACGAGAGGGAAGATGAAAAAGTCGGAGAATTGAGCGGGAAACTCGCCAATGTGTATCCGATTTTATTCGAACAGCGCTATAAGCTGGGGGCGACGCTTGCGCTTGTCGGCAGACATGATCTCGGTTATAAATGGCTCCGTTCTCTTTACAAAAGCGGATTCGAAGGCGACGAAACGTTTTATTACTGGCTGGCCGCCTCAGCCTACGGGACAGGCCGCACAGAATTTGCGGAAACCATTTGGAAAAAGGCCGAAGCCGAATTTCCCGAATCAGACCGGCCCGCGCCTTGGGCGGAGCGGCAGGAACCCCTGCCTGCTTCACTTGAACAGCGGCTTGCCGCCTATTATATCAGCAGCGCTGAAGGAGAGCGGAACCAGCTTGAAAAAGTTCTGACGGCAAAACGCGCCGTTTCACCGTTTGAACAAGATTTCGTCAAACTGCTGCTTTCCGGTGAAAAAGGCGCTTCAGGCGTCTCCGGTGATGCGCTGTTCACGTATCGGACGGTCAAGCTGCTGGAGAAAGCGGAAGCCGACAGTTTAAAAACTGACGTCATGAGCTGCTGGGTTTTTCACGTCATTCAGCATATCCGGGCCGCCGCTGCCGTACAGAATGAGCGGGCATGGGCCGCAGCCATCGCATATGTATGGAAAGAAGCAAACGGCGAAAAAACGACGAAAAAAGAAACGGCCGCCGTTTACGGTATAACCCCGGCAACACTTTCGAAATACATCAGACAAATAGATGATATATTAGAATAAAACCGATTCTTTCTATATAAAGAGTCGGTTCTTTTTTTATCAGAAAGGGGCAAAACAGAACTTTACCGCCGAAAAAAGAGGTATTCATACGTATTTTTTTGCTTTTCGAATCGAAATCAGGCCGTAATCACCGTTTATTTTGCAAAATATGAGATTTGCAATCACATTGAAATATAACTGTAATAAAAATTGTCGAAACATGATGGTATAATGAGTCTCGTACATAAGAGATTAGTTTATTTTACATGTGCTGTATAATCTATACCAATTTAAAAGATTTAAAGATTCATACATAAAAATCATCAGCCTCACGGGTATGTGAGGGAGCGTAACTTTGATGTTCATAATAGAATTCCAAATGAGAACAGGTTTAAAGTAAAAGGGAGGAAAGAAAAAGTGAAAAAGAGTTTATTAACACTTGGTTTGGCTTCCGTCATCGGGACAAGCAGTTTTTTGATCCCGTTTACAAAAACTGCATCGGCGGAAACATTAGACAGCAAAAAAGCAAAAATTGAAAGCAAGCAATCTGAGGTGGCTTCAAGCCTTGAAGCAAAAGAAAGAGAATTGTCTAAGCTTCAGGACAAGCAGGCTAAGATTGAAAAAGAACTGAAAGACATTAACGCTAAAGCGTTGGATACAAGCAATAAAATCGAAGATAAAAAAGCTGAAAACGAAAAAACGAAAAAGCAGATCGCTGATTTGAAAAAAGAAATCAAAGAAACAGAAGCGCGTATTGAAAAACGCAATGAAATCCTAAAAAAACGCGTTCGTTCTTTACAGGAAAACGGCGGTTCTCAAGGATACATAGATGTTCTTTTAGGGGCGACAAGCTTCGGAGACTTCATTTCCCGTGCGACTGCAGTATCTTCTATCGTTGATGCGGATAAAGACCTGATCAAACAGCAGGAGCAGGATAAAGCGAAACTCGAAGACGCAGAAGCTGAACTTAACGTGAAGCTGAAAAAAGTTCAAGATGATCTTGCGAAACTCGAGTCTATGCAAAAAGACCTGAACAAACAGCTTGATCAGAAAGACAAGCTTTTCGACGAAGCGAAAAACGGTCAGAAAAAAGCGGCTTCCGCTATCTCTGATCTGAAAAAAGAAGCATCAAAGCTTGCAAACGAAAAAGCTGACACTGAAAAAGAACAGAAGCGCATTAAAGCTGAGCAGGCTGCAGCGGCTGCCCTGATCAAAAAACAGGAAGAAGCGCAAAAAGCTTCTGAAGACCAAAACCAAAAAGATGACAGCCAGCCGGCACCGGCGGTTAAAACTGTGAAAAAAGCGGCTGTTTCAACATCATCTGATTCATCTGACAGCTCAAGCAAGAGCACTTCAGGCGGATCATCTCATAACAGCGGCGGTTCAGATGATTCTGACGGCGGATCTGTTATTTCAAATTCTGGCGGTATTGAAGGCGCCATCAGCGTAGGATCAAGCCTTGTGGGTAAATCTCCGTACAAATTCGGCGGCGGACGCACTCAATCTGATATTGACAACCGTATTTTTGACTGCTCTTCATTCGTACGCTGGGCTTATGCTAACGCAGGCGTTAACCTCGGACCTGTCAGCGGAACAAGCACAGATACTTTAATTAACAGAGGGAAAGCTGTCAGTGCGTCTGATATGAAACGCGGAGACTTAGTGTTCTTCAACACGTATAAAACAAACGGCCACGTCGGCATCTACTTAGGCAACGGAACGTTCCTGAACGATAATACATCGCATGGTGTATCTATCGATTCTATGAGCAACCCTTATTGGAAAAAATATTTCAACGGTAATGTAAGACGTGTCGTTCAATAATGAATAAGACAAGGGCCTTCTATCCCGGAAGGCTCTTTCTTTATTTGTATACCCGCTCAGGAGCTGCCTAATCACGGTTTTTCAGAAAAATGAGCAAAAAAATAGCGAATTGCCTTCAGATTTAATAGGATATGGGTAAGGAATACGATTGATGGGGATTCTTAGTCATATAGGGTGCGCCCCATTTCGAAAAGGAGTGAATCATGGTGTCAGAAGAAAAAATTTATGATGTGATCATTATCGGCGCGGGTCCGGCGGGGATGACCGCTGCTGTTTACACATCACGAGCGAACTTATCCACATTAATGATCGAAAGAGGAATTCCGGGCGGCCAGATGGCCAACACGGAGGATGTTGAAAACTATCCGGGTTTTGAAAGCATTCTCGGCCCTGAACTTTCTAATAAAATGTTTGAACATGCGAAAAAATTCGGTGCGGAATATGCGTACGGCGATATTAAAGAAATCGTTGACGGTAAAGAATATAAAACGGTCAAAGCCGGTTCAAAAGAATATAAAGCGCGTGCCATCGTCATTTCTGCCGGAGCGGAATACAAAAAGATCGGTGTTCCCGGCGAAAAAGAACTGGGCGGCCGCGGCGTATCGTACTGCGCGGTTTGTGACGGCGCGTTCTTTAAAAATAAAGAGCTTGTCGTTGTCGGCGGCGGAGACTCCGCCGTTGAAGAAGGCGTCTATCTGACACGCTTCGCTTCAAAAGTCACCATCGTTCACAGACGTGACAAATTGCGTGCGCAAAGCATTCTTCAGGCGCGTGCCTTTGACAATGAGAAAATTGACTTCAAATGGAACAAAACCGTAAAAGAAATCCATGAGGAAAACGGAAAAGTCGGCAGACTTACTCTTGTGGATACCGTGACGGGAGAAGAGGAAGAATTCAAAGCTGACGGCGTCTTTATTTATATCGGTATGCTTCCGCTTTCTAAACCGTTCGAGAACTTGGGCATCACAAATGAAGAAGGCTACATTGAAACAAACGCTCAAATGGAAACAAAAGTTCCAGGCATTTTCGCCGCGGGAGACATCCGTGAAAAAACGCTCCGCCAGATCGTAACGGCGACAGGCGACGGAAGTATTGCGGCTCAAAGCGTTCAGCATTATGTGGAAGAGCTTGAGGAAACGCTCAAAACCGTTAAATAATCACTGTAATGTTCAGTTTTTGAATCGTTACTGTGTTTTAATTACGCTGTAACACGGGTGAAATACTGATGTTTTAAGATGAATGTAGTAATTGACCCCCTTTTTAATGAATACACTTTGGCACGGATTCCAGTATCCGTGCCCTTTTTTTGCGATTTTCTGTTTTCTGTCAAATAAAAGAAAAGGATGTCGGTGTCTCTGCATTGTGAGAGACATGCCGAAACGGTATAATGAAGAGACGATGATTTGTTGAGAAGGTTAGGTGACGTACTTGTGCAAAGAGTGACAAATTGTGTGCTGCAGACAGATGATCAGGTTCTCCTTCTCCAAAAGCCGAGACGGGGCTGGTGGGTCGCGCCCGGCGGGAAGATGGAAAGCGGCGAGTCCGTCAGAGATTCCGTCATCAGAGAGTACAGAGAAGAGACGGGCATTTATATACTAAATCCGCAGTTAAAAGGCGTGTTTACCTTTATTATTAAGGAACAGGAACAAATCGTGTCAGAGTGGATGATGTTTACTTTCGTCGCCGACTCCTACACGGGGCGGAATGTCGCTGAATCAGAGGAAGGCGTTCTGAAGTGGCATGACGTAAAAGATATCCACAGCCTTCCGATGGCCCCCGGAGACGGGCATATCCTTGATTTTATGATCAAGGGCCAAGGGCTTTTGCACGGCACCTTTACGTATACGCCGGACTTCGAGCTGCTCAGCTATCGTTTAGATCCGCAGCTTATCAAATAAAAGAAAGACCGCAGGGGGGAGAAAGATGAGTATGAATGAAAACCATGATATTCAGCTCGTCATCATTACGGGAATGTCTGGAGCGGGGAAAACCGTCGCCATTCAAAGCTTTGAGGATCTCGGTTATTTTTGCGTTGACAATCTGCCGCCTTCCTTGCTGCCGAAATTTTTGGAGCTGATGAAAGAATCAAGTTCAAAAATGAGCAAGGTCGCGCTTGTCATGGATCTGCGGGGACGTGAATTTTTTGACAGGCTGATTGAGGCGCTGGATGAAATGGCGGAAAATCCGTGGATTACACCGCGCATTCTCTTTTTAGACGCTAAGGATTCCATCCTTGTGACGAGATACAAAGAAACGAGGCGTTCTCACCCGCTGGCCGCTACCGGGCTTCCTCTTGAAGGAATCGCGCTGGAACGCCAGCTGCTTGAAGAATTGAAAGGGCGCTCTCAGCTGATCTATGACACATCGGATATGAAACCGCGTGATCTGCGTGAAAAAATCGTGGCGCATTTCGCCACGAACCAAGGTGAAACATTTACAGTGAACGTAATGTCATTCGGTTTCAAATACGGGCTTCCGATAGATGCCGACCTCGTGTTTGATGTAAGGTTTCTGCCGAATCCGTTCTACATTGAAAGCATGAGGCCGCTTACGGGGAAAGATGAGGAAGTGTCATCCTATGTGATGAAGTGGAACGAAACACAAAAGTTTATTGAAAAGCTTGTTGATCTGCTCGGCTTTATGCTTCCGTCTTATAAGCGGGAAGGTAAAAGCCAACTTGTCATCGCGATCGGCTGTACGGGCGGCCAGCACCGCTCCGTCACGCTCGCTGAATATTTGGCTGACTATTTTAAAAAAGATTTCTATACTCATGTCACTCACCGGGACATTGAAAAGAGAAGCCGGAAATGAATAAAAAGCCGAAAATCGCAATCTTCGGCGGCGGAACGGGTCTGTCCGTGCTGCTTCGGGGGTTAAAGCATAAGCCCGTTGATATTACGGCGATTGTGACAGTTGCTGATGACGGCGGAAGTTCAGGCCGTCTGCGGGATGAACTTCAAATTCCGCCGCCGGGTGACATCCGTAACGTACTGGCTGCTTTGTCAGATGTTGAGCCGCTCGTTGAAAATCTGTTTCAGCACCGTTTCAACAAAGGAAGCGACTTAACCGGACATTCGCTCGGCAATTTGATTTTGGCAGCGATGACAAATATAACCGGTGATTTCTTTCACGCTGTCACCGAAATGAGCAAGGTGCTGAATGTCCGCGGCAGAGTGCTGCCTGCTGCCAACACCAGTGTCGTTCTTCACGCTGAAATGGAGGACGGGCAGGTCGTCTCCGGAGAATCGACAATCCCTTCTTACGGCCAGCGGATTAAACGGGTGTTTCTTACGCCTGAAAAAATTGATCCGCTCCCGGAAACGATTGACGTCATCCGTCAGGCCGATTTAATCATTATCGGTCCGGGAAGCCTGTACACAAGCATTCTTCCGAATCTGCTCGTTCCGAAAATCGGAGAGGAAGTCGTCAAGGCTGCGGCCAAAAAAGTATATATATGCAACGTCATGACACAGCCCGGAGAGACGCTGCAATACAGTGCGGCCGACCATGTCAAGGCGCTGAACGATCATATGGAGCAGCCGTTTATCGACACGATCTTAATCAACAATGAGGAGATCCCTGACGAAATCAAAAGCAAATATGCGAAAGAGCTGGCCCGGCCCGTCGACTTCAATGTTGAAAAGCTGAAATCCATGGGGCTTGAGGTCATCAGGGATCAGATTATCACGTATAAAAATGGCGTAATCCGTCACGATACACATAAAGTGGCTTCTCTTCTTGTCGATTTATTAAGGGACTAGAGGCCTTTTGAAATGAGGTGGCTAATATGTCATTTGCATCGGAAACAAAAAAAGAACTGACGAATCTGGAAGTGAAGGACTGCTGCGCCAAGGCGGAGCTGTCCGCGCTGATTCGGATGAACGGTTCACTGTCATTTTCAAACCGCCATCTCGTGCTTGACGTTCAAACCGAAAATGCGGCGATTGCCCGCCGCATTTATACATTGCTGAAGAAACAATATGATGTATCGGTCGAACTGTTAGTCAGAAAAAAAATGCGGCTGAAAAAAAACAATGTTTATATTGTGCGCTTTTCTGAAAATGCAAAGCTGATTTTAGAGGAATTGAAAATCCTCGGAGAGAACTTTGTATTTGAACGGAATATTTCTGAGGAACTGGTGGCGAAACGCTGCTGCAAACGTTCTTATATGAGAGGGGCGTTTTTGGCGGGGGGATCTGTGAATAATCCCGAAACATCGTCGTACCACTTGGAAATCTTCTCGCTTTATAAGGAACATAACGATTCATTATGCGCGCTGCTGAATGAATTTCATCTGAACAGCAAAACGCTTGAACGGAAAAAAGGCTATATTACGTATTTAAAAGAGGCGGAAAAAATCACTGAATTTCTGAATGTCATCGGCGCTCACAATTCACTGCTGCGTTTTGAAGATGTGCGGATTGTCAGAGACATGAGAAACTCAGTGAACCGCCTCGTCAATTGCGAAACAGCAAACTTAAACAAAACCATCGGTGCTTCTCTCAGACAGGTGGAAAATATTAAATACATTGATGAACGGATCGGTCTTGAAGCGCTGCCGGAAAAGCTTCGCGAAATTGCGCAGCTGCGGATTGATTATCAGGAGGTCACGCTGAAAGAACTGGGGGAAATGGTTGCAAGCGGGAAAATCAGCAAATCCGGCATCAATCACAGGCTGAGAAAGCTCGATGAAATCGCAGAACAGCTGCGTACAGGACAAAGCATCACTTTGAAATAACCGTACAGAAAAGGGGAGATCTTATGGTTCAGGGGAAAGTGGAAGTGCGTTTAAAGACGGGATTGCAGGCGCGTCCCGCTGCATTGTTTGTACAGGAGGCAAATCGTTTTGCATCAGATGTGTTTCTTGAGAAAAACGGCAAGAAAGTGAATGCCAAAAGCATTATGGGATTAATGAGTCTGGCGGTCAGCACGGGGACGGAAGTCACTCTGATCGCTGAAGGCGACGATGAAAAGGAAGCGCTGGAAAAGTTGTCCGCTTATGTGCAGGAAGAAGTGTAAACACTTTGTAAGGGGGACGGAACGATGAATGAGTTTCTGAAAGATTGTTATCAAACGATAGGCTGGGAAAAGGATTCCCTCGATTTCAGCAACCTGCCGGAGTTTTTAAAGGCGCTCGCATATCGGTTTCCGTTTGAAAATCGCGCGGTTTTGTCCAAAAAAGAATATGACGTCACGAAAGAAGGACTGTGGCGGCACATGGTGAAGGAACCTCATGGCGGCCTTTGTTATGACTTGAACGGACTGCTTTATTTCATCTTGAAAGATGCCGAATTTGATGTCAAATTGATCCGCGGAACGGTCTGGAAAAACGGCTGGGCGCTGCCCGGCACACATGCGGCCGTACTTCTTTCCGCCGGGGGGAATGAGTACATCGCTGATGCAGGCTTCGGACTCAATCTCGCCATGCAGCCTGTGCCGATGTCGGGAGACGAGACGGTATCAGCGGCCGGAGCGTTCCGCGTGAGGATAGAAGAGACGGAATTCGGGACATACCTGCTTGAAATGAACAAAGGGGACGGCTGGCAGACAGGTTACGCATTTTCGCTTGAAGAAATCGATGAAAAGGACCTCAAGTCTATGAAACAAACAATCTTTGAACATGAACGCTCTCCTTTCAACAAACGCCTGCTTGCTTCTAAGCGGACACCGGAAGGGCACATGGTTCTGTCTGAACGCAATATAACAATAAAAAAACACGATGGCACGGCGGAAAACAGCAGAATAGACCGGTCAGAGTTTGAAGAAAAATTTACTGCTCATTTTATATGAAGCTCGCAGGTTCTCTGCAAAAAAAAACGGCCTCCGCAGGGAAGCCGTTTTTTGTATGTGTTTATCTCATTTTTGTAAAGGTTTTATAATGATCTGTCGTCTTATAAATCAGCCAGTCGCTTGAGTAAAGAATCCGGTCTGAATTTCTGAAGCCTGATGTATAGTTAATATCCGCTTCACGCCACGTCCGTCCGCTTTTGGCAGGGAGTTTGCCTTCCCTGTTTGAGAAGATGTCTCCGCCGATGCTTTTCCCCGGAGCGACGTCTGCAAGATTCCCCTTTGATGCAACCCAGCCGAGGGCCTGCGCTTCTGACTTTGTAATGTAATTATCAGGAAGCTTATGATAGGTCTGAAGATAATCCGCAACCCCGTCAAACGTGTTGATAACCTGTGCTTCAGTGTGCGCCTTGTGAGAAGATGTATCCGTCTTGGCAGCCGTGGAAAACAGCATCCCCGCCGCGGAGAACAGCACCAGCAAACAAACGGAAATCCACGATAATCGTTTTTTCAAAGCAATACCTCCCATTTTTATCATGTGAAGCTGATTCCTTTTCATTGTATCAGCATCGAGAGAAAGGAATAGAAAGAATTTAAAAATAGTTCTTTTGATCTAGCAAAAAATAAACCCCGGCTGAAACGGCCGGGATTTTTCATCTTATTGAAATTCCTTCGTGAGGTTTTTCGGCGTTTTTCCGTATACGGCGTCAATCATGTTTTGTGCGGCTTGCTTGAACATATTCAAACGGATTTTTGCCGTTGCTGACCCGATATGCGGAAGCAATGTGACGTTTTCCAGCTGCAGGAGCGGATTGTCTTCGGCGATCGGCTCTTTTTCAAACACATCTAAACCGGCGCCTTTTATCCAGCCCTCCTGCAATGCGCGGATGAGCGCTTTCTCATCAACCGTCTTTCCCCGGGAAATATTGACGAAACATGCCGTATCTTTCATCAATTTAAATTCCCGCTCTCCCATCATATGATACGTTTCGTCAGTAAGCGGCGTAATTAACAGCACAAAGTCTGATGTTTTCAGCAGTGTATCTAAGTCGGCATATGTAACCCCGAGTTCCTTCTCAGCATCCGGTTTTCTGCTGCGATTATAATACAGCACGTCCATATCGAAGCCGAATTTTGCCCGTTTGGCAGCTTGTTCACCGATTCTGCCCATGCCGATAATTCCTAATGTCTGATGGTGGACATCCAAACCGAAAAGAGATTCTTCCTCAACGGTTCCCCATTTGCCGGCGCGGACGAATCGATCCAATTCGGCAACCCGTCTGGCGGAAGACAGGATTAATGAAAAAGCCAGATCAGCGACAGTGTCATCTAAGGTGTACGGCGTATGCGTGCCGACAACCCCGCGTCTTTTCATTTCTTCAATATTAAAATTATCATAGCCGACAGAATTATTGCTGACGACCTTCAGCTTCGGCGCGTGATCCAGTAAATCACTGTCAATCGCCGTTCCGGATGTCAGCAGCCCTTCAGCATCTTTCATTTTTTCGTACAGTTCCTCTTTTGGAATGGTATCTTCTTTCCAGATGTCATAGCGGCAATGCTCGCCTATCATTTGCTCGACTTCCGGCGGTATCGGTTTCGCGATGAATACATAGGGTTTCAACGGGCTTCTCCTCCTTTGTCTTTCTTCTCTATTTTATTATATAAGAGAAGCGGTAACGTGAGAAATATTCAAACGCATCACGATAAATTTCTGGTTCTTTTGAACTTAAAATGAAAGAAAAAGAAATGTACATGCTTGATTTCTCCAAACAATAACAGAATCCGCCTATATTTCTGAAGGCAAAATGAGCGGAACCGCTGTTTTCAAAAGCTTTATAGGTTGGTGTAAAGATAAATTTTATTATTTTTGAAAGATATAAATGAACATAATCTGAATTTACAGTCAAATTATCGTGTCTTTTTTTGAAAGCGCTTTTGAGGCCTTTTTCTGTGCTATAATTCCTTACTGTAAGCTGGGTAAGAAGGCTTGCAATACAATCGGATGGGAGATGAATAGAAAAATGGTTTCTTTATCAAGCATTTTGGAGCACAACCAGCAGTTTGTCCAAGAAAGGAAATATGAACCTTACCAAACGACAAAATTCCCGAAAAAAAAGCTTGTCATCGTATCCTGTATGGATACAAGGCTGACGGAGCTTCTGCCGCAGGCGATGGGACTCAGAAACGGCGATGCCAAAATCATAAAAAACGCGGGAGCCATTGTTTCTCACCCATTTGGAAGTGTCATGCGGAGCATTTTGGTTGCCGTTTATGAACTGCAGGCAGAGGAAGTCTGCATCATAGGTCACCGCGAGTGCGGAATGTCGGGATTAAATGCGGCTTCCATATTAAATAAAGCGAAAGAGCGCGGCGTGGAGGACAAATGTCTCAGCCTTCTGCAGCATGCGGGAGTCGATTTGGAAACATGGCTGACCGGCTTTCACAGCGTTGAAGAAAGCGTGGCCCACAGCGTGAATATGGTCAGGCATCATCCGCTCTTGCCTGAAGAGGTGCCGGTGCACGGGCTGGTGATCGATCCGGGGACGGGGACGCTGGATGTTGTCGTTGACGGTTATGAAACAGTCAAAGGAGGATGCAGCTGACGATGCAATTTACCGGCAGATATCAGGGATACAATTTGCAGAAATTTCAGAAAGACCTAATCGCGGGAATTGTGGTGGGAATTGTAGCGATTCCACTGGGAATGGCCTTTGCCATCGCCTCGGGGGTCGGTCCGGAATACGGGCTTTACACCGTTATTGTGGCCGGAATTCTGATTTCGCTGTTGGGCGGTTCTAAATATCAGATCGGCGGGCCTACGGGGGCGTTTGTTCCCATTTTATTTGCCATTGTGATGCAGTATGGTTTTGAGAATTTACTTGTAGCCGGTTTTATGGCAGGCGTCATGCTCGTCCTGTTTGGCGTATTTAAGCTCGGAAAGATTATGAAATTCGTGCCGAAGCCAGTGATCGTCGGATTTACGGCCGGAATCGCGGTGCTGATTTTCTCGGAGCAGATTGCCCATTTTCTCGGTCTGCGCGATATCCAAAAGCATGAAAGCTTTATCCTCAACATTGCGGAAATCGGCAAGAAGATCGGAACCCTTAATTTATACAGCATCCTCATCGCGGGAATTGCTTTGGCCATTTTGCTGTTATCAGCCAGGCTGATGCCGAAGATTCCGGGCGCGCTTGTGGCGCTGCTTGTCTCTACAGCCGCGGCGGTCGTGTTTTTTCCTGACAAAATGGCGACAATCGGTTCTGCTTACGGGGAAATCCCGCGGCAGCTTCCGGCTTTCCAGCTTCCTGATTTCTCAATCGATAACATGATCATGATGTTTCCGTCGGCTCTGATCATTGCGCTTCTCGGCGGACTTGAGTCCATATTATCGGCGATGGTCGCGGACAATATGAAAGGATCACGGCATGACAGCAATAGGGAGCTTGTCGGGCAAGGCATCGCCAATATGGCCGCGCCGCTTTTCGGCGGCATACCGGCAACGGGAGCGATTGCGCGGACCGCAACAAATATTAAAAACGGCGCAGTTTCTCCGATTTCCGGTGTTGTCCACGGAGTCACCGTCCTCCTCGTCCTGCTCGTCTTCGCCCCGCTTGCCGTTCACGTACCGCTGGCAAGCATGGCGCCGGTATTGATGGTTGTGGCTTGGAACATGAGTGAGCGGAGGGAAGTCGCCAATATGATGCGGCTGAAAAACACTGATTCATTCGTACTGGCGGCAACCTTTTTGCTGACGGTTCTGTTTGATTTAATCATCGGCGTTTCTGCCGGTCTCGTGCTCGCTTTTGTTTTCTTTATCAGGAAAATGAGCGAATCAACAAGCATCAAAACACCGCATGCCGCTGTCAAATCGGTTAAAAATGATTCGTCCGTCAGCACATATTCCATTGAAGGGCCGCTGTTTTTCGGTTCAATTGATTCACTGGAATCATCGCTGCTGGAGAGGCTTCAGGAAAAGCCGAAGACGCTTATTCTGCTGATGAATAATGTACATTACATGGATACCTCCGCAGAAGCGGTGCTGGGGAATGTGATGAACCGGATCAAACGGCATAACGGGAGATTGATGATCGTCGGATTGCAATCACAGCCGAGAGAGCTGATCCGGAAGACGGGGCTGTTTCATAAAATCGGGAAACAGCATTTCTTTGAGCATCAGGACGAGATAACGGGATAAAATTCAGATACGGCCTGTCCATGAAAAAGCGGACAGGCCGTGTTTTTATTCGGTTTCAAAGCGCTTGATCAGTTTTTCCTGATGGGCTTTCATCGCATCTTCTAACGTGATGCCGTACTTATCGGCAAGGATGGCCAGATTTCCGAGGACGTCACCCATTTCTTCAATCAGCTCCTGCCTGCGCTCAGCCTGGGTCGCGTCCTTTTCATCCGGCCGGTCTCTACCGATTTCATATGCTCTTACCGCTCGGGCGAGCTCACCCGCCTCTTCCATTAAAAAACCGATTCTGATAAATGGCCCGTACGCCGTCCATCCTCGTTTTTCATAAAAATCTTTCGTCCATTGTTCTGCTTCAGCCATCTGCATGTGAAACACTCCTTATGTCCTGTATGATTCTTATTGATATTATCATATAGAGATGGGACAATATATAGTGTATTTTGATTTATTGATGTACATATATAGATACGGAGATGAAAAAATGAAAACCATTTGTGTATTTGCGGGGTCAAACCCGGGGGTAAATGAAGAGTACAAACGCAAAGCGGCCGAACTGGGTGAATATATGGCGGAGCAGGGAATCGGCCTTGTTTACGGCGGGTCACGGGTCGGTCTGATGGGAACCGTCGCCGACGCGTTAATGGCAGGCGGCGGAAAAGCTGTCGGCGTCATGCCGAGCGGGCTGTTCAGCGGAGAGGTTGTTCATCAGAATCTGACGGAGCTGATTGAAGTCAGCGGCATGCATGAGCGGAAAGCGAAAATGAGTGAACTTGCCGATGGGTACATTGCCATGCCCGGCGGCTTCGGAACATATGAAGAGTTGTTTGAAGTGCTATGCTGGGCGCAAATCGGCATTCATCAAAAACCGATCGGACTGTACAATGTGAACGGGTATTTTGAGCCGATGATGAAAATGGTCAAGTACAGCATTCAGGAAGGATTTTCGAATGAGTCTCATTTGAAGCTGATACACAGCTCCTCCCGGCCGGATGAGCTGATTGAGCAGATGAACAATTACTCGTACCCGATCCTTCAGAAAAAATGGACGGAAATATAAAAAAAGAGCCATCTGGCATGTGTGAGAGTGCCGGGCGGACTTCATTAAAATCGAGTGTGTTTGACAATATGAGATTTCCTTAGGGGAATCTTTTTTTATGTCCAGATTACCATCGTAGTATAATTTAACTAATTCGGATTGGCTATCTAAGCAAAAGCGGAAGGAGACGGAAAATGGCGACGTTGTCAGATGTGGCTAAGAGAGCGAATGTTTCGAAAATGACGGTGTCACGTGTGATTAATCACCCTGATACGGTAACAGATGAACTGAAAAAGCTCGTTCATTCCGCAATGAAAGAGCTGAATTACATCCCTAATTATGCGGCAAGAGCGCTTGTACAAAACAGAACACAGGTTGTCAAATTGCTGATTCTTGAGGAAATGGATACGACCGAACCTTATTACATGAACTTGCTGACCGGAATCAGCCGGGAGCTGGATCGCCATCATTATGCTTTGCAGCTTGTGACAAGAAATTCACTCAATATCGGGCAATGCGACGGCATTATTGCCACCGGCTTGAGAAAGACCGATTTTGAATTTGTCATCAAAGCTTTTGAAAAGCCGTTAGTCGTATTTGGAGAAAATGAAATGGGCTATGATTTCGTCGATGTGAATAACGAAAAAGGGACTTTTATGGCAACCCGCCATGTCATGGGGCTGGGGGAGCGTGAGGTTGTCTTTTTCGGCATTGATTTGGATGAGCCATTCGAACGCTCAAGAGAACAGGGGTATATTCGGGCGATGAAAGAGAGCTGCAGAGAAACGAAGCTGTTTCGGATCGCTAACAGTTCAAAAAAAAGCGAAAGCCTGGCAAGAGAAGTTTTGAAAACGCTCGGCCGGCAAGCCGCGTTTGTCTGCGCCACCGACCGAATCGCGCTCGGGGTCATTCGTGCGGTGCAGTCACTCGGAAAACGAATTCCCGAAGATGTGGCCGTTACTGGAAATGACGGTGTTTTTCTTGACCGCATTTCCTCCCCGCGGCTGACTACGGTCAGACAGCCGGTTGTGGAAATGGGAGAGGCCTGTGCGAAAATGCTGCTGAAAAAAATGAATGAAGGCGGCGCAGCTCAAGGTCATTTGTTTTTTGAACCGGAGTTAATTGTGCGGGAATCAACTTTGTGAAAGCTTGATTCTGTTATCGGTAACAAGAGAAAAACGTTTGCTTCCCCCGATTTCATCATGCTACCTTCAATGAATAAGCCAGCCTATAAAAAGGGGGAAACATGATGGAATATGCCGCAATACATCATCAGCCGTTCAGTGCTGATGCTTATTCTTATGACGGGCGGACGGTGCATATCAAAATCCGGACGAAAAAAGGTGATGCTGATCAGATTCGATTGGTTTGGGGCGATCCTTATGAATACAGCGGCGGCAGATGGTCGGCAGCCGAGCAGCCAATGAGAAAAACAGCCGCAACCCAAAACCATGATTATTGGTTTGCTGAAGTGTCGCCGCCATTCAGGCGTTTGCAATATGCATTTATTGTCTCAGACCAGCATGAAAACATCTTTTTCGGAGCGTCAGGGGTCTGTCCTGTAAATAAAAAAACGCTGGAAACGATTCATTATTATTTTAAGCTTCCGTTTGTTCATGAGGCGGATACATTTCAAGCGCCTGAATGGGCGAAATCAACGGTTTGGTATCAAATTTTTCCGGAACGTTTTGCGAATGGAAGAGAAGACCTGTCACCGGAAGCTGCACTGCCTTGGGGGAGCAAGGACCCGGACGTTAATGATTTTTTTGGCGGAGATTTGCAGGGGATTATCGACAAGCTCGATTATTTAGAAGAATTAGGGGTGAACGGAATTTATTTAACTCCGATCTTCTCCTCTCCATCCAACCATAAATATGACACGCTGGATTACTATTCCATCGATCCGCATTTTGGGGATCGGGAGCTTTTCCGGACATTGGTCAGCCGGCTTCATCAGCGGGGAATGAAAATTATGCTTGATGCTGTTTTTAATCATATAGGCAGCGCTTCTCCGCAGTGGCAGGATGTTGTAAAACACGGGGCCCTGTCCCGCTACAAAGACTGGTTCCATATTCACTCTTTTCCTGTGAAAGAAGACAATTATGACAGGTTTGCGTTTACGCCTGATATGCCGAAGCTGAATACGGCTAATCCGGAAGTGCAGAGGTATTTGTTTGAGATTGGTTTGTACTGGATTCGTGAATTTGACATTGACGGCTGGCGTTTAGATGTGGCAAATGAAGTGGATCACGCTTTTTGGAAGGCATTCAGACAGGCTGTAACGGCAGAGAAGCCCGATCTTTATATTTTGGGTGAGATATGGCATTCATCCGAACCTTGGCTCAGAGGAGATGAGTTTCACGCTGTGATGAATTATCCTTTCACAGAGCCGATGATTGCTTATTTTGCTGACCGGGAGATTTCTGCTTCATCCATGGCCTATCGATTAAACGCGCACTTGATGAATGGGATGCGGCAAGCCAACGAGGTGACGTTCAATTTACTGGACAGCCATGATACAGAACGTCTTCTGACAAGGTGCGGAAATGATGAGAAAACAGCCCGCTCTCTGCTGGCTTTTATGTTTGCCCAGACAGGAGCGCCCTGCATCTACTACGGAACGGAAATCGGTCTGGACGGCGGGAGAGATCCATTATGCCGGAAGTGTATGATTTGGGAAAAGGAAAAGCAAAACCAGGAAATGCTCAGCTTTATGAAACGCTTAATCACCTTGCGCAAAAAAGAAAACGCTTTATTGACGTACGGAAGTCTTGAGTGGCATCTGCTTGATGATCAAAACGATTGTATCAGTTTTTCGAGGGTTTTCAATGGCAGGCAATTGATTTTCTATTTTAATCAGGGGAACCGGGCCGGGGAAATCCGTTTGCAAGATTTTAATATGGAGAGAAGCAGAATAGTTTACGATGCGTGGACGGATCAGATCCTTCAACATGATGCCGCTATTGCTGTTCAGCCGGGAGAATTTTTGATTTTGAGCGCTGACGCCCCTGTCTGAATTCTGTTATCGGTAACAGGCTGAAAGGTTTTGAAACCGCTTTCTCTAACAGAGTAGAATTGTAATAGATTCATAATAAAAGGGGGAAAAGATATGGCGGGGTTCGTCAAAAAGGGATTGGCTTTATTGACGGCATCAGTTTTGGCATTCTGTCTCGGCGCCTGTTCAAATTCAAAAGAATCGGCTGGCTCTGATGGCAAAAAGGTACTGACCGTGTCCGTTGAAGAAACCTATAAAAAATATATTGAAAGCATTAAAGGAGAGTTTGAAAAAGAGAATCACGTCACAATCAACATTGCAGAAAAGCAAATGTTCGATCAGCTTGAGGCGCTTCCTTTGGACGGCCCGGCCGGCAATGCGCCTGACGTTATGCTTGCCGCATATGACCGGATCGGCAGTTTGGCGCAGCAAGGTCATTTGCTTGATTTAAAACCTGCTGATACAAAAAGCTTTGGAGATAAAGAGATGCAGCAGGTAACGGTTAACGGAAAGGTGTATGGAATGCCGCTGGTGATTGAGACGCTTGTTCTGTATTACAACAAAGATCTTATAAAAAAAGCGCCGGCAACATTTAAAGACCTTGAAACATTAACAGAGGATCCCCGGTTTTCATTTGCTTCTGAAAAAGGAAAGTCAACGGGATTTTTAGCAAAGTGGACTGACTTTTATATGTCGTACGGTTTGCTGTCCGGTTACGGCGGATATGTATTCGGGAAAAACGGCACAGATCCCGGGGATATCGGTCTGAACAATAAAGGGGCTGCAGAAGCGGTGAAATACGCGGAGAAATGGTTTAAAACGTATTGGCCAAAAGGCATGCAGGATAACTCAAGCGCAGACGATTTTATTCAGCAAATGTTTTTGGACAAGAAAGCGGCTGCAATCATCGGCGGGCCTTGGTCGGCTGCCAATTTTCAAGAGGCCGGCCTGAACTATGGAGCCGCTCCTATTCCGACATTGCCAAACGGAAAAGAATATGCTCCGTTTGCGGGCGGCAAAGGCTGGGTTGCTTCAAAATATACAAAGGAACCCGAGCTGGCTGAAAAATGGCTTGAGTATGCAACAAATGATGCCAATGCTTACGCCTTTTATGAGGATACAAATGAAGTTCCGGCCAACACAGCCGCAAGGAAGAAAGCGGGGGAGCAAAAAAATGAGCTGGCGTCAGCTGTTATTAAACAATATGAGTCAGCGGCACCTGCGCCGAATATTCCTGAAATGGCCGAGGTATGGACTGGCGCTGAAAGTTTAATGTTTGATGCGGCTTCGGGGAAAAAAACAGCAAAAAAATCGGCGGATGATGCGGTAAACGTCATAAAAGAAAACATCAAAGAAAAGTATGTGAAATAAAATCGGAGGGGAAGTGTCCGTAAGAATAGAGGGCGAAAAATGAATAAAGATGATACACTTTTACACCAAAAACGGAAGGCGTCATGGTTTTTATCGATCATTCCGGGAATTGGACAGATTGCGAATCACCAGATATCAAAGGGGATCTTATTTCTGGTCATTACGAGTTTGTTTGCTGTTGAATTATGCGTTTTCGGTATTGAGGCGCTGACCGGATTGATTACCTTGGGAAGTGTTCCCGGTGAAGATCACTCACTGTTTATGCTGATTGAAGGCACACTGCAATTGATCTTGACGTTGATCTTTCTCATGTTCTATATCTTCTCAGTTTATGATTTCCGTCATACCGCCGCTATGAAAGCGGCGGGTTTGAAGGTGAATACAGCGGCCAAGGATATCATCCGCCATGCGGGAGATAAAGGGTTTCCGTATTTATTTACACTGCCGGCATATCTCATGATGGTGTTTGTGATTATTTTTCCTGTTTTGGTGACTCTGTTTGTTGCCTTAACAAACTATGATTTTTATCATATACCGCCTAACAGTCTGATTGACTGGGTCGGCTTTAAAAATTTCTTGAATATCTTTTTTGTCGGTTCCTACCGGGAAACATTTGTGAATGTACTGGGCTGGACCATGATATGGACAATCTGTGCAACAACGCTGCAAATCATTTTGGGGATCGTGACGGCACTTTTCGTGAATCAAGATTTTATTAAAGGCAGACGGATATTCCGAATGATTTTCTTATTTCCATGGGCTGTTCCGGCATTTATCACAATTATGAGCTTTTCCAATATTTTTAATGACAGTATAGGGGCGATGAACACGCAGGTGATTCCATTAATAAACCACCTGCCGTTTGTGGAACTGCCGGCGATCGCGTGGAAGACTGATGCTTTCTGGACGAAGACCGCTCTGATTATGATTCAGACCTGGCTTGGCTTTCCTTATATTTATGTCATGGTAACGGGGGTCTTGCAGTCGATTCCGGGTGAATTGTATGAAGCCGCAAAGATTGACGGGGCTTCTTTTATGCAGCGCTTTCGCAATATTACATTACCGATGATTTTATTTGCGACAGCACCGGTGATGATTACACAGTACACATTTAACTTTAATAATTTTTCGATCATCTATTTGTTTAATGAAGGCGGTCCGGGAAGCGCGGGAGCCGGTGCCGGGTCGACCGATATTTTAATTTCCTGGATCTATAAACTGACAACCGGCACCTCTCCGCAATATGCTGTGGCAGCGGCCGTGACATTGTTAATTTCTTTCGTCGTCATTGGAATTTCCCTGATTGCTTTTAAAAAGTCAAATGCTTTCGGCAATGAGGAGGTGATGTAGATGGGTTCCAGAACGGCCGGAATGCTTACGAAAATCTGCACCTATTTGTTTTTGCTGATTTTAAGCATTGTCATTTTATATCCGCTGCTGATTACGGCTTCCTCCGCTTTCCGTGCGGGAAATGTGACGGCTTTTCAGCTCGATTTCTCAGGTTCCTGGACTTTTGATCATTTTAAGCGGCTGTTTGAAGAGACGCTCTATCTTCATTGGTACAGCAATACGCTGATTATTGCGCTGTCAGTCATGGTATTGCAGGTCACGATTGTAACGCTTGCCGGGTATACGTACAGCCGCTATCGGTTTGCGGGGCGAAAAAAGAGTCTTGTCTTCTTTTTAATCATTCAAATGGTGCCCACAATGGCAGCGCTGACTGCTTTTTATGTATTGGCCATGCTGATAGGCGCTCTTGATCAATACTGGTTTTTGACAGCGATCTATATCGGCGGCGGAATTCCGATGAACACGTGGCTGATGAAAGGTTATTTTGATACAGTTCCGAGAGAAATTGATGAGGCTGCGCGGATGGATGGAGCGGGGCACTTCAGGATATTTGCCTCCATTGTGCTGCCGCTTGTGAAGCCGATGCTTGCCGTTCAAGCGCTTTGGGCGTTTATGGCGCCGTTCGGGGACTATTTACTGGCGAAGTTTTTGCTTCGCTCGCCGGAAAGGCTGACCATTGCAGTAGGATTGCAGTCGTTCATTTCAAATCCGCAGCAGCAAAAAGTCGCCCTGTTTGCGGCGGGAGCTATACTTGCCGCACTGCCGATATGCATCTTGTTCTTTTTTCTCCAAAAGAACTTTGTATCCGGGCTGGCGGCGGGCGGAACAAAGGGGTAGTTCAATGAAGAATGTGCAAAATGAAAGCTTTATGATCCGCAGTCTTAAAGCGTCGGTGTCTCCGTCAGGTATTTGCCGTTACGGGAAAACATTCAGCTGGCTTCAGCTCTCCTTTCTCTTTATGTTTTTGACGTCCTGCCTTATGGCGCCGTTTACGATGTCGTTTTTGAAAATGGACCGCTTCAGCCTCAAATTGGTTATGCCTGCGGCGCTTTCTGCAGTGAATGATCGTTTTGCCGAACAATTAAACGGTATTCAAATCAGGAACGGAAAACTGACAGGCGGACAGCATTTTGGTCAAATTGAAGAGGGCAAACATCTGCTGGCAGTCGATATGGCGCATGAATGGAAACCAAACGGTGAAAATGGGCGTTTGCGTGTAAAAGGATATGATAACGCGGTCATATTCCAGCCTGACCGGCTGATTATTACCGACCAAAACGGAATGGGGTTTTCAGTTCGCTATGGGAAAGCGGACGCCAGGCTTACGGACTCGGGCGTATATGAGACGGAGGCTGTTATCGGTCAATTGTGGCTGGCGCAGTATAAGCCGATGATCATGATGCTGGGGTGCGCAGTGATTTTTTTGATCCAGCTATTTTTTACAGCTGTGCTTGCGGGAGGCATCTGGATGGCAAAATTATCAAAAATGATCGATATCGCGTCATGTAAGGAAGCAGCTTCTGCAGCGATATGCGCATCGGCTCTGCCTGCATTTGCGGCAGCTGCTATCGGGCTGATCCGCTTTGATTTGATTACTGTATTAATGGTTCATACATGCGGCGTCACGTTGATGATTGCTTTTTTATTCAGATATATGGCCAAAACCCGCCGTCATAATGAAAATGTTCATTCGGGAGGAAGACATGATAAATCAGCGGTTGTTTGAGATTGATGAATGGAAAATCAAAACCAATACATTTCAAAAAGAGTATATACGGCTGCAGGAAAGCCTGACTTCTCTTGCCAACGGCTATATGGGCATCAGGGGGAATTTCGAAGAGGGCTATTCAGGCGGCAGCCATCAAGGCACATATATTGCGGGCGTTTGGTTCCCTGACAAAACGCGGGTAGGCTGGTGGAAAAACGGGTATCCGGACTATTTCGGAAAAGTAATCAATGCGATGAATTTTATTGGTATAGATGTGTATGTTGACGGTGAAAAAGTCGATCTCTATCAAAACCGACTCGAATCATTTGAGTTAGAGCTTCACATGAAAGAAGGAATTCTGAGGAGGAGCGCTGATGTCCGTATTCAGGATAAAACCGTGCGAATCAAATCAGAACGATTTCTCAGCCTGGCCGCAAAAGAGCTATGTGCGATTCATTATGAAGCGGAGTGTCTGACAGGGGACGCCGTTATTACGCTTGTCCCTTATCTTGATGGCAATGTTGTAAACGAAGATTCAAACTATCAAGAGCGGTTTTGGCAGGAAAAAGAATCAGGAGCGGATTACCGCCGCGGGCACATAACGGCAAAAACGCTCGACAATCCGTTCGGAACGCCGCGTTTCACCGTCTCCGCCTTAATGGGAAATTTGACAGAAGAATATGTCAGTCAAAGCTTTCAAACTTCCGGCATGTATGCTGAAAATCGCTTCAGCTACCAAAACAAAGCTTCATTGAAAAAGTTTATTGTTGTCACGACTTCACGCGATGTTCAAGAAGCAGAGCTTACTTCGAAAGGGGAGGAGCTTATGGCGGCTATTCTTATGCAAGGTTATGAAGAAGCGAGACAGCAGCATATTGCCAAGTGGAAGGAAAGATGGGCAAAAGCGGATATAGAGATAAAGGGTGATGAGGAACTTCAGCAAGGCATCCGCTACAATATCTTTCAGTTATTCTCGACATACTACGGGGCAGATGCCCGTTTGAACATCGGACCGAAAGGATTTACAGGCGAAAAATACGGCGGTGCCGCCTATTGGGATACCGAGGCGTATGCCGTTCCGATGTATTTGGCGACAGCCGAGCCGGAAGTCACGAAAAACCTGCTTTTGTACCGCTATCATCATTTGGAGGCTGCCAAACGGAACGCCGCCAAGCTGGGGATGAAGGGGGCGCTTTATCCGATGGTGACGTTTACCGGAGATGAATGCCACAATGAGTGGGAGATTACGTTTGAAGAAATTCACCGCAACGGCGCGATTTGCTATGCGATCTGCAATTATGTCCAATATACAGGGGATCGCGCCTATATGGAAGAATACGGGATAGACGTTCTTGTGGCAGTCAGCAGGTTTTGGGCCGGCCGTGTTCACTTCTCGAAACGAAAAAATAAGTATATGATCCATGGCGTCACAGGGCCGAATGAATACGAAAACAACGTTAACAACAATTGGTATACGAATGTCATTGCGGCTTGGACGTTGGATTATACTCTACAAAGTCTCGAAAGTATCTCAGTGGAGAAACGCCGCCTTCTGGATGTGCAGGAAGAAGAATTGAAAGTCTGGAGAGAAATCATCCAGCACATGTACTATCCGTATAGTGAAGAACTGCAAATTTTCGTTCAGCATGACACATTTTTGGACAAAGACCTGCAATCAGTTGACGAATTAGATCCAGCTGAACGGCCTCTTTATCAAAATTGGTCATGGGACAAAATCCTCCGCTCCAGCTTTATTAAACAAGCCGATGTGCTGCAAGGCATTTATTTATTTCCTGACCGTTTCTCTATAGACGAAAAACGCCGCAACTATGAATTTTATGAACCGATGACGGTTCATGAATCAAGCTTATCGCCCTCCATTCACGCGGTGCTCGCTGCCGAATTGAGGATGGAAAAGAAGGCGCTTGAATTATATAAGCGTACAGCAAGGCTTGATCTCGACAATTACAATCGTGATACGGAGGAAGGCCTTCACATTACTTCAATGACGGGAAGCTGGCTGGCGATCGTCCAAGGGTTTGCCGGCATGCGTACTTTAAAAGGAACGCTCTCATTCACCCCATTTTTGCCGAATGAATGGGACGGTTACTCGTTCCATATCAATTATCGAAACCGCTTGATCAAGGTGACGGTCGAAGAAAGGCGCGCCATTTTCGAGCTTATCAAAGGGGAACCGGTGTCCATCACAGTTTATGGAGAGCCGATGGTTCTGAATGAACGATGTGAAAGGAGAATGCCTGATGAGTGAATGGTGGAAAGAAGCTGTCGTGTATCAAATTTACCCGCGCAGTTTTTATGATTCCAATGGAGATGGATTTGGGGATTTACAAGGCATTATCAAAAAGCTTGATTATATCAAAAGGCTTGGCGCGGATGTGATCTGGCTGTCGCCCGTGTTTGATTCTCCGCAGGATGACAACGGCTATGACATCAGTGACTACAGAAACATGTACGAAAAATTCGGAACAAATGAAGATATGTTTCAGTTAATTGATGAAGTGCATCAGCGCGGAATGAAAATCATCATGGATCTGGTCGTGAACCACACGTCGGATGAACATGCCTGGTTTGCCGAAAGCCGCAAGTCGAAGGACAATCCTTACCGGGATTATTATTTTTGGAAAGACCCGAAACCGGACGGTTCTGAGCCGAATAATTGGGGATCGATCTTTTCAGGCTCGGCGTGGACGTTCGATGAAGGGACAGGACAGTATTATTTGCACTACTTTTCGAAAAAACAGCCTGATTTAAATTGGGAAAATGAAGCCGTTCGCCGGGAAGTGTATGATCTGATGAAGTTCTGGATGGATAAAGGCGTTGACGGCTGGCGGATGGATGTGATCGGTTCCATTTCCAAATATACCGATTTTCCGGACTATGAAACAGATGACAGCCGCCTCTATATCGTCGGCCGTTATCATTCTAACGGCCCCCGCCTGCATGAATTTATTCAAGAGATGAATAGGGAAGTGCTTTCTCATTATGATTGCATGACGGTCGGAGAGGCAAACGGTTCTGATATTGAAGAGGCGAAAAAATATACGGATGCAGGCAGGCAAGAGCTGAATATGATCTTTACATTTGAACATATGGATATCGATACAGAACAAAACTCGCCAAATGGGAAATGGCAGATCAAGCCGTTTGATGTGATTGCTTTAAAACAAACGATGACAAGGTGGCAGACCGGGTTGATGAATAGCGGCTGGAATACCTTGTATTTTGAGAATCATGATCAGCCGAGAGTGATTTCCCGCTGGGGCAATGACGGTGAGCTGCGAAAACAATGTGCGAAAGCATTCGCAACGGTTCTCCACGGGATGAAAGGCACACCGTTTATTTACCAGGGAGAAGAAATCGGCATGGTCAACAGTGATATGCCGCTGGAGATGTATGACGATCTCGAGATCAAAAACGCATACCGCGAACTAGTCATCGAAAACAAGACGATGACGAAGGAAGACTTCCGGAAAGCCGCGGCGAAGAAAGGGCGGGATCACGCGAGGACGCCGATGCAATGGGATGCAGGAAAACATGCCGGATTCACAGCCGGAGACCCTTGGTTAGCGCTCAATTCCCGCTATCAAGAAATCAATGTGAAAGAAACCTTGGAAGATCAAGATTCAATTTTCTATTACTATCAGAAGCTCATTCAATTACGAAAGCAATATAAGATCATGGTATACGGAGATTATCAGCTGCTGCTGGAAGATGATCCGCGAATCTATTGTTATATCCGTAAATATCAGGGGAAAAAGCTTCTCGTCGTTGTGAATTTGTCGGAAGACAAGGCCCAGTTCGAAGCGCCTCCGGAACTGATCCATGAGCGTTGGAAAATCCTGATTTCGAACTATCCGCAGGAACCGGCGGACTTGACGGGCATGTGCCTCGCACCTTATGAAGCTGTGATGGGCATCAGCATATGAAAGCGGTTATTTTTGATTTAGACGGTGTGATAACAGATACTGCGGAATATCATTTTCTCGCTTGGAAATATACGGCGGAACAAATCGATATTCCCCTAGACAGAAGTGTGAATGAAAGCCTGAAAGGAATCAGCCGGGAAGCGTCACTTGAAAGGATCCTTATTTTTGGCGGAGCGGAAAAAAGGTTTACACATGCGGAGAAACAAGAACTGCTGCATCAAAAAAACCAATATTATCAAACGTTGATCAGCAGATTGACGCGGGAAGATCTCTTGCCGGGAATCGGCAGGCTTCTTTGTGAATTAAAAAATGAAAATATAAAAATCGGGTTAGCATCTTCAAGCCGCAATGCCCGCGCGATCTTAAAACGTTTGGCGATTATCGATGATTTTCAAGCCATTGTTGACCCGGCGGCTCTTGCGAAGGGGAAGCCTGATCCCGAAATCTTTTTAACAGCTGCAGCGCTGCTCGGTGTTTCCACGGCTGAATGCGCGGCAATAGAAGATGCTGAAGCAGGAATATCTGCAATCAAATCTGCCGGGATGTTCGCGGTCGGTGTCGGGCGTGAACAGTCGATGCTTGGTGCTGATCTGGTTGTGAGGCAAACCGGTGAATTGTCGTTTGAGCTGTTGAAGGAAGAATGGAAGCAGTATAGGGGAAAGGTTTTAAAAAGCATCAGAGAGTGAAAAAAACCTGCAAGAGACATCATCTCTTGCAGGTTTTTTGGGCATTACTTCTGGTCTTCTGTATTGCGTGTCAGCACTTTATCGATTAAGCCGTATTCTAAGGCTTCATCAGCTGATTTGAAGTTGTCGCGGTCTGTATCGCGCTCAATGACTTCAAGCGGCTGGCCGGTACGTTCAGCAAGCACTTTGTTTAATTTGTCGCGAAGCAAGAGAATGCGTTTTGCCGCGATTTCAATTTCTGTCGCCTGTCCTTGCGCTCCGCCAAGCGGCTGGTGAATCATAACTTCACTGTTAGGAAGCGCGTAACGTTTGCCTTTTTCTCCGGCTGCAAGTAAAAATGCTCCCATAGAAGCGGCCATACCGATGCAGATCGTGGATACTTTCGGTTTAATGAACTGCATTGTATCATAGATTGCCATACCGGCAGTGATTGATCCGCCAGGGCTGTTAATATAAATGGAAATATCTTTTTCAGGGTCTTCCGCTTCAAGGAATAAAAGCTGTGACACGATGGAGTTCGCAACGTTGTCATCAATCGCAGATCCAAGCATGATAATACGGTCCTTCAAAAGACGGGAGTAAATGTCATAAGCTCTTTCTCCGCGGTTCGTTTGTTCAATGACTGTAGGTATTAAATTCATAATGCTCCTCCTTCACCTTTTAGGTAAGTATGTATTTACATGATACATTTTTGGTCAATAAAGGTCAAACAAAACGCTGACCAAAATGCCAACCTTTTCTTCTAACACCATTTTTCCCATAAAACAAAAAGTTCAAACAGCAAAGTGGAAATGAGGATGATCAGCGCCGGCGCTTGAGAAAATGATATGGCGGGAGCGCTCAAAATAGACCGCAATCGCGTCGCTACGTACGGCTGAAGGGTCTGACTACGTTGTCCGCCCTTCCAAAAGCCGTACCGGCAAATATGTTTCCAGCGGCAAATCATCAAATTCGCCTTCAATTTCTTTTGCTAAAATCTTGATGGCTGTTTTGGAAATCAATTCAATCGGCTGCTGGATGGTCGTTAAGTCCGGCAGAACCGATTGAACGGTTTCAGTGCCGTCATAACCGATCACTTTTAATTGATTCGGGATGTCTATTCCCCGTTTTTTGGCCTCGGTCATCACTGCAGCCGCCATGATATCATCGCTGGCAAAAATTCCGTCGGTGTCAGGCTGTTCATCGAATAATGTTGAAATAATGTCATGGTAATGCTGATAAAAGGGTACTTCATATGTAATAGGCTTCCGTCCGTGTTCATGCATGACGTCTTCGTATGCTTTTCTTCTGAGGTTTGCCGGTGTTTCGAGTTCAATCGGGCCGTTGATATGGACGATGTGCCGGCACCCTTTTTCAATCAGCAGTTCTGCCGCCTTTTTTCCGCCGTCATAGTTGTCTGAGCCGACGACGGGAATCGTGTCCGATAAGTAATGATCAATGGCGACAATCGGCAGATTTTGCTTGTGATAATTGAGAATTCCCCGGTTGTAAGTCACGGCGATCACGCCGTCCACTTGGTTTCTTATGAGCATCTCCAAATATTTTTCTTCCTTATCCTTTCGATGTAAACTGTTGCAAAGCAGCAGTTTGTAGCCCATGGACGTACAAATGCTTTCAATATGAAAGGCGAGTTCGCCGAAAAACGGATTGCTGGAGTTTGGGATGATAAGCCCTATTAAATTGGTTCGTTTTCGGAATAAAGAGCGGGCCAGATCGTTTGGAAAGTAATTGATTTCTTCCATCGCCTTGTACACTTTTTCTTTTGTTTTTTCGCTGATATAGCCGCGGTTATTTAATACCCGCGAAACGGTTGTAGATGAAACTCCCGCTATTTTCGCAACATCATGAATGCTAGGCTTCATTCCCGTGCCCTCCTGCTTACTGAAATGGCTTACAATTTCCGTCACGCACTTATTTTAGAGAATCAGGCTGACATGTGCAAGGACATTCCATGTTTCTGTTTTCATATAAAGAGGGTGCGTTTTGTTTGATTAAAATAATCAGAAAATTATATGTCAACCGATTGACATATGGAACCGGTTGACATACAATTCTTTTTGAAAGCGCTTTATTCGCAGAGTGAAGGGAAGTGACGGGTATGGAGAGATGGCTGGCGGCAATAAAGTGAAAGAATCGAGCAACAGTGTAAAGTAAGCGCTTACTCAGAGATCGCATGTATGTGATGAAAATGAAGAAGGAAGTATGCGGCTCTAAAACGGCTATTAAAAGGTCCTATTAAAGGAGCGGTGCAAATGAAAAGCTCAAAAAGTCTGTATTGGAAACTGAGTGCTTATTTCTTCTTTTTCTTTTTTACTTGGTCTTCCAGCTATTCTTTATTTGCGATTTGGTTAGGGCAGGAAATCAATTTAAACGGATCAGCGACAGGCATTATCTTTTCTGTAAACGCCGTATTTGCTCTCTGCATGCAGCCTCTTTACGGTTTTATCTCTGACAAATTGGGGCTGAAGAAAAAGATATTGTTTATGATCAGCTGTCTTCTCATATTCACGGGTCCGTTTTATATCTTCGTCTATGGGCCGCTTTTACAATACAACGTCTTTCTTGGCGCCGTTGTCGGAGGCTTATATTTGGGAGCCGCTTTTTTGGCGGGGATAGGCGCGATTGAAACGTACATTGAAAAGGTCAGCCGTAAATATGATTTCGAGTATGGAAAATCGAGAATGTGGGGCTCGCTGGGCTGGGCGGCGGCTGCATTTTTTGCAGGGCAGCTTTTCAATATCAATCCCAATATCAACTTCTGGATCGCGTCTGTTTCCGCCGTCATATTAACGGCCATTATCATGTCTGTGAAAATAGAAATGACCGATCATGAGAAAAACAGAGCGGATTCGGTCCGGTTAAAAGATGTGGGGCGGCTCTTTTTACTAAGAGATTTCTGGTTTTTTATGATGTACATTATCGGGGTGACTTGCATTTACGGTGTATATGATCAGCAGTTCCCGATCTACTATGCGTCTTTGTTTCCTTCAGTGTCGATGGGTAACCAAGTATTCGGCTATCTTAATTCATTCCAGGTGTTTTTGGAGGCCGGCATGATGTTTCTTGCGCCTTTTATCGTCAATAAGTTCGGGGCGAAAAACAGTTTGATTTTAGCGGGGTTTTTAATGGCTTTCCGTATCGTCGGGTCCGGAATTGCAGTTGAGCCTGTAGGCATTTCATCAATGAAACTCATCCACGCACTGGAATTGCCGATTATGCTGATCGCCGTTTTTAAATATTTGGCTGCCAATTTTGATACGCGTCTGTCGTCCGTCCTTTATCTCGTCGGTTTTCAATTCGCATCTCAGGCAGGCGCGTCGATTCTGTCGCCGCTTGCGGGAGGATTATATGACAGTGCGGGGTTCCGTCAAACCTATCTCATCATGGGAATCGTCGTCTTCGGTTTTACCTTCATCTCCATATTTACTTTATTGGGCCCGAAACAAAACAGCAGGCGTGTCCAGCGTCTGCAAAAAATCGGATAGAGAGGATGTTACAAATGGATAGAATTCAGCAGGCGGAAGAAGCTTTGAAGGAAGCCGAGGGTAAAGTGAAACAAAGATATCGATTGGGGTACCATATTATGCCCCGGGCGAATTGGATCAATGATCCGAACGGTCTTATTCAATTTAAAGGAGAATACCACGTCTTTTTTCAGCATCATCCGTATGATGAGCATTGGGGGCCGATGCATTGGGGACATGTAAAAAGTAAAGATCTCATTCATTGGGAGCACCTGCCGGTTGCCTTAGCTCCGGGGGATGAATTCGACCAAAGCGGCTGTTTTTCGGGAAGCGCGGTCGATGATCATGGAAGATTAGCCCTCATCTATACAGGACATAATATAATTGATCAAGAGAAAGACCTATTCTATCAAACTCAAAATATCGCTGTCAGCCAAGATGGAATCGTGTTTGAAAAGCTTCAGGAAAACCCTGTTATTGCGGAACCGCCGGAAGACAGCGCCTGTCATTTCCGTGATCCGAAAGTTTGGAAGCATCGCGATGTTTGGTATATGGTCATCGGCAACTCTTCAAAAGAAAACGTCGGACGGGTCGTTTTATACCGTTCACCTGATTTGCGTGATTGGGAATACGCGGGAGTTCTCGCCCAAAGTGACGGTAATCTCGGCTATATGTGGGAATGTCCTGATTTCTTTGAATTAGGCGGCAAGCATGTCCTGCTGATTTCGCCCCAGGGGATCGAGGCGGACGGTGATTCCTATCAAAATTTACATCAAACCGGTTATTTAATCGGTGACTATCATGATGGAACAAACAAATTTACACACGGCGCTTTTAAAGAATTGGATCACGGCCATGACTTTTACGCCGTGCAAACATTATTAGATGATAAAGGACGCAGAATTGCTATCGGGTGGATGGATATGTGGGAATCTGAGATGCCGACAAAAGCGGACGGATGGTGCGGTGCACTGACTTTGCCGCGAGAACTGACTTTGCGTGATGATCATAAACTTTTGATGAATCCCGTGGAAGAAACCAAGCAGCTGCGGAAAATGGAGTATCGGGAATGTGCCGGACGATCGGTTTCAGGGAGTTACTTGGCAAAGACGTCCGAAGACCTGCTTGAAGTCCGGGCCGTGTTTGATGTGAACGATTCCGATGCCGAAACGGCAGGTTTTAAGATTCGCGGCCTTGATGAAGAAGAACTTGTGCTGACATACAATCTAACGGATAAAAAGCTGACACTTGATTGCACCAAGATGGGGAAAGCGAAAGACGGTGTGAGAAGGGTGCAGACGGATACAAACGGCAAGCTGGCGCTGCGTATCTTTATTGACAGATCCTCGATTGAAGTATTCGCCAATCATGGAGAAACAACGATGACAAGCCGTATCTATCCGAATGAAGGCAGATTGGGGATTGAGCTGTTTTCTGAGAAAGGCGCCGTAAAGGTTGAGGAATTCACCTATTGGACGTTAAAAGATATTTGGAAAAAAAGCTGAAACGGGTGATTACCGCTTTTTCTGCAGTGATTGAAAATGTACTGAGCCGGGGGCAGTCCGCCTGAAATGAGTTTTTTGTGAAAATCAATGCCGGTAAACGATGCAGGATTATGCTGCATGAGGACGCTGCATAATCCTGTTGTGCATTATCAAAAAAGAGTTGCTTTCTGCGCGTTTCTTTATTATAATATAAAGGTATCTGATTGAAAAAACGTGCGCTCGTAGCTCAGTTGGATAGAGCGGTGGTTTCCGGTACCACGTCTGTCGGGGGTTCGAATCCCTCCGAGCGCGTCTCAGTTAAGACGATAGGAAAAACCTCGCAGATGATAAATCTGCGAGGTTTTTTTATTTTATCTTGTTTTGAAACTGTTAATGAATGTGTCCCTGTTATTTTCTGTGCCGGCAATCAGCCGCGCACTTTCACTGATCCGCTGTGCGAGAGCTTTTTGCGCCTTGCCTTCGAAGCTGTTCAATAGTGCTGAATACACTTCATATAATTCATCTTTCAATGTGTCCATTTCGAATGTCGGCTTCAGCGTTTGGCGCACTGTTTCCAGTTTTGTTCCCGTTGCCTGCGTCATGACGGTTTTCAGCATTTGCCGCTGCAGCCTTTTCTTCATTGGATCGTCCTTGTGTTCTAAAAGTTCGTCTAATGTCGGCATTATGTATACACCTCTATCATCTTAACCAGTTTGCGAGCATCTGGTCTTTTTCCTGAAATTCGTCTGCTATTTTATGTAAGAATCCGCCGATCTCTTCCAGGTCTGTGATCGCCGCCTGCAAAGAATCAATAAACGCCTGCTCAGCCTGAGTGTCATAAAAAATCGGGCCTTTCTCGTAAGATAGCGCAATATCTTCAATGGTATTGGTCACGTCCTGTGCTTGAAGCTGGTCATACAAGCCGTGTCCGACTTGACCGTAGAATTCCGTTTTCAGCTCGGCGATTTTTTCATCGTGCTCCTGATAGGCGTTCTGCGCTTCTTTTTTCATCGTCCGCAAATCCTCAGCCATGGCCTGCACCTTTTCAGCCAGCTTCTTTGCGTTTGTCGGCGTTACTTTTATTGTATCTGCGCTTCCGATCGCACCGGCCGGCAGAAGAGCGCCGAGGTTTTTGTCAAAGACTAATTCATCTCCGTTCGGATTTGCGATAGTTCCGTTTCTGTCGAACACGAAATTTGCTTCGTTTAAGCCGTGTGTATCCGGATTTCTCAGAATGACGGTAGTGAAGAAATAAGCGAGATTCTTGCTGATCTGCTCGCTCAAGTTCCCGCCAAGCCGCTGCTTCCGGCTGAACTGTGAGAGCGAGGGGTTTTTCGTATAAATTGTTGTCCCGTTGTGGCGGTCATATTCGTTCCAATAACCTGCCCCGACCATGTCGTCCGGATTGATAATTGACCGGATGTAAGGATCGTAAATGCCGCTGTTGATGTCTTTCTGTGTTTCCTCATCGTGCAGTTTCACGACGGAAGGACTGTTAAACGCGACGGCATACACATCATTATTCACCGCGCTGTATTCCGCCTCAGCGCCGCCAAGTGAATGGCCGGTTGTTGAAATAATCGTTGACGTTCCGGCATACTTTTTCTTTACGCTGCGTACTAGCTGATCGGCTTGATCGATTTGCGAAGTTTTCGTCATCAGCTTATACTTTCCGGTTGTGAGCATGGCGTCTTGAGAGGGCGTTCCGTGATAGGCTCCGAGCGTTTTCGAGGTATCCTTTGCGTCTTTTTTTACAATATAATGTACTTCTTTTTTCGGATCATTTCCGAAAACAATATTCCCGCCGTCCGCTTTTACGCCGTCATTGATCGGGTCTTTTGCGATATCGGTTCCCGCAAAGGCGACGACCACGTTTTCGGGGTTTTTTGATTTTGTCCAGTTACCATCTTGTGTTTTTTCCCCTTGTGATAGTACAACCGCGTCTAATCCGGTATCTTCGTCCGTTTTTATTTTTTCAACGTACCAATAAGTTTTTTGGTCTGTTTGTATCGGTTTCCCCGTTTTCATTTTATCAGCTAATCTTTCGCGGTTGTAAGATTCCTGACTTAGCGTATAATAAGTTTTATCTGTAATTTTTGGAACTTTAATCTTGTAATTCATATACAACGCCTCCTTATTTTTGTAAAATGAGACAGGAAAGGGTTGATTTCCAAATGAAAAAGAAAAACTACATAATTATCCTTATTTTAATAATTATAGCAGTTGGGGGACTTTTTATGAAGCATCAGTATGATCAAAAGGAAAAAGAGATTGCGTTATTCGAAGAAGCCCAGAATCATATGGAAAAGTTTTTAACAACGAACTATAAAAATGTGAAAGATATCCATTTTTCTAAGGGTTACTATATTAACCCAATGGGCGGTATTAGTGTTAAGGGTTATACTAACGGAAAAAAAGAGTTTGAAGGTCTATATGACCCAGGCAATAAAGAAATATTGTCATATACGGTTGATGCCGAACCAAAAGAAGAATGTAAAGATAAACTTTGTACAAGATAAATTAGCCTGCTCAATCGAGCTGGGCTAATTTTGTTGTATTGCTCTTCCTCTAATCTCCTCGACATAAAACAAATTTTCCATAGGTACATTTAATCCTCTGTTAATAATGAATAGTGTTGTGATATCATATCTTGTATTTGTTTTAAATCTGCTTATCGTAACCTCAGTAGAACCAACTAAATCAGCCAAATCCTTTTGGCTTTGAATTCCCTTCTCCTTCATAACTTCATTAAATCTAGATCTGACTATAAACTTTTTTAGAAATTCACACACCCTTCAGGCTAGTCTAACTAACGCTTATATAAAAGTAATCTCGATCACTGATATTTGATACATTGATGTTTTTTTAGACATGTACAACACTCTGAGGTTGATGTAAATTTAATCTAAGAAAGGATGAGTCTGTGAAGAAATACATGGTTGTCCTGATATTTGTAATAACTATAGCGTCAGGAAGTATCTACATGAAGTACCAACATGATAAAAAAGAAGCAGAACAAGAACTTTTTATCCAAGCGAAAAATAAAATGGAAAGCTATATAAAAGCTAATTACAAAAATATAAAGCAAATTACATACATTAACGATTATAAAATAAATCCTATGGGTGGTATTTCCGTGAAGGGGTACTTGAATGGTAATAAGGAAAAAGAATTTTTCGGACTTTATGACAAAACGAATGATGAAATAGGAGTTTCGTCAGTCGATGCGGAAGAGAAACCCGAATGTCAGGAAAAAGAATGTGAATACTAAAAGACGCAAAATAAAGAAGTTCTCTTGTTTGCCGGTTTGTATGATCCGCTGTGAACATTGAAGAAAAACTTTAAGTCGCCTAAATGGCGTCTGTTTTTGTATGAATTAATGCACCGGATGTCACCGGTCATTTTTTTCCAGTCCGCGAGCTTCATCATAACTCATGGAAAGGATGATTCTGTGAAAAAAACATTATTATCTTCATGGTTATTTTTATAGCAGCCGGAGGCTTTATAATGAAGAGTATGAATGATAAAAATGTTCAGGCTGAAGAGATAAAGATTGCTCAAGAACGAATGGAGAAATTTACCAAAGCGAATTATGAAGGAATACATAACGTTACATTTAAAGATAAATACGAAATAGATCCAATGGGCGGGATAGAGGTATTTGGCTATTACAACGGTGATACATCGAATAAATTCGATGGTACTTACGATAAGGCAAATGACAAGATCATGGGGCACTCAATAGACGCTGTAAGAAAGAAAGAATGCAGAGATAAAGATTGCGATTACTAAGAAGACGCTCGTCTGGCATTTTTTGTATATGAGCATAATAAAAAAGACAAGGGTTTCGGCATGTGCCGCCCTTGTCTTTTTTATTGAACACTGTAAAACATAACCGGAAACAGCTCATTATTTGACAGTCCATTTTAACAGCGTTACAATTAAACGTGTAAATAGTTACATGTTCAAGTAAACATAATAACTCGGGAGGTGATACGTCTTGAAGGAACCTTCTTTAAAAAAAGTGATGTCTCTGCAGATTGAAGTGGATGAACCGATCGTTGCGGGGCAGACTGGATTAGGGAAAAGGCAGTTGATTCCGATACGGGGCGGAACGGTCAGCGGCGCCGTAAAGGGACGTGTTCTTCCGGGCGGGGCAGATGCCCAGATCATCCGTCCGAACGGCCGGGTTGATCTTTCTGCCAGATATGCGCTGGAGACGGAGGAGCATGAAGTCATCTATGTAGAGAACAACGGCATCCGCCAAGTCAGTGAACCGTTCCGCCAACAGGCTGCAGAGGGGCGCATCATTGATCCCGAGCACGTGTATTTCCGCACTGTGCCTGTGTTTGAAACAAGCAGTGAGGCATATCAGCATCTGCAGGACCGGCTGTTTATCGGGGCTGCGGTCAGATTGCCGGATGACATTCGGTTAGATATTTATGAAGTTCAATAATAATATGGAGAGTGAGTCAACATGGAAAACTTTATCGGAAGCCATATGATTTACACGTATGAAAACGGCTGGGAGTATGAAATCTATATTAAAAATGATCATACGATCGACTATCGGATTCATAGCGGAATGGTAGGCGGCCGCTGGGTGCGCGACCAGGAAGTGAATATCGTCAAGCTGACAGAAGGCGTATACAAAGTGTCATGGACTGAACCGACAGGCACAGACGTTTCCTTAAACTTTATGCCGAATGAAAAACGGATGCACGGAATTATTTTCTTCCCGAAATGGGTGCATGAGCATCCGGAAATCACGGTGTGCTACCAAAATGATTACATTGACGTGATGAAAGAGTCACGTGAGAAATATGAAACATACCCGAAATATGTCGTTCCCGAGTTTGCGGATATTACCTATCTCAACAATGCGGGAATCAATAACGAAGCACTGATTTCAGAAGCGCCGTACGAAGGAATGACCGATGATATCCGTGCGGGAAAATTAAAATAAGAGAAAAAACCCGGCAGCTTGGCCGGGTTTTTTTGTATCCTTTTACGACAGGGTTTTGGTCATGATAAAGTCGACTTGTTTATCATCCCCCATATAAAAAGAGTGTTCTCCGGTTTGGACAAACCCCATTTTTTGATAAAAGGCGATTGCATTTTCGTTTTTTTCCCATACGCCCAGCCAGATTTTCTTTTTATTGTGTGCTGTTGCGATTTTCACAGCTTCATTCAGCAGATATTTGCCGAGTCCGTGTTTCTGGTGGTTTTTTCTTATATAAATTCTCTCAATCTCAAGAGAATCTTCACCCATTTTTTCTGATTGTGCTTCGTTCATGTTGACTTTTATATACCCCGCAAGGTCATCATGATAATAAACAAAATAGAATTGAGAAGACAGATTGGATAATTCCTTTTTCAGCTGTTCAGAGCGGAATGCATTTTCCAAATAAGCTTTCATATTTTCTGGTGAATTTTGATCCTTAAATGTATCATTGAATGTTTCAATGCTTATCTCCCGGAGCTCTGTTATATCGTTAAGGCTGCACTTTTTTAATTGAATACTCATGGTCATACAGCTCCTTTCTTCATTTATCATATCAGCTGATTTTTTTGTTGTATTTGCAATGAAAATACCGTATAGTAAACATATCGTATTTTTGTTGTATTTGCAACATAAAATAAGAAAATGAGGACGATAAAGTGAAATATGTTTTTTATGTTTTAGGAATCATGATCTTGACCTTTGGTATTTCTGTCACGATTCAATCAGATCTTGGAACGTCGCCTTTTGATGCGCTTATTGTGGGATTATCCGTCCATGCAGGGCTTACCGTGGGAAGCTGGGAAATCATCATCGCTTTCCTGTTAATTTGCTGTAATTCAATGTTAAAAAGGCAAAGGCCGGAATTTTCAGGGATGATTACGGCGTTTATAACGGGAATCGGGATTGATATGTGGCTTTTTTTTCTGCATCGAGTCATAACGCCTGAACTATGGTACGGAAAGGCGGGCTGTTTTGCAATCGGTTTAGTTGTGATAGGGATAGGAACCGCAACCTACCTGCACACAAATTTCGCACCGATCCCGGTTGATCGGTTAACGTTAATTGTCCGCGAATTAACCGGGAGAAGCATCTTTTTTTCAAGAACGGTCATTTACTTCATATTTTTCATACTGGCCGTGATGCTAAAAGGTCCGGTAGGCATCGGAACGTTATTAACCGTTTGTTTAGGAGGGGTCATTCTCCATTTCTTTATGCCGATTACCGGAAGATGGATAGACGGCATATTAACAGCATCTCCAAAACAGGAAGAAACGAAAACCCGGTAGCGGGGGTTTTTACCCGATTCTATCATTTTTCATTTCATCCGCATGTTCAAGGTATAATAAAAAAGGGGGAGGGATTTTTATGAGCGGTCAAAGAAAGCTCGTTTTTTACGGAGCTGTCAGCGCAGATGGCTATCTTGCGCGGGAAAATCACTCTTTAGATTGGTTAATCGGAACTGAAGGTGAAGACGGCACCGATTATGAAGGTTTCTATGAATCTGTCGATACGATCATCATGGGCAGAAAAACATACGAGGACATATTGGTTTTATTGCCTGAGGAATTTCCGTACAAAGGTAAAGAATGCTATGTGTTTTCGCGGACATTGACCGGGGGCACTGAACATGTGCGGTTTATTCATGAAGAGCCTGCCGATTTTATAAAAGCATTGAAACGCCAAGAAGGCAAGCGGATTTGGATTGTCGGCGGGAGTGAGCTGCTGCACCCGGTTTTGGAGGAAAAACTTGTCGATGAGTTTATCATTCAGATCGCCCCCGTTCTGCTCGGCCGCGGAATTTCTTTGTTCAAACCCGGAGACCGGGAGACAGGGCTGAAGCTGACTGATGTCAGGCGCTATAAGCAATTTGCGGAGTTGCATTATGAAGTGAGATAAAATGAAGTGTATGAAAGAAACCCAGTAAAGGTTACCGGGTTTCTTTTTCATGTTTGTTTTTATGTTTTGAAATGGTGTGGGCCGGCCCGCATGAAAACCCTGCAACCATGATAACAACCCCTATCCACCTCACGGCATAGAAATCAGTGTCGCGCAGGAAGATAAATGAAACTAAGGTCATAAGCGCCCCGATTATAACGGCAGCTGTGCCGATAATACTTGATTTCTCCATATAAAAACTCCTTTATGAATGTTTGGTTAACGTATTGGGTTAGAATATAACATATCAGGGTAATGCGGAAATGGATTTTCTGCGATGTCTGAAGTAAGATGAAAACGAAACGCCAAGGGAGCCGGCTCCCTTGACGTTTTTTATGCTTGAAACAGGATGCGGCGTTTTGCTGAATCGGGATCACTTTCGACAGCGGTATCCGTGTTGAAAAGCAAAGTTTCGCGTGAATCGGTATCATATTCAGGCCAATTGAAGTGAGAGGTGTTCGGGTTTCCGGTTTTTGCAAAAGCGAGCCATGCGGATTGGATTTGTTTGGAAAGCTGTTCTGCGTTATCACCGAGCGGTTCTTGCAGCGTCTTTCTCAAAGAATCAAAGTTTCCGAACACAAACGGCAATTCCAGAGCGTGAACGGCTTTATGAAACGGCGGTGTTTCGCCATGCCAATCAAAGCGGTACATCCAGACCGGTGCGTGCTGCGACTGTCCTTGTGCGAAAGCGACAGCCGGCCGCCAGAAAATCAGATCCGTCATCATATCGATTTGTCCCTTTAATGAATGCGGATATAAATCTGCTGCTTGCTCGGTGCAGTTCTCTCCGAGGTGATAATGCAAATAATCTTGCTGCTTTTTCTCGGAATGAATGTCTGTATCAGGGGTGAAAAACAAATATGCTTCATCACGATTGGTTCCGATGATCATAGGTATGCCTTCTGCGGCCCCGTCTGCTATGGCTTTCACCGGTACCGCAGGCAATGTGGCCGAATCGATGGCGGGCTGAAACAAAAGCTGAAAAATGTTTTGATCTAGTGAGCGCCGCACTTTATCCGCAGTCTTAAGCAGGTCATTAACGGAAAGCTCCTGCAATTGATCAGTGCCGGCTTCATGAATAAATGCCGCCGCGATGTCTTTTGCCATGTCCGCCGGGATCGTATGAGAGGCTCCGCTTTCTAAAATGGCTTTATGAAACAGGCCTTTTGCGTCAGGCATTGCCATAAGCGCAGCGATGCTCATGCCGCCTGCCGATTCACCAAATATCGTGACGTTATCCGGGTCTCCTCCAAATTCGGAGATATTGTCCCTCACCCAGCGCAGGGCGGCGATCTGATCGAGCAGCCCGATATTGGCGGAATACGCGTCATGAATAGAAGACAAATGTAAAAAGCCGAACGGTCCGAGCCTGTAATTGAGTGTCACTACAATGACATCTCCGTCAGCGGCAAGGGCAGATCCGTCGTAAAGCGGTTCGCTTCCGGCACCTAAATAAAATGCCCCGCCGTGTATCCATACCATGACAGGCTTTTTTTCGCCCTTTGAATCAGGGGCGAAAACATTGAGGTAAAGGCAATCTTCAGATTGAGGCGGTACATCTCCGGAAAACGATATAGACAGCATATCATCCGGCTGCGGACAAACCGGTCCGAACGAATCGGCATGTTTTACGCCGTCCCAAGGTGCGGGCGGCTCCGGCGCTTTAAATCTCAGCTCTCCGACGGGCGGCTTCGCGTACGGTATGCCCTTCCATGTGCGGGCACCGCGGCCGGCAGTTCCTTTCAGTGCGCCGGAGCGGGTTTGAACGGTAAGTTTTGTCATGATTTCATCCCCTTTTTTCTTTTCATTATAAACAGAGATGAAGACATGAAGCGAATAAAAGCCTTTTCATCAGCATATCATTAGTAACGCTTCCGTTCTAAAAATGATCTGACTTCCTGAACGGACAAGCCGAGTTCTTTGGCTTCCTGCATCAGCGCTTTCCATTCCTCAATGTTGGATTCAGTCAGTTTTCTGTTGCGGTAGGGTGCGGGCTCCGGGCGTTTTTCAGTCAATTTGTTCGTAAAGGTGAACAGTTCTTCTTTCGGCATGCCTGACTGCACGGCCTGCACAAGGTGGATGCGCCACTCATCTTCCGTGCCTCCCATGTGATGCAGCATCGTTTCGGCATCAAAAAGCTCCGTCAGATCGACCTGCAGGGTGGCGGATACTTTTTTCAGAAATTGGATGGACGGATTTGAGTGAACCCCCCGTTCTATCTTGCTTAAATAAGATTTAGAGACACCTGCTTCAACTGCTAGCTGATTAATAGAGTAGCCTTTTCTTCTGCGGTATAAACGAATTATTCTTCCAATCATTGTGCTGAATTCTCCCCTGTATACTGGCATTTTTTTTGTTCATTATAAGAAATTTTTCGTTCTTTATAAAATTTAAAATTATAAGGTAAGTGCAGTAAATAAGAGGAAAATCATGATAATGTTCTTTAAAAAGAACTAAATGGCTTAATTTGAAATTTTCAAATTTCGACCTTTTCTTTTATAATCCAATCATTAACAGAAGGGGGCGTTTAAGCCTGATGCAATAAGGATGAGGCTGTAATTACATGAATGAGAATATGAGTTTTAAAGAATTATTTGACATTATTAAACACAGATTTTTACTGATTTTTATCATGACAGCAGTTGTAACGCTGGTGACGGGATACATCCAATTCCGGGTGATTTCGCCCGTTTATCAGGCATCAACCCAAGTGCTCATTCATGAAACAAGCGGTGAAAAAAATTCTAATCTCAGCGACGTTCAGCTGAATCTTCATTACAACAATACGTTTCAAACGATAATGAAAAGCCCGGTTGTGCTTGAGAAAGTGAAGCAGACGCTGCATCTTTCTGAGACGGCATCCGCTTTAAAAGCAAAGATCACGACAAGCAGCGAAACCGATTCAGAGATCATCACCGTAGCGGTGCAGGACGAGAATCCGAAACAGGCCGCCGCTATAGCGAACACGCTGATGAAGACATTTAAAAAAGAAGTCCGTGACAGGATGAATATAAAAGGCGTCATTGTTTTGTCTGAGGCAAAAGCATCGGAAAGCCCGATGGTCAAGCCTTCGCGCATCCGAAATATCATGATGGCGTTCGGTGCGGCTCTCATGGCGGGTGTGACGCTTGCGTTTTTTCTCCATTTTCTTGATGAAACCGTTAAAAGCGAGCGGCAGCTCAGCGAAAAAACAGACTTGCCTGTTTTAGGGGTTGTGTATGACATCAAAAATCAGCAGACACGGTCTGATGAAAAACATTTCGGGGAGTGAGGCGTTTGGGATTCAGAAAAAAGAAATCAAGAAGGGGACTGGCTCAAATATCCGTTTTACATCACAAATCATTGGTGGCTGAACAATACCGCACCATTCGGACAAATATTGAGTTCTCCTCTGTTCAGACCCATTTGCGCTCTATTCTCGTCACTTCTTCCGTTCCGGGAGAAGGAAAATCATTCAGCGCCGCCAACCTTGCCGCGGTATTTGCGCAGCAGGAAAAAAAGGTGCTGCTCGTCGATGCGGATTTACGAAAACCGACGATACACGAGACCTATCAGCTTGAAAATGTACAAGGCCTTACGAATGTGTTAGTCGGAAACGCTTCCCTCGGCGAAACGGTGCAAAAAACGCTGATTGATAACCTTTACGTCTTAACGAGCGGGCCGACGCCGCCGAATCCGGCTGAGCTTTTATCTTCAAAGGCGATGGGAGAGCTGATTCAGGAGATGTACAGCCGGTACAGTCTGGTTATTTTCGATTCACCTCCGCTTTTGGCTGTGGCGGACGGACAGATTTTAGCGAACCAGACAGATGGAAGCGTTCTCGTCGTCTTGAGCGGAAAAACGAAAATGGATACCGTCCAAAAGGCGAGAGACGCGCTCCAGCAGTCAAAGGCAAAGCTTTTGGGGGCGCTGCTGAATAAAAAGAAAATCAAAAAAACGGAGCACTACTCATATTGAGCGGTGCAGGTGATGTCTCCTTACCTTTATCAACGGAGGCACTCGGCTCTGCTGTGGGCGGCGTTTTTCGCCGCCTTAGATGCTGGTCGTCGGTGGCGGGGTGTGAGGACGGGTTAAATGCCCAATTTTATCTTAAGATGATGCATTGTTATCGGCTTAGCTGTTATGTCTGTTTTTACGAAAACCGTATCAGCTAAACCGATAAATGAGGAGGGGAAAGATTGACTTACCGGAGAAGACTTTCAATGATTTTTGCATTGGATACGTATCTCGTTTTACTTTCCGTTGTTATAGGATATCAATTTTTTGAGGATTCTTATCACTTTTATGACTCCGGAGCGTTGCTGCTGACTGCCGTGAGCATGCTGATCAGCCATCATGTATGCGCTTTTATGTTTCACCAGTATAAGCAGGTATGGACGTACACGGGAATAGGCGAGCTGCTTGATCTGCTGAAGGGGATCACGCTGTCCGCAGCTGTGACAGCCGCCGTCCAATACGGGGTGTTCCACACGATTTTGTTCCGGCTGTTGGCCGTCAGCTGGATGGTTCAGCTATTGTTCATCGGAGGAAGCCGGATGATTTCACGGGTGCTGAAAGAAACGATCGGCAGGAAGCAAAATGACTCTTCCAGGGCGCTGATCATCGGCGCAGGTGCGGGGGGGACGCTGCTCGTCCGTCAGCTTACCCAGAAAAACGATCTCGGAATCATGCCTGTGGCTTTTATTGATGATGATCAGACGAAGCATAAGCTCGAAATCATGGGCCTGCCCGTCATCGGCGGAAAAGAAAGCATTATGCCGGCGGTGCAGAGGCTGAGAATCCACCATATTATCATTGCCATTCCGTCTCTTTGCACCCATGAGCTTCAGACGTTATACAAAGAATGTGTGCAGACGGGCGCCCATATTAAAATCATGCCGCAATTTGACGAGATCCTGCTCGGAACGCAGGCTGCCGGACACATCAGAGATGTAAAAGCCGAAGATCTCCTCGGCAGAAAGCCGGTCACCCTTGATACGAGCAAAATTTCTGACAGCATCAAGGGAAAAACGATTCTGGTCACGGGCGCCGGCGGCTCAATCGGTTCTGAGATCTGCCGCCAGATCAGCGCGTTTCTTCCGCGGGAAATCGTCCTTCTCGGCCACGGGGAGAACAGCATTCATTCCGTACATACCGAGCTGTCCGCACGCTTCGGCAAAGAGGTGCTCTTTCACGCGGAGATCGCCGATATTCAGGACAGAGATAAAATCTTTGCTTTGATGAAAAAATACGAGCCGCACGTCGTCTATCATGCGGCTGCCCATAAACATGTGCCGTTAATGGAACATAATCCGGAAGAAGCCGTTAAAAACAACATCATCGGCACGAAAAATGTCGCCGAAGCCGCCGACATGTGCGGAACGGAAACATTCGTGCTGATTTCTTCTGACAAAGCGGTCAATCCGGCCAATGTCATGGGCGCGACGAAACGGTTTGCGGAAATGGTCATCATGAACCTCGGAAAGGTCAGCCGCACCAAATTCGCCGCCGTCCGTTTCGGAAATGTGCTCGGAAGCCGCGGCAGCGTCATTCCGATTTTCAAAAAGCAGATTGAAAAAGGCGGACCCGTCACCGTCACACACCCGGCGATGACAAGATATTTTATGACGATTCCCGAAGCGTCAAGACTCGTCATTCAGGCGGGGGCGCTTGCAAAAGGGCGGCAGATTTTCGTTCTGGATATGGGAGAACCCGTCAAAATCGTCGATCTGGCCAAAAACCTGATTCATTTATCAGGCTATACGACAGAACAGATTCCCATCGAATTCTCCGGCATCCGCCCGGGAGAAAAGATGTATGAAGAATTGCTGAATCATAATGAAGTACATACGGAGCAGATTTTTCCGAAAATCCATATCGGGAAAGCGGTGGACGGGAATTGGGCCGTGCTCATCCGTTTTATGGAGGAATTCAGCCGTCTGCCTGAAGAAGAGCTGAGAAAAAGGCTGTTTGAGGCGATCGAATCAGTACATGAAGAAGCGGCCGCAGGCGTGTGATGGGAGGACAGAAAGATGACGAAAAAAGTATTATTCTGCGCCACTGTCGATTATCATTTTAAAGCCTTTCATCTTCCGTATTTTCAATGGTTTCAGGATATGGGCTGGGAGGTGCACGTCGCGGCAGGCGGCAATATGAATCTTCCGTTCGTTGATGAAAAGTTTTCCATTCCGATCCGGCGCTCGCCGTTTCATCCCGAAAATCTTTCTGTTTACAGGCGGCTGAAACGGCTCATTCAGGACAACGGATACGACATGATTCACTGCCATACGCCGGTCGGCGGCGTGCTCGCACGCCTTGCGGCGAGACAAGCGCGCCAAAAAGGGACAAAGGTGCTGTACACCGCGCATGGCTTTCACTTCTGCGACGGAGCGCCCTTGAAAAACTGGCTTCTTTATTACCCGATCGAAAAATTTCTTTCTTCTTACACGGATTGTTTAATTACGATTAATGAAGAGGATTACAAACGGGCCAAGCAAATGAAAAAAACAGCTTGCGGCGCGAAAAAAATACACGGCATCGGGGTGAATACAGACAGGTTTCGCCCTGTGAGCCGGGAAGAGAGTGAACGTCTGAGAGAAAAACACGGCTTCGGCGCCGGGGAATTTATTCTCGTATACCCCGCTGAATTAAACGGCAATAAAAACCAGGGACTTCTCATTGAGACTGCGGCACTGCTGAAGAACCGTATCCCGGAGCTGAAACTCGTATTTGCCGGAGAAGGCGCGATGGAAGAGCCGTACAGAAAAAAGGCTGAATCACTCGGTGTATCCGACATGGTGCGGTTTTACGGTTTTTGCCGCGATATTCATGAACTGATTCAGCTTGCCGATCTGTCTGTCGCCTCAAGCATCCGCGAAGGACTCGGCATGAATCTGCTTGAAGGAATGGCTGCCGAAAAGCCGGCCGTTGCCGCGGACAACAGGGGACACCGTGAGATCATCGAAGACGGCGTGAACGGTTTTCTCGTGCCGGTCGGAGACAGCGCGGCATTTGCCGATCGGATTGAAAAGCTGTACCGCTCCCCGTGTCTGCGAAAAGCAATGGGGCAAAAAGGGCGCAGCACGGCGGAATGTTTTTCGGAAACACGTACGGTAAAGGAAATGGCGCACATTTACGCCGGTTATATGGATAAAAAGGAGAAAAGCGTATGAATGCAGGAGCACAACCGAAAATTTCCGTCATCATGGGAATTTATAATTGCGAAGAGACTTTAGCGGAGAGTATTGAATCCATCCTGAGCCAATCTTATAAGAATTGGGAACTGATTATGTGTGATGACGCGTCAACTGACGGAACGTATCAGATTGCGCGCCGTTACGCGGATCATTACGGCGACCGGATTACGCTGCTTCAAAATAAGACAAATCAACGGCTTGCCGCTTCGCTGAACCGCTGTCTGACATACGCAACGGGGGATTATATCGCCAGGCAGGACGGTGATGACATCTCCAACCCGAGGAGACTGGAAAAACAGGCCGCTTTCTTAAACAAGCACGCCCACTATCAAGTCGTAGGCACGGGCATGCTCGTATTTGACGAATTCGGCGTAAGGGGCGCCCGGCTTTTGCCGCCCGTGCCGAAACCGGGAATTATGGCGAAAGGCACACCATTCTGCCACGGCACCATTATGATGCGGGCTGAAGCGTACAAAGCGCTTGGCGGCTACCGGTCAGTCAGGCGGACGCGGCGGATGGAGGATATCGATTTGTGGCTGCGCTTTTTTGAAGCGGGTTTCCGGGGGTACAATCTTCAAGAAACGCTGTATAAAGTCAGAGAGGACAGTGATGCGTTTAAAAGGAGATCGTTTACGTATTCCATTGATAACGCGGTCCTCGTTTTTCAGGCATGCAGACGGCTGAAGCTGCCGCTTTCCCATTACGCGTATATCGCAAAGCCGCTCATCCGCGCCATTACGCCGCCCGCGGTCATGAACCGTTATCATAAAAACAGGGACATCCGCCAAAAAGAAGGGCTTGCCGAACATGACTGACAAACCGATGCGGGTGCTGCACATCTTCAGCGGGATGAACAGGGGCGGCGCAGAAACGATGATGATGAATTTATACCGGAAGATGGACAGAACGAAGGTGCAGTTTGATTTTTTAACCCATAGGAACGATCCGTGCGCTTATGATGAGGAAATTCTCGCTCTCGGCGGACGGCTTTTTTATGTGCCGAGCATCGGCAGCACAAACCCGATTACATTTGTAAAACAGGTCAAGCGGGTGATTCAGGAAAAAGGCCCGTTTGCCGCCGTGCACGCCCATACCGATTTTCAGTCGGGATTCATCGCGCTTGCCGCTCGTTTAGCCGGCGTCCCGGTGCGGATCTGCCATTCGCACAGTACGTCGTGGCGGGGGCGGGCGTCGCGGCTTGCCGGGATGCAGCTGTTTGTTTTCAGACGGCTGATCACGGCAAACGCCACGGCACTGTGCGCCTGCGGAGAAGACGCGGGCCGTTTCTTATTCGGGAAAGAAAAAGACGTGCATCTTTTGCCGAACGGCATTGATCTCGACTTATTTGCCGGCGGGTGCGCGGACACAGAAGCTGAAAAAAGGAAGCGGGGCATTGCAGGCGGCCGTTTGGTGATCGGCCATATCGGCCGCTTTACAGAAGAAAAAAACCACGAATTTCTGCTCCGGCTGGCCGCTGATATGAAAGAGCGGGGCATCGGTTTACAGCTGATTCTCGCCGGAGACGGTCCGCTTCGCACCGACATGGAAAATCTGGCGGCGAAGCTGGGGCTTGATGATGATGTGCGTTTTATCGGCATAGAAGACCGCGTTCATGCCCTGCTGAAAACGCTGGATGTATTTGTCATGCCGTCTCTTTATGAAGGGCTGCCCGTCACGCTCGTTGAAGCGCAGGCCTCCGGGGTGCCGTGCGTGATATCAGACGGCATAACGGAAGAAGCCGATGCCGGGCTCGGGCTGGTCAAAAGGCTCAGCCTCAAAGAACCGCCCGGACAATGGGCATCCGCGGTTTTACGGGCAGCAGAGGCGGCAAAGCCTGACGGGGCGCGCATTAAAGAAACCCTCAGACGGCAGGGATATGACGCGGAAGAAAATGCGGGGGCTGTTATGAAGCTTTACAATATGAATTGGAAAAAGGAACAGTAACGAATGATTGTATACGTAGTCAATATGGGAATTGTGTATATTTGGTCATGGTTCGCGAAAATGTGCGGCGGGCGTGATCAATCGCTTTCGACCGGATACCGGCCGAATCAGCTCGTCATGATCGTTCCGCTGCTTTCGCTCGTATTGGTCTCCGGTTTGCGCTACAGAGTCGGGACGGATTTTCAGACGTACGCGCTGATGTACAAGCTGGCGGGAAATTACGGCAGCATTTGGGAGATCTTCGGGTTCGGAGCGAAAAAAGCAGCCGTTGATCCGGGGTTTACGGCTCTCATCTGGCTCATGAATTTTATCACGAAAGATCCGCAAATCATGTATTTCACCGTGGCGGTCGTGACGTGCAGCTTTATTTTAAAGGGGCTCGTTGAGTTCGGCCGTCCGTTTGAGCTGAGTGTGTTTTTGTTTTTGGGCACGTATCACTATTACGCTTCCTTTAACGGGATCAGGCAGTATATGGTGGCGGCCGTTTTGTTTTGGGCAGTCCGCTACGTGATCAGCGGAAGCTGGAAGCGTTATATGTCAATCGTGCTGCTGTGTTCGCTTTTTCATTCCTCAGCGCTGATTATGATTCCGGTTTATTTTCTCGTCAGAAAAAAAGCCTGGTCGCCCGCGATTTTCGGACTGTCGGCATTGTTTCTTCTTATGACGTTTCTGTATCAGAAGTTCATTTCGCTGTTTGTCGTCGTGCTGGAAAACAGCTCGTACGGCCATTATGAGAAATGGCTGATGACCAATACGAATGGGATGAACGTCGTAAAAATCGCGGTGCTGCTTCTGCCGCTGTTTTTGGCTTTCTGCTATCGGGAGCGGCTGCGGAAGCTCTGGCCTGACATTGATGTCATCGTGAATTTCTGTCTGCTCGGCCTGCTCTTCGGTCTTTTGGCGACAAAGGATGTTATTTTCGCCCGGTTTAATATATATTTCGGCCTGTACCAAATGATCTTGATCCCTTATTTTGTGAGAATTTTTGATGAAAAATCAAATGCGCTGATTTATATCGCCATTATTGTCTGTTATTTTCTTTACAGTTACTTGCTTATGCCGGTCGATTCGTCTGTGCTTCCGTACAGAACGATTTTTTCCCGGTAATGGATATTGGAGGTTTATATGGAAACACCCGCGGTCAGTTTATTAATTGCTGTGTATAATACGGAAACTTATTTAGAAAGATGCTTAGATTCATTGCTCAATCAGTCGCTCGCCAATATCGAAATCGTGGCCGTTAATGACGGGTCAACGGATCAAAGCCCGGCGATTCTTGAAACCTATCAGAAGCGGGATGAGAGAATCCGGGTCATTCATCAGCAAAACCGTGGGCTCGGCGCGGTCCGCAACAAGGGGATCGAGGCAGCGCGCGGCGAATTTATCGCTTTTATTGATGCGGACGACTGGGTTGAACCTGATTATTGCCTGCGCATGTATGAAAAAGCGAAGGCTGATCAGGCTGATCTAGTGATTTGCGAATATGCGGCCGAGTTTGCGGATACGGGGAAAACCGCCGTTTCAACAATCGCTTCAGTGTACGCGGGGCGCCCGAAACAACTGTACCTGAAAGATTTATTTGAAGGAAGAGTCAGCGGTTTTTCATGGAACAAGCTGTACAAAAGAACCATGATCGAGCATCATCAGCTGCGCTTTCCGCTTCGTGATGAGCTGGAGCACGTGGAGGATCAGTACTTCAGCCTCCGGGCGCATGTTTTCGCAGGTGCGGTCTCGTACGTGGATCAGCCGCTCTATCATTATCGGATTCACTTGACTTCCATTGTGCAAAGCTATCAGAAAAAGCTGTTTGACTCAGGTCTCGTTCTCTATCGGCTGAACGAGGCTTTTTTGCGTGAAAACGGCTGCTTACAGGAATACCGGCAGGAGCTGGATTTTTTCATCGTTCAGCACGGAACAGTCTGCCTGCTGAATGAATGGAAGCGGAATAACGGCGGCCGGTTTTCTGAGAAGTGGAAGAATATCAGCCGGATATGCGCTGATCCCGTGTTTCGCCTGAGCCTTTCCAAAACCGGAACGGCGCCGTTTGACGCCAAACGCTCATGCCTTCTGCTTTTGGCGAAGCTGAAGCTGATTCCGTTCGTGTCGCTGGCATCAGCCGCGTATCAGCGGGCAATCGAGTACAAAATGAAAATCAGAGGGTGAAGACATGTCGATACAATCTTTAAAAATCAATCTCGCGGAATGGCTGTTGCTTAAGGTCAAATACCCGTCCCAGTTTCATTTCGGAACAGCAGCGGATGGGGCGGGGCTTACAGCGGCAAGAAAAAAGATCATTCTGACGCTGCTCCCGTCCCACGATAATCTCGGCGATCACGCCATCGCCTACGCAAGCAAAACGTTTCTTGAACGGGAGTATCCCGATTTTGACATTGTCGAGGTGGATATGAAGGATATATACAGATCCGCAAAAGCGCTGATCAAAAAGCGCCACCCCGATGATATGGTATTCATCATCGGCGGAGGGAACATGGGGGATTTGTACCGATATGAGGAATGGACGCGCCGCTTTATCATAAAAACATTCCGGCAATATCGGATCGTTCAGCTTCCGGCGACGGCTCACTTTTCTGAATCAAAAAAGGGACGGAAGGAACTGAAGCGCGCCCGAAAAGTGTACAATGCGCATCCCGACCTTTTGTTAATGGCGAGAGATGAGACGACGTATCAATGGATGAAGCGTCATTTTCCCGGAAAAACAGTGCTCAAACAGCCTGACATGGTCTTATATTTGGATAAAAGCGAGCGGCGCATCCCGCGGGAAGGGATCTACCTCTGTTTACGGGAGGATAAGGAGAGTGCGCTGACGGCTGAGGACAGAACGATGGTAAAAGAAGCTTTGGCAAAAGAGTACGGAGAGCTGTATTCCTTTACGACGACGGTCGGCCGGAGGGTCAGCCGCCATACGCGTGAAAAGGAGCTGGAGGCGCTTTGGAATACGCTGAAAGGCGCGGAAGCCGTCGTCACTGACAGGCTTCACGGGATGATTTTTTGTGCGCTGACGAAAACGCCTTGTGTCGTCATTCGTTCGTTTGATCATAAGGTGATGGAAGGCTATCAATGGCTGAAAAACATACCGAACATGACATTGCTTGAACGTCCAGACCCTGAAGCTGTAACGGCCGCCGTAAACCGGCTGCTCAGCGGCAAGCATGAGGAAGGCGGTTCTTTGCGCAGTGTTTATTTTGCCGGGCTGCGCTCGAAAATCAGCGGTGATGCTCAATGACCGCGCCGCTTGTGAGCGTGATCGTGCCGATGTATAAGACAGAGCCTTTTATGAAAAAATGCGCGGTTTCTTTAACAAAACAGACGCTGAGAGACATCGAAATCATTTTCGTCAATGACGGTTCACCGGATCGGTCAGGCCGGATTGCTGAACAATTCGCCGCAGAAGATGCGAGAATCCGGGTGATTCATAAAGAAAACGGCGGCCTCAGCTCGGCCCGCAATGCCGGAATAAAAGCCGCCCGCGGCCGTTATATCGGTTTTGTGGACGGCGATGACTATGTGACGGAAACGATGTTCGAGCGGCTTTATGAAGAAGCGGAGAAGAACCGGCTGGATATCGCCGGATGCGGCTATTATAAGGAAACGCCGTCTAAGAAAAGAACATATATGCCGCCGTCCCTTCCGCCGGGCCGCGTCTTCACAGCGGATGAAATGACTGCATTGCTGACCCGCGCGCACGAACATCGGTTTATTTGGTATGTGTGGCGCTATATATACCGGAGAGAAGCATTGCAAGGGCTGTTGTTCCATGAAGATATCCTGTTTGCCGAAGACTCTCCGTTTAATTTGGCAGCGTTCCGCCAAGCCGCGCGTATCAAAGTGATAGACGAAGGGCTGTATATCTACCGGGAAAATCCGCAAAGTCTTACAGAAACACCGTTTAAGCCCCACTTAGATCACGAACTGCAAAAGCAATATAAAGCGAAAATGGCTTTTTATGAGGAAAACGGGCTGACGGACGCCTGCCGGAGCGATATCGATACATATTTGTGCAAGCATCAGATTCCGATGCTGATCGCCAACGCATGCGCCGCCCCGCAGCCGTCACATCAGATTACGGCGCACATCGGCAGAATCTTAACGTATGACATGGTAAAAACGGCGGTGCGCAGGACGCCGTGCCGCCATAAACAGCTGCTGGCGGGGGAGCGCGTGGTGCTCGGTCTGTGCAAAATGCGCCTTCCTCTTCTTCTGCATGCGTTTTTTGAACGGAAAACGAAAGAGAAAGGCAGTGCGGCGGGAGCATGAAATTTGCCATTAATTTCGGCGCCAATGTGACGGCGTTTTTACTATCGGTGTTTTTATCAGTGTGGATGACGCCCTTTATTGTGAAAACATTAGGTGTGGAGGCTTTTGGGTTTGTCCATCTGACACAGAATATCATTAACTATTTCTCTATTATTACCGTTGCGCTGAGCTCTGTCGTTGTGAGGTTTTTCTCCGTCGCCGCCCACAGGGGGAACAGGGATGAGGCCAATGCGTATGTAAGCAATTATTTAGCCGCGTCTGTCGTGATATCTCTATTGCTCGCTGTGCCGCTCGCCGGGACGGCTTTTTTTATTGACAAGATTATGAATGTGCCGGCCGGGCTCTTAACGGATGTGAGGCTCTCTATCGTGATCGGCAGCGTGCTGTTTATGCTGACGTTTTTTATGGCGGGTTTCGCGACGGGGCCGTTTTTTGCCAACAAGCTTTATATCACAAGCTCCATTCAGGCCGTGCAAATGCTGGTCAGGGTGCTGTGTGTGCTCGCTCTGTTTACGTGCCTGCCGCCGAAAATCTGGCAGATCCAGCTTTCGGCATTAGCGGGAGCCGTCTGTGCGGCCGTGCTGACTTTTTTCTTCTTTAAGAAATTGATTCCGTGGTTTTCTTTCAGCCGTAAAACCTTGTCATTACAGACGAGCAAAGTGCTGTTTTCGGCCGGTGCCTGGAGCTCTGTCAACCAGATCGGCGTGCTGCTGTTTCTGCAGATTGACCTCATGACGGCCAACCTCGTGCTGGGGCCGTCTGAGGCGGGTGTCTATGCGGCGATTATTCAATTCCCGCTCCTGCTCAGAAGTCTTGCCGGGACGCTTGCTTCCCTGTTTGCGCCGGTTTTGACTTCCTATTACTCAAAAGGGGATATGGAAGGTCTCCTGTCTTACGCCAATAAGGCTGTGCGGATGAACGGGCTTCTGCTCGCGCTTCCCGCCGCATTATTAGGAGGGCTTGCCGAACCGTTTCTGGCGATTTGGCTGGGCCCGTCGTTTGTGCAGACGGCGCCGCTTTTATACATTCACGCCGCGTATTTGGCGGTCAGTCTCTCTGTCATGCCGCTTTTTTACGTATGGACGGCTTTTAATAAACAAAAAACGCCCGCCGTCGTTACTTTATGTTTAGGCGGACTGAATGTCATATTGGCCGTGGTTCTCAGCGGACCGGCACATCTCGGGCTGTACGGCATCACCATCGCCGGTGCAGTCTCTCTCATTTTGAAAAATGCCGTCTTCACGCCGCTGTATGTTTCGCATATTACCGGTTTTCAGAAAACCGCGTTTTACAAAGGAATGTTCGGCCCGTTGGCGGCGGCCGTATTTGCCTGGGCTGTCTGCCGGGGTATCCGGCTGTTTTCACCGCTTGACAGCTGGGCCGGTCTGATCGCCGCCGGGCTTGCCGTATGCATGAGCTATGCCGCATTCGCTTTTTTCTTCATTTGTACGAAAGAAGAAAGGCGGCTTGCTTTACAGAAATGCCGAAAAGTGAAAGGAGCTGTTCAGATTTGAAGGCGAAACGTGTATTTGATATAGCGGCCGCGGTGTTGTTATTGTGCGGCGCGAGCGTCATCCTTCTCTTCGCCATGGCAGCCGTCAGATGCGCCATCGGGTCTCCGGTATTGTTCAAACAGACGAGACCGGGGCATAACGGGCGTCCGTTTACGTTGTATAAACTCAGAACGATGACGGATGCGCGTGATGAAAACGGTGTGCTGCTTCCGGATCATCTCCGTCTGACCAAAACGGGAAGGCTGATCAGAAAACTGAGCATCGATGAGCTTCCCCAGCTTTTTAATGTGCTCAAAGGAGATATCAGTCTTGTCGGCCCCCGCCCTTTGCTGATGGATTATCTGCCGCTTTACACGGCGGAGCAGGCGCGGCGCCACGAGGTGAAGCCGGGGATTACGGGCTGGGCGCAGATTAACGGGAGAAACGCGATTTCATGGGAGGAAAAATTCAAGCTCGACGTGTGGTACGTCGACAACCGCACATTTCTTCTCGACTTAAAGATTCTGCTTTTAACAGTGAAAAAAGTTCTCGTGTCAGAAGGCATACATCAAGCCGGCCATGTGACGGCAAAGCGCTTCACAGGCAGCGGAGATATGTCATCGTGAAAAAGGTCGTGCTGATCGGAAACGGCGGACACGGAAAAGTCGTGAAGGAAATCGTGCAGGCCCGTTCCGATATGGAGCTTGCGGGCGTATTGGATGACGGATTCAGCGGTTTTGCCGTTCGGAACGGTTTATATACGGGCCGGACGAAAGACGTGCCCATGCTTCGGAAACTCGTCCCCGAGGCCGTATTCACGATATGCATCGGCCGCAACGGCGTCAGAAAGCAGTTCGCTGAAACGCTTGGGCTTGAAGATGACGATTATGCCGCACTCATTCACCCCGGGGCGATCGTCAGTGAAACGGCTTCCGTCGGACACGGAACGGTTGTGATGGCGGGCGCCGTCATTCAGGCGGGCGCTGACATCGGCGCCCATTGCATCATCAATACGGGGGCGGTTGCCGATCATGACAATGCAATCGGAGATTACGTCCATCTTTCACCGCGCGCGGCGCTTGCCGGCGGAGTGAAAGTCGGGGAAGGAACGCACATCGGAATCGGAGCGTCCGTCATACCGCAGATTGACATCGGCCCTTGGTCCGTTATCGGTGCGGGGGCTGCGGTCATCAGCCGGATTCCCGGCCATGTGACGGCGGTCGGCGTTCCGGCCCGCGTCATCTCCCCTATCCATAATGAAAAAGGATGATTTCATGCAAACAAACAAACGGATTTATTTGTCTCCGCCTCATATGAGCGGAAAAGAACAGGAATACATCGCAGAAGCCTTCCGTTCCAATTGGATTGCCCCGCTCGGTCCGCTCGTCAATTCGTTTGAAGCGCGGCTCGCGGAATATGCGGGAGTGAAAAGCGCGGCGGCCGTAAGCTCGGGAACGGCCGCCATCCATCTTGCCCTGCGGCTTGCGGGTGTGAAAAAAGGAGACGCTGTATTTTGTCCTTCCTTTACGTTTGTCGCCACGGCGAATCCGATTGTGTATGAGCAGGCTGAGCCCGTTTTTATTGATTCGGAATGGGAGACCTGGAATATGTCGCCCGATGCGCTTGAGCGGGCGCTGCGGGATGCAAAGCGGCGCGGCAGACTCCCGAAAGCGGTGATCGCCGTCAATCTTTACGGCCAAAGCGCGAAAATGGATGAATTAATGAGCCTTTGTGACGCATACGGCGTCTGTCTGATTGAAGACGCTGCCGAGTCCTTAGGATCAACATATAAAGGCAGGCAGAGCGGCACGTTCGGCCGTTTCGGCATTTATTCCTTTAACGGCAACAAAATCATTACAACATCGGGAGGCGGCATGCTCGTGTCTGACGATGAAGCCGCGATTGAAAAGGCGAAGTTTCTTGCGTCCCAGGCGAGAGATGCCGCCGTTCATTACCAGCACAGCGAGCTCGGGTATAACTACAGGCTCAGCAACATTCTCGCGGGTGTGGGGATATCGCAGCTGGAAGTGCTCGAAGATCGCGTCCGGGCGAGGAGAGAAATCTTTCACAGGTATCGGGAAGCGCTGGAAACATATCCGGGCATCCGCATGATGCCGGAGCTTGAAGGAACGGTTTCAAACCGCTGGCTGACGGCTCTGACGCTTGATAACGGCGTGACGCCGGAAGAAGCCGTCGCCTGTCTTGCGGAACAGAACATTGAGGCCCGGCCGCTGTGGAAACCGCTGCATACGCAGCCGCTTTTCTCATCTTCTGTCTTTTATCCACACAGCGAACATGAGCGGGTCTCTGAGAACCTTTTCAGCCGGGGTATCTGTCTGCCGTCCGGGTCTGACTTGTCTTCTGAGGAGCAGCAGCGTGTCATTGACGCACTTGCGCAACTGTTTGAAACGAAAGGGGAGAAAACATGGACAGCCGCCATGTTATGAGCCGATTAAAAGAGACGCTGACGGGTCTGCTCAGCGTTATACCGCCGCAATCTGACATCATATATGCCGACTATCCCCTCTACGGAAATGTAGGGGATTTATTGATTATGAAAGGGACGGAGGCGTTTTTTAAAGCGCACGGCATCCGCGTCAGACAGCGCTGGAATCCCGACAATTTTCCATTCGGGCGCCGGGCGGACAAAAAGACGATCATCGTCTGTCAGGGTGGCGGAAATTTCGGGGATCTCTATCCGTACTATCAGACGTTCAGGGAAAAAATCGTCAAATCCTTTCCGGAAAACAGGATCGTCATCCTGCCGCAATCCATCTATTATCAGGATGAGACACGGCTTGAGAAGACATCGGCGCTTTTTGCGGAGCACAAGGATCTCCACCTGTTTACGAGAGATCATGTGTCATACGAAACTGCAAAACACTTCTTTTCGGCGAATCATATCGGGCTTATGCCTGATATGGCCCATCAGCTGTATCCGATGGCGGCGTCAGCGGCTCCGTCACGCGGCAGGCTTCATTTTATCCGCACGGATGGGGAAATCAATCCGAAGCTGCAAAACAATTCTTCCGTTAAAAGCTGCGACTGGCAGGATGTGCTGTCAGCAAGCGACCGCAGGGGAATCGCTTTTTTCCAAACGCTGAATGTTTTGAATAAAAAAGCGGGAAACCCGCTGCCGATTGCGCGGTTTTGGAAACGCTATTCCGATTTCTTAACGAAGAAATCGGTCCTGTTTTTCAGCAGGTACGAATCGGTGGAAACGTCAAGGCTTCACGGCCACATTCTGTCCTCGCTTCTCGGGAAACCGAATACCGTTATTGATAATTCATACGGGAAAAACGCCAACTATTATTACACCTGGATGCACGAAGCGCCGGATGTCCGTCTGATCGGGGAAACCGCCGGCACGAAGGAAAACCTTCCGCTTTGAATGAGCGGAAGGTTTATTTTGTTTCTCCACGTTTTACTTTGTTGTACGCCTCATCCAAATGCTGAATTCTTTTGAGCACAACCGAGTTTTTCGTCAGCTGATCCTGAACAAGGGTTGAGACGACGGAGCGGTAATAGCTGTTCATCGCATGAATTCGGTCTTCATTCGGATTCATTTCAATGTGCTGTGTAAAGTTTTCAATAAAATAAGGAACAGAAAAAAGTTCTGACATCTATAAAGCAACTCCTTTTAATAAGTATATACGGTATGAAACCAATCATGTACAATGAAAAAAGGGGAGTGAGCATGATGGATATCAAACTTCAGCAAACACAAATGTTAAAGCCTCAATTAACGCAAGAGCTTAAACAGGCTATCACATTACTCGGATACAATTCCGCGGAACTGGCCGGATATATTGATGAGCTCTCACTGGAAAACCCTCTGATTGAACGAAAGGAAACAGACACGCCGCCACTATCTTACCATAAAACAAATAAAAACAGGATGAAAGAACGGGACGGAAGCCAGCAGATCAGACTTACCCGCAAAACGCTGCAGGATTCGCTCAAACAACAAGCCTTAGATATGAAGCTGTCCGATGATGAGAAAAAGATTTTCAATTATCTGATACATTCATTGGACTCAAACGGATATTTAAAAGAGGACATACCAGCTGCCGCCGACCATGTATCCGCTTCACAAGAGGAGACGGAAGCGGTTCTGAAAAAGCTTCAATCCCTTGAGCCCGCGGGAATCGGCGCCAGGTCTTTGCAGGAATGCATCCTTCTTCAGCTCCGCCGTCTTCCCGAGCGGAACGAACAGGCGGAATGGATTGCCGACGCCTATTTTGAGCTATTTGCAAGAAAGAACTGGAAAGCGCTTACAATGAAAACGGGCATTCCGCTTAAAGACATTCAGGACATCGCTGACATGATCAGCGCGCTTGATCCGAGGCCGGGGCTCCGTTATGCGCATGAGGAGCCGGGTTTTTACGTGGAACCGGATATTTTTATCACAGTGAAAAACGGCATCATTCAAGCGCGGCTCAACAGCCGTTCGTTTCCTGATATCCAGCTTCATACCCATTATCAGCCGCTGCTGTCAGCTGCCGGGTGCCGTGACACGAAAAATTATTTGTCGGCAAAATATCAGGAATGGCGCTGGCTGAACCGGGCTTTGTCGCAAAGAAAACAAACGATCACGAGAATTATCGGCGTCCTGACTGAACGGCAGGAATCCTTTTTTCTCACAGGAAAAAGCGGAATGCAGCCGCTGACCTTAAGAGAGGTGGCGGAAACGCTGGAGCTCCACGAATCAACGATCAGCCGGGCCATCAAAGGGAAGTACGTTCAGACGCCGTACGGACTGTATGAAATGAAAACATTTTTCTCGGCGAAAGCTGAATCGTCGGGGGACGGCGGCGCCTCCAATTATGCCGTAAAAGCGCATCTGGAGGCATTGGTCGGTAAAGAAGATAAAAAGAAACCTTTTTCAGATCAAAAGCTTGCCGATCTGCTGCATGAACAATATGACATCCGAATCTCAAGGCGCACCGTCGCCAAATACCGTGACCAATTAAATATTCCGCCGTCATCGGCGAGAAAACGGTACAGCTGAAACCTCCCCGAGCCAAACCCCGGGGAGGTTCTCCGTGTTACGGGATCATCCATGAAAACAGATGATGCTGTAAAAATGTAATGAGACAGACGAGCAGAAGCAAAAACAGACTGTGCTTAATCGTAAAGCGGAAAAGGTCGGCCTCCTTGCCAGCCAGACCGACAGCGGCACAGGCAACCGCAATGGATTGCGGAGAAATCATTTTTCCGGTGACACCGCCTGATGAATTGGCGGCAACGGAGAGAACCGGGTCCATCCCGACAGAGAGCGCCGTCACCTTTTGCAATCCGCCGAACAACAGATTGGCCGACGTATCAGAGCCGGTAATAAATACGCCGAGCCAGCCGAGCACCGGCGAAAAAAAGGTAAACATCGCGCCCGTCATGGCAAGCGCAAGACCGAGTGTCGTGCTCATGCCGGAAGCATTCGTCACATAAGCAAAGCCGACAACAGAAACAATGGTCACGACCGGAAGCGTTAACTCTTTCACCGTTTCTATAAACGCTTCGCCCCATGTCTTCCACGACATGCCGAGGGCGAACTTGGAGATGACGGCGGCAATCAGAATCGCCGTCCCCGCTGAACCGAAAAGCTCAAGTTTGTACACGGCTTCAATCGGCGTGCCGTCCGCCTGAAGAATCTGCTGATTTACAAATGGGACGGGAGGCGTGAAGGTCAATGCACGCCCGGCTGCATTCAGCCAGGAAAGCCACATTGACGTTCCTTCGTAATGACCGGTTAAGGCAGCCTTCACGCCGGGAATCCCCCAAACGGATATCATGGCCGTCAGAAGAAGGAAAGGAGACCACGCTTTAAACACCGCGGCGCCCCCGTACTTGATCGGCGCCCGGTCAGCGGCCGCTGCTGATTCCCGTTCTGCCGCGAAACGAAAGGCCGTTTTCGGTTTCCAAAATTTCAAAAACAGAGCGAGCGCGGCCATGGAAACAAGCGCCGACAGCACATCCGGAAGCTCAGGCCCTAAAAAATTCGAGCTTGCGTACTGCACGGCCGCAAAGGAGACGCCGGAAACAAGAATGGCCGGCCATATCTCAAAAGCCTTTTTAAACCCGCTCATCAAAATGATTAAGTACAGCGGAATAAAGACGGATAAAAACGGAAGCTGCCGGCCGACCATTTGAGAAATTTCCATTGCCGGTATCCCGGTCGGACCTTCGACGGCGGTAATCGGAATGCCGATCGCGCCGAAGGCAACGGGCGCCGTATTGGCAATCAGGCAAATTCCCGCCGCATACAGCGGCTGAAAACCAAGTCCGACGAGCAAAGCGGCCGAGATCGCGACGGGAGCGCCGAAACCGGCGGCGCCTTCTAAAAACGCCCCGAATGAAAAGGCGATGAGCAGCGCCTGCAAACGCCGGTCATCTGTAATTGAGAGCACCGAACTCCGGATAATCTCAAACTGTCCCGTTTTTACGGTGATTTTATACAGAAAGACCGATGTGACGATAATCCAGCCGATCGGAAGCAGCCCGTACACCGCTCCCTGAGAAGCGGACATCACCGCTTTTTCCGCCGGCATGCCGTAAACAAATACGGCGATTAAAAGTGAAACGGCTAACGTTAAAAGCCCCGCTATGTACCCCTTCATCCGTTTCACCGCAAGCGCCCAAAAAAAGAAGATAATCGGAACGAGCGCGCAAGCTGCCGATAAAAGCAAATTTCCCCCTAAAGGAGCGTACCCCTGTGTCCATTGCATCCCTAAAAAACCCCTCCTTATGTCATGTAAGCGATTACTTTTTATGATAAGGTCATCTGATGACCGGGTTAATTAGCATTATATTTTGAAAGTTTTGAAAGTACAATACTTTTCTTGAACAAATTGTCTGAACCTGTCGGCGGTGCGAAAAAAGAAGTATAATAGACGATAAACATCAAGATTCACAAGTGACGGGGTGATCGCGTTGAAATATAAACAAATTAAAACGAAAAAAATCTACGAGGAAGTCGCTGACGCATTGCTGGAGAAGATAAAAGCGGGCGAGCTTAAGCCGGGGGAAAAGCTTGATTCCGTTCAGGCGCTTTCTGAGAGTTTTCAGGTCAGCCGCTCGGCGGTCAGAGAAGCGCTGTCGGCTTTGAAAGCGATGGGGCTCGTCGACATGAAGCAGGGAGAAGGCACATACATAAGAGAATTTGAGCCGTCTCATGTTTCCCAGCCGCTTTCTTCCGCCCTCTTGATGAAAAAAGAGGACGTCAAACAGCTGCTCGAAGTCAGAAAGCTGCTTGAACTCGGCGTCGCTGCCATGGCCGCTGAAAAACGCACCGAAGACGATTTACAAAAAATCCGCCAAGCTCTCCTGGAGATGAAAGACATTGACGGAGACGAAGAATTGGGCGAAAAAGCGGATTTCTCCTTTCACATGGCGCTGGCGGAAGCATCACAAAACGGGCTGCTCAAGCATCTCATGAATCATGTCTCCGCGCTCCTTTTGGAAACAATGAGAGAAACGAGAAAAATTTGGCTGTTTTCTAAACGAACGAGCGTGCAGCGATTGTATGAAGAGCATGAACGCATTTACAGCGCCGTCGCCGCCAAAGACGCGGATGAAGCGGAAGCCGCGATGACGGCGCACCTGACGAATGTGGAAGACGTGCTGGGGGCTTATTTTGAAGAAAATGTATAGAAGCTGACTTGTGAAAGGGGATAACATCACATGCAGGCCGAATCTTTTTTTTCTGATCATGTAAAGAAAGCTCTGACAAACGATCCTCCCGGGGAATGGATGCCGGCAGTTCCGAAAGCGTGCATCCCCCTGCATTCCGGCTATCCCGATCCCGCTCTCGTTCCTGATAAGGAGCTGAAAGAAGCCGCCGCCCGCCTTCTGGATGAGGAGCGCGATCTGCCGCTGCATTATATGGGAAGCCCGAGGACGGCCGTTTTAAAAAAGCAGATTCAAGAACGGGTAGCCATCCGCGGCATTCACTGTCGGGACGATGAGCTGCTCGTGACGTCAGGCGCCTGTCAGGCGATAGATCTGGCTGCACGGGTTTTCCTCGATGAACAAACCGCCGCTGCCGTTGAAGCTCCGGTCTACATGGAAGCGCTCGAGATTTTTAAAAATTACACACCGCATATCATGAGCATTCCGACAGATCAAGAGGGCCTGCAAACAGAAACATTAGCGTTCATGCTTGAGGAAAGAAAACGAAAAGGGCTTCTGCTTCCCCGTCTTCTCTACACGATACCCGCTTTTCAGAATCCTGCGGGAACCGTAATGTCAGCGAAGCGGAGAACCCGCCTGCTTCAGCTTGCCGAAGCGTATGATTTTCTCATCTTGGAGGATGATGCATACGGCGAGCTCGGATTCACCGATATTCCGCCGCCCTTGAAAGCCATGGATCAAAACGGCCGGGTGCTGTACGCCGGTTCATTATCAAAAGTCATCGCCCCGGGTATGAGGATCGGCTGGATTGCAGGGGACGCCGCATTCATCACGGCATTGTCATGGTTAAAAAAAGACTTAGGCCACCCGTTTTCCCAAGCGGTGACCGCCGTCTATCTGGAACAAACGAATGTGGAAGAACGGCTCGCCGCCTTGCGGGAAGCATATCGAAGCAAACGTGACGTTTTGCTCGCCGCATTAGCGCGATATCTTCCGGAATCCGCATCCTGGCACGTGCCTGAAGGCGGTTACTTTGTATGGGTGAAAGCGCCTGGGGCGGATACATCCGCACTGCTGGCGCAGGCTCTGTCTCACGGCGTTTCCTATGTCCCCGGAAAATATTTTTTTCTGCATCAGGAAGACGGTGCGGAATATCTTCGCCTGTCGTTCAGTTATGCCGGTAAAGCTGCGATAAAAGAGGGTGTGCAAAAACTGGGACGTCTGCTGGAAAACGGGGGGTAGAGCAGCATGAGGAGCTTTCGGGCTTCTCTTTTTTTGTCCCCTTCGGCGCATCGGGCGAAAGGATTTTTCAGAAAAACCTTCCAATCCATATTCAGAATAGTGTAGGATATTCATAGAGCTTTCCCAAAAACAGGTCATCAGATGACCGGATCACATATTGAGGATGAAAGAGGGGTTCATCATGAAAGTCTCATTATTTGTCACGTGCCTTGTGGATATGTTCCAGACCAATGTCGGAAAGGCGACGGTTGAAGTGCTGGAACGGCTCGGCTGTGAGGTGGATTTTCCCGAGGGGCAGATTTGCTGCGGGCAGCCCGCATACAACAGCGGGTATGTGACGGATGCGAAAAAAGCGATGAAGCGGATGATTGCCGCGTTTGAAGAAGCGGAGTACGTTGTCAGTCCGTCAGGTTCCTGTACGACGATGTTCCGTGAATATCCGCATCTGTTTCAGGACGATCCGAAGTGGGCGGCAAAAGCGCAGCAGCTTGCGGACAAAACATATGAGTTAACGGATTTTATCGTCAACGTTCTCGGGGTGGAGGATGTCGGGGCGGTGCTGCATAAAAAAGCGACCGTCCATACATCGTGCCACATGACGAGGCTGCTCGGCGTGTCGGAGGAGCCGATGAAGCTTTTGCGCCATGTCAAGGGGCTCGAGCTGACCACGCTTCCCGGAAAACACCAATGCTGCGGATTCGGAGGAACGTTTTCTGTGAAAATGGCGCAAATCTCTGAACAAATGGTGGATGAGAAGGTCGCCTGCGTGGAAGACACGGAGGCCGAGGTGCTGATCGGAGCGGATTGCGGCTGTCTGATGAATATCGGCGGGCGTCTTGACCGTAAGGATAAAAACGTCAGAGTCATGCACATCGCCGAAGTGCTGAACAGCAGATAACACGAGAAACAACAAGGGGGGAAAATCATGGCGATGAAAATCGGTACCGCCGCTTTTAAAGAGCGGGTATCAGAAGGAATAGATAATGAGTTTATGAGAGGAGCCGTCTCCGGAGCTCAGGAACGGCTCAGGACAAGAAGGCTTCAGGCGGCCGAAGAATTGGGAAACTGGGAGGATTGGCGTTCCCATGCGGAAGAAATCAGACAGCATGTGCTGGACAATCTTGATTTCTATTTGGAACAGCTCGCCGAAAATGTCGCCAACAGAGGCGGACACGTCTTTTTCGCTGAAACGGCGGAAGAAGCGTCCTCCTATATCCGCGATGTCATCCGGCAGAAAAACGCCAAAAAAATTGTAAAATCCAAATCCATGGTGACAGAAGAAATCAATATGAACGAAGTGCTTGAGGAAGAGGGCTGTGAAGTCACAGAAACGGATCTCGGCGAATACATTCTCCAGATTGACGATCACGATCCGCCGTCACATATCGTTGCTCCCGCTCTTCACAAAAACAAAGAGCAGATCCGTGACGTGTTTAAAGAGAGACTCGAATACAAACAGACGGAAAAACCGGAAGAGCTCGTCATGCACGCGCGCAGCGTTCTCCGGAAAAAATTTCTCGAAGCGGATGTCGGCATTACAGGCTGCAACTTTGCGATCGCGGATACCGGTTCGGTCAGTCTCGTGACGAACGAAGGAAACGGCCGCCTTGTGTCCGCGCTGCCGAAGACGCAGATCACCGTGATGGGAATGGAGCGGATCGTTCCGTCATTTTCTGAGTTTGAAGTGCTTGTCAGCATGCTGACGAGAAGCGCGGTCGGCCAGCGGCTTACAAGTTACATTACGGCGCTGACGGGACCTCGTCAGCAAGGAGAAGCTGACGGGCCTGAGGAATTCCACCTCGTGGTTGTGGACAACGGGCGTTCCCGCATACTCGGCACGGAATTCCAATCGGTGCTGCAATGTATTCGCTGCGCCGCCTGCATCAACGTCTGTCCCGTGTACCGGCATGTCGGCGGACACTCGTACGGGTCCATCTATTCGGGTCCGATCGGCGCCGTCTTATCGCCTCTTCTGGGCGGATATGACGAATACAAGGAGCTCCCGTACGCATCTTCCTTATGCGCGGCCTGTACGGAAGCATGTCCCGTTAAAATTCCGCTGCACGAGCTGCTGCTCAAGCATCGGCAGAACATCGTGGAAAAAGAGGGCAAAGCGCCGATCAGCGAAAAACTGGCGATGAAAGCCTTCGGGCTCGGCTCATCATCCCCGTCCCTTTATAAAATGGGATCGAAATGGGCGCCTGCCGCCATGACGCCGTTTACGGAAGATGACAAAATATCAAAAGGGCCGGGGCCGTTAAAAGAATGGACGGCAATACGGGACTTCCCGGCGCCGCATAAATCGAGATTCAGAGATTGGTTTAAAGACCGGGAAAAACAAAAGGGGGAAGAATGATGATGAAAGGGACGGTTACACATCAGGAATCCTTTTTAAACCGGATCGCCGAAAGTCTGGGCAGAGAGCGCAGGAAATCAGGCGTGTCCCTGCCTGGATGGAAGTATCAGCCTCAATATCAAACGCATGCGGGCTGTACGGAAGACGATCTTGTCACGATGCTCAAAGACCACTGCGTCAACATTCATACCGAACTGATCGAAACGGATGCAGCCGGGCTTTACGACGCTTTGCGCACGCAGGTGAACCGCTTTGAAGGAGGGCCTGTCATCATTCCGAAGGACAGCCGCTTTGAAACGTACGGCTTGCAGACCCTTATGACAGAAGAGTGGCCGGATGAAGGGATTCCCGTTTGGGAATGGGACGCGGAACAAGGAGCGAAAAATATTGAAAAAGCGGAACAAGCGAATGTGGGCATCACATTCAGCGAGATCACGCTTGCGGAATCAGCCACCGTCGTTTTGTATGCGTCAGAGCATGCCGGCCGTTCTGTCAGCCTGCTTCCGACCACCTATATCGCAATCATCCCGAAATCTTCCATTGTGCCGAGAATGACACAGGCCAGCGATATACTGAAACAGCAGATCAGAGACGGCGTCACCGTTCCTTCCTGCATCAACTATATTACTGGACCGAGCAACTCGGCCGATATCGAAATGGATTTGGTTGTCGGCGTCCACGGACCCGTTAAAGCCGCTTATATCCTCGTGAATGACCGATAAAAAAACAAACCCCGGTTTTCTGATATGATCCCCTCATAGCAGACAGAAAAAAGAAAGCATACTGATCTGTCTGCAATGGAGGGGATTTTTTATGGGGAAAATACGTAAAACTTATGATATTCACTTTAAGAAAAAAGTTGTTGATCTTCACCTAAATGATGGGATGGGTTATCAGACAATCGCCAGAGAAATGAACATTGAAGTAACAAGTGCTTCGTCCACGCTTCCTAATTTATCGACTGTTTTTTTACGTTTGTCCTCTGCATCTGCAAGTTCGTCTTTGAAGTCTTCTGTCGAGAACAATTCAAGCGGAAGAATATCATTGATATCAAGCAGGATACTTTTCAACGCTTTCTTCTGTTCAGACATAATGGATTTTGACTTGGTGCAGGCGTTAGCCAGCTCGTGTTCCAGCAAGATTCTTCTATGTATGCGTCAGACAAGCTGGCGTCCTCTAAAGCGCCTGAAATGCTTGTCAAAAAAGCAATTTTCATATCAATTAGATCAATCCAATTGTCAGCCACATCAGCGTGATCTTGATAAAATACTTTGATGTTGTCAGCGCCTTTTCCGGAAAACTCACTGTCATCTAAGTCAGCTACGGCTTTGAAGGCTTTTTTAAGATTGACCATCTGGCTTCTTAATTCTTTGTATTCTTTTGCCCGTTTATCTGCCTCTGATAGCAGTGTTTTTGGCTTCCAATACTTTCATATTCATATCCTTTTGTTTAAATGGATCAACAAGATCTTACCATGGGGCAATGAAGAAACAGACGAAATGTGATACAAAAGTAAGAAATGATCAATTTGATCCGTGTTATTTTATCTTTTGCGATCTTTTGTTTTGAAACCGACGCCGATGTCTCAGCAATTTCACCTGATGTATGGGTTTTCTATGATTGTATTTACGAACGAAAAGAAAGTGCATATAGACAGTTTTTTGACAGTGAAAATAAAGTCCGCTTATTTTAAAAGAGACATTTTTGAAAATTTAATAGAATTATCTGTTTTTTTGTTGATTTAAAATTGGGAATAAGTTACAATCTTCATGTGATCACCTAAAATATGGAAAAGGGGGAGGTATTTGATGGGTAAGAAAGGCTTTTTTTCACTGTTAATGGCTTTCACACTTACATTAGTAACGATTTTTTCTTTTAATACTAGTGTTAAAGCTAATTCAAATGTTTTAGGGAAAGCAAAAACAAATTGTACGTCATGCCAATCAGGGGTTCCTGAGTCATCGGGACCATTAGAAGATCAACAAAAAGCAAAAGAAATTGTCTATGCCTCAAAGGAATTCAAACAAAACAAGTTGGTGAAAAAACCAAAAAACAGCTTCTTTGGACTTTCAAATGAACAAAATGAAGAGATTGTAAATGTAAAAGAAGGCATGGCTGTGGTAACAATTCCTGTTGATGATATGGAGTCTGGATTAACATCAGCACAATATTTTGTTGATCTGAAAACTGAACAAATATTCGATACCATTGAAACTTACATTATATTTGATGAATCAGAAAAACTTCTTAATTTACAAATAAAACAATCCGGTAAAGTTGTCGAAGATGTAAACTTAACAGAAGGCGGAAAAGTCAAACTGGATAATGGAACAGAAGTTTCTGTAGAAGAGTACTTAAAGGATTCAAAAGATTCTGCGGAAGAAACAAAAGCATCAACTATGATGAGCTGCAGAGCGGCTGTATCTTGGTTATATGATATAGCAAATGGAGGCTCTTGTGCTCTTTCTTGCTTAAGAATTGCGGCCATCAACCTAGCAATTGGTATTGGTTGCGGAACAGTTTGTGTTATTATCAAGCACAACTCAAAAAGCAAAGCAATAAAATTAATTTGCGGATAATTAAGGAGGGGGGGAAGAAATACCCCTCTTTTTTATCATTATAACGATGCATTGAAAATGATTAGGCGCATATTATAAGATTTAGGAAATATTGTTATAAGGTGGTTTTGAACAACTCATGAACAGTATTCAAAAAGAAACTGAAAAGAGCAATGCATCTAGGGACTGGTTGATTTATATCACAGTATCAGTAATCTTTTTAATAGCAGTATCGATATTTAGCTTTTTTGAGTCGGAAGTTGATTTTAACGTTATGGCTCTCCGATTATTTGATGCTTTGATCAGCTGTATCTTGGTTATAAACGGTCTTTATTTTATGCAGAAAAACAAAGGGATAGCGGTCGTTTCCTTCCTTTTAGGAATAATTAATCTAGGGATATTAGCTGTTCTTTTGTTTCGTTAAAGAAAGAAGAGCCCAGCTCATATTGATATGATCCCCTCATAGCAGACAGAAAAAAGAAAGCATACTGATCTGTCTGCAATGGAGGGGATTTTTTATGGGGA